>NZ_CP054598.1:491121-846266 GCF_017869155.1 Wolbachia endosymbiont of Ceratosolen solmsi
CAAAAATCTACTATTACATAGTGATAAAGGTTCACAATATACTTCGCAAGGTTATCAATATCTCTTAGCTGTAAAGAATATAGATGAGTCATAAAGGTTGTTGTTACAACAATTCTGTTGTGGAAAGCTTCTTTAGCTCATTGAAAAGAGAAATACTTATTGATACTTCACAACACTCTGCTCAACAAACTAGAACTGCAATATTTGAATACATAGAAATTTTTTATAACAAACAACGTCACTATTAACTATTGCATTCCAGAACAATTTGATGCATCATTCTTTTTGTAAAAAACATTCCAAACTTTCTCTCCACTTTTTCTGGGTAAGGTCACTGACTCAATACCCAGTCAATATCCTTTCCACCAGTTCTTTTACTGCCGGTACGTAGCCATTCTCATAAAATGGATCTTGCTTAAATTTGTACACATTGTGCCCGGAAAACATGAGTTCGTTCTCAATATCACCATCGTGTATAACGTTTTGCAGTGTTTTTTGTATGCAAAAACTACGCGGATCTGGCTTTCGTCCTGTTGAATGGTCACCATGATCTTTCCAATTGCTAAACAAACAATGGCTCAAACATCCCATACAATTGATTTGATCTTCTCTTATTTGTTTAAATTTATCTGGCGTCACAAAAATAACAGTTGAATCTGGGGTTTTCATTGCTTCTGTGTACCCTGCTTTAGTCCATGTATTTGCCAGTTCTTTGTCTTTTGCAGTAAGGTAGATCTTTCTACCTCTGCTACCCATTGCAAATTCATTATTAAATTCTTCGCTAGCATTTTCTGAAAACTTTATTTGACGTGAATTCCGTTCCTGCAATTCACGTATGAAGTTATTTTTTACTGCAGATGAGTAAAACCCTGTTGGACTGAATTTATTTAAAAATACATCACCTTCTTCTAAAGTGAGTAGCTTCTTTTTCCACTCTGCAGAAATTGGGCTTTCTTTCGTCAAAAGTGGACGAGTGCCAAACTGAAAAGCTATTGGTCCAATTTGCAGATTGTTAAACCAATGTTCCCAATCTTTCAAATGCCACACTCCTCCTGCCATAACAATTGGTGTTTCTGAAAGACCGATCTCGTTCATGAAAGATCTAAGCTCTGCAACTCTTTCAAATGGAGCCTGTGGTAGCTCTGGATCTTCACTGTTACTGAGTCCATTGTGCCCTCCAGCAAGCCATGGATCTTCATACACTACTCCACCAAGCAAATAGGAAGATATTCTTTGGTAAGCACGCTTCCATAATGCTTTAAAAGCACGCACCGATGAGATAATAGGGTAATAATAAACCTGATATTTAGCTGCAATTTCTCCAAGCCTATAAGGCATACCAGCACCGCAGGTAATACCATGAATCAAACCTTTCGCTCCTTCTAATATGCCATGAAGCACGCGTTCTGCTGCTCCCATCTCCCAAAGTACATTCATGTGTATTCTTCCATGACCTTTTGATATTTCATTTGCTATTCTTGCCTGACTAATTCCAGCTTCAATACTATACTCAATCAATTCACTATGCTTTTCATTTCTTGTTTTGCCTTTATAAATTAGTGGCACTAACTTGCCATTATCATCAATAAGCTTAGCATTTGCACCAGAAAATGTACCCACAGCATCTGCTGCAGCAAATGCTCCGCTTGATCTTCCATCACTAACTGCAATGCCTTTGCCGCCCTCGATGATTGGCCACACTTCCTTTCCTGAAATTACTATCTTTTTTATCTTATTTTTCAAAACTTCCTCGCAATCTTTCACTCTATTTTACTTAATTACTAAAAAAATGATAGCTGTTTATTTTTTCTTGTATCATTAAAGCTTCTATAGCTACTCATGCTGTTGTAGTTTGAGAGCAGTTCCCATCGGAAGGGTGTCATTCCAGTGCTTGACACTGGAATGGCTTTGTTGCATCGCTAGCTATGATGGATTAAAGATAAAAAAGATAGGGAATATCATTAGCTTATTATTCTGGTATTTATAACAAGAACGGTCAATGAATACCTAAATTTGAGTAAAAGAAATTTCACTACCATTTACCAATCCGGCTAAAATTCAAGAATTTCAATGCTTTAGCTATTTTCAATAGAATTAAATTTATTAATATAAATAACAAATTACTATTCTTAAATTTGATCAGATTGATTGCAAAAAAACAAGATTTTCAATAGGTTGCTTATAATCCTAACTATAGTTAGCCTTTCATAAGTAGCGATGCAACAAAGCCCACTGGAATCCAGTTTTTGATCAAAAATGTTGCTATAGTGCACAATCAATTTTCCTGGATCCCAGTGTCTGGGCACTGGGATGACACCATAGGGGGCTACTTGGATGACAGGGGAGGGAGGCTGCTGGGATCCTGACAACCGTCATCCCGCTGCTTGTTAGCGGGATCTAGAGATACCGCGGCGGTATGACGTAGAGCTACGTGTTTAGGTTTAATGAATCCACTATATCTTTTACTTGAGAAAAAACATACTCTTTGCTTACACTGGTATCGATAATAAAGTCACTCATCTTCCTTTTCTCCTCAATAGATAACTGAACATCGGAGATTAGATTAAGCTTTTCTTTATCTATGTTGCGTTCGTTAAGTCTTTGAGCTTGCACAACGCTATCTGCATGAACAAAAACAATAAGGTCGCAATATAAATAAAATTTTGTTTCTAATAGAAGTGGCACATCTAAAACTAAAAGTTTTCTATCGATCTTTTTTTCCTTGGCAATAAAAAATTCTAATTCACGCAGCACAGCAGAGTGAACCAAAGATTGAAATTGTTTCCAATTTTCATCGTAGGCTAAGAAATATTTAGACAGTACTGTTCTATCTATTTCACCATTTACTACCACTCCAGGAAAATTTTTCTCTGCATAACTTATTATGCTTTTATCCACTTTATAAAGTTGGTGTACAACAGAATCAGCATCAAATACAACAGCACCAAACTCTTGAAAGCAATTAGCTACAAAGCTCTTTCCTACCCCAATTCCGCCTGTTAGACTTATAATCATATAACAAAATACATTCGACTTCTTTTGAAACTATAGCTAAGGTTTCTCTATATATATTAACTAGATTTTCTAGATCCCAGTGTCAAGCACATAACTATACGAACATTGCAATTTGTAGGTGGTGTCATCCCAGTCTGGGATCTAGCTTTTTGGTAATTTTATCGAAAATGTTTGCTCGTTTACAATCAATTTTCCTGGATCGAAGTAGTCAAGGCACTGGGATGACACCCTACTTAACCGTCATACCGCCGCGGTATCTCTTAGCCACTAACACGTAGCGGGATGACGATTGTCGATAAATCTAAATTACTTTAGCAACAGTTATTCTCCACTAAATTACTCTGAATTTTGGTTATATTATTTGCGGATTTCACTGCTGAAATCTCAAATTTTGAGCTTGTGTTCAAAAATGATTCAACTGACCTGCCAAAAAAATCATATCTCCATCCCTTGAATAATTTATCTGTCTGTCTAGATATTGACCCGGTTAACTCATCTTTTGAAGAAACTAATTTCCTTGATATGTTACTTTCTTTACATTTACTATCTAAAATAATTGAGAGTATATCAAGTACAGATTTATCATAATTACTCGATAAGGTGTTGTTTTGCTGCATCCAATTTCTCTCATTTTCATTAAAAATATTCACAAACTCTAGTAAATCCGCATCTTTTATATTTTTTGTATTCCTCTTGAGATCATCTAAAATCTCATCAACATGCTCTACATTTTTTTCAATAAAATCAGCTATTACAGCATTATTGATTATTTTATTACGGTTCATATTATAGCGCTGTGCTAAGGTTTCTTGCCACTCACTAACTGCTTTAACAGTTAGTATCAATCTTGGATTTACTTCATAATTAAATTTAATCCTCTTCCATGCATCTTTTGGGCTATGTAAATACTTATTTATATCAACTATTGATTCCATCTCTTCTTGAAACCAACCCATCCTATTATTTTCTTCAAGTTTATTGCACAATATTTGGTATAGGTCATATAGGTGTACCACGTCGTTTACTGCATAATCTAACTGATCTTCGGACAACGGACGCCTTAACCAATCTGAATTTTTAGCTTTAATTTTATCCAGTGCTATTCCTTGATATTGCTCCACTACTTTTGAGTAACCAATAAAGTCATGATAATAATGACAAAACATAGCAGCAACTTGGGTATCAAAAATGGGAGTGGGAATACATTTAAATACAGTGAGTAAGGATTCTATATCCTGCCGGCAGCTATGAAACACTTTGGTTATCCCCTGATTTAGCATTATTTTCTTAATGAATGATAAATCAATTTCTGGCACTAATGCGTCTACAATAAAACTCTTCTCTCCGTAAGAAATTTGAATTAACGATAATTTTGGGTAGTAGATTAAATTATTTCTAATGAACTCCGTGTCAACTGCTATAAATTTTGGCTTTTTTGCTATCAACCCCTCACATATGTCCTCCAGCTCCGACGTTGTATTAATTAACATATGTTTTTTATTCAGTGGTTCTACTTTACTACTTATATTAAATTTTGCAATTAGAGTCACTACGAAATTAGTAATGGAGCTTGCTAGTTACTTATAATATTATAAAGTGTTTGTTATGTAGTGGTGAAGTGTTATGGTAGATTTTATAGACCTTTTTCAAGGAAGTAAAGATTTTACGATGTGCATGCACAACGGTTCAGGGGATGCAATATATAATCGATGTATATCTGCTGTAAGAATGGACCCGCCATGTATGCATGGTGAATCTATTCAAGGTTTGTTTGAAAGTTCGTTTGAACAAGGTGTTGTGACTGTTAGAGTGAACTTAGACTTAGAAACTTTAAATGTAGTGGTATATAAATCTCCTCCAACTTCTGATAAGCTTGACGCATTTTCACTAGCATATCAAATAGACAGATATCACATAGATGAGAATACTATAGTTTTTGATGAGAAAGTAAATACAATAAAATTTGATATATCAAATCCTTTAAAACATAAATTTATTACATTTGAGATTTTTGAAAGATAAATTATAATTCTGGTTCATTTATAAAAGGCTAGACTTAACGTGCCAGGCAGGAATTAACTGAAAGAAAAATTGAAGTAGCAAGAATTGATCTAGTTTGATATTACTAATATAGTAAATCTCTGGATATATAATAAGAACTAGATTCAAGCGTCACGCGCTGGAATGACAGGGCTATAGGTATCATCCAAGTAGCCTCTTTCTTGTCATCCCAGTGTCCTGACACTGGTTTCCATCCAAAAGGGTGTCATTCCAGTCTGGAATCCAGATTGGACACTGAATTGGTGAGTGTAAAATTCTACGTCATACCGCCGCGGCGCTAACAAGAGATCCCGCTAACAAGCAGCGGGATGACGGTTGTCAGGCTAGCTGTCATCCGAGTAGCCTCCTTTTTTTGTCATCCCAGTGCCCAGACACTAGGATGACACCCTACTAGCGGAAGTTACTCTCAAATGTTTGTTCATGTTAGCCACAAACATTAAGAAATTTACCAAATGAAAAAAAGGCAAAAGAAGCCCTGGGGTTATTATCCGCTTTAAAATATTGGCGTTTTTTATGTTTTAAACGCTTGACAAGCGAGATTCAGCCGCTTTTAATTGCAACTAACTCACGCTGCAAATGTTTAAGAAATTTACTAAGCAGAAAAAAAGACAAAGAATCCCCGAGTTAGCTAGTCTTTTACTATCTCTGTCGAGTATTGGCATTTTTTGATGTCTTGTAACGCTTTATAAGCGCGTTCAGCTTATTTAGATAAAAATCTAGATGTAGATGAAGTTTTGTAAAGACATACAGTATCTATATACTGCAAAAAATTGAACATAAGACGCCGATACATTAAGTAATCCTTACCTTTTAATCTGCAGATTGGCGAAAGCAAATACAATAGCTTCACTATCATGATAAAGGTGCTGGCGAAGGGTGTCAAGTAAGTTTTTCGTTTCTATAGCTACTACCACGATTGTATAGGTAATTCTTCACTTATAATAATGATTCAAGCCTTCAGCTCCTCAAATACCTCACTTGCTCTATTTAAAACAGAATCAGGAAAACCAGCAAGTTTTGCTACATGTATTCCATATGACTCATCTGCAATGCCTTCAATTACTTCATGTAGAAAGATAACCTCTCCGTTCCACTCTCTTATTTTTACACAAAAACATTTCACGTTCTTCAAGTATTTGCTTACTTTAGTTAATTCATGATAATGAGTTGCAAAAATGGCGCGGCACTTATTTACATTGTGAATATGTTCAATCACCGCCTGTGCAATAGATAATCCATCATACACCCCTGTGCCCCTACCAATTTCATCAAGTATCACCAAGGAACGGTCCGTTGCCTGATTTACTATCGTTGCTGTTTCGATCATCTCTACCATGAAGGTAGAATAACCAGCTGTTATATTATCCGTTGCGCCAACCCTGCTGAATATCTTGTCAATCACTCCAATATGTACACTCTCTGCTGGCACAAATGACCCCATGTGAGCTAAAATTGCAATGAGAGCGTTTTGCCTCAAGAAAGTGCTTTTTCCAGCCATATTAGGACCAGTAATTAGATGTATACCAGCTAAATTGATGCTATTTGCAATGAATTTATCGTTAACTTCAACCACTGGATGTCTTCCGCTACAGATATTGAACTCTTTGCTGTCATCAATAATGGGTTTTACGTAATTATTTTGCACTGCAAGCTCTGCAAACGCGGTTCTAATATCAAGTTTTGCCAAAGCATTTGCAGCAAGAGCAATTTTTTCAGACTCTTTAGCAACTTCACTACACAGTTCACTAAAAATTTTCATTTCTAAGCCGATTGCAGCATCACGTGCCGTAAGAATTTTATTTTCTAGTTCTTTCAATTCATTAGTAGTGTAGCGCATGCTATTTGCTAAGCTTTGCCTATGAATAAATATATCCGAAGTTATTTTGTGATTTGCTGATACTTCAACGTAATAACCGAGTATATTGTTGTGCAATATTTTGAGTGCGGCAATGCCAGTTAGGTCGCGATAAGATTCACGGAGCTTAGTTACCAACTTGTTACTGTTGTTCAATATATAAGATAACTCAGATAATTCTGAGTTGTATTTTGGGTAGATAAACCCTCCCTCTTTCACGGAACTGAGATTATTATCAAGTATAGAACTATTTAGCAGTTCAAATAGGTCTTTATGATTACCAAGGCTCTTATGTATTGTGCTGAGTTCACTCTCGTCACTACTTATCACCTGAGTAGTAGACACTGGTTCCTTTTCTCCGGTCAAGCACTGGAATGACATCTGAGAGTTAATTTCTGATTTTTCACTTAAACAATAATTATGCAAGGTAGACAGAAACTCAGACAACTCTAAAGTCTTTCCTAGGCCTATTTTCAATAGGTTCATATCCTTTGGTGAACCACGCCCTAGTATTAAGCGCGATAAAGACCTCTCAATATCTGGAATGTTAGATAATATCTCTCGTATTTTTCTGCGTGGCTCATGATTATTTACAAAAAATTGAGCGGTGCTGAGCCTCAAATTGATTGCCTTGGAGCAAGCAAGGGGTGAAGCGAGCATTTGTTTGAGCAGGCGTCCACCAGAAGCTGTAACTGTATGATCAATAACTGAAATTAGTGAACCTTTCTTTTCACCAAATTGAGTTGAAAACAACTCAAGATTTCTCCTTGCTGAAGCATCAATAAGCATGAAATTTTGTTGCTTATAGGTTTTTGGGAATTCAAGCCTTGGAATGGAGCCCCTTTGCGTTACTCTGACATATTCAAGCAGTGCACCACACGCCATGATTTCTACTTTGCTGAAATTTCCTATACTCCCAAGTTCCCTGATTTTATAAAACTCGCATAACGTTCTGTGAGATTTACTATACTCAAAAAAACTCTGTGCGTGTTGCGTAATTGATATTTTATAATTTTTTAAAATCGATCTAATTTTTTCATCCTCAGTGAATTTTTCAGAAATTAATAATTCTCTTGGTGATATACGCAATAAATCACTATCTAGAGCTTTCAAACTCGTTAAAGTGTGAAAAAATTTTCCCGTCGATAATTCAAGCCAACTAATAGCATATTCGTCATTTTGTTCAACTATGGACGCGAGATAATTATTGCTTTTATCCTCCAGTAGTGAATCTTCTATAATTGTACCTGGAGTTACAACTCGCACTACATCACGTTTTACTATGGATTTATAGCCCCTCTTTTTTGCTTCATCAGCAGTTTCTAATTGGTCACAGATTGCTACTTTGAATCCTAAATCTATTAGCTTGTGTAGGTAAGATTCACTACTGTGTGCTGGCACTCCACACATTGGTATTTCTTGCCCACACGAATTACCTCTCTTAGTGAGCACTATATTCAGCAATTTCGCAGCTTTAATAGCATCATCGAAAAACAATTCATAAAAATCTCCTAGCCTATAAAATAGCAGATGATCTTTGTATTGAGCTTTCAGGTTCAAATACTGCTCCATCACAGGGGTATTTTTTTCTTTTACGAAGCTCATAATATTTTTTAATATATTGTATTGATAAACGTTATTATAGATTATATTGCACATGTGGATAACATAAATTTTAAATAGGTGTATAGAGGGAAAAATTTAAAACAATTAAATTTCTTGGATCCAAGTAGTCAGGACACTTGGATGACATAAAGAGTAGGAGTATTTGATGACAAAAAAACAAAAAACGCAGTTGTCATTCCAGCGCGTGACGCTGGAATCCAGCTTCTATGCAACCTCATCAAAAACATTCATTTAGTGTAAGATCAGCTACTTTCCATGCTAGTTTACAAGCAAACTTTTCTGGATCCCAGTGTCAAGCACTGGGATGACATCATAGGGGCGCTGGGATGACACCCTCCTTGTGTGTATTATAGCTAAAGTGACTTACGACAATTTGAAAAACGACACATTCGTCATTCCGCTACTAGTTAGCGGAATCTATACCGCGAATGAATCGCGGTATGACGTGTTGCTTGGGTCAGCTATATGTAAGTTGTGGCCCTTCTTTATTATTTTTATTAGCGGCAGTTGTATCATCAACAGATATTTCAGAGCTAACAGTGCTAATAGTTTTTTCTATCGCTTTAGCCTGTTCATAGTCTTGACTCAAAAAATACATGGCCAGTCCAATAGCTATACTAGCAACAAGAGAAGATGCTATCATTACACCTAGTATCATACCACCAGAAAGACTTACTGCAACACACACACCAGCTCCAAGTACAACACCAAGAAAACCACCAATTATTACGCCAGGCACCAAACTGCCTACCATAGCGCTTTCTTTTTTCGTATTAGCTTGTTTTTTCATACTTTTAATAAGCACTTCTTTTGTTTCTCCTTGAGCTAAATCTAAAGGAATTTTATTATCCGCGTTTTGTATCAAAGGATTTGCACTATATGTAACAAGAAGGGTGATTATTTCTTCAGTTTTATTACCTATAACTGCATGATGTAGTAATGTATTTCCCTCTTCATCTTTAAAGTTTATATGAGTACGAAATTCTTCATCTAGATTTCTTATTGGGTTGTTTTTTGCATATATCCCAGATTGTATTGCTCTATCTAAGCATTGTATCACTTGTTCTAGTGATTGCTCGCCAGGATTTTGTATAAAATGAAGCAGAATTTCGTGTACTATCGCTTCCTTTGTAGTTTTTGGGCATCGTAAAGCGTAATTAAATGTCTGTGTAGTAATAACTTCTTCTTTTCTTTTTTTAAGAACAACCCTTAAATCTTCAATCGCCTTTTCACCATCTTTTATTCCAAGAATTATTGAATCCAAATTATTTATCATGCTATCCTCCTTGGTTTGATTGCATTGCTCATTAATAAATAATATAATAAATCCTGCTAAAAGTCAAGCAATTAATTAATAAGTTAATATAATCCTCCAAAAGGAGCTCCTTACTTTTTGTTCAGCATGTCCATTGGATCAGACTCTTTAAGCTTGCTGTTTGCTGAATTTATTCATCACAATAGCTACAATGTGCTATCGAAGTTCTCTGTAATCTTAGTTGGTTCTTCTAGAATATTCAAAATATCAGTTGCACAATAAACCCGATCTCTCTTTCCTTGAGAAGTTTGTGAAACGATGCCTAAATCTTCAAGCTTTACGATTGCTCTTTGGGCTGTTGTAAATACGACACCTAAGTTTTCAACCACTTTCCTTATAGTAAAGTAAGGGTTTAAAGACTATTAACTAAATCATTGTCCCATTCAAATTTTGGTGGCAAGGGGCTTGGTATAAATGCCTGATAACCAGCGAATACTTTGCCTGATGGTGATCCTTTAATATACATTCATTCAACCTAGCACACTATTTTTATAGTATATATTATTTTCAAATAAAGTCAAAAATGAAAATAAGGCTTTATCTTATTTGCGTGCATGAAAATAAGAAACTCTCTTATTATTGATTTTGCTCAAAAACGAAAATAGAAGAAGCTGCTGAACTTTATATATCCTGTTTTTCTGGAGAACTGCTATAAAACTTCTGAGTGAAGTCACTTAATTTTTACACATCTATTGTAGAGTAAGAAGAACCGAATTTGAAACAAAAATGCTAACTGATGCTTGGACTTTACTGACACTTACACTACTTGAAACTATACTTAGTGTAGACAATTTAATCTTTATTTCTCTAGCAATAGATAAGGTACCAAATGCGCTGAGAGAAAGAGTGCGCCTTATGGGCCTTGGATTAGCACTATTAATGCGTTTTGTAATACTATTTTTTACATCATCTATATTGTCAATGCAAAAACCTATATTTCACACTGCATCAGCAAGGGATTTACTTATGATCGCAGGGGGATTATTCCTTATTGTTAAGAGCTCTATGGAGTTACGGGATGACATCTTTGTATGTAAGAAAAATAAAAAGAAAGCAAACGTTAAATCAAAATTTTTTTTAGTTGTGCTACAAATTATATTAATAGATTTAGTTTTTTCGGTTGATTCGATATTAACTGCTATAGCACTAACTTATAACATGGTAATAATTGCTACAGCATTTACATTTTCCATGCTAGCAATGCTGTTTTTATCAAGTTATACCGCCCAGTTAATCAAATCTAACCCAGGGTTAAAAATAATCGCCATTTTATTTATTTTACTTGTCGGTGTGTACCTCATACTTCATGGATTTCATATAGAATTACCAAAAGGATATTTGTATTCTTCATTTATGTTTGCACTGCTTGTGGAAATTATAAGCAAAATAAAGAAAATTAACCGTCATACCGGGATTCATTCGCGGTATCTCTAGATCCAGCTAACAAGCAGCGGGATCTTTTTGATTTACTCCCACTCAATAGTTGCGGGTGGTTTAGAAGTGATATCATAAACAACTCTATTTACTCCGGGAACATTATTAACAATTATACTGCCAACATTCTGTAAAAAATCCCAAAATACTAGCAAGTGTTGATCCTTATTTTCAAATGGAAATGCATCAGCTGTCATACCATCAGATGATGTTACAGCCCTTAAAGCACAAACATATCCATACGTACGACCATCTCCCATAACGCCTACAGTTTTTATTGGTAATAATACAGCAAAAGCTTGCCATATCTTATCATATAGATCGTAATTTTTCATCGTATTAATATATATTTCATCTACTTCTTGCAATATTTGCACCTTTTCTTTATCGACTTCACTTATAATCCTCACTGCAAGTCCGGGTCCAGGAAATGGATGTTGAAATATTATCTCGTCTGAAAGCCCAATTTCCTTTCCAAGTAGCCTTACCTCATCTTTAAAGAGGTAACGTAAAGGCTCCACTAACTTCAGATTCATCTTTTCTGGCAACCCACCAACATTATGGTGAGACTTAATTGTACTAGTGTTGTCTGAGGCATGCCCTGACTCAACTACATCAGAGTAGATGGTACCTTGCATCAAAAAATCCACATCACCTATTTTTTTTGCTTCTTCTTCAAACACTTCAATAAAAGTGTTACCGATAATTTTTCGTTTTTCTTCTGGATCAGTTATTCCCTTCAATCTACTCAAAAATAAATTTGATTTATCAACGTAGTTTATCGGAATCTCTTTCAACATAGCAATGGTCTGGTTCTTGCGTAACAACCCAGTATCGATAAAAATACAGTTTAATTGTTTTCCTATAGCTTTATATGTGAGAGCCGCTGTAACACTTGAATCAACCCCACCACTTACTGCAGCGATTACTTTTTTCTCTCCTACTACATTTTTGATTTTTTCCTTTTGCTCCTCAATAAACGACTTCATTGTCCAGTCTCTTTCGCAATTTGCAATATCCAAGAAGTTAGAGAGCAATTTACTGCCATTTGTTGTGGGCCTCACTTCAGGATGGAATTGAGTACAGTAAATCTTTCGCTGTTCGTTAACAATCATTGCAATTGTTTGATTTATCACACCTGATGCGATAACAGTAAATCCCTGTGGTATAGTATCAACACTGTCCGCATGGTTCATTAATACATCCACTTCAGAATTAACATCCCAGGTATCCTTTACAATGGGGGATTCTTTTAGTATCTTGATTTTAGTTCTACCAAACTCCTGTTTGAAACTCTCTTTTACTTTTGCTCCAAAATAATGACAAATGAGTTGCTGTCCATAGCATATTCCAAGTATAGGAACGCTTGTTGCCTCATTAAGTTTTATAATTTCATGTACTACTCTACTTGTTTCAGAACAATCATCATTTACAGATTGTGGTCCTCCAGAGAGAATAAACCCATTGAATTTTGATATTGTTTCAAAACTGATGTTGCTTGGAAATATCTCACAATAAACGCCCATTCCTCTTACTTGTCTTGCGATAAGCTGTGTAAACTGTGAACCAAAATCAATAATGGCAATTGCTGACAATTTGCTCCTCCATATTATTTAAAATGATATCTGATAATAAAGAAAATAATGGAGTAAGTAAACCAAGACCTGTTTAAAAGCTTTAACGCGTGGTACAAGTTAGCTATATAGCTAATTTTCCTACACCATACCGCTGCGGCGCTAACTAGTAGCGGAATGACAGCAATCTACGTCATACCGCCGCAGTATCTCAGCCGCTAACAAGAGATCCCGCTAACAAGCAGCGGGATGACGGTTGTCGTTTAGCCATAAATATTAAGAAATTTACCAAATGAAAAAAAAGGCAAAAGAAACCCTAGGGTAGCTAGTTATTCACTATCCATTTTTTAAGTTTGCGTTTTTTTATGTTTTAAACGCTTTATAAGAGCGTTTCAGCTTATGTAGGTAGAAGTTTGATAAAGACATAAGGTGCACATAGTGCAAAAAATTAAACATGAGAAGCCAGATACGTGAGTTTTTTTGTCATTTAATCTGTACAGAGAAGATAAATAAATAGCTTCAATTTTATGATAAGAGGGCTGGCGGAGTTTGTCAAGTAAGTTTTTTCGTTTCTATTCCCAATAAAAGTGCGTTATATGGTTATGCAAGAAGTCTATTTACCCATTTGCTTAACTTTCTCTCTACTTTTTTGAGTAAGGCCGCTATTGGCATGACAGACATTCATCGTAGTCAATATCTGTTTTTTGTTGCAATATTTCACTTTTTTTGAATATGTCATGCGAGACCTTATCGGCTCTCTGCATTGATTGTGATCTGCAGTAATATAAGCTCTTCAATCCTTTTTTCCAAGCAAGCATGTGTATTTTGTGCAAGTAACGTTTATGTACGTTGGCAGGTAAGAACAGATTTACTGATTGAGATTGACAAATATACGAAGTTCTATCACTTGCATGTTCTATAATCCATCTTTGGTCAAGCTCGTACGCTGTTTTAAATGTCAATTTTTCATGCTCACTAAGAAAATCTAAATGCTGAACGGAACCCTCGTTTGTTGAAATTGAAGACCATATTTTATCATTGTCTTGATTTTTTTCTGCTAATAGTTTTTGCAAGAATTTATTTCGCACTACAAATGAGCCTGTAAGTGTCTTTTGTATGAATACGTTTGCTGCATATGGTTCTATTCCAGGAGAGGTATTACCTGCAATAATGGAGATCGAAGCAGTAGGAGCAATAGCGAGTTTGTGTGTAAACCTTTCCATTAGATCAACTTCTTTGGCATCAGAACATGCTCCCTTTTCTTCTGCTAATTTTTTAGAAACTATATCTGCTTGCTCGCGTAAATACTTAAATATTTTTTTATTCCATTGTTGTGCTGTTACTGATTCAAAAGGAACCATTTTGCTTTGTAAAAATGAGTGAAAGCCCATCACACCAAGACCAATACTGCGTTCTCTGGCTGCAGAATATTTTGCTCGCTGCATTTCATTCGGTGCTTTATTTATGAAATCTTCCAATACATTATCAAGAAAGCGCATTATATCTTCTATGAAGAGTTTATTGTCTTTCCATTCTTCGTAGTACTCAAGGTTTACGGATGATAGACAACACACAGCAGTGCGTGACTTATTCAGGTGATCATAACCTGTGGTTAAAGTTATTTCACTGCATAGATTTGACATCTTGATGTCTAAGTTGAGCTTTTTGTAAGATTCTGGCTTATTGTTATTTGTTGCATCAAGGAAAATAATGTAAGGTTCTCCAGTTTCAACTCTTGCTGTTAATATTTTGATCCATATATCCCGCGCTTTTACAGTTGAAATAACCTTATTGTTGTGAGGGCTTATTAAATTCCATTCTTGATCATTTTCAACAGCCTGCATAAATTTATCTGTTACTATTACAGCATGATGTATATTTAACGCTTTGCGATTTGGGTCACCGCCTGTTGGCTTGCGTAAATCTAGAAACTCTTCTATCTCCGGATGAGATACAGGAAGGTAGACTGCTGAACTTCCTCGCCTTAGGGATCCCTGACTAATTGCAAGCGTTAGAGCATTTTGCACTACAATAAATGGAACAATTCCTGATGTTTTGCCGCTACCCTTTACGCTTTCGCCTATTGAGCGTAAATTTCCCCAATAACTACCTATGCCTCCTCCACGTGCAGCAAGCCAAACATTTTCATTCCATAGATCAACTATTCCCTGCAAGCTGTCTTCGGTTTCATTAAGAAAGCAAGAGATAGGTAACCCTCTCTTAGTGCCACCATTGCTGAGTATTGGTGTTGAAGGCATGAACCACAAGTTGCTCATGTAGTCATAAAGACGCTGCGCATGTTCTTTATTATCAGAATAGTAATTAGCAATACGTGCAAAGAGGTCTTGATAACTTTCATTTTCTATTAAATACCTGTCTGATAGAACTGCTTTTCCAAAGTCGGTTAATTTGCTGTCCTTTGCGTAATTAATGGTAATGTTATTCATAAAGTTCCTTTTATTCTTTTATTATATATAGATACTTAAAAGTCATTTTGAGCGATTTTTAAGTTAGGTTTTTCGGATTTTCTTGTTGATGCTGTAATGCAAACAAGATACCGTCAACCTGACTGCCATATATTTTACAGTAACTCATATAACTTATTTGCATATTTATTTCTTTTGCAACATGTTGAACATAACTTTCTGAGTGACGAAAATAGTCTCCTTTATTTACAAAGTCAATACCTTCACCTTCCTTTCTTCTTATTAAACATACAATAACCCCTTTTTTGCTCGTAGATCTTTTTGCTAATTCCAATTCTTCTTGAAAGTCATGTAGATAATGTAGCACTTCAGCAAAGATAATTACATCATACTGCTGGTTTTTCTCTTGTTTAAGAAACTCTTTCATTTCCATATGTATTAATTCATTGTAAACAGGCTTACCTTTTATAAAGCATCCTCTTGCGATATTTAGCATTCTACTTGAAATGTCAATTCCTATTATATGGTTTCCAATACTATTTATTTTCAAGAAATGACCACATATTCCAGTTCCACAACCAAGGTCGAGTATATTGAGCTCAGAAGTGGAGTTGTTGAAGATTTTTGTAATTATCATGTGTACAAGTTCATGCCCTCTATATTGTTTGGCAATCAACCAATGCTCAACAAAATATTCACCTGTGTAATCAAAATATTGTCTTATGAGGTTTTTTGGCAATTCTGTAATAGGCGCTGAGTTTGTCATTTTTTTTATATAGTAAGACGCCTCCTCGTGGTCATTATCTAATTTTAGTGCCCTTGTTAAATAATTATAAGCTTTGTTAGTATTCCCTACCGCAAAATGACACCTTCCGATGTTATACCAGACTATAGGTAAATGGGGGTAAAATATGCTAATTAACCAAAATCGTAACTTTGCATCTGATATGCTACCTTTATAAAAGTGATATAAACCGATTTCAATGTTGGTGTTTAACAGGTTCTTAGATTTTTTAAGAAGCACTGTCATTTCTTTATGAAGAGTATTATATTTATTCACAATGAAGTGTTTTACTTTCTTAATATTTAATACGCCAATGAGCTTAGACATACAATTTAAAGCAACGTTTTTTATAAAAGAGAGATTACTTTTCATACGTTAGAAATACTCCGAATGTTTATTATCATTTTTAGGCAATTGATTTTAACACATTTTATCTTACAAAATATCTTTTTTATTAATTTTTACTGTATATATAAGTTTACCACATATTTCTCAGATTATACTGTTTAGGATTGCTAGTATATTGTTGTTGATAATATAAGTAAATGTTTTGTGCAAAAAGGCGTTGACATATTATTTATTAGGTTATAACATATAAAAGATTAATTTAGTTTTTAGATGTTTGACAAGTTTTATGGTAGAGATTAATTTAATCTCAATTCAATTTTAATAATATTTAACTCTGCATATTCTGCATATAGTCGGATAAATAAATTATTAAGAGCACTTGATGGATGCCTTGGTGTTAAGAGGCGATGAAGGACGTGGCAGGCTGCGATAAGCTGTGGGGAATTGTCAACAAATTTTGATCCGCAGATTTCCGAATGGGGAAACCCAACTAGTTTAGCTAGTTATTACGTACTAAGTATGTAAAGCAAACTTGGTGAACTGAAATATCTAAGTAGCCAAAGGAAAAGAAATCAACCGAGATTCTGTTAGTAGTGACGAGCGAAAGCGGAAAAGGCTAGTGATTTAAGAATAAGAATTAGAATACTCTGGAAATAGTAACCATAGAAGGTGATAGTCCTGTATAAGTAGAAAGTTTTTAAATCCTTGAGTAGAGCGGGGCACGTGAAATCCTGTTTGAATATGGGGGGACCATCCTCCAAGCCTAAATACTCCTTAACGACCGATAGTGAACAAGTACCGTGAGGGAAAGGTGAAAAGAACCCCGGGAGGGGAGTGAAATAGAATCTGAAATCAAGTGCTTACAAACAGTTGGAGCTCTATATCAATTTATTGATATTTAGAGTGACAGCGTACCTTTTGCATAATGGGTCAGCGAGTTAATCTATGAAGCAAGCTTAAGCCGTTAGGTGTAGGCGTAGCGAAAGCAAGTCTGAATAGGGCGTTTTAGTTTTATGGATTAGACCCGAAACCAAGTGATCTAGTCATGACCAGATTGAAGGTGTGGTAAAACACACTGGAGGATCGAACCAGTTAATGTTGCAACATTATTGGATGAGTTGTGATTAGGGGTGAAAGGCCAATCAAACTTGGAAATAGCTGGTTCTCCGCGAAATCTATTTAGGTAGAGCGTTGTATGTATGTTGTTGGGGGTAGAGCACTGGATAGACTAGGGGGATTCACCGTCTTACCAAATCTAACTAAACTCCGAATACCAACAATTAATTATATAGCAGGCACACTACGGGTGCTAAGTCCGTGGTGAAGAGGGAAACAACCCAGATCACTATCTAAGGTCCCAAAATTACAGCTAAGTGGGGAAGGAAGTAGAAAAACCATTACAGCTAGGAGGTTGGCTTGGAAGCAGCCATCCTTTAAAGAAAGCGTAACAGCTCACTTGTCTAAATAAGTTTTTCTGCGCCGAAAATGTACCGGGGCTAAAGCTGTATACCGAAGATGTGAGTGCTTATTGATTTCGATCAATAGGCGCGGTAGCGGAGCGTTCCGTAAGTCTGTGAAGGTGGTTTGTGAAAACTGCTGGAGATATCGGAAGTGAGAATGCTGACATAAGTAGCGTAAAAGAGTGTGAAAAACACTCTCACCAAAAATCTAAGGGTTCCTACGTTAAGTTAATCTGCGTAGGGTTAGTCGGTTCCTAAGGCGAGTCCGTAAAGGAGTAGTCGATGGCAATTAGGTTAATATTCCTAAACCTCTTAAGTGTGACGGGTTTCGTATTTGTATAGATCTTATTGGATTGATCTATGCTTAAAAGAAGCTCCAGGAAATAGCACTTATATTTATGAGGCCGTACCGCAAACCGACACTGGTGGATGAGTAGAGTATACTAAGGTGTTGAAAGAATGATGTTGAAGGAACTCGGCAAATTATACCTGTAACTTCGGAAGAAGGGTAACCTGCTTTTAGGCAACTATGAGTAGGTGGCACAAAATAGGGAGTAGCGACTGTTTACTAAAAACACAGGACTCTGCAAACACGTAAGTGGAAGTATAGGGTCTGACGCCTGCCCGGTGCTGGAAGGTTAATAGGAAGGGTGCAAGCTCCGAATTGAAGCCCCAGTAAACGGCGGCCGTAACACTGACGGTCCTAAGGTAGCGAAATTCCTTGTCGGGTAAGTTCCGACCCGCACGAATGGCGTAACGATTTCTCCACTGTCTCCAACATCACTTCAGCGAAATTGAATTCCCCGTGCAGATGCGGGGTACCCGCGGTTAGACGAAGAGACCCCGTGCACCTTTACTATAGCTTTACATTGCTATTAAAAGTGTGATGTGCAGGATAGGTGGGAGACTTTGAAGTTATGGCGCTAGCTATAATGGAGTCAACCTTGAGATACCACCCTTTACACTTTTGATATCTAACTATGTTTCATTATCTGGAACTAGGACATTGTATGGTGGGTAGTTTGACTGGGGCGGTCGCCTCCTAAAAAGTAACGGAGGCGTGCGAAGGTAAGCTAGAGCTGGTCGGAAATCAGCTTGATAGTATAATGGCATAAGCTTGCCTGACTGCGAGGCTGACAAGCCAAGCAGAGACGAAAGTCGGTCATAGTGATCCGGTGATTCTGTATGGAAGGGTCATCGCTCAACGGATAAAAGGTACGCCGGGGATAACAGGCTGATGGTGTTCGAGCGTTCATAGCGACGACACCGTTTGGCACCTCGATGTCGACTCATCACATCCTGGGGCTGAAGAAGGTCCCAAGGGTTCGGCTGTTCGCCGATTAAAGTGATACGTGAGTTGGGTTTAGAACGTCGTGAGACAGTTCGGTTTCTATCTGCCGTGGGTGAAGGAAATTTGAGAAGGTCTGACTCTAGTACGAGAGGACCGAGATGGATATACCTCTGGTGTACCAGCTGTTATGCCAATAGCATCGCTGGGTGGCTATGTATAGATGGGATAATTGCTGAAAGCATATAAGCAAGAAATCCTCTTCAAAAAGATTTCCCAATTAAGGCCGTGGAAGACTACCACGTTGATAGGCTAGGTGTGGAAGCATGGTAACATGTGAAGCTAACTAGTACTAATAGCCTGATTGATTTATTTGCTTTCTATATGTGTGTATGCAGTGTTAAATATTAAGTTAAAATTGTTAAGTTAGAAATTTTTATTGACTTGGTGGCTATAGCAAAAATGAACCACCCGATCTTATCTCGAACTCGGAAGTGAAACTTTTTAGCGCTGATGGTACTTGAAAAGGGAGAGTAGGTCGCCGCCAAGTTTATAAAAATTTCTTTGTTAATTAGACAGTAGGTATACTTATATTTTAACTTTCTTGTTTTGTTACTATTCTTTAAGTTTTTACTTTAACTATGATATCTTTTTTTTTCTTATATGTTCTTGGTCATTTTCTACATTATTTAGCATTGTTCCTACTTCCCCTAATTGATTCCCTTTTGAAGGAGAATTACTGATTTCTGGTAATATTACATTACCTCCCACTTTTTTAAATAATTCTTCTTGTTGGCGAAATGCTGACCTCCAATCTGTTCCTTTAGGAAGAAATAAGAATTGATACATCTGACCAAAGCCTGTGTTATTTACCTCTTTTATATGCTCTACCATTCATCACACCCATTAACTATTTTTAAAAATTTTACCTATATTATCATAAAAAATATAGTTGTAAATACCTTAATTGAGATTTTTTTTTATTTTATCTTTTTTAAGCAAATAGTTAGATCTTTTTGTAAATTTTTATAACTTGCTTGCATAATGTTTCTATGAGTTAGTATTATGTAGTAGTGCCCTATATTACTTATATTTAAAATGCTAATTTTAGCAAGCATTCGTAGTTGCCTTTTTATTTTATTTCTTTTTGCTGCTTTTCCGGTTTTTTTACTGATAGCCAGACCTACTCTAATAGTATGAATGTACTTTTCAGGTTCTCTTTCTTTTATAGCGTACAGTGATATATAAAGCCCACGATAAAAAAGACTGTTGAGTGCTAACTTATTTTTGAAAGCAGAAGAAAAATCTTTTTTTTTATACTTACTATGCGCATAATTTGTTACACC
This sequence comes from Wolbachia endosymbiont of Ceratosolen solmsi, assembly GCF_017869155.1. NCBI lineage: Bacteria > Pseudomonadati > Pseudomonadota > Alphaproteobacteria > Rickettsiales > Anaplasmataceae > Wolbachia > Wolbachia endosymbiont of Ceratosolen solmsi. The sequence continues at coordinate 511,654 of NZ_CP054598.1, forward strand.
CTAATGAACGGCGCCTATTAAGGATTTTTCTTCCAGCTCTTGTTGCCATACGTGAACGAAATCCGTGTCTGCGCTTTCTTATCAAATTTTTTGGTTGAAATGTTCTCTTCATTGTTTTTATATTAATATAATTATTTATTTTAAATTGTTTTACTTTATTGTCAAATAATGGTGAACTTGTATGACATTTTCGTAGAATAAAATTTGATGCATGGAAGAATGAATTCGGTGATAGTCATACCTGTCTTACTAATCCTTTTATTTTGTTTTAGTAGGTTTCAAGAAGTAAATAAGGTTAAATCTTATCTATATCTTAGTTGTGTATGGATGCTAACTTGGTTGTTAGTATTCTATAATAATTGTTTTGTAACTTTTATTTCTATAGCGTTACTTTTTTTCATGCTTGCTTTTATCTTTAAAAATAAAAGAAATAAGATAATAAAACTTTCGTTATTTGTGGCTTTGGCCATATCATTTTTTATCACTTTATTTATAATGCTGTCTATTTTTATTCAATCCATTAGTTTTTTTAATAAAGTAGCTATTTCAGAATTCTTGTTTTGCTTGAAATGGGGCCACAATGTAGTCACTATCAATGAAGAGAAGATAGGATGTTTTGGTATAGCGCCGCTTTTAGTTGGTACATTACTTATAACTATTATAGCAATGTTAGTTGTCGTTCCGCTTGGTTTATTTTCTGCAATATATATTAGTGAATATGCGAGTGAGAAAGTGCGTTATATTGTTAATACAACTTTGCAAGTTTTGTCTGCTATTCCTACGGTTGTATATGGATATTTCGCGGTTGTGTTTTTGTCTTTCTTTATAAAGCAGGTAGCAAATTTTTTTGGTTTAAGTATACACTCAGAAAGTGCCTTAGTTGCCGGTTTATCGATTGGGATAATGATTCTTCCTTTTATTATTTCTTTACTCGAAGATGCCATAAGATCTGTTCCAAAAAGCTTGCGTTATGGCTTCATGGCACTTGGTGCAACTCCAGCGGAAACTATATGGCATATAACAATACCTTATGCAATGCCTACAATTTTAAGTGCAATTTTATTGTCAATTTCAAGAGTGATAGGTGAAACAATGATTGTGCTAATGGCTGTGGGAATCAACGCAAATTTGACTTTTAACCCTCTTAATTCAGTTACTACCATTACCGTGCAGATCGCTACATTACTTACCGGAGATCAGGATTTCAATAGTGTACAAACTCTTGCTGCTTATGCGCTTAGTTTAGTATTGTTTATTATTACTTGGCTATTAAATGCATTTGCATTGTTTGTAATGAAGCGTAACTAGTAAGCGTTTTAATGTTGCAAAATTTCTATTAATAATATAAAATTTATTTTCTTTAGAAGTTCTTTTATGGAATTATAGTGTTAGGTGATAAAAATAAAGAGATGAATATAGGTAGAGCGATTAAGGTAACTCAAGCAGTTGTTGATATAAAATTTGAAGGTGAATTGCCTAAAATATTTAATGCTTTAAAAAGCAAACTAAAATATAAGGATAAGGAGCTGGTTTTAGAAGTTTCGCAGCATATAGGTGACAATATAGTTCGTTGTATTGCTATGGATAGCACAGATGGCATGTCAAGGGGGGATGAATTTGTTGATACAGGTGCACCAATATCGGTGCCAATTGGGCGTTCAACTTTAGGAAGGATTTTTAATGTTGTTGGAGAGCTTATAGATGAGTGTGGTCCACTGAAGGGAAAGTATAACTTAGAGCCTATACACAGAGCACCTCCAAGTTTTACTGAACAGAGAATACAGGAAGAAGTTTTAGTTACGGGAATAAAAGTTATAGATCTTCTTGCACCTTATCTTAAAGGAGGAAAAATTGGCTTATTTGGTGGAGCCGGTGTTGGTAAAACAGTCCTAATAATGGAATTAATTAATAATATAGCAAAAGCTCATAAAGGATTTTCTGTGTTTGCCGGGGTAGGGGAGAGAACGCGTGAAGGTAACGATCTTTATCACGAGATGATCACTTCAAATGTAATAAATATAAATGAGCATGAAAAATCTCAAGCTGTTTTGGTTTATGGTCAGATGAATGAGCCTCCTGGAGCAAGGGCTAGAATTGCTTTAACAGCACTTACTATGGCAGAGTATTTTCGTGACCGTGAAAACCAAGATGTTCTATTTTTTGTGGATAATATCTTTAGATTTACACAAGCTGGTTCTGAAATTTCTGCTTTACTTGGAAGAATACCGTCAGCTGTTGGTTATCAGCCAACCCTTGCAACTGATATGGGTGCAATGCAAGAAAGAATAGCTTCAACAACTTCTGGCTCTATTACTTCTGTGCAAGCTATATATGTTCCTGCGGACGATTTAACTGATCCAGCCCCAGCAACTACATTCTCTCACCTTGATGCAACCACAGTGTTGTCAAGGCAAATAGCTGAAATGGGAATATACCCTGCTGTTGATCCACTTGATTCAACTTCTCAGTCTTTATCTGCTGAAATCATTGGTGAAGAAAATTATAATGTAGCTTCTGAGGTGAAACGTATATTGCAAACTTATAAATCACTGCAAGATATTATCGCAATACTTGGTATGGATGAGCTATCTGATGAAGATAAAATTATTGTTGATAGGGCTCGTAAGATTCAGAAATTTCTTTCTCAACCTTTTCACGTTGCAGAAATATTTACTGGCATGCCTGGTAAATTTGTTTCACTTTCTGATACTGTTTCCAGTTTTAAAGGGATTGTTGAAGGCAAATATGATCACTTACCAGAGGCTGCTTTTTATATGGTGGGGAATATAGATGAAGCAATAAAAAAGGCTGAATTAATACAAGCTGAAGCTAAATAAAAGTTAAAGATTATGAATACTTTTAAAGTGCAATTTTTCTCTCCTGATGATCAAATTTCATTCAGTGGAGTGGTTTCTCTTTCAGTAACTGGGCTCGAAGGGGAGCTTATGATTTTAGCTCACCATGCTCCTTACTTAATTTATTTATTGCCTGGTATGATTACTGTTAAAATGAGTAACCAAATAGAAAAGAAGGTTGTAATTGATAGTGGCGTATTAGAAGTTGCAAATAATAATTGTAGCATTATAACAAGTCAAATTCAGGTTTTTGATCGTGCAATTCATGATGAGAAATCGTTTAAAAATAAGAGAATTAGTATATATTTAAGTTATCTTGATGAGAAGTTTCTTTCTTAGTTATTTTAGGCAAAAAGTCAATTATCATTCAAGTGGCTATAAGATTTTTGCTCAGGGGGCTCTTTTTTGTCATCCCAGAAACCCCGGGGTGTCATCCCAGTGTCGGAGTACTTTAGGTGTATGATCCCAGAGTGTGATGGTATGGGACCATACACCTAATCAAATAAAAATTAAAGAAGGAGAGTTGGTTGTAACGGTTGGAGATAACGACTTTGTTTTACCTGGAATTTACGTTGGATAAACTACAAAAAATAACAGGTAAAAATCAACGTAAATTTAAGATAAATCGATTTTATTAGTATTATCAAATCAAAATCTGTTTTTAATTAATCAATAATACTTTTTTACATATTTTCATCCCCTTTCATGGATTTTTTAATTTTATAGATGATATCTAATATTATTAGAAGCATTGTAAAATATCTTATGAGAAAAGTTATAAAATATATTAGCATTATTGGTATTGCATGTTTAGTATTGTTATTTTTTATATCTAATGTGGAAACACGCGTAAAAACACAGGAAGAACAATTATTCCTAGCTGTAGAAGATGGTAATGCACAAGAAGTAAAACTATTACTCAAAAATGGTGCAGACCCAAATTGACCTTACCCAGAAAAAGTAGAGAGAAAGTTAAGACGTTTTTATCATGAGAATAAATTGTGCAGGAATGCAATAGTTAATAGTAGAATGTCTACGTTATTTGTTACAAAAGATTTCTATGTATTCAAATATGGCAGTTCTGGTTTGTTGAGCGAGAAGTATCAATAAGCAGCTCCCTTTTAAGTGAACTTTTCTGCAACAGAGTTATCGTAACAACAGCCCTTATGGCTCATGCTGGAAATGATGTTTTTTGTATTCAATAGAAATTGGTAATTTTGAGAGGTATACTGTGACCCTTGATCGCTATGTAACAGCAGATTTTTATCGGGTTTGCGTTTATCAACGGCCATCAATAAAGAATCTATAACTAATTATCATGTTACTCATTAACCACCATGCGTGAATATAGGTCAATTATTGCCGCCAACAACCTTCTTTAGTTTTTATGTAGGTAATCCCAAACTTTATTTGGCTGATCAGTAGTAAAATTTTGATCCAATGTGTTCGGAGCCACAACTCGGTTGCTTATTTGCTGTTTTTTATTTTTGAACCTTCGTCTAAGCTTGGTTTTAATGCCATTTTCTTGCATAACACTTTGTACTGTTTTAATTTTTGCCTAAAGCTTTTAATTCAGCGTGAATTTTAGGGGCTCCATATCTGCATTTAGAATGCTTGATGTATTTTTTGAATATCTGCTAGAAGCCCTTCTTTTGCTAATTCTTTACTGCTTTTTTCCTTAGCAACCAATACCACCAGTACAAAACCCTACATAGTTCCTGTGTTTTATAGCAATTTCTATATAAAAGAATACTTTACTCTTTTTCTTTGCCCAGGGCTTTTTTTAAGATGTCTCTTTCTCTTATTAGCTCTTTTTTTAGATCAAATCTTTCTTTGTCATAAGGAGCCTTTGCCTGGAAATGCGTATGCTCCAGACATTTTTCCATCATATTTTCTTACTTAACATACTGCCATCTATACCTAGATCTTTTGCTATTTTTGTACTTGCTTGACCTGTTTCTTTAACCAGCTTAACAGCTTCTAATTTGAATTCTGCTGTATATTCTCTTCTATTTGTCATATTTTGAAAAAACGTTTTATTTTACTCCAAAAACGTCTTAACTTTCTCTCTACTTTTTCTGGGTAAGGTCAATTTACCGCCGCGGCGCTAACTAGTAGCGGGATGACGGGTTACCAAATTGTAGAAGTTGCTTTAGCTATAAATTCAAGTTTTATCAATGTCTTGTGTTGTTACCCAAATAATGGTTGTGCAAGCGCTTAATTTTTTGATCAAAAAGGAACAAGTTTAGTAAAAAATAATGATATTATTAGTGGAACATAAAACAGTCCCACTGCAGTACTGATTAGAAGCAACAGAGTAGCTTTATCTGGTTGATAATTCAAAATATTAGCAAGTATTATACTGGACCCAGAAACTGGAATAATAGCCAGCAACATCAGTGCTTTATATATGCTCTCATCGTATATACCTATAACATGCTTGTCTAAAAGGACAATTCCTAAAACAAACAGTGGCCAGAATACGTACTTTGCTGTAATAGTGATCAAAGCAAGCTTCCAATCTATTTTAAAGCTTGCAATATTCGCAATGCTCACTCCAAGTAGCACCATTCCTAATGTGACAAATGTACTTCTAATGTTCATCATAACATCTGTTAAAAAAGTAGGTATTTGTATATCGTATATACTTAAAAAGAAGCCCAGAACCATCGCATAAAGCGAAGGAAGTTTGAACAACTTTAATATGCATTCTTTTGCGGTATAAATACCATTTGCAGCTATGTAAAATCCTAAGCTGTTTTCAAATAGCGCCATTCCTATATAACAAACAACATATACAGATACTGAATCTTCATCAAATAAAGCCATGGCAATCGGCAGGCCAAAATAACCCATACTTGTGCTGCCCGAACTAAATGCTAATATGTTTCTCGTGTTATCCTTAAATAAAAAAGAAGAAAGATAATACACTGATAAGGACATAGTGCTACCTATAAACCATATCAAAATCGGCAGAGAAATTACTTTTAAATTAACTTCTGTATGAGAAACTCCATATAAAATCACTATTGGATTAGCTATATAAAAGAGTATTTGAGATATAGTGTTTCTATCAATTTTAAGACATTTTCCTGCTAAATAACCAATAAATATCGTAATATAAATAGGTAATATTTTTAGGAAAAGAGTAAAGAACATACTAGCCTATTGTGATACTTTTGACTGATAAAGTTATATTAGATCTTAAGGTATTGTAAAAGTAAACAAAATTTATTTTCCAATTTATCCAGCTCATAGTTAATTAAAAAAGATTCACTTGGTGCCAAAATTCGTTTTTACATAGGACTTAAGAATGACATTTTTATGATAAAATTATGTTAAGTTTCTATAAAGCTTCTTGCATATTTTTGAATAATGACATATTTACTAAAAATTAAACTGCTTGTAGTAATTTAGACGGACTGTTGAAAAAGTAAGAGGAAATAAGTAAAGTTAGGACAGAGAGTAAGAGCTTTAACATAGTTGTCATATTTTTCTTTAATTAACCCTAGTGTCCAATTTATCCACCATTCCTTCACATGAGGTGTTTCTAACCATTTTAATAACAGTAAAAAATGTTTTCTTTCAACGCTTTAAATGTGATATTTTTATTCATTAATTAAAAATCTCAAATGTTACTACCATTTCTGTTAATCCTGTCTCTCATTGCCAAGTTCATTGAAATTGACATTTCCGTACCTAGTTTTCCTGATATGGTGCACTATTTTAACGTACCGGAAGGCATAATTCAATTAACTATTGCTTATAATTTCCTAGGCTTTTGCATAGGAGGGTTGTTTTTTGGTCCATTGTCTGAATGCTATGGCAGAAGGAGAATTATGATCATAGGTAACACTTTGTTATTAATCGGCGCTGTTGGTTGTGTTTTTGCACCGTCGATTTTTTGGCTTTTAATCTCTCGCTTTGTTCAGGGCATTGGTGTTAGCACATCTGTAGTTGTGTTTGCAATCGTTGCAGACAGCTACAAAGGCGACGAAGCGGTGAAATTTATTGGAATCATGAATTCTGTTCTTACAGTTGTCATGGCAATTGCGCCAGTGTTAGGCAGTTTCATCAATGAAATTGTAGGATGGCGTGGTAATTATGCAACTGTTGCAATACTTTGTTTGATCTCTTGGGTTTTGCTGCTTTTAGCGTTACCAGAAACAAAAAAGAACCGCGATATTTTCAGTTTAAAAAAAACGATGAAAGATTACAGAAAACTAGGTTTGTTACGTTGTCTTTGATGTCAAGCCTCTTTTCTGCTGCATATATGTCATTCATTACTTGTAGACCTTTTCTGTATATGAAGACTTTTGGTTTATCTAGCACTATTTATGCACTACATCAAGGTGCAATAGTTGGGTGCTTCTCACTCATCAGTCTATTTGCTGGCAAAATCTTGCAGAAACTTGGAGCAATAAAGTGTGTAATTTCTGGTACGAGCGTGGGTACTATTGGGTCTCTATTGCTTGTAATATTCAGTATAATTGTACCCCACTCTTTCTACTTAGTAACACTGTCTATGATTATTTTTTCTATCGGTTGTGCAATTTTCCAGCCAGTGATTTTTAATGCATCAATAAATGTTTTCCCTGAAATTAAAGGCACAGCTTCTTCTGCAGTCTCGTTCATTAGAGCTTTTATCATGGCTATTTTTATCGGCTTAACAAGCTACATTTACAATGGTCAAACAATTAGTGTAGCTGTTCTTGTTTTATCCGCGATAGTACTAGAACTTGTTTTTACTGTCTATCTATTGCGTTTAAAAGATCCTATGTAATTAATAAAGATATTCCATTGTAGGCTGCTAACTTTCCCCTGCCAATCTTTCTGCTTCATTACGTGAGATTAATGCCTCAATAAATTCATCTAGTTCGCCTTCTTTTATAATCTGCTCTAGCCGATGTGAAGTTAGATTAATTCTGTGGTCTGTTATTCTTGATTGTGGGAAATTATATGTTCTTATGCGCTCGGAACGATCACCAGAGCCAATCTGACTTTTCCTCATTGTTGACCTTTCCATTTCTTTTTTTTGTCTTTCAATTTCGTATAGCCTTGCCCTCAATACTTTGAGCGCTTTAGCTTTATTTTTATGCTGCGATTTTTCATCTTGCTGTATCACAACTATCCCTGTTGGCAAGTGGGTGACCCTTACTGCGCTGTCAGTTGTATTCACTGATTGCCCTCCAGGACCACTGGATCTATAAACATCTATTCGTAAGTCTTTTTCTTCTATTTTAAAGTCAACTTCTTCTACTTCAGGTAATATCGCAACAGTAGCGGCAGAGGTATGCAACCTTCCTGAGGATTCAGTTTCTGGCACTCTCTGTACTCTGTGCACCCCTGATTCAAATTTCAACCTTGCAAAAACTTCTGTTCCATTAATGAGTGCAGAAGCTTCCTTATAGCCACCTATACCTGTATTAGAAATGCTTATTGGCTCGAACTTCCAATTTCTTCTTTCTGCATATTTTTGATACATACGAAATAACATTGCTGCAAATAATGCTGCTTCTTCTCCGCCTGTACCTGCTCTAATTTCTAATATTGCATTTCTTGAGTCATCTTCATCTTTGGGCAGTAATGCTAACTTTAATTTTGCTTTTATTTTTGGTAATAATACCTTCTGCTTTTCGAAAAATTCTTCTTTTGCTAACTCTTTTATATCACCTTCGCTGTTTTCATCTTTCATTATTTCTTCTAAGTCTGAAATTTCCTCTTTCAGCGTGTTATATTCATCAATTATCTTGATTATTGGCCTGAGCTCAGAGTATTCCTTTGAAAGGGTAATGAATTCTTTTTGACTTAAATTGGTAGGATTTTCCAAATTCCTCTCTATATCATTAAATTTTTTCTTTAAGTCTTGTAAATTATTTTCCATATCCATATAGCACAGATCTAGCTAAGTAATATATACTGAAATAAAAAATTTCTTATATCAAGCAATAACACTATAATATACCTACTACCTTCTAGTTGAATATAATGGCAAAACAGATAACATCAAACTGCAATTTCATATTTGGAGCTTCGGACATAAAAACATTACCAGATGAATCGGCTCCAGAGATTGCGTTTGCTGGTAGATCAAATGTAGGAAAATCCAGTCTGATTAACTTACTGATAAACAGCAAAAAAGCTGCCAGAGTTTCCTCTAAACCTGGATGCACTAGACAAATAAATTTTTACTCTATGTACAATGATAAGTTCAGGCTTGTTGACCTGCCAGGGTATGGTTATTCTCATGCAGGTAAGGAGGAAATTATACAATATTTAAACTTAATTGAGTATTATCTAATTCAAAGAAGAAATCTAAGAAGAGTGTTTGTGTTGATAGATAGCAAGGTAGGATTAAAAGAAATAGACAAAGACTTCATTTATTGGTTAATATATAATAACATTAACTTTAACATTGTGCTAACAAAAATAGATAAAGTAAGTCAAAAAAGCTTAGGTGCTGTTATAGAAGATATTCAAAAATGGATTAATAATGAGAATGTGTCAATTCATCAAATGAGCATCCGTGTTAAGCATAAAATAACCAAGGTAAGAGATGAGTTTTTCAAGTTTACAAGATAAAAAAATGAAGAGTAGCGAATTTTTAAAGGGTGAGGTATCATTTGAACAAAAAGCAGAAATATTACTTGAAGTGCTATCTAACATACCTAGCTTTGTAGGCGAGACTTTTGTCATTAAATGCGGTGGTACAATAATCTTAGATGAAACACTATTTAATACTTTTGTGCATAATGTTGTCTTGTTGAAGCAGCTTGGTATAAATCCGGTAATAATTCATGACGGAGAATATGAAATTAACTCGGTGTTAAAAATGCTGGGTATGGACAGTAAGTTTGTGAATGGTATCAGACTTACAGACAAAGACACTATGAAAATCATTGAAATGGCACTGTGTGGTTCAGTTAATAAAAAAATTGTTCAGTATATAAATTCTGCTGGTGGTTCAGCTATTGGATTATGTGGAAAAGATGGTAACTTAATTAAAGCCGAAAAAATAACCGCTACGCTTAGAGAAGATAGATCAAATAATATCGAAAAGATATTAGACATGGGGTTCATCGGTAGACCCACTGAAATCAATCCTGATATATTATTTTTTATTGAAGAATCAGATTTTATACCAGTTATTGCACCAATTGGTCATGGAAAAGATGGGGAAACATATCATATTGATGCCGATAGCACTGCAAGCGCAATCGCAATCGCAGTTTCTGCATCTAAAATGATAATCTTGAGTGACACAGATGAAGAAATAGATAAAATTGGTGGCAGGAAGATATCTGTTAAAAATTTAAATGCATCGATTGATTGTGGGAAAATTAAAGGGGAAAAATTTATTGAAAGGCTTATGGCATACGTTAAAATGGCGGAGGAATGTGCTGGAGTTGTTCACATAGTTGATGGTAGAATACCTAACATTATGCTTGATTTATTTACTGAGAGTAATGCAAGCATATCGATTGTGAGTGATTTATAGCTATACTGCTTACAACTACACGAATACCAAGAGGGTGTCATTCAAGTAGCTGACACTGGAATGACAGCAATCTACGTCATACCGCGATTCATTCGCGGTATCTCTAGATCCCGCTAACAAGTAGCGGGATGACGGTTGTCAGGGTGTCATCCCAGTGCCCAGACACTGGGATCCAGAAGACTTAATTTCAACCAAGTGGCTGCATAATAAGGACTAGATTCCAGACTGGAATGACATCATAGGGGCACTGGGATGACAAAAAAAGGAGCACTGAACTTGTCAAGGAATTTTATGGCCTAGCGTCACGCGCTGGAATGACATCATTTACATTTATCACTTTTGCAGATACAATTTACATGCTATAATTGAGTCTTCATAGATGGTAAATTGGAGTGCAAAGAAGTAAAATTAAAGTAGAAATAAAAAGATTATCACACGGAGAAGACTTGTCTCTTCCATGTTATGCAACTACGCAGAGTGCTGGTATGGATCTTTATGCTGCATTGAATGACTCTGCTGTTTTAAATCCACTTGAGAGATTACTTATTCCAACTGGAATTGTGATTGCAATACCAAACGGTTTTGAGGGGCAAGTACGCCCACGTTCTGGTCTTGCTGCAAAACATGGAATCACTGTCTTAAACTCTCCGGGCACTATAGACTCTGATTATCGAGGTGAGGTTAAAATTTGCCTAATTAATCTAAGTAATCAACCATACGAAATAAAAAGAGGAGATAGAATCGCACAAATCCTTATTTCTCCGGTATCTCAGGTAATTTGGGATGACAGAGAAGAGTTCTGCACAGAAGAAACCGGTCGCAATGCAGGGGGCTTTGGCTCAAGTGGTAGGTAACTTACGAAAAAGCTTGACTATGACAATTTTTTTATACACAATTTAAGCATATTAATATTTTATTAAACGAGGTCGTTTATGCTAACTTTTCAAAATCACTGTGGTCAATTTCACAAAACAAATACTGCACTTGTTGCACTTACTTCTTTGTATGTCATAGGCGCAGCAATAGCACTTTCAGCACCATATTGGGTGTCTTCAACTTGCATGCTTACTCCACTTGCAGCTTTTGCAGCTACACCACTTGGAATCGGTATATTAGCAATTGTTGCTGTTGCACTAACTAGTCTAGCAATATACGCTATCAGCAAAAACAATAAAACATCTGAGTTGAAAGCTCCGAAGATTGTTATTAAGGATGGTACAGTAATGTTACAAGTAACAAAAGAAGTGCATGAAGATATAAAAGCAAATAACCAAAACAAGAATGAAAAAGGTGAGGTTATAAAAGATAAATATCGTATAAACTTCAGCTTAGAAGGCAAAAATTACTATGTTACTGGTGAAATTGGTGATGGTAAAGCGGAGTTTGGTGATACTGTATTCTTAGGTATAAATTCACTAGAAGTGAAAAACAAAGAAGGTAAGTTCGAGACAGTAGATAAAACAGAATGGAATAAAACATTAGGTTTAAACAAAAATGAGAATAAAGGAGTTAACACTTATTTAGGCTCGCTTATTGTTGAACAAGTTGCTTCTCAACAACAAGGAAAATAGACAGTATGGCCAAGTGAAGTAAAAGAGGCAGGCTAAGTCTGCCTCTTTATTTTTTAGTGTCAGTTACTCAATGGGAATTGCCTTAAAAAATAAACTTTTATATAGTTGTGAGAAGCTGCTAAGGATTTTTATTTAATTTAACTGCATCTTTTGCCTTATCCAATAACCCATTAATAAAACCAATTTCGCTTGGTTTATCAAGTAAATCAGATGCAATGTTAGTATATTCATTAATGACAACTGGAACTGGCGTATCACAATTAGCTAACTCACATATTGCAACACGCAAAATAGATAAGCTTATAAGATTTAACCGTGAAAGGGACCAACTTGGGTGTAAATAAGACTCTATTATTTTATCATATTCTTCACTGCTTTTTATAACCTTATATAACAAGTTTTCTAAGAACTGATGTTCAAATTCTTCACATTCAAATATATCTTTCAACTTATTTATGTAGTCCTTAAGCTCACAATTTCCCAGTTTAAAAGTGCTTTTGTTGTAACCTACGAAAATATTTGAATAAGCAATTTGTACAGCAAGAAATCTTGCCGTGCTTCTTTTTATGCGCCACTTTTTATCTACTGGTTTTTCCTCCATTATTTTAATTTATTGTGTAAATCTATCATATGCAAAACAGTTGAGGCTGCATGGCCACCAACGTTCTTTTTGTTTTTATCAGCTCTAACTAGTGCTTTATCTTTGCTGTCAGCGGTAATTACGCCCATACCAAGGGGCATTGCATAATGCATAACAACTGCATTTAAGCCTTCAATTACTCCTTTACAAACATATTGATAATGATCGGTTTCACCGCGAATTACGCACCCAAGAGCTAAATAACCATCATAATTAGTATGCCCACTCTTGACTGCAAAAAGAATTGTAGCTGGTATCTCAAATGTACCATGAACCTCAACTACATCGTAACTGGCATTACTGCCTTTTAATTTATCAATTGCACCTTCAAGCAAAAGGTTCGCTATTTCAGTATAATAAATCGAATTAACTATTAGTATTCTCGACATTTACTACCACTTTTTTTGTTAAAAACAACTTTATTAATGATTGTTGAATTAGAGTTATAATATTACTAAATATCCAATATATTACCAGGCCGGCAGGAAAAGAAGAAAAAATAAAGACAGAAATGTAAGGTAAAAACTTCATAACATTTACTTGAATATCATCTTTACTGGTTTGATCTTTCTCACTTAGCTTCTGCTGAATTATCATGGTGGCACCGAAAATTATAGGTAAAATGCCTATAGAAATAGGAAAGTTATAATTAAACAACCCAAATAATGTAAAGATGTTCGTTGGGTCAGGAGCTGAAAGATCCTTAATCCATAAAAAAAAAGGAGCATGCCTCATCTCTATAGTAACAAATAATACTTTATATAGAGCAAAAAATACCGGTATTTGTATTAGCATGGGAAAAATGCTCGACATTGGATTTACGTTGTTTCTCTTAAACAATGCAATTGTCTCTTTATGCTGCTTTAAGCTGTCATTTTTATACAACTCTTTTACACGAGTTAGCTCAGGCTGCAAGCTTTTCACCTTGAACATTGAAACATATGATCTATTAGATAAGGGAAGCATCAAAAGTTTGATTACTAAAGTCAGCAATAATATTGCTAAGCCAAAATTCTTTAAAACGAAGTTAAAGTATTCAAGCAGTAAAAACACTGGTTTAGTTATAAAGTAAAGAACACCAAAATCTACAGCTTTATCAAACAAAGGTATATTGAGAGTATCCTTATAAGAATCCAGTAAATTCAACTTTTTTGCTCCAGCAAAAAAATAATTCACATTAGAAGTGCTTGCACCAGGAAGTATACTCTTATAAGACTTAACAAAATCTACTTGAAATTTATCAATATCATTAGCGTTAGTATGTTTAATGCTTACATTTATTTTATCAGATTTTTCAGGTATGATGGCTGTGAGCCAGTATTTATCAGCAAAACCAAACCAATTTTTTTCACTTGTATTTGCTTTTATTAAATGTTTCTTGGAGATATCCTTATACGTCCACTCCTCCAGTTTATTATCAAATGCACCCAGTACTCCTTCATGGGATATCCAATAAGATTTGTTGATATTGTCACGTTTACGGTTAATTTTACCATAAGGAACCAAAACTACATTATCTTTTGTGTTATTTTCAACAATCTGCTCAATTTTAAACATGTAGTTATCGTCAAGGCTAATTTTCATTTTAAACACAATGCCATTTTCATTATCCCAAAATAAATTGACCTCTTTTTGATTGAGTTTCTCTGCTTGCCAAACTGCCTTAGAATCTGGAACTTTAATCTTGTTATTCGGATCGAGCCACCCAAATTCTGCGAAATATACATCTTTTGATTCTGCAGGTGACAGTAACACCACTTGTGGAGAAGAAGAATTCGGTTCTAAGTGGTAATTAGTTAAAATTAAGTCATCAAACCTTGCACCTTTCAGAGAAATTGATCCTTTAATCATGTTATTGGTTAAACTAACCCTCTGTTCTCGAGTAGAATTAATAATTTCAGAACGATTTTGGTATATTATAGGAGCAAGGTCGTTAAAAGATTCGATATGTTCAATATTTTCAATCAATGGCTGGTTTTGGTTTGTACTAAAAAAATTATCATAAATAATACGCCAAGACACCATGATTAACATGGAAAGGATAGCTGCCAAAATTAAACTTTTTGCTTCTGACATGAAATTAAATCAAACATATCTTCTTAAAGTGTATACTAAATATTGTACTAAAACAATGAAATTTACTTATTTTTAATAATAACTTTTAACGCTAATCTTTAAAATTTATTTTAATAGCTTCAAATTTTAACAATATGAACGCGGTAAAAAATCTAGTTATTTGGTTACTAATAATAGCCACTACTGCAATGCTTATTGATTCACAAAGGGACAAATTAAGCGACAGATTTCTCAGTACTTTTTTACCATATAAAGGAAGAATTCAAAATAGTGGAAGTATCGAATTTACGAAATCATACGATGGACACTTTTATATTCAGGCTCAAGTCAATGATAGCAATATAACGTTTTTGCTTGATACTGGAGCAACCGATATTGTTCTATCACAAAAAGACGCATTACATGCTGGTATTAACTTACAAAACGTTCAGGATTTTAAAATATATGAAACTGCGAAAGGTCAAATAAAAGCTGGAGTGGTCCAAATACCTCAAGTTAAAATAGGAAATTTTTTGATTAATGATGTACAGGCAAGCGTTAACACTCATTCTATGTCTCATTCACTACTTGGAATGAGCTTTTTAAGGTATTTTCATTTCACTATAAGAGATAATAAGTTGATATTATACCGCGACTAAACACTTCTACAATCTACTTATCAAAGCTCTGTAGGTCAATATAGGAGCAGAAATAAATATTGCAGAACAAGTGCCAATCAAAATACCAAAAAAAATGATCAAGCTGAAGTCTCTCACTGCATCTGTGCAGATTAATACCAAAGGAAGAGCAGCAAGAAGGGTTGTACCAGAAGTTAATATAGTGCGAAATAATGTAGTGTTGATACTTGCATCTACTACCTCACTCATCCGCCCACTTTTACCACTCCTGCAATACTCTCGAATCCGATCATATATAATTACTGAGTTATTGATTGAATAACCAATGACAGTAAGGAGAGCTGCAACTGATGAAATATTAAACTCAATGCCAGTTAGGCTAATAAAACCAACAGTTAAAATCACGTCATGAATCAGTGCTGTTATTCCACTGAATCCACATTGCCAATTAAATCTAAACCAAACGTAAAAAAATATTCCAACAATCGCGATCAACATGGATAACATTCCTTCAAATATTTGTGTTGAGCTTATTTGTGGGCCAACATAGTCTATTTTACGATAGCTTATTGAGCTCCCCAGCTTTTCTTCTAGTATGCTTTTTATCTTTTTGATTTTATCTTCATCTCCTTCATCTTTAAAACGCATGACTAAATTATCACCCGCTTTTGAACTTTGCACTGTAAAACCATTTTCTTTTAATGCATCGAGAATAGAGTGATTCTCATCTGAAGATTTTATCTCTATCAAAATCCCGCCTGCAAAGTCTATGCCTAAGTTCACTCCACGCAGCACAACAGTGAATATTGAAAAGATGATAAGAACAATGCTAATTAATGCAGTCAAATCCCTATATTTACTAAACTTGATATCGAGGTTATCTGGAATGAGTCTAAGTGCCATCTTCTTTAATTAAAGTAATAATTTGAATTCTATATACTTTTCAAAAAGTTCACTAGTTTATTTTGTGATTGTTTGACTATGTAAATTTTTCTGTCAGTTATTCTTGTCTGTCAATTAAGTTCTATCTAGTGCAAACTTTGCAATTTTGAAGTACATTACAAGAGCAAAATACTGCCAATTTGGCCCATCATTTTATCTCTGCAAGCTTATCCCCCCTTGCTATGTTAGCAACGCAACCTAAGCTAGGTTCCTTCATAGCAGTGTTAGGTACACCGCCATATCTTTCAAAACTTTCATGCTCTATAGCTTCCTCAACACTTTTTCCTCCTAAAAGACAGTTTTCCCCTAAACTTTTTCCCCTATTTTTTAACTCATTAAACCTTGCTCTGTTTTCCCCATCAATCTCCACTTTTATTTTATTGCTGCCTTTCTCACTAGGACTTAGATAAATACTTATCTCTCCTACCTCAGTAGTAAAAGACATTTCAATACCACCTTTTGAGACATCCATGTAATTTCTTTTTCCCCCTATTTCTTCTACATTTTCAACTCTTACTATACTTTCTCCAATTTTGAGTATGCCAACTCTTAAATTTAAGTCTTTGGCTTTTTCATTGTTTAGGATTTCTGCAACTTCAACAATACTATCTTGCGAGTACTCTATACAAAAATATCTATTATCCTTGTCTACTCCTAATACATTTTGAGTCTGCTTGCTTTTGTTTACAATACTTTCATATGCTAAACCTTTTAGCTTGCTTTCAATTTCCTTACATTTCTCAGAAAGACCATCATCAAATCCATTACAAGTAACTATCTGCTCAAACTCATTCCCATCGAAAAAATTATGGCGTTTTACTTTCCCACCTTCTAACAATAAATTACTAACAATGCTTTTGATAATGTCCTCTTCGGACACTTCATTTTTTTTGTTACAGTTTTTATCTTTACTTTGATAGGGAAAGTTATCAAATACAAAAGTGTTACTTCTGTTACTTATATGACTACCACTAGTAAGATCTTTTATTTCTTCAAATACTGTATTTGTTACAGTTTTGTTACAACAACTACATTTTAAATTTAACATTACTTCTTTTTCTAAGTATTTAGCTACTATGCACTTAATACTTTCTGGAGTATTTTTTATATCTTTTTGTTCATTTTGTTCTGTTATACCTCTCACCTCCCCACAGCATTTATCAATCAGATCCTGTTTACTTTGAGTTAACGACATTTTTAGTTTCATAAAAAGTGAGTCTTTTAGAAAAGGATTATCATCTTCTAGGTCCCGATCATTTTCTGAATCCAAATCATCTGTTAACTCCATTGAATCAAGATTACCTGAACTATAGTACGAACCCTTTTTTGAGTCCGAACTATCTTCTGAGTTCCCATCACTATCTGACCAATTGTCAACTTTCGGAAATTCTGAGCTTTTCTGTTCACCTTCAAAAGTCTGATTACTACCGTCAGCGCCCTTTGTCAAATTTTCTTTACTTTCACAAGAACCATCTAAACCATAGCCCTCATTCCCTTTTGGATCTGAATCATCTGGATTACAATCAGAAGTTATTTCTGTATCTTCATAAATCTGTTGATTATCACTTTCACCTAACAAACCACCATTTGTTGGATTACATACATTTTCTGTATATTTTTGATTATTTTGTGCTTCTATTTTCTCCTTTTCGTACAACAGTTTAAACTGATCCTCATCGTCAGAATTGTGACCTGAATCACAAATTACATGATCATTGCAGGTAGAATTATGCTCTTGACTAATCAAGGAAAGCTGAATTAGATTGCTAAAAACAATATTATCTAGCTGTACTGAATCAGTACTTTCAAAAATTTGTGGATTATTACTTCCGTTTGGCAAATTACCTGATAAACCAGTCTGATGATTATTTTCACCTACCCAACCATCAGTTGGTGTTGGAATGCATATTCCTGTATATCTTTGGCTATCAAGAGAATCATTAGTTAATTGTACTGCTGTATAAGTTGTCCGGTCATCCTCATCATCGGAACTAATACCTGAATCATGGCCATCACCTTCTTCAATCTTTTGAGTTTCTATATCGTGTTCATTTATTTCGCTCGACGAATCATAGTTGGAAGGGTTATACTGTTGATTAGGACGTTTAAAAATTTGACGCCAATCGCTGTAAGGCTCCTTAAAATCGAAAGGAGTGCGTATAACTTTTTCCTTGCCTGATACCCCACCATTCATATTGTATAACCATTACTCACTAATCCCTTAGTGAATATCGTAATATATAGGTCTGTCAATAAAAAAATATAACTTTCTTTGGTTCTAACCTTTGCAAATCAGTATCTATAGCTCGGTAATTTCTCATACGTTGCACTCTGGACCTAGGAGCGTTGTTAATAAATCCACGACAGCTAGACAATCCTTGCTCGTCCACTAAAAGGAAAAGCAGCAAGGAGCGAACCAAAAGCGATAAGAAAGGATCCAAACCAGATTATAGACATTCCAGGTTTATAGTGCACTTTAGCTGCAATTTTGCTCTTACTCTTATCAATTTCTCCAATTACAACATAAATATCAGAAAATAAATTGTGGTAGATACTGCTTTCAACATTTTTCTGACCTTCCACAAGGTAAAATCTATATTCAGGGGTTATCTCACCTAATATCTTATTATTCAGCAAATTCCTGATATCCATTGTACCCCTCACTGCATGGAAATTTTTTTCTTTTATTAGCTCAATATTTCGTAAAGTAACTTTAAACTTATTGACTGTTATGCTATCCCCTATTTTTAAGTAATTTTCTTTTTTCTCCTGCCAACCAACCGAATATGCTATACCAAGCACTAGAATTGCCACTCCAGCATGAGCTGCCATCATTGCATAGTAGGATTTAGAAACTTTTTTTGCTAATAAAATTGATTCGCTCTTAAATAAACGAATTCTTTTACTGTATGCTTCTAAAACAAAGATTAATAATGCTATGGAGATAGTAATTGATAGCACAATTATTAGCTCCATGTGAAAGATAAACGGCAAAATAGCTGCAGCACTGCAGAATGAAAATCTATATTCGCGGAATATTGGCAATAGACTATTTCCCTGCCAACTGCAGTATTGCCCAATTATCGTGAGGGCTAGAATAGCCAGTGCAATAGGATTAAATAAAGAATTGTAATATGGTGCTCCAACTGAAATTAATTCACCGGTTAAATATTCGAGCACTGTAGGGTATAAAGTGCCAACGAACACAATGAAAAAGGCAGTGATGAATAATAAATTGTTCATCAGCATCATCGTAAGGCGTGAAAAGAGTCTTCTACCCTCTGTCACTTGAGTAGCAAGTTTCTTTTCAGATTCCAGTGTCACGCACTGGAATGACATTGCAGATGTGTGATTTTTTCTCGTAAACACTACAAATATTACTAAGCTACTGACTGTAATTACACCAAGTAGCGCTAATATATACAGTCCATACCTTGGGTCATCTGCAAACGTGTGCACTGAGGTGAGTATTCCTGAGCGGACTAGAAATGTTCCAGTCACACTCAATATAAAAGTTGTAAGCGTAAGTAAAATAGCAAAGTTCTTTAAAACATTGAAATTCCGTACCACGAGCAACAAATGTGTCAGCGCTACTGCAATTAGCCACGGCATCAAAGAAACGTTTTCCACTGGATCCCAAAACCAAAATCCACCCCACCCAAGTTCGCGATATGCCCACCAGCTACCCAAGCTGATGCCCAAAGTGAGCAGCGACCAAGAAATAAGTACCCAAGGCCTGACAATTTTAGCCCAAACATTTCCTTCAACTTTTGCAATTAATCCAGCTATAGAGAGCGAAAAAGGAACGCTAAACCCAATGTACCCCAAATATAATATCGGTGGATGAATAGCAAGGCCTATATCTTGCAATATCGGATTAAAACCCAGTCCATCTGTTTCAATGCCTGGCATTTTAGTGAAGGGGCTGGATTCAAGTAAAGTGAACAGTAAAAAACAAAAGCAAATCAAGCCTTGGGTGATCAAGGATACTTTCTTCAATTTACTGCCGTTATCAATAAAAATACCCATCAGAAATAGGTAAAAGGTAAGCACTAAGGTCCAAAGCAACATAGATCCTTCTTTATTTCCCCAAACACCACAAATCTTGTAGATCAAAGGTTTTGTTGTGTGTGAGTAGTAGTATACGTTTTCGAGTGAGAAATCATTTGTAATGTGGCAGTAGATCAAAATAGCCATTGATGTTGATACACAAAAAAATATGGCAGTGGTAATAAACCGACAAGAACTAAGCGGTAAAAACAAATATGTCAAAGACAATAAGCAGGCTAGCAATAGCAATATATTCCCAAGTTCAGGCATAAAAAATTATAGTTTTTATATAAACAATATTACTGATGACAAGTAAGAAGTTAAAGTGTTAATTGACACTTGCTATTGATGCTATAGCTAAAGTGGCTTAGGTTTACCTACAATTTGAAAAACAACAAATTCGTCATTCCGCTACTCGTTAGCGGAATCTATACCGCGAATGAATCGCGGTATGACGTAGGGAAATCTTTCTTGGGTCAGCTATAGCATAATGCTCCCATAGTTAGCTGTGCTAGTATTAGTTAAAAATTAAATATTAAATCTTTATACTTTTATAGATAGCGTTAATATTGAGGTAACATTGTGGGTACAACTAAGATTAGTAAATTTCCATTCAATATAAAAGGTAAAGTGGCAAAACAACATGCCGAACCAATAATCGAAAAAATCTCTATACTATTTTAGGATTCAAAGATATAGAAGATTTTGAAAATAAGACAAGTAAGCTTGTTAATAAAAAAGTTTGGCAATCATTTGTTGACTGCTTTGCAAAAGAAATAGATTATGCAGCAACCGAAAAAGTTGTAAAAAGCATCGTTTGTAACATTGCAAAGAGTGATCGCGGTGATGCTTTTACCAAAGCTGAACGTCTAATATTAAATGAAAAACAAGGTGATAAAAAGAGAGAAAAAGCGATTAGAGAAGCTATTAGTATTTTGAGAAAAATCAATCCAGAAAAAGCCTTTAATGAACTTTCAGTAATAAAAAAACAAGCTGAAGATTTTTTACAAACCGATTTTTATAAAGCTCAGAGTAAACCACTTCAAGGATTTGCTCCATCTGGTGGACAGCTCTTTGCGGAAGTTCTAAAATATATAGAAACACTAGAAAAATTAGCTGAAGTTAAAAAGGAAGAGCTAGTTAAAGATTTCTTGTTAAATCATGTTAGTTCATTGAATAAAAAGTATCCTAAATCACAAGGTAAAAGGGAAGATGCTATAACAATACTATCAAGTGATGAGTTGAAGAATTTTTACAATAAAGGTGTAAAAGAAGGAATATTACAACCAATGGTATCTTACAAAGGATGCAGAAACCTGTATGACAAAATGAACCAGATAAAAAATGAATCCAAAAGTATAATTAAAAGAGAAGAACGGGAAGAAAATTTAAAGAAAATAGATAAGTCGATAATCAGCGCAATTAATGACATAAAAAAACATAGAGAAGCAATCCTTAACTGTAAAGACTTTCAAAATTCTTACATAAAAGAGAAAAAAGAACATCCATTTAGAGGCAACGCATGTCAAAAAATGATTGACATATATCAAGAGAGAATTGTTGGATATCAGGAGAAAATTCGTCAAAACTTAAACCAAATAAAAGCGATATTAAAAAGTGCGCCGCAAGAAATGGATGATGTGGAAGAATTAGAGGAAATAATCGATGGTATACATGAAGCAAAACAGTTCGATGAAGATTTTGATTCAGCTTTAATTTGTTTATCGAACATGCAGAATGAGCTAGATATTCAACTGGAAAATCCTCCAACAGAGCTAAGAGTTTCACACATTAACGTTAAAACTGAGCTAACTAGGTTATAAGGGCGGGGTTTTTGGGATAATTTTAATTCAAGACAGCTCTTAGTCTGTGTTTTAATTTGGTTGTGTTTTATTAAAAAAACTTTAGATTTATTGCATAATCGATACTCAAATATAATGACACAGACTTGGAATTTGTTACAAACAGGGCAAAAGGAAGGCTATAAAATTGCGTATACTAATGCTCGTATTATCGACCCGGAAACTAAACTTGATATAAAAGGTTCGCTATTGACTGAAGGGGATAAAATTGTTGATTTTGGCGAATCATTATTTTCAACAAGTGGGGTCGATGAAACAATAGACTGTAAAGGGCTTGTTCTAATGCCAGGCCTTATTGACATTCACGTACATTTTCGTGAACCAGGGCAGGAACATAAAGAAACTATATATACAGGTAGCAAATCTGCAGCTGCAGGAGGCGTTACAACTGTAGTTTGTCAGCCAAACACTATTCCAGCAATTGATAGCGTTGTTTTGGCTAAATATTTGAAATATAGAGCACTTGAAACTTCACATGTAAACGTTGAATTTTACGCTAAAATCACCACTTCGGAAGAAAAGTTGACTGAAATGGCACTTTTAAAGGAAGCAGGTGCGGTTGGGTTCACTGATGATGGCATGCCAGTTATGAACCCAATGATTATGAGACAGGCGCTGCTTTATTCAAGTATGCTGGGTGTTCCTATTGCTCAACATGCAGAAGATTTAAATTTATCAGCAGGTGGTGCAATCAACGAAGGTAAAATTTCTGAAGAATTGGGAGTAAAGGGGATCTTAAGTGCATCAGAATCGGTTATGGTAAGTCGCGATATACTGCTCATGAAAGATATGGAGAATGTGCACTACCATATTCTACATGTCTCTTCAAAAGATTCACTTGATGCTATTAAACGTGCAAAAGATTTGGGATTAAATGTTACGTGCGAAGTAACCCCTCATCACTTCACTTTGACTGAAGATATAGTAAAACAACATGGGGCAATTGCAAAAATGAACCCGCCACTTCGCACTGAAGAAGATCGTTTAGCTATGGTTGAAGGTTTAAAGACAGGTGTGATTGATTGCATTGCAACCGATCATGCTCCGCATGATCGTAGTTCTAAAGATCTGCCACTTGAAAATGCTGCATTTGGTATTGTTGGCCTTGAAACAATGCTGCCCCTTTTACTTGAACTCTATCACAGTGGGCAAATGGGTCTACTTGATGTGCTCGCAAAATTGACATATAAGCCTGCAGATATAATACACATACCACGTGGTCGTATACAAAAAAACCTTGCTGCAGACTTAATTTTAGTTGACCTCAATCATGAATGGGAAATTAAAACTGACAACTTTGCTAGTAAATCAAAGAATTCTCCTTTCGATGGTCGCAAAGTAAAAGGACACGTAGTACGTACTGTTGTGTCCGGCAAAACTATATACTCGCAGAAGAGTTAGTTATCATATCTTATCTATTCCAATTTGTTATCACCAGAATGGGCTAAGTGCACCTAAATTTAAATTAAGAAATCTTACACTGTCTCCGAATAAACACATCCTCTTATCTTTCCCTAATCTGTAAAGTTATTTTGTCTATCAATCTGATTCCAAAACAGCAAAATTATTGTATAATGTTACTTTGAAGTTTTATTTTCAATGCACAAGTTTGCAATACTTTTTTCTATACTGCTTGCAATAGTTGCTTACTATTTAAACAACGAAGTTATATTTGAAATAGCAAAGCTATTTAGTGACATATTTGTTAGTTTGTTGAAATTAATAAGTTTACCTTTAGTTTTTCTATCTATAGTTTCCACAATTTCAGGACTCAAAGACTCAATTGAAATTAAAACCTTAGTTAAGAAAACACTATTTTATACGCTGCTTACAACTATTATAGCTGCGTTTGTTGCATTATCGTTTTATTTGTTAATAGATCCAGCAAGAAAAAATTTCATAAGTAATACAATAGGGAGTGTTAACAGCAATAACCACAGTTATTTTTCATATTTAAAATCACTCATTCCTTCTAATTTTGTGCAAGTCTTTCTTGAAAATAACATTATTGGTAGTATATTAATCGCTTTTTTGATGGGCGGAGCTATTATTTCACTTTCAAAAGAAAAGCAGGATATATTACATCAAATATTCTCTGCACTTTTTGATACACTACTTAAAATTGCTCAAGGGTTATTAAAATTTATTCCGCTTGCTGTTTGGTCTTTTATTACATGTTTTTTGCATGAATTAAAAGGTGGTAGCGAGTTCTACAATCTTTTATGGTATTTTGTTTGCATAATGTCTGCAAATTTTGTGCAGGCATTTCTGATCTTACCGCTACTTATGTGGTATAAAGGCATATCACCAATTCAAACGCTAAGGGGGGTTATGCCAGCGTTGACGCTCGCATTTTTCTCTAAATCATCCAGTGCAACATTGCCAACAACTATAGAATGTGTGCAGAACAAGCTAAAGGTGCCAAAGAAATTGTCGTCTTTTATTTTACCAATATGCACAACAATTAATATGAATGCATGTGCTGCATTTATACTAATCACTGTAATGTTTGTTGCAGAAATGAACGGATACGCATTTTCCTTGAGCGAAATGTTGATATGGATTTTTTTAGCTACAGGGGCTGCAATTGGTAACGCTGGAGTGCCTATGGGGTGCTATTTTATGGCAACCAGTTATCTCGTATCGATGAATGTTCCTTTGCATATTATGGGACTGATTTTGCCTATTTATACAATCATCGATATGTTTGAAACTGCAATAAATGTGTGGTCTGATATTTGCATAACTCAGATAATTAATAAAGAATGTAATAGTGAAACTTAAAAAATGATATTAGACGAAAATAACCTAATAATAAAAGAATTTAAAGAAGTAGAAGCAATTTTGCATGGGCATTTTGTTTTATCATCCGGACTGCATAGTGGCACATACATACAGTGTGCGAAGATTTTTGAAAATCCAAGCAGAGCCATGAAAGTTTGCGCATTATTAGCAGATAAAATAAAAAAAGAATTAAATAGCTCCATAGATTTAATATTATCTCCTGCAATTGGTGGAATAATTGTGGGTTATGAGATTGGCAGGCAGCTTGGAATAAAGACAATGTTTTGCGAGCGCGTTAATGGCAAGTTTGAATTACGCCGTGGATTTGAAATTAAAAAAGGTGAAAAAATATTACTTATTGAGGATGTGATAACCACAGGTAAATCTTCGCTTGAAGCAGTGGAATGTGCAGAAGGGGAAGGAGGTAAAGTTGTTGCTGAAGCTTCTTTGATAAAGAGAAATAGTGAAACGAAACTGCCTTTTCCTGTCATATCTTTGATTGAACTGAACATCAAAAACTACAGCGAGGAAGAACTTCCAAGTGAATTAAAACAACTACCCATAACAAAACCTGGGAGTAGAGAATATTTAACAAAGTAATCCTATAATATCTTGGAAGCACAGCACAGCTTTAGTTATTTACTCTAAGTGTATTTTATGTATACTTATTACTAAATTAATTTTGAAATGATAGAAAATGAACGAATTTAAATCGATCCGAAATATAGCAATAATCGCACACGTTGACCACGGGAAAACTACTTTACTCGATAACATGTTAAAACAAAGTGGCACGTTTCGTGAGAATCAAGAAGTTCAAGAGCGAGTTATGGATAGTGGCGACCAAGAACGTGAGCGCGGAATTACAATACTTGCAAAGTGCACATCAATAATGTGGGGCGATGAAAAGATCAATATTATTGATACGCCAGGGCACGCGGACTTTGGTGGGGAAGTAGAAAGGGTATTGTGCATGGCAGATGGTGTGTTGCTGCTGGTTGATGCTGCAGAAGGTCCAATGCCACAAACAAAATTTGTGCTCTCAAAAGCACTAAAAGCAAATTTGAAGCCAATTGTGATAATCAATAAGGTTGATCGACCAGACAGCAGAATTGATGAAGTACTAAATGAAATATATGAGTTATTTTTTAACCTTGATGCAACCAACGAGCAGCTAGATTTTCCAGTGTTGTATGCTTCAGGTAGAAATGGTTGGTGTGCTAAGGAGCTTTCTGATGAAAGAAAAGATTTAAGCCCATTATTTTCAACGGTTATAGATTATATAAAACCTTCTGTTTATGATCAAAATGCACCTTTTGCTATGTTGGTCACTCTACTTGAGTCTGATAAGTTTCTTGGCAGAATATTGACAGGAAAGGTTTATCAGGGTGTTGCACAAGTTAATTCAGATCTTAAGGTGCTTGACCTCGATGGCAAAGTAATTGAACGAGGAAGATTAACTAAGTTGCTCTCATTTTCTGGCTTGAAACGCATTCCAGTAGAACAAGCTGTGGCGGGAGACATAATTGCAATTGCAGGACTTGAGGAAGCTTCGGTTTCAGATACTATAGCAGCACCAGAAGTTACAACTGCAGTAAGCTCAACTCCAGTTGATCCGCCAACAATGGCGATTACTCTGAGCGTTAATGATTCACCTTTTGCTGGGCAAGAAGGTACAAAGCTTACTTCAACTGCTATAAAGGATCGTTTATATGCGGAAGCAGAAACAAATGTTGCAATTACTGTGACTTTGGCACCAAGCGGTGAAGCATTTGAAGTAGGTGGGCGTGGTGAGTTACAGCTTGGAGTGTTAATTGAAAATATGAGGAGAGAAGGTTTTGAGCTTTCGGTATCACGCCCTCGCGTGTTATTTAAAGAAGAAGGCGGTAAAAAACTTGAACCTATAGAGGAAGTAGTAATTGATGTAGATGATGAATATAGTGGAATCATCATGGAAAAACTCAGCTTCCGTAAAGGTGAAGTAACTGACATGAGACCTTCTGGTAATGGCAGGACAAGATTAACGTTTTTAGTGCCATCAAGAGGATTAATCGGTTATCAAGGAGAGTTTTTAACTGATTCTCGTGGCACAGGCATAATTAACCGTTTATTTCACAGTTATGCTCCACATAGAGGTCCAATTTCTGGAAGGCGCAATGGAGTTTTAATTTCTACAGATAAGGGTGAGGCTGTGGCATATGCAATTTTCAATTTGCAAGACAGGGGAATTATGTTTATTAAGCCACAGGATAAGGTATATTGTGGCATGGTTGTCGGCCAGCATAGCCGTGACAATGATTTGGAGATAAATGTGTTAAAGGGTAAGCAATTAACAAACGTAAGAGCTTCAGGTAGTGATGAAGCTATAAAGCTCACTCCACCAAAGATAATGACACTGGAGGATATGATAGCGTATATAGATGATGATGAATTGGTGGAAGTAACTCCAAAATCTATACGTTTACGCAAGAAATTCCTTGATCCAAATGAACGTAAGCGTGCAGGAAGGGCAAAGAATAAGGAGTAATCAGAGGTTGAACATTTGCGAAAAATAGTGTATAATTATTCGTCTCCTAATTGTATTTAATTATGGCCTTTTCGAAATTTCTCGATCCAAAAAACAATTTCGCGTTCAAGAGAATATTTGGCACTGAGAAAAATAAAGATATTCTCATTCACTTTCTCAATGATATATTGGGCTTCGCTGGCAAAGATGAAATAGAAGAAATAGAATTTCTCAGCACTATCATGGATGCTGAGATTGCCTCTAAAAAACAAAGTATTGTGTTGATGTTTTCTGTACTGATTCTGCTGGAACCCAGCTAATTATTGAAATGGTGCGACCTGAAAGTCTTAGGTCATATTGTTTAAAAGGAGAGGAATTCCTTCAGAAAGAAACTAAAAGAGTTCTAAAACTTATTAAACCAGATGTTTTGCCATCTGAGTCTACGCATCAGTGCGAATCGGGTAACCGGTTGGTGCCAAGCGATGCGGACAATGAACCTCCTCTTGAAAAAGAAGATGCTCAATCGTGAAAGGAGCATAAACTACAAGCATCATGTGGTTGGAGAGCTAGGCTTAGTGGTATGGTGAACGTAAGTGAAGCTTCATAAGTATCGTAACGATTAAAGAGCTAAAGATGCTGATAAGCTCCGACCAAAAGGTAATGTGACATTTTTCATTTCTGGATGTACGCAAATCACCGGTATAGAGAAGTCACCTAACCCACTGTTGTATGACAGAAGGAACAGGGTAAGCCTGTATTTCCGCCTATATGGCAAGCAAACCGCAAGGAACGCTGATGAAAATGCAGGTAAAGGATAATGGAGAAAGCGAATGCCATTTTGTAACGAAATGTATAGAATTTGTAACATTAATTCGCGTGAAAACGAGCAGATTTCCATTTGGTCCCTCGTGACAAGAAACTTTGTTAACCACTTGAGGTAGAGAAGCAGATGACCTTACCCACAGAAATGATGAAGAAATTAGGAATATTTTTTACAAAAAGGACAATACTAACAAAAGAACTTTATTCTATTTAGAATATAAAGTTACAATAAATTTTCCTGTCATCTCCAAATAAATTACATTAACTTAGTATTGTATATTGTTAATAACTTAAATAATACAACCATTTTCAGCAACAAAAACCAAAGGTCTTGAGATACAAGATATTTGTATGGTTACTATGATAGTTCCTTTTTTAAGAAAGTTTTAAATTTCATACCTAACAATAAACAACTTTAGGTTTAAATTTATGAAATCAGTTGTTATATACATCAGCAAATATGAATTTAACTGGTGTTATGGACTTAAATAAATTTACCGAAAAAGCAAAAAGTCTAATTCAAAGTGCTCAAATGAAAGCGTTGGGAGCTGGGCATCAGATTTTTATGCCTGAGCATTTACTAAAAGTGATGCTTGAAGATGAATCAGGTTTAGTTCAGGATTTGATAAACGCTTGTGGTGGAAGTGTGCAAAGTATTTCTGATGCTGTGGATAGCGCAATAAAAAAGTTGCCAGTAATTGAAGGTCCAGGAAGTGGTGGCCTTCAACTTTCAAGAGAAATAGCAAAAGTTTTTGAAGATTCAATTGGTATTGCAAGAAGAAATAAAGATTCATTTGTTGCTGTTGAGCGTTTACTACAGGGCCTCACTGCACAAAAAGATGATACTGTAGGCAAAATTCTGGCAGAGAATGGTGTGACTCTACAAAAACTGAACTCAGTTATTGCAGAAATGAGACAAGGCAGCAGTGCGGACTCGCCAAACAGTGAGGAAAAATTAAACGCGGCAAAGAAATATACAAAAGATGTTACAGAGCTTGCTATGCAAGGAAAGCTTGATCCTGTAATTGGTCGTGATGAAGAGATCAGAAGAACTATGCAGGTATCACTGAGGCGGACAAAAAATAATCCAGTGCTGATCGGTGAACCTGGTGTTGGAAAAACTGCAATAGTTGAGAGGCTTGCAAATAGAATTGTTGCAAACGATGTGCCACTTGGTTTGCATGATGCAAAGGTCTTAGCTTTGGATCTTGGAGCACTAATTGCTGGCACTAAGTTTAGAGGAGGGTTTGAGGAAAGGTTAAAAGCAGTGATTAATGAGATTTCGAGAGCGGAGGGAAAAATTATATTATTCATCGATGAATTGCACACTTTAGTTGGAGCAGGAGCAACAAGTGGTGCAATGGATGCCTCGAATCTGCTGAAGCCTGCTCTTGCGCGTGGAGAAATTCGCTGTATAGGAGCCACAACTTTAGATGAATATCGTCAGCATATAGAAAAAGATCCTGCACTTGCAAGGCGTTTTCAGCCTGTGTTTATCTCTCAACCAACTGAAACTGATACCATTTCAATACTCAGGGGTTTGAAGGAAAGATATGAGGTGCATCATGGTATAAGAATTACAGATGGTGCAATAATTGCTGCTGCAACGTTGTCCAATAGATATATAACAGATAGGTTTTTACCTGATAAAGCAATTGATTTGATTGATGAAGCAGCAAGCAGGGTGAGAATTGAAATGGATAGCAAGCCTGAAGTTATTGATGAACTTGAGAGAAAGGTTATACAGCTAAAGATTGAAGCAGAGGCTTTAAAAAAAGAAAGTGATGAAAATTCTAAACAGCGTTTAAAAAAGATAAATGAAGAGATCGAAAATCTAAACAGTAAATTTGCTGACTTGAACAGCAAATGGCAGATGGAAAAGAATAAAATAGCTAGAATACAAGAAACAGCCGAAAAATTAGATAACGCTAGAAAAGAGTTGGAATTAGTTCAGCGTAGTGGGAATTTGGGAAGAGCAGGAGAGCTGATGTATGGTGTGATTCCTCAGCTTGAGAATGAATTAAAAAATCAGGAAAAGGTTACTGATAGTTTCTTAAAGAAAGAAGTGACTGGAGATGATATTGCAAACATTGTTTCAAAGTGGACAGGAATTCCAGTTGATAACATGATGCACAGCGAAAAGGAAAAACTTCTCAACATGGAGAATGAAATAGGAAGAAGAGTAATAGGGCAGAAAGATGCAATAGAAGCGATAAGTAATGCAGTTAGGCGCTCCCGCTCTGGGGTGCAAGATACTAATCGACCTTTTGGTTCATTCTTATTCTTAGGCTCAACCGGGGTTGGTAAAACCGAACTTGCGAAAGCCTTAGCTGAATTTCTGTTTGACGATCAATCAGCGCTTCTGCGTTTTGATATGTCAGAATATATGGAAAAACATTCTGTTTCAAAGCTAATTGGCGCGCCTCCAGGGTATGTTGGCTATGAACAAGGTGGCAGATTAACTGAAGCGGTAAGAAGAAGGCCATATCAGGTTATTCTGTTTGATGAAATCGAGAAAGCAAATCCAGATATATTTAATCTATTGCTACAGATCTTGGATGAGGGGAGACTCACTGATAGTCATGGTAAATTAATTGATTTTCGCAACACCATACTGATTTTAACTTCTAACCTTGGCGCTGAGATAATGCTAAAAGGGAATGTTGATTCTGTAAGAAATGAAGTGATGCAAATAGTTAAATCAACATTTCGTCCAGAATTTTTAAACAGGCTGGATGAAATTATTATATTTCACAGTTTAACCAGAGATGACATCTATAAAATTATAGATGTTCAATTTTCTTATTTACAAAAAACACTTGCTAAGCGTAAACTGAGTATAAGTTTGTCGCAGGAAGCTAAAGAACTAATAGCACAAACTGGATATGACCCTGAATATGGAGCAAGGCCCTTAAAAAGGGTTATACAAGAGTGTATTCAAAATAATTTAGCTAAATTAGTTTTATCAGGGGAAGTAGTAGAAAATGATGAGCTAATAGTGTACGCTCTTGATAATGAAATCTTAGTTAAAAAGGTTTAAGTTCACTGTGTATTTTTGTTAAAAAAAATGTGTATAGATCATAATGTTGACACTGAGTCTTTATTTAAGCTAGCTGATCAAGAAAATCAGCAAGATAAAGAAAAAATTAAAAAATTCATTAAGTATTTTTATAGTTTTGTTTATAAAAGCGACCTAAAAGCCAATGATAAGTTTTTGCTATATATTGTAAACGATGCTTACAATTTTGTTTCTCAAAAAGAGAAAGATGAAAGTAAGTTAGTAGTAAGCAATATAGATGATATACCAGGAATAGAAGGCGATTTTACCACGATTAAGATAACAAACGATGATATGCCATTTTTGGTTGATTCTGTTATTGCAACTATTAAATCGCACAATTTAACCATATGCTATTACAGCAACAGCATAATTAACATTAAAAGAAAAGATGGCCTAATAGACGAGATTTACTCTTTGGAAGAAAGCAATGGAGTCAAAGAGTCAGTCATATATGTAATTATCAAAGGTATAAGTGACAGCTTTGTTGATACATTAAAAGAATCTCTACAGAAAACGCTGAAAGCGGTTAATTGCGTTGTGAAAGATTGGCACTTAATGCTCAAGAAACTTGATGAGGCAAGTCTTTCTGTCATCCCAGTACTTGATACTGGGATCCAGGAAAAGGACACGTGGATTCCAGTGTCACGCACTGGAATGACACCAGACCGAAATCAAGAGCAAAAAGATTTTCTAGTTTGGTTAAAGAATAATAACTTCGTATTTCTAGGTTATCAAGAATATATTGCTGGTAAAGATGAAAAACTCGTCTGTGACAGCAAAAAGGACCTTGGCCTGATGAGAGTAGGTCAAAGTACGTTGATTCCTTCTGCAAACCTTGATTCCCTATACATATTGAGATCAGATCTAATCTCAATAGTCCATCGGCGTACATACATGAATTGTATAGGAGTAAAAGAATTTGATGACCAGGGTAATGTGGTAAAGGAACGGCGTTTTTTCGGGCTATTTACTTCTGCAGCGGAGGTCCAAGATATTAGAACTATTCCAATAATAAGAGATAAAGTTAAAGTTATAGAAAAAAGTGCAGGGTTTGTAACCGGGGGCCACAATAACAAAGCTCTAATTTATATTTTACAAGTATTCTCATGTGATGAATTGTTCCAGTCTAATGAGAAAGAATTATTTCAAATTTGTACTTCTATTATATCCCTTGCAATAAGACCAAGAGTCAAGTTATGCTTAAGAAGTAAGGGAGCGTTTACTAGTTGTATAGTGCTGATACCGATGCGTTATGCTAGCTCCAGGCTAATGCTCAAGATAAGCAATATATTGAAGGATGAGATAAATGCAGAAAGTTCAGATATTTATAACCACCACATTATAAACGAATATGACTTAATGAAATTGCACGTGGTGCTAAAGGCTAAAAACGCTAGTATTCCTGATGATGAAGTTTTGCGTATCGAAAACAAATTAAGGAACATTACGGAAAAATGGGAAGATCGTTTTATAGACAATTTATATAATACTTTTAGCACTGTTGAGGATATATTCATCCGTTATTGCAAGGCATTTCCAATAAGCTATCAAGAGAGTTTCGAACCTCATGACGCATATTACGATATGAAAAAATTGGAGATAGTGAGGAAAAAAAGAGTTAGCGAGGTCGATTTAAGACTTACTCGTGACAATCTTAATTATCAATTAAAGGTTTACACTTCGAGCAATGGAGGTCTTGAATTATCGAAGATATTAAGAATTACTAAGAATTTGGGAGCTAAGATTCTATCTCATAATGGCTATTACATAGAAATTAACGGCGGAATATGGATACACCATTTTGTGTTGTCAAGAGTCGATGAATTAATAGACAACATTACTCTAAAAGAGCAATTTGAAATAACACTTGCGAAAGTGTTTAGCAAGGAAATTAAAAATGACTATTTCAATAGTTTGATCATTATTGCTGGGCTCAAGTGGAAAGAAGTGCTTCTGGTTAGAGCGTTAAGTGCTTACCTAAAGCAGACGTCATTTAACTACAATCCAGAATATATCCAAAAGGTAGTCTCAGAGCATCCAAAAATAGTAAAGTATTTGATACAACTATTTCATGCAAGATTTGATCCTAACATAGACATTGATAGAGCAGAAACTACGGACATTGTCAGAGAAAAAATTGAGGAACTTCTAAAAGAGATCAGCAATGTTTCACATGATTACGTTTTGCGCTCGATATTTAACTTGATAATGGCTACTTTAAGGACCAGTTATTATCAAGACGATAAACCATATTTATCTACAAAATTTGACTCAAGTAAAATAAATGGTTTACCTGATCCTCGTCCGTATCGTGAATTGTATATTTATTCAAACCTTTTTGAGGGGATACATCTAAGAGGAGGGAAATTAGCCCGTGGTGGCTTAAGGTGGTCGGATAGGACGGAAGATTTTCGCACTGAAGTTTTGGGGCTCATGAAAGCTCAGATGACAAAAAATGCGGTTATTGTCCCTGTTGGTGCAAAGGGTGGGTTTGTAATAAAGCAAGCTTATAAAGATAAGAATATTTTAAGAGAGAAAAGTGTTGAGTGCTATAAGAGTTTCATTAGAGGAATGCTTGATATTACTGATAATGTAGTTGATGGTAAAATAATTCCACCAAAGGATGTGATTAGGTATGATGAAGACGATCCATACTTGGTGGTTGCGGCAGATAAAGGCACTGCTTCATTTTCTGATTATGCCAACCAAATAGCCTCTGAGTATAATTTTTGGCTTGGTGATGCATTTGCATCTGGTGGATCAGCAGGTTATGACCACAAAAAGATGGGTATCACAGCAAGAGGTGCATGGATTGCAGCACAGAGGCATTTTTGGAAAATGAATAAGGATATTTACCAAGATGTAACTGTAATTGGGATTGGAGATATGGCTGGCGATCTATTTGGAAACGGTATGCTGCTTTCAAAAAATATACATTTAATCGGCGCATTTAACCATATGCATATTTTTGTTGACCCAAACCCTGATGCAGAAAAGAGTTTCACAGAGCGTAAACGTCTCTTTGAGTTACCATTTTCAACCTGGATGGATTATAACAAAGATTTGATCTCTCAGGGTGGAGGAGTATTTGAGCGTAGCAGTAAGCAAGTAAACATTTCTCAAGAAATAAAAAAGTGCTTTGATATAACAGAAGATATGCTACCTCCAAGTGATTTGATTAGATATCTGTTGAAAGCAAAAGTGGACTTCATATGGAATGGAGGAATCGGCACGTTTGTTAAGGCAAAGAGTGAAAATCATAGCATGGTCGGTGACAAAGCAAACGATGAGTTAAGAGTGAATGGTAAAGATATTAGAGCTTCTATGTTTATAGAGGGTGGAAATCTTGGTTGTACACAGTTTGGAAGAATAGAATATGCTGAAAAAGGTGGATATATCAATGCAGACTTTGTTGATAATTCAGCTGGAGTGATATGTTCGGACCTTGAAGTTAACATTAAGATTGCATTTGTTTCAGCTATGAAAGCAGGGGGTATTTCTTTAGAAAAAAGGAATGAAATACTGGCAAGTATGGTGGATGAAGTTGCATCCAAAGTGCTTGAGAACCACAACAAAATTGAAACAAAAGCATTACTTCTTGAGTGTTTGCAAGCTAAAGAGAGATTGGAGCAGCACCACAGGTTACTGCTCAGTTTAGAAAAATCTGGGCTGTTAAACCGAAGCGTAGAATTTCTTCCAACTGAAGAAGAGATAGCAAGGATGTTAACTGGTGCAGAAGGTTTCAGTTCTCCTCAGCTCTCTGTTCTAATGTCTTATGCTAGAACAGCAATAAAAAATGAAATTATACATTCCGATCTGTCTGAAAAAGATCTTATATCTCATGACTACTTGCTAGGTTATTTTCCTAAAAAGATGGTAACAAAGTTTAAGGATTTCATATTAAAACACCAACTTCGTAGAGAAATTATCTCTACTTGCATTGCAAATGATGTAGTGAATAGAATGGGCTGTATATTCATCAATAATTTGGCTGAGAACACTGGAATTAAGATACAAGAAGCGGTTAACATATATATTGTTGTTAACCACCTGTATGATTTAAACAGCCTGTGGCAGAAAATTGATGAATTGGATGGAAAAATTGATGTTAACTCATACTTACAAATAGTGAGGAACGTGCAGAAATTTATTGGCAGAGTATCATTTTGGCTAGTGAAAAATCTTGGCAAGCTTAGCTTTGTAGAATTGGATGATGTTACAAAATTTAAAGATGCAATTGAAACTTTAGGCCAGAACTTAACTGATGTTTTAGATGAACACCTATTAAAGATCTATAGCCATGGATCAACTTCTTTAGTAGAACTTAATATAAATAAAGATCTAGCAAAAAAAGTTGCTGATCTATGCGTTCTTGCTTATGCACTGGACATTATATCTGTTGCTGAACAGACATCTTTGTCCATTCTTGATGCTGGTAAAATATACTTTGAGTTAAAGTCGCTGTTAAGATTCGATCTGATTAGAACAATTGCCATCAAGATGAAAAGCCGCTCTTCTTATTGGGATCGCAGCTTAGTTAATGATTTATTGGACGATTTAAGCAATTACCATCACAAGCTAGCTGTTAAAGTCATAAAAGCTACTGATAACCCCGAAGATAAGGTTCAAACCTGGGCTTGTGATGATAAGGACTACATAGAACGTTATAATAGTTTTTTAGATGAGATGGTTGCTTCTAAACTTGATTTAAGCAAATTAATATTTATAATCAGAAGGATTAAAGTACTTGCTTCATAGGAAAATGTTCAATATAGGTCTTTCAGAAATTTTAGTTGTAGCTTTAGTGAGCATAATTGTTCTTGATAAAAATAAGGTACCTGTATTTATTGATTTTATTAAGACTATATATAGGTATTTTACAATTGTAAGGTTAAAAGCCAGAAGGTTATTGAAGGATGCCGGAATTGAAGACTTATATAAAGAGTGTAATACTGAGAAAGTAAATTACATAGTTGGTAAAAATGGTAAGCTTTATCCTACTTACGATATAGATAATACATCTAAAGATAATGACAGCGAAGATTCTGGTAGTAGATGATGTACTATCTAATGTCAAGCTTTTAGAAGCTCGACTAAAAGCAGAGTACTATACGGTTATCGTAGCTCATGATGGTGAAGAAGCTATAGATTTAGTAGCAAAGCAGCAGCCTGATATTATATTACTTGATATCATGATGCCAAAGATGAATGGCTTTGAAGTTTGTAAGGAGCTAAAGAGTGATCCCTTGACAACCCATATTCCAATAATTATGGTAACTGCGCTGCATGATACTCATGATAGAGTGCAAGGTATTAATGCTGGCGCGGATGATTTTCTGACTAAACCAATAAACAAAACTGCTTTATCTGCACGAATTAAGTCTCTCACACGCTTAAAGATGATTATCGATGAATTGCGTTTGAGAGGAGAAACTAACGCTGAGATTGGTGGAGTCGCAGGAAACAGTATTATGGATTATTCCAATCAGATTTTTGATGCTAACATACTTGTTATAGATGAGGATGTTCATCAAGCAGAGCAGATATATAATATATTAAAGCAACGCTTTAGGTCAATTAAAATACTGAGTGATCCAATAGAAGCATTGAAGGTTGGTATTGAGAATGGTTACGACCTGATCATTTCTGATATGCAATTTTCAAAAACTGACGGCTTGCGTTTGTGTTCTGAGTTTCGTAGTAAGGTGGAAACACGTTATACACCAATTCTGATTCTTTCTGAGGATTATGATAAAAACAATTTAGTAAAAGCACTTGATGTAGGTGCTAATGATTATTTAACAGTACCTTTGGATGAGGGTGAGTTAATAGCAAGGGTTAATTCGCAAGTGAAACGCAAAAGATATCAAGATGCCTTGAGAATGAATTTATTTAATAATGCGGAAATGTCTATAAAGGACCCATTAACTAACTGTTATAATAGAAGATATTTTGATGCACACTTAAGAAACATTGTTAAGGACTCTGTGGAAAAGGATAGAAGGTTGTCTCTTATGATACTTGATATAGACTATTTTAAGATGGTGAATGACAGTTTTGGGCATAGTGCTGGAGATGAACTTTTAAAGCAAATACAGAGAAGAATTTCTGAAAATATTAGAGTGACAGATTTGTTAGCTAGATTTGGTGGTGAGGAATTTGTTGTTGTAATGCCAGATACCGATACATCAGATGCGTATACTATTGCGGAAAGAATACGCAAAATTATTGCTAAAAAACCTTTTATACTTGCGGATAAAAATACAACCCACGATGTAACTGTGAGCATTGGAATTGCAGAAATGCAAGAATCTGACCTTGACAATATTAAAGAATTTATAGTACGTGCCGACAAATATTTATATAAAGCAAAAAACAGTGGTAGAAATAGAGTGGTTACTGGCTATAGCTAAAGTGGCTTAAGTTTGCCGACAACCGTCATTCCGCTACTAGTTAGCGGAATCTATGCTGAGATACCGCGAATGAATCGCGGTATGACGGTTCGCGGCAGCATGACGATAAGGTTTATACCTTGTCATTCCAGTGCTTGACACTGGAATCCAGTTTTCCATATAATCTCATCGAAAACGTTGTAACCACTTTCCATGCTAGTTTGCTTGTTCACAAGCAAATTTTCTGGATCCCAGTGGGCTTTGTTGCATCGCTAGCTATGATGGATTAAAGATAAAAAAGGTGGAGAATATCAGTAGCTTATTATTCTGGTATTTATAACAAGAACGGTCAGTGAATACCTAAATTTGAGTAAAAG
The DNA here is from genome assembly GCF_017869155.1 of Wolbachia endosymbiont of Ceratosolen solmsi. Taxonomy (NCBI): domain Bacteria; kingdom Pseudomonadati; phylum Pseudomonadota; class Alphaproteobacteria; order Rickettsiales; family Anaplasmataceae; genus Wolbachia; species Wolbachia endosymbiont of Ceratosolen solmsi. The sequence goes on from NZ_CP054598.1 coordinate 549,707, forward strand.
AAATTTCACTACCACTCACTAATCCGGCTAAAATTCAAGAATTTCAATGCTTTAGCTATTTTCAATAGAATTAAATTTATTAATATAAATAACAAATTACTATTCTTAAATTTGATCAGATTGATTGCAAAAAAACAAGATTTTCAATAAGTTGCTTATAATCCTAATTATAGTTAGCCTTTCATAAGTAGCGATGCAACAAAGCCATCCCAGTGTCTGGGCACTGGGATGACATCATAGGGGCGCTGGGATGACACCCTGACAACCGTCGTCCCGCTGCTTGTTAGCTGGATCTATGCTAAGAGATACCGCGAATGAATCGCGGTATGACGTAGGACTGCTAAGATTAAAGCGACAACATGAGGTTTCTCAGCTCTGGAAATTTCACGTTTAACTGCAAAAATAGATACTTATTTAAAAAATATCCTGTGACTTTCAGTCCTAACTGAAATTCTTGGAATGAGTAGCTGTTTTGTAGGGTATTATTGTATACATCATGCAACATTTGTGGAAAAGGTAGGAGTTTATCTGCATAATAATCTCCTACTTTTTTTGACACTGCTCTACCAGTTTTTGGAGAAATAAATTGTAAATTTTCCTTAACACCTGTTACAGCGCATTTGGATAAGTCTAACTTGAATCCCAATTGCGTAAGAAGCAGAAGCTCTAAGTTAAGATAATGGCTTTGCCAAGACTGATTGTTGTGTTTAATTACATCGATGAAATATCGAAAATTGTCATACAGCACGGCACAGGGTTCACTTTCTGGAAGCACTTTTTCTAAAATAGAGGAGAAAGAAACAATAGTAATGCTTTTTAACCTATCTTGAAAGAAATGATGGAATGGAGATTCGATTAATTCGCACTTAAAAAAACCTAGATTTTCAGGTAACTTAGCACTCCATTCTGCATGTAATAGATTACTTATCTGAAACTTATAATTGCTATTGTTTGTTAGCTTAGTTAATCCCCTGCGCTTTCCATGATTTTTTGTAAACAAAGAAAGAATTAAGTTTTTATCGCCGTATTTTTTAGCAGCTATAATGATGCCTTCATCTTTCCATCTCATTTAGAGTGTATTGACCGTATGATATATAGGATAGTGCACCTAGAGCGTGTAATCCATAAAAATCACTTACTCCGTTACTGTTTGCTTCCAAAGTTTCAAGGCTATGAGAGAGTAAGTTATTGGCTGCCACTCTTCTTCCTGAGCCTGATGCATTTCATACTGAGCTTTTGGTTTGCTAAATAATTGTTTGAATGATTTTAGTAACATTACTTTTCCTCGTCTGAAATTTTGGATAATTCAGCTTCTAATTCTTCTATCGTCGGTAAAGCTGTTTTTATGTTCTCTGGTAGATTTTCAGTTATTCGATATTCTGCTAGCCCTATTGGCTTGTTCATGTCTCGGAGTGTATATTTAGCAAGTACATCGTCTTTAGATTTACATAAGATTAACCCTATAGAAGGTTGATCTGTCGAGTGCTTCAGTAAATCATCAACTGCAGAAAGATAAAAATTCATTTTACCAGCATATTCCGGCTTAAAATCCTTATCTTTTAGTTCAATCACTACGAAGCAACGTAACTTTAAAATGATAGAATAATAAATCAATATAAAAGTCTTTATTACCAACATCTAAATGAAATTGTCTACCAACAAATGCAAATCCTTCACCGAGTTCTAACAGAAATTTTTCCATATGCCCTACGAGTCCTTTTTCTACTTCTCTTTCATGAGCATCCTTACCTATACTTAAAAAATCAAAAATATACGGATCTTTTAATGTGTAATGTGCTAGATCGGATTGTGGAGATGGTAATTTTTCTTTAAAATTAGTTATTGCTTTTCCTTGACGTTTATGTAGTCCAAGTTCTATCTGCATCACCATAATGTTACGTATGTTCAATAGCTTTTTTTACATAAAATAATCTTATTTCATGACTTTCTATTTTTTCCAAAAGAGTGATATTGTGATACCAAGTTAATTGTGCAAGAGGCTCCTGCACAAATTCAACATCAGGATATTCTTCGGCAAACTTACGCATATACTTCAGATTTCTCGTGCTAAAGCCTTTCATTTCTGGAAATGTACTTCTCAAATCCTTACTTAATTGATCAATTACCTTAGCTCCCCAGCCGTGTTCTCTTTGCCGTTTTAAGATTTCTGTTCCAATATAATGGTAGAGCAAGATAAGCTTACTATTTACTGCAAGCGCTGCCTTATAACGGCTTGTTGCAATACGATCTTTCAACTGCTCTAAAAATTCTGTATATTCTTTTCCTATAATTTTTGTCATACGGTTCCTTTTAATCCATTATACAATTCTTTGTCTGTCGAGAAGGCAATCTTTCGCTTACCTGCAACTTTGAAGGGATTCCTTATTTACTTCAAACTTGTCCATCAACTAAAATATATTGACTTTACATGCAATATTAGCTTTAAACCAGTAAAACAAGCTGCTTAACATATGCGTTTTTTCTATTCTAATTACATTCTTTTTTTATCTTCATGTGGTTTTCTGCTTTTTTCGTTACCTTCAACAAAAGCCCAAACGAATGATACGTCAGTTGTTTCTATACCACAAAGGAAAAAAGAAACAGTTGGGCACACTGTTGTAGCACAACCGAGGCAAATTATCGAAATGCAAGAAGAAGTCATTATTAACGAGGGTAAAGAATTTATTCCTGTTCCAAAAAGAAAAAAAAGTGTAGAGAAGAAACTAAGAAGGGATGTTAAAGAGGCAAAGAATGAAATAGGAAACGAAAAAAGCGTTGAGAGCAAAAAGGATGAATTAGTTGTAACAGAAATTATTAACTCTATAAGAGACAAACTTACAAAATGCTGGAGCATTCCTGAAAGCATAGCTTACAAAGAAAATTTTAGTATAAAAATCAACTTATTATTATCCAGTCAAGGTGAGATAATTATGGCCGATATAGCAGACAGTAGTTCCTATCGAGATAATCCACTTTTCAGGTCGATAGCAGATAACGCAATGCGTGCAGTATATAAATGTAGCCCATTAACCGGCTTGCCTATTCAGCACCACCACATTTGGCGTGAAGTAACACTAGACTTTATTCTATAGCTAAAGTAATTGCAGCTGCATGAATGTTGTGAACGTCACATTTCACACGAAAATGTAATTCAATGATGGAATTGCGTACAAAATAGATTCCAGATACAAGTGTCATGCTACTTGGGTAACATCCTTCCTAGTGGACTAAAATCACAATATTCGTACAGTTATGGAATGAACCGCGGTATGACGTAGGAAGATCTGAGCAAACTTTCAATCAGAAACAGCCAAAGATCTCTCTAAGATGTCAGTTTCTTTTGTATCTTCAACTTTACCGTCCTGGTCGAATGAAATTTGCAGAGACTTACTACTATACTTCCTTTTTCCTAAAAAATTGGCTTGTTTAATTTTATATGAGACATAGTACCAAACATTGTCATCGAACTTTGATACCAATGTTGGTGATCCTAAAGTGTGAACCACTTTTTCTTTATCGTCACCTACTTTTATCTTGCTCCACAATTCAACACTAATGCCAGGAGCTCCGTGATTGTGAATAGTGTGAGTGCAGCTCACTGTAAATAATAAAATAAAAGATATTAATACTCGCATTTCTGTTGATAAATTACTTGAAGCTATAATACACTAATAAATTATCTGCCGTCAAATTTCAAAAAAGTTAAATTGACTGATTCTCAATATCACTTAATATAATATTTACTTTAGAAAATAATAGGTGTCTTATGTCATTGTTAGAAGCAGATCCAATATACAAACCTTTTAATTACCCTTGGGCGTATGATGCGTGGCTGCAGCAACAAAGAATCCATTGGATACCTGAAGAAGTTCCGCTCGCTGATGACGTGAAGGATTGGAAAACTAAACTTTCAAGTGTAGAAAAAAATCTACTAACCCAGATCTTTAGATTTTTTACTCAGGCAGACATTGAAGTAAATAACTGCTACATGAGGCATTATTCAAATATATTTAAGCCAACAGAAATATGCATGATGCTTGCAAGCTTTTCCAATATGGAAACCATACACATTGCAGCTTATTCTTATCTTTTAGACACAATTGGCATGCCAGAAAGTGAGTATCAAGCATTTTTAAAGTATGATGCTATGAGAAAGAAATATGAATATATGTTGGAATTCGAGGAAAGCAAAAAACACGATAAAAAACATGTAGCTAAAACTCTAGCAGTGTTTGGTGCATTCACTGAAGGGTTGCAGTTATTTGCATCATTTGCAATTTTGCTCAATTTCCAACGTTTTGGAAAAATGAAAGGAATGGGGCAGATAATCGCCTGGTCAGCCCGTGATGAAACTTTGCACACCAATTCAATTATCATGTTATTTAATACATTTATTAAAGAGAATAATGAAATTTGGGACAACGAGTTTAAAGAGGAATTATATTCTGCATGTCGCACCATCGTTGAACTTGAGGACGAATTCATAAAGCTTGCCTTTGATTTAGGAGATGTTGAAGGACTATCCGCAGAAGAAGTGCGCAATTACATACGCTACGTAGCAAACAGACGGTTAATGCAATTAGGTCTTGAGTCCATATATGATGTCAATGATAATCCTATTCCGTGGCTTGATGAAATACTAAATGGCGTGGAACATACGAATTTCTTTGAAAATAGAGTAACAGAGTATAGCCGTGCAGCAACTCAAGGCACATGGGAGGAGGCTTTTACTGAAAACGACACGAATAATAAGTGAGTGCTAATTTCACTCTTCTTTGTCATTCCAGTGTCAGCTACTTTCATTACACCATTTGCTGTGCAGTTTAGGCAGTTTTGCTTTACTTAACAACTAACTTACCATATATATGTCCATAGAACATTGGTATATAAGAACGTGCTACAACTACTAATCTTACTCACGGTCATCACTTCAGCTGCATTCTTTGGTCATTTAGTTCCAATGGAAATAAAAACCTTCTTGTACTCAGTGAGCCTTAGTATAAAAGAGGTTTTGCTATTTATAATGCCTTTTGTTATTTTTGCGTTAATCTTTAGCAGTGTTAACAATCTTAAGCAGTCAGCTATAAAGTTTATATTATTACTTATTATAATGATCTTCTTATCGAATCTGGCTTCAAGTTTAATAGCTTATTCTGTTGGGCATTTTATCATACAAAACACTTATTCAATACAAGATATAACGTATGAAGAAACAATTGTTCCTTTATGGTCGTTTAGGCTGCCGCTACTCCTTTCTAATTTTTATGCCCTTGCTTGTGGATTTGTATCCAGCATAGTAGTGTCCACATTGCTACCCAAGAAAAGCAAAGAGCTTTCGAACAAAATGTTAGATTTAACTCTCTTTATTTTGAAAACGTTTTTGACGCCGATTATTCCAATATTTGTACTTGGGCTTGCTTTAAAAATGCAGCATGATCAAGTTTTATCTATAATATTTAAGGATTACTCAATAATTTTCATTATTATAGCATCTGCAACCTACCTTTATGTTTTCCTCTTATATGGAGCAGCAAATTCATTCAAGGTTACAAGCTGGATAGCTAGTATAGGCAATATGATACCGGCATTTATTACTGCAATGAGCACAATGTCTAGTAATGCAACTATGCCGCTTACTCTTGAAGGAAGCAAAAAAAATGTAAAGCAACCTGACATAGCATCGTCTGTTGTACCAATAACTGCTAGCTTTCATTTAGTAGGTGATTGCTTTTTTATTATAATATTATCAATGATAATTGCCTCCGGTTATTCATTATTCACAATAGATTATGTAACTTTTCTTCTCTATTTTTTGTTATTTAAGTTTGCTATCGTGGCAGTGCCGGCAGGAGGAATTATGGTAATGCTACCTATTCTTGAGAAACATCTCAAATTCTCTCCAGAAATGCTTTCGTTAATTACAGCATTGTATATAGTGTTTGATCCAATAATCACTTCAGCAAATGTTATGGGTAATGGTGCCTTTACTATGATGTTTGCAAAACTCTATGATAAGCTTAAGTAATGTCTATTTTAGCGATTGATACTGTAGGTATTGGTAGTTCAATAGCAATAGTTGATTATGATGGTAATTGTTTTGTAGAGCGCAATTCCGCCAGCAATAGTCATGCAGAATCATTTTTTAAAACTTTAAATACTTTATTTAATAAGCACAATTATAACTACGATAAAATAGACCATTTAGCGGTAGTAGTTGGACCAGGAAGTTTCACTGGAATTAGAGTTGGTATATCAGCAGCACAAGGTATAAATCTTGCTACAAATAAGCCGTTATATGGAGTTAGTGCGCTGGAAGTTCAAGCCTATGCAATATCTTTGCTTTGTAAAAATAGCAAAAAAAATATCAGAGCTATAATCAAAAATGCTCAAGGGTTTTATACGCAGTTATTTGATTTCAATTTATTGCCGCTGTCTGGTCCAACTGCAGCATGTGACCCTGGTCACGCTACAAGCAGTACACATATGGATTGCAATTTAAATGCTAGCCATGCAGGACTATTAGTTCATTATAGACTGAAGAACAAGCAAAAATTAAACGAAGTTGAAGCTTTATATTTAAATGAGCCTCAGTATATGAAATTGCTATAGATTATTCTTTTGCATACACGCAATTTGGCTAAGCTTGTGCATCTGGTTTACTATTTCTTGAGCTACTTCTTTTATACTCATATTTGAATTTTCTATCTCTATGGCACTTGGTGGTATAAATGAATCGTTAGTCCTCAATTTCTCTATAACGTTATTTACATTAATCACCCTCCTATTTTTTCTTTGCCTTTTTAATGCAATACGCTTTTGTAATGTCAGTAGATCGCACCTGAGTACTACAGGAAGGATTTCTGTGCCCATTTTTTTACTAAGCCTTACTATTGAATCATACATCCTCATGTTCTGGTCATTATTTTCCATCAACTCATCAATAAATATGTAATTTTTTGAGTGAATCGGATAATTTTCTATTACCTGAAGCATAATTTGCATAATGCCATATATTCTATCTTGAACTTCTTTAGGTATTGGATCACGTTCAAAGACACCATCGTATATAGAGCAAGCTTGAACATTGTTATAGAACTTGCTATTTACAATTAATGCGTCTATCATATTAGATAATTCTATTGCTGTGGAAAGTTTACCACTTCCCGAAAGACCAGAGAGATATATGAAAAATCCTGCTGGCTGTTTTTTTGTGTTAATATTTACCATATTATTTTCAATCTTGAAACTTACATTTATAATAACATAAAAATGAAGCTTTAAAACATATGAAATATTATATAGAAAATTATTTTTGTAGTTAAGATATTGTGTAATTTAAAAACATAAATTCTGTATATAAACTCTATAATAACGATAACTATTTTTAAGCAAGCTACAACACAAAAGTGTTTGGTATTCAGAAAGCAAGACAGAGTGGCATAGACTTATTAGTTTACTACAAGTCTCTTTTCGCGTATAAACCTTCAGAAGATTCTAACAGAGGATTGTGTTGTTAACAAAGAGCAGAGTAAAAAGGGATCTAGTCTATGCCTATCAGATTTTGTCCTACCTTAAGTTCGATGATCATACATATACTCACCTTTCAGTGCGTTCTGAAGATCAAAAGTCGTTTTATATTTATCCGTTTGGTATGCGTTTTGATGAAGTAGATGAACGTTCGTTAATGAAAGTATCATTTGATGGAGATGTAGTTGAAGGCAAAGAATATCAATATAATAGAACTGGCTATATAATTCATGGTTTTGTTTATCAAGCAAGGAAAGATATTCAAGCAATTTTTCACTTGCATACACCTTCTATTGTAGCGGTTTCTTCTCTCAAAGATGGGCTGCTTCCTATAAGTCAATGGGCACTGCACTTTTACAATAAAATCTCTTACCATAATTATAATTCCCTAGCACTTAGCGATACAGAAGGAAAGAGGTTAATAGCTGATCTGAAAGAAAATTTTGTCATGTTAATGCGTAATCATGGATCTATAACGTGTGGTCGGAGTATACAAGAAGCAATGTTTTACACGTATCATTTAGAACAAGCGTGCAAAACTCAATGTTTAACGTTAGCAATGAATAAGGAGTTATCAATTCCAAGTGAAGAAATTTGCTCAAAAGCTGTAAAGGACTCCTATCTTTTGAAAGCAATCTTGGTGAGAGGGATTGGCACGCATGGGTTAGACTAATTAAAAGTAAGTTGTAAGTGACCTTACCCAGAAAAAGTAGAGAGAAAGTTAAGACGTTTTTGGAGTAAAATAAAACGTTTTTTCAAAATATGACAAATAGAAGAGAATATACAGCAGAATTCAAATTAGAAGCTGTTAAGCTGGTTAAAGAAACAGGTCAAGCAAGTACAAAAATAGCAAAAGATCTAGGTATAGATGGCAGTATGTTAAGTAAGAAAATATGATGGAAAAATGTCTGGAGCATACGCATTTCCAGGCAAAGGCTCCTTATGACAAAGAAAGATTTGATCTAAAAAAAGAGCTAATAAGAGAAAGAGACATCTTAAAAAAAGCCCTGGGCAAAGAAAAAGAGTAAAGTATTCTTTTATATAGAAATTGCTATAAAACACAGGAACTATGTAGGGTTTTGTACTGGTGGTATTGGTTGCTAAGGAAAAAAGCAGTAAAGAATTAGCAAAAGAAGGGCTTCTAGCAGATATTCAAAAAATACATCAAGCATTCTAAATGCAGATATGGAGCCCCTAAAATTCACGCTGAATTAAAAGCTTTAGGCAAAAATTAAAACAGTACAAAGTGTTATGCAAGAAAATGGCATTAAAACCAAGCTTAGACGAAGGTTCAAAAATAAAAAACAGCAAATAAGCAACCGAGTTGTGGCTCCGAACACATTGGATCAAAATTTTACTACTGATCAGCCAAATAAAGTTTGGGATTACCTACATAAAAACTAAAGAAGGTTGTTGGCGGCAATAATTGACCTATATTCACGCATGGTGGTTAATGAGTAACATGATAATTAGTTATAGATTCTTTATTGATGGCCGTTGATAAACGCAAACCCGATAAAAATCTGCTGTTACATAGCGATCAAGGGTCACAGTATACCTCTCAAAATTACCAATTTCTATTGAATACAAAAAACATCATTTCCAGCATGAGCCATAAGGGCTGTTGTTACGATAACTCTGTTGCAGAAAAGTTCACTTAAAAGGGAGCTGCTTATTGATACTTCTCGCTCAACAAACCAGAACTGCCATATTTGAATACATAGAAATCTTTTGTAACAAATAACGTAGACATTCTACTATTAACTATTGCATTCCTGCACAATTTATTCTCATGATAAAAACGTCTTAACTTTCTCTCTACTTTTTCTGGGTAAGGTCACCTCTTTAGGTGCTCCTTTTTTCTTTCTTATACACACAAAAATCATATAGAATTGTAAATACAGCTTTTTTATTCTGATGCTTTTCAATTCTATAGCTCTGGTTGTCTCTCTATTACTATTTTTCTACATTATCGTAAAAAAACTGAGCGAAAAGAAAGCAAACCTTGAGGGTAATTTATGTAAATTAGAGCAAGAACTTCAAGAAACAAAGCAAACTTTGCTTACGAAGAATGAAGAAATAGTTGATTTAAGGGTCAAAAGAGCAGAACTTGAAGTAACTCTGCAAAAAGAACGTGAGGAAAAGAAAAAGGAAATAGAATTACTAACAAAAGCAGAGGAGAGATTAACAAACACTTTTAAAGCGCTCTCTCTTGATGCTTTGCAAACAAATAACAATAATTTTCTGAACTTAGCAAAGGAAGTAATCGATAGTAAATTAAAAGAAACGGAAAGCGATTTCAAAAAAAGACAAGCAACGATCAACGAAGTTGTAACTCCAATAAAAGAAAAATTAGAAAAATTCGATAATGAAATACGTGAGCTAGAAAAGGAGAGGGTAGGGGCCTATGAAGGTTTAAAGGAGCAAATTGGAGCGCTGATGAACCAAACTTCCAACCTTGCTAATGCCCTGAGGAAACCTCACATTAGGGGCAAATGGGGTGAAATGCAACTCAAAAGAGTGGTAGAAATGGCAGGAATGATTGAGTATTGCGATTTTTTTACTCAGCCGTCAGTGATTGATAAAAACGAGGATGATTTATTTCGTCCTGATTTAATAATCAAAATGCCATCTGGAAAGCAAATAATAATAGATGCTAAAGTGCCGCTTGATTCTTACATGGATGCTATATCACAAAATGATTTGCAAATACAAAAGGAGAAATTAAAGAACCATTCCCTGGCAATAAAAAAACACATAAATGACTTGGGTAAAAAAGAGTATTGGAATCAATTTGAAAATACGCCAGAACTTGTGGTGCTTTTCTTAACAGGGGAGGGGGTTTTTAGCGCAGCACTGGAATATGAGCCTGCTTTGATAGAGATTGGAGTGGAAAAAAAAGTGATCATTGCAACACCGATCACTCTAATTGCGTTGCTGAGAGCAATAGCGTATGGATGGAAGCAAGAGATGATAGCTGAAAACGCAAAGAAAATCAGTGAACTAGGTCATATTTTATATGAGCGCATTTGCACAATGGGTGAAAACTTTGATAATTTGCGCAGGAGCTTAAAAAGTGCTGTTGATCATTATAATAAAACTGCTGGCTCTCTTGAAGCAAGGGTGTTTCCTGCTGCTCGAGAATTCAATAAGCTTGGTATACATGCAAAAAATAAAAGTTTAAGTGCTGCAAAGGAATTAGAGTCTTTACCACGCAGTTTACATACTGAGGGGCTAAAAGTAGATTAGGCATCTTAACAGGGAATGTTCAAAAAACCATACGCGTCAAGTTAAGGAATGTAGAGAGCTTAAAGTAGATACCCTGGTCTTCCTATATCTGTCTTTCAAAGAAAACTTTGACCAGATTATAGTAAGCTTTTTTAGAAAAATTTTTAAATTATTGACAATATTGTTTAATATCAAAAAGAGCTCTCTAACCCGCCTTTTCAATTCAATAAATGCCTTTGTTAAACTGAGCTCCGTGTTCTTTTTTAGTTTTACACAGCCAATCATTCCGTGAAATACGAGAATAGCACATAATTTTGCGTATAGCTCGCACAATACTCTAAATGGATTTGTCTTTCCTTTTAGTTTATCAAGATTGATATGACTTTTATATAGTTTAAATAGTAATTCGATTTGCCATCTTACTCTATAAACCGTCAATATTTGTTCAGCATTAATTTTACTCTCTGGAACATTAGTTATAAATATTGACCAATCTAATAACTTTTGATTCTTTTGAGAAGATGTATATCCATGTGACTTTGCTAATTTATTAGCCTTTCTTCTTCTAGCCATAGACTGTTCTTCAGTTAGCTTTTGACATATAATTCTTACCTTAATTTTTACTTCCTTTCCTAATAATACTTCTTTTTCTGAAGATAATTGACCTTCCAAATACTCCAATAGCTCTATTTTTTGATTTGTTTCTATATCATATATATTGGTATCAGACTTATAACGACTAACAAAATATGCACCTGCTTCATCAATCTGTTTAAAAGAACTAGGCACAAAGTAGCCCAAGTCAAATATTAGCAAATCATTGGCTGATAAACCGTTCAGATAATCCCTATAACCTTGATCCGACCTTATTCCTTCCATAAAATTTAACTTATCTAGCGCTTGATTCAGGTAATCAAAGACTAACTGTAGCTTTATTCCTGATTTGGTATTATTCTCACAATCTCTATAGCTACTGCCATATCCTTTGTACATATCTTCTATGCTACTGGGCAGGCTAATGTAGCTGCTATCCAATAATTTAACGCTTCCAAATTGCTGTAAAATTTTGCAATCAATCTGTAGACTTTTTTTAAATAAACACAAAGCTTCGTTATACATTTTTTTCATGAACTCAACTGCTTCTTCACTAAACCTAAAATCTAAACCCTGTTTTGTAATTTCTATCGAGTCTTCATTTAGCAATTGGCACATTGTTTCTATGCTGCAATCATCAACTCCTATGTTACCAAAAACCATAGCTTTTATGAATGATGAGCCATTAAGTTTTCTCTTTCTTTTTATAAAACCTACTGCAATTGATATTTCGTCTGCTTTTTCATTAAAGAATTCATTGAGGTCTTTTGATAAGCAAGCTATTCTGTCCATTGTAAGTTCTCTCATTCATATATCCAAGAGAATTTATACCTTATTATTTTCCTTCACTCTATCAACTTTACTTACACTTTTCCTTAACTTGACGCGTATGGTTTATTTAACACTCCCGGAAGCCAACAACAATGGGAAACTTTCGGAGCTACCGCCCTCTTCCCTTATATTTGCCTTGAGTTGAAGCCTGAGCTTTTACAAATAGCTCCCAATATCCCTTCTCATCGCCTTCTTCCTGTATCAATCGTGCTAACCGCTGCATCAATTCATTATTGAGGATAGCCATCTTTGTCCATTTACCTATCGGTTTTGCAACACCAATTATTTTTAGATTTTCTTTATAAACTTGAAGGTTATGTTCAATTTTCTCTTCACGCTCTTTTAGTGACATCTTTCTGATAAGACTTTTATACGCTCGTTTCCTAAAAAAGGAAAATATTTTAATAGCAATGATTAGTATTATGCCACATATAGAAATCTGCTCGTAGGACATTGTTGCACTCCGCTATTTTAAGGTTATTCCGTAAAGCAGAAATAATTCTGTAATTTCTTCGTTTTCATCCGCTACAGCGTTCTCTAGTGCTGTGTAACCTTCTTTAGAGTTATAAAAACATTTCAGATGAACATTTGCTTTTTTACTCAGCAATAATTCCACAATTTCTTTATTGCCATTCATAACAGCCAGATGCAGCGGTTACAACCACTTTTCCCAATTGCGTTAACATCTGCCCAGCTTCGCAATAAAAGCTCTACATACTCTTTCTTATTTAATGAAACTGCAAGGTGCAAAGGAGTACTTTCTTCTGCATTTTTAGTTTCGAGAAAGGCGCCTCCCTTTATCAGTAACCCCAACATTACCCCATCAGCACATTTTACAGCTATATGAAGAGGTGACTCACCTAGACCATTTAGGCGATTAATGTCTGCACCATATCGTAATAGCCTTTGCATAGCATACAATTGCTTATACTTTATTGAAAAATGTAAAGGAGTATTACCGTAAATATTATAGGCGTTAATATTTTCAGTCCTTGCTGCAACAGTTTGTACTATTTCGATAAAGCCAAATATGGAAGCAACGTGTAGTACTGTATTGCCTTCTCTATCTGCAGCATCAACGTTAGCACCATGTTTGACAAGGAATCGAATGATATTATAAAAGTTCTTTTCTGCAGCAAAATGTAAAAAACTAACACCCAATCTACTATTTATGATCCATTTGAAAACTGCACTAACTAATAAAGAAAAAATACTAGGATGTCTGAAGTGATAAATTTCCTTTGCAGCCTTTTGTAAAATCTTTTCTACTGTCATAGCAACCCCACAAAAAGTGTGTTTGTATTAGAGTATGCAGCGAGAAACGTTTTTAAATTATTAACTCGCATACCCGTTTAGTTAGTATTTTGCAAAGAAGCCACTAGCTTTACTACTACTTTTATATTGAATAAATAATATTTAAATAGAAATAGAAAAGTATTTAAGGTAGTATATTAATGTAGAAATCTATTCCTTAGAAATTTGCTCTGAATTTTCTTTACTTACTGGTTTTATAGACACATCTTGAATTTCTTCTTCTGGCTTAGCTAGTAGAGTTGACTCTTCTTTAGATTCTGCTGCTAATTTACGTTGTTTAATAAATTTCTTTAGTGTCTTGACTGCGATAAAGTTAATACTGAAAACACATGCAGAAGTTATGGCTAAGGCTGGAAGAGGAGCTAAACTGAATGTTGGTAAAATTGCCACAATTGTAGCAGATGTTAGTAAAAATGCTAACTTCTTGCTCCCGATTATCTTGTTTTTCTTAGCTTTTATGGGGTTTAGGCTCTTCAGCTTCCCTTTTAGCTTTTTGAAGCCTTTTTTGAACACGTTGCCCTTTTTCAGCTCTTTCTCTACGGGTTTTGCTTTCTTTGTTTTTAAGCTTTTTATTTTTTCTTTTATTCCTTTTTTATCTTTTTTTACTTTAGAGGTCTTCTCCATCAACTTTAGAGGTTGCTCATGTAGCGGTTTTGGCTTATCGTTTGAAATTTTAGCTTCTTGCCCCTTAGTATGCTTTTTGGGCGAAACTATGTTTTTTAAACCTTTCTTTGCTTTATTTCTTTAGTTTGCTTGGCATTTCAAAAATTTATCTATTAATTCCTGGTTGTCCTCTATCATTGCATTTGCCTCCTGCTGCAGACATTTAATATTTTTAGGTGTTACATTATCCATCTCAGCTGATGCTACTTTTAGTTGTGATTGAATGTCTATCATTCTTATCTTATATTACAAAAAAATCAGTCAGTAACTCCCTGCTCAGATAATCTCTATTCTAAATCTATTAAAATTACGCAATTAAAGACATATCTTGTATAATACTTCTAATGCTACTTTTAGCAAAAATTTGTGAATATGGTTAGAACAGTAAGTAGAAGAGAGCCTGTATGCTATCAACCTTTTTTGCAGCGAAGTTATATGAGCACATCATGGAAGTTTGTATATTAAATTAGGAGTTTTGTGGATTACAGACTAAGAGCTTATTTACTTGGAGTTATCTGGTTTATACTTAGTTTATTTAGTAGTGTAGCTAATGATACTATATCAAAATATCTAAGTTTACATCTCCAAAGTTTTGAAGTAATCTTTTTCCGCTTTTTATTTAGCACTATTACCCTTGTACCTTTTATGCTTTACTATGGAAGAGAAGCTTTTAAAACAAGTCAAATATCTATTCAGATAACTAGAGTAGTATTGTTATTTGTTGGAATAACCTTGTGGACCTATGGGTTAGCTATTTTTCCCATAGTAACTGCAACAATTATAAGTTTTTCTATACCATTATTTGTTATACTTCTTGCAATCCCTTTACTAAATGAAAATATAATTTGGCAAAGATGGTCAGTAACTGTTATTGGCTTTGTTGGTATTGCTATTACTACCAAAGCTTATAGTGAAGACTTTAATCCTAAAATTTTTATTTTTATTGTATCTACATTAATCTTTGCTATATTAGACATACTTAATAAGAAACTCGCAATAAAAGAGTCAGTAATAAGTATGTTATTTTATTCAGCTCTAACAACAACTATTTTTTCCACTGTGCCTTTGCTGTTTTATTGGCATTTGCCTTCCTTGTTAGAATTAGTATTACTACTGATTTTGGGAATTAATTCAAATCTAATTCTGTTCTTCATATTAAAAGCTTTTACTCTTGCAGATGCTACTGCACTTGCACCATATAGATACATAGAGCTAATAATTTCTGCAATAGTAACATATGTTATGTTTAATGAGTTGCCTGATAAAAGTGCTTTGTATGGTATTTTAATATTAATACCATCGACTTTGTTTATAGTTTATTCAGAAAGTAAAGTAATTAAGAAAAATAATGTATGCAACGCTAGAGTAAAAATTTATGACTCTAATTGTTAATGATGTTCTTTTTAAATGTTTAAGCAGTTGAGCTACATTAGGATATTTTTAAGGTAATGACAAGATGTATATAACCATTATAGGAATAGGGTATGTAGGTTTAGTATCTTGTGCAATGTTATCAGAGCAGGGTCATAACGTTGATTGCATTGACATAAATACTAAGAAGATTGAATTATTGAAATTAGGAAAAATTCCTATATATGAGCCTGGATTAGCAGACTATTTAGAGAATAATATAAAGTTACAAAGGATAAGATTCTTCGATTCGTATTCTCAAATAAATCCCAACACAGAAGTAGTGTTTGTAACTGTAGATACTCCATCAGACTCCTTAGGAAATGCGGATTTAAAAAATGTATATAATTCAATAAGTAAAGTTTCTGAGAGAGTTAATCAAGATTGCTTAATAGTTATAAAATCAACTATTCCTCCTGGTACTACAAAAAATATATATAATTATTTATCTAATAAGGGCTACAACTTTGATTTGGGAGTTAATCCAGAGTTTCTCAAGCAAGGCTCTGCAGTATCAGATTTTTTATATCCAGATAGAATAATAATAGGAGTAAAAACTAAGCGAGCTAGAGTAAAACTAGAAGCTATATATAGATCATTTACAGATAGGAATATTCCGTTAATAGTCACTGATACAGTTACAGCTGAAATGATTAAATATGCTTCTAATGCCTTTCTAGCAACAAAAATTGCTTTTATCAATGAAATGGCAGGTTTATGTGAGATGTTAGAAGCAGACATCGACCTTTTAGCTAATGGCATGGGGATGGACCATAGAATAGGTAGGGAATTTCTAAAAGCTGGCCCAGGATTTGGAGGATCCTGTTTTCCTAAAGATTTGTCAGCTTTGATAAGGATTGCTGAAGATCATAATGTCAAGCTACAAATTTTAAATTCAGTTAAGGAATCTAACTATAATCATATAACAAACATCGCTAAAAAGGTAGAATATGCTCTAAATGGAGCTCAAAATAAAAAAATAGCGATATGGGGGCTAACTTTTAAACCTGGTACTGATGATGTAAGAAATAGTCCAGCTATAGATGTCGCAAAATTGTTAGTGAATAACAACGCTAAAATTACTGCATATGACCAAGTGGGAATGAATAATGCTAGGCAAGTTCTAAAGGATATAGAGTACGCGGATAACGCTATAGAAGCTGCAAGGGGCGCAGAAGCCTTGTTATTGTTAACGGAGTGGAGGGAATTTAAAAGTCAAGACTTTGTAATTTTAAAGGATGTTATGGCTACACCTAATATTTTTGACTTTCGTAATTTATTAGATAGTGAACTGTTGCTAAGATATGGTTACAATGTTTACTCTCTGGGCAAAAAATCTAAGTTTACCTGGGAAGTTTAATGTTAAGAAATATTCCCTATGTCAACTTTATGCAGTTGTTTTAGGTTCCTGCTTGATAATACGCAAAAGCAAATGGATATAATAACAGAACAAATAAAGAAGAATGAGAACATCATGTTATTACCAAAACATTCCACAAGTAACCCTAAAACTACACATGAAAATATTGAACTTGCAATATACCCAAATAATCCTGTCAAGCTTACAATTGTACATACATTATTTTGTGGAGCAATGTCTACAGCTATAACACCTGTTAGTACTTGTACTCCAAATATAAAAAATCCTGATAAAGCTGCACCAAGACTCATAAGAACTATGTTTTGACAAAAGTTCATTCCAATAAAAGTGAGTGCTATACCCAGCATGTAAAGTAATGCTAGCAAACTTCTATTTTGAAAGAAATACATATCACTAATTCTTCCTGTGATTAAAGTTCCAAGGATTCCACCCAAATCATAGACACCTGTGATTAGTGAGGATTGTACAAGAGAGATTTGTAATCTATCTTTTAAAATTATAGGAAACCAAAAGAAGATTCCCATTTTTATAATATAAGTACAAAAAGTAGCATAACATAGAAACCATATGGAACTTGTCACCTTAATGCCAATTTTAGGTTTCTGCACCTTATAGATAGTAGGAGTAGTACTTTCTCTGTAATATGCTTTTAATGTTATGTAAATTCCAAAAAGTAAGCATAAGAGGCCAGAATACAAAAATGCACTTTTTACACCATATATTTTGATTATACTTGGTAACACAATTAAAGTAAGGCAAGAACCAAGTTGCTGAGATGCACTCATAACCCCCCACAATGATGCAATTGAAGAGATACTAGAGTTTGTAATCATAAACTTGGTAATAGCTGGCCAACCTACTCCTTGTGCCCAAGCTAATAATATCAATGTTAACAGTAATAAGGTTAGGTTATTGTATGATAAAATTATACCAATGGTTGATATTCCAGTTACAATATTGCATAGCCCAAACATAAATAATGGATTATCTTTGAAGTCCATGATTATCCCGTTAAAGAATTTCGATACTCCGTAAAAAAAAGAAAAGCAGGCAAAAAAATAGCTTAATTTTACATGGTCAGTATCTATTAACAGTGGTAGAGCAATTGGTATACTCTGCCTTGAGAAGTAAAGTAGCACATATCCAAAAAAGAATAGTAAATATTGAAAGGAAACAAAGTTCACACCTATTCCCCAAACAGTTCCATGCAAATACTAGCATAATACTATGTTGGTATAATATTGTTTTACAAGAAGTTTGCAAACCATTAATGTAGAAAATTGATAACAATCGAAATTACCTATTCAGTATCTTTCTTATAGTAGATATAGTAGTATTAATATCTTCACAGCTTATATCTCTATGTGTTATAACTCTGATTTTACCTCTTATGTTAGCCATCCTAATTCCATAATTTGTCATTAGTATATTTATTAATTCTTGAGCAGATATACAATCAGTACGTAATGAGAAATACGCTATATTAGTTTTGTATAGGTCAATATTGATTATAACTTGATCTATAGAGCTAAGACCTTTTATAAGGTGCTGCATTTTTTTATGATCTTCTATTAAAGAATTCATGTTGTTGTTGAGAGCATATAAACATGCAGCTGAAATAATGCCAGCTTGGTGCATACCTCCGCCAATTTGAAACTTATAGTACCAAGCTTTTTCAATAAACTCTTCACTTCCAGCCAATACTGCACCCATTGGAGCGCCTAATCCCTTACTAAAATCAATAAACACCGAATCAAAATAATTTGCATATTCTTTTGGAGATATTTTAGCATAAGCACAAGCATTGAACAGCCTTGCTCCATCTAAATGAGAGGATACGTCGTTCTTTTTGCAGAGACTTGAGATCTCTTGAATATACTCTAAAGGCCACACAGCTCCACCACCAAAATTCGTTGTTTGTTCGACAGAAACAAGCCCAACTTTTGGAACATTCCTTAAGCTAGGACGAGTAATAAACTCAACGATTTGCTCTCCAGTAAATATTCCTCTTGTTCCTTTAATAGGTAAAGGAGTGGCATGTGCCTGGGCTGCAATTAATCCAGATTGCACTATTAATGGATGCGAAGTTTCATCGAGTAACAAATAATCACCAGGTCTTTGAATGTGCACTTTATAAGCAATTACATTACACATCGTTCCCGAAATCAAAAATATTCCTGCTGGCTTACCTAATATTTTACATGTGGTTTCTATTAATTCGTTTACAGTTGGATCTTCACATGCAGCTTCATTTCCAACTTTTGCTTTAGCCATTACTTCCCTCATTTCAGATGAAGGATTAGTGTTTGAATCGCTAAAGAAATCTATTTTTACCCTCATACTAAATTTAATATAACCTCCTTTATAATTTCAGCAGCATTTATTATGTCTGCTTCCTCTATGCCAAGATGAACAACTGCTCTTATATGAGATTCGAGCCAAGGAAAGAGCAATAAACCATAAGCTTGGCATTTACTCAAAAAAAACTCATTAGTCACATTTAGTTCTTTTATACTAAAGCTTACTATGTTAGTTTATGGATAAGGTAGTATCAGCTTTACATGTGGAATTTCTTTAATCTTGTCTGCAAACAATTTAGCAAGCTTATTATCTTCTTTAAGCCTAGAGATATTATTCTGTAGTACATATTTTGCTGCATTAGCGCAGTACCCAATTTGATGATAACCACTCCCCAACCAAACCTGTAACTTCTTAGCCTTTTCAATTATCTCTCTTTTACCCATAAGCATTGAACCAAAAGGAGCTCCAAGTCCTTTAGTAAAAGAAAAGCTCATTGTATCTACATATTTAGCATAGTCAGCTAAAGCAACATTTGTTTCAGCATGAGCATTAAATATTCTCGCACCATCTAAATGAAGACTTATATTGTGAGCTTTTAAGAAATTATATAACTCTACTTGTTTCTTAAAAGGATAAATTTTACCGTTAAACCCGTTTATACTATTTTCTATAGAAACTAGACTCACCTGAGCAAAAATTTTATATCTCGGTTTAGAGTTAATAGCATATTCTACTTCATCAATATCTAAGATTCCGGTATTATTCCTAATACAGTTAAACACTATACTATTTACTTTTGCATTGCCTGCACTATCGAAAAAATTAACATGATAATTATAATGAGTAATTAGTTCATCACCAGGACTTGTTTGACTGGCAATAGCTAACCTATTTGCAAGCATACCGCTGGTTACGAACAATGCTTCTTCTACTTTGAATAATTGTTTACAATATTCCGATAAGTTGTTACAGCTTTTGTCTTCACCGTAAGCAAAATCTCCAACGATTGCACTACTTATTGCGTGTATAACGTTGGAGATTTGTAAAGTTGTAGTGTCACTTCTAAGGTCGATAGTTTTTTCCATTTTCTTTTTTGATATTTAGACAGCCAATTTGAGCATCCCAAAGTTCTTTATAAAGACCTTTCTTGCAAACTAGTTCAGAATGTTTACCATCTTGGACAATTTTTCCTTTGTCAAATACTAGAATTCGGTCCATATGTAAAAGTGTAGAAATACGGTGTGCTATAGTAATGGTGGTTTTATTTTCCATCAACTTAAATAAACTCATTTGAATTGTTTTCTCTGTTATAGAATCTAACTGACTAGTTGGCTCATCGAAAAATAATATCGGAGCGTTTTTTAGAAATGCTCTCGCTATGATTATTCTTTGTCTTTCCCCTCCAGATAGCTTTATGCCTTTTTCTCCGACTACAGTTTCATATTGATCGGGTAGAGTCATAATGAAATCGTGAATACCATCCAGCTTTGCAGCTCTTATTATTTCTTCGATAGTAGATTGAAGTTTACCATATATAATATTTGCTAAAATAGTATCATGAAACAACAATGGTTCTTGAGGTATTACAGATATTTGTTGCCTCAAAGAACTCTGTGTAACTTCCGATACTACTTGATTATCAATCTGTATATTACCTTTTTTAACATCAAATAGCCTTATGATTAAGTTTATAAAAGTAGATTTACCATCTCCAGAATAACCAACTAGACCTACCTTTTCGCAAGGATTAATGGTAACTGAAAAATCTTGAAATAATGACTTCTGACCCTCATAAGAAAAAGAAACATTATTAAACGTTATTCTTCCACTTAATAAATTTAATTTTTAGCATTTTCCTTATCTTGAATTTCTGGTACGGTAGTCAAGATTGGCAATGCATCTGAAACTTTGCCGAAATGAGTAGAAAATTGGGTAAGATTCCTAGTTAGATGGTTAAGAAACTCTATAATCGATATATTAATTCCAAGTACAAGAGCAATATCTCCTATTGCAATCTTGTTCAATTGATAATCATGAATTAAAAAATACAAGTTTACTGCTTGGAGTATATCAAATGAATAGCCATATATAAACCAAAGCCAAAAGTATGCCCATTGTAATTTTCTTTCTGCAATAGTTTTTTTCTTGCATACTTGAAAAAATTTATGCCTCTCATGCGCTTGCCGAGAAAATAACCTTACTGATATAACATTTAAAATACTGTCGGCTATACCCGCTATTACTTGTGAACTTTGTTTAGAATGATCATCGGCTAATCCGGTAAGCACCCGAAAACTGAAAACCGAAATCAAAATAAAAATGTTCACCCAAATGAATGTAGCTATTGCAAACTTTATATTTACTAGTGATAAAGTATAAATAGCCAAGATTAATGCTATACTATAACTAAAGAAACAGTCTATAAGCAGTCTTATTAGCTCTATCACACTATCCATTAAGTTACTGACCTTATATACTAAACTTCCGGATAGGTTGTTTTGATAATAGGAATGGTCTTGCTGAAGCAGCCTGTAAAAAGACATATCAGCTATTTTTTGACGCATTGAGGTAAACATTCGAATGTCAACAAAATAGCCATAGAATCTAAAAGCAGTAGTAATAAGTAATGCCATACAAACATAAGCGCTTACAGGTAATAAAAGATTTTCAATTACATTACCTTCTTGATATTTTACAGCTGTATCTAAGATATTTTTTACTAAATAATTTCTAAAAGATAAATCAACAGCCACTACTAGGGCAACCAGGAACATTACAAGCACATTAAGCTTAAACTTGGATAAGATATTCAAAATGAACACCAATATATACTTGAAACTACCAACTCTACTTTTGTTCATTTATAATGCTAGCTCCACCACATTGACTTTTTTATTGAGAAATACAAGCAGTGAAAACCATAAATTTTTGTATATTTTTCCTGAAATGTCTCCAGCATCATGTAGTGCTGACGCTTGATTCAGAATAAGTAGCTTATATAAATCTCGCTTAGCTTCAGCAGTGTTGACCTCAGAAATATTTGTAGTTGTGTCTGTAATAAAGGCTAACCAGCTCTTAATAAGTTCTTCCATATTTTTTGTTTTTATACTTTCCTGGCGACGAAATAATGATAAGTATTCTCTCAGTATAAATTCTGTTAATGCACCACAGTTTAATATACCAAAAACTGAAGGCTGAGGTTTTGGCACACAAGGAAGACTTTTATCTTTTACAACCCATCTCGTAACATAAGCAAACCTATCTTTAGCATCTATATTCTTATCACTACCATGCCATAACCGTGAATCAAAAACTATCGCATCTCCTGCTGAAATAGGTAGTGACTTAATTTTATAATTTTCCCGGTTATCCGAGTATTGATCCAAAAAGTATGGATGCCAAAAATCAACTAGAGGCTGTATTTTCCAGTTGTGACTATCTTCTATAACTTGTAGTGCACCTGAAGTTTTATTGACATTATTCAAAGCTAGCCAAACAGAAAAATGATAAGGGTCATTAAAGCTATAAGAGATGTCCTGATGGAAGGGAACTGCATCTATTAAATCAGCAGTTTTACATATAACATTTGATTTTTTCTGCAGTATCTGGCATTGAAGTGACTTTTCAAGATAATTTTTAATAATTTTATCTAATACTTGAGATACAATTCTAGTTACCTGAGATGATGTACCCCATCTTCCAGTGCAGTTTAAATAGTCAGAAGTTGAAACACCTAATTCTTGAGATAACTTTGATATCTTGCTTATTATATCATTTAAAGACTGAGTTATTAACTCTAAAGGAACTAGATTTTTGATAATAAAAAAACCATTTTTTGCAATGCTTTCATATATTAACACCTAATGTCAATAACTGATAAATAATCTGTTAAAGGTACAATACTAAAAATTTTAAGCCCTTTTACTTGTTTTAGTATTCTTTTCCAATCGCTCAATGTCCTTAGTTTACCCCCTGTTTCAACCATTACATTAATATCTACAGAACCTCCCACTGGGGAGTAGTAATCTAGGATAGTTTCTATCACTAAAACGCGTGGTATTCCTTTATTTTTTACCAATTTTAAATAAGACAATACCTTATTATCATCATAATGCTGCAGAAAGCGGCAAAAGACACCTAATTCATAATTTGTAGCTGATAATTCTTCTTGAGTTATGAGTTTAATTTTTAAATCTTCTACTGCCTGCCTAGGCACTTTATGTTCGTTGTAATAATATAAGCCTATAGAACCTTTATTGTGTATATCAGAATAAGCAAGAAATAAAGAGTGTACGCCAAATAGCAATATATTTTTAGCACCATCTATATTAACCCTAGAATTAAACTCTTTAGTGTCAAACCTGGAATATCCTAGCAATGCTTGGTAAAACGCTATTTTCCTGTCTTCTGATGTTTCTTTCTCCTTAAAAGATTCAAATGAAGATATTGACTCCTGCCTTAATATATCGGCAATTTTTAACCAATTCTTTTCAGCGGCAACCCTTGCCCACATTGCTGCTGCTTTAGGCAAAAATGGTATTTCCTTAAAACACTTACCTTTTGATGATAGTTGCCATAAGTCCTTGTTCTTATCGTAATCAATAAACCCTATTTCCCACAACGCCCTTAACAGCCTTTCTAGATTTGGAACGATAATATTTAACTTTTGAGATAAAACTGGCATAGTTGCAGGTAAGATATTTAACAAATCAAGTTCAATAGCAACATTTGCGAGGTAAGTTTTCCAAAAGGCTGAAAGTTCTGCAGAAATCTTATGCACTTGAGATTCTTTATCTAAATCAAAAATACTAAACTTTACGTTTCCGGTAATATCGATCTGTCCTAATACACCTTCAAAAGTTTCAACTTTTGCCATGCCATTATAGAATGCTTCTACCATTTTAAATCTTTGCCGGTAAACAGGATTGCCATTAATATCTATATGAAACCAGCCATGCTTATCTTCTGCAATAGCAAATCCTTTATGAAAAACATTAAGCTTTTTATACCATTTATTATGTACTAACTTTCCATGATTATTAATATGTGTAGCTTTACCATCTTTATGGACTACAGCGATACCATCCTTAAAATCCCCAACATAATTGTATTCTTGCTCATAAACTCTATTGCCGTTCAAATCAATATGAAAAAACTTATCATGCTTTCTAATCACACAAATATCTTCTTGGTAATTTCCAATCCATTGATACGAATGTTTGTATACTCTACATCCAGATGGATCAATATGGTAATACCCTGTGTCATCTTCTACGGCTGCTCTATTGCAGTAAAATCCAAAAGTTTTTAAAAATCTGTCGCGATAAATTGCTTCTCCCATTGCATCGATGTGATAAGCGCCTGTCTCATCATAAACTGGTGCAAGGCCAGGCTCGTGAAATTTATCAACTCTAATAAATCTATTTTTGTACAAAGGATTTTCTGACAATTGGTGAAACCTTTCACAGGGGGAAACCCTAATAGATTTAAGGTACTCACTATCTTTCATTAATTGACTAATGGTTTTCTCATGTTGCATGTTTTGCATAATTCATAGTTTAAATAATTCTTTTGTAAGTTTAGGTACTCGCTACTTTGCCATATTTCCTCCAGTTTAACTTCATTAACATTGCCAAAATCTCCTAATGTTTTGCGTAGTTCATCTGGAGCACAGCAGGGACTAAACTTGCCTTCATTGTTTATCCATGCTTCTTTACCTAAAAATGGGCACTGACCACCTGGAGCCAAATCCTTGATACCCTCTTGAGAAAGGATCGTAAAATTTTCTAATTTTATCTTTTTACCATTTGGCAATAGCATATTATCCCTAAGTTCATATAACCTTCCCACCTCCGTATTCCATCTACTAATTGCTAATTCATCTCTCCTCATAGATAGATCATTAATTTCCTTAAAATGTGCCCAAAGATGATGTCCTTTAACTCTATCTATGCCATTTTTTATAGCCATCTCAACTATGTCGTAAAGTTCATGTAAATTACTTTCTAAAAATGTTAATTGTAAAGTAACGGTACACCTTTCACCTGTATCGCTAAAGTATTTATCTCTAACTTCAAGGAAAGTTTTTAAATTTTCTGTCACTACTTCCCATTTTGAACCTTTCATGATTCTTTCATGAGTTTCTTTAGTTGCCCCATTCCAGGAAATCTTAACATCAGATAAAATTGGTACCAATAGTTCAGCCCATTTTCTAGCTCCTTTAATAGGAAAAGAACCATTGGTCGTGAGGTTAAGCTTCAGGCCGAACTCATGGCACAAATTGATTATTTCATCAAAGCTTTTATACATTAAAGGCTCACCCATAGTAGAAGGAATGATTTCCCTTAAAGGTGTTCCATCTGCTTCCTTAATTACCTTCCTGATAGTTTCTATTGACATTATCTTGGGTTTTATCCCTTTAGCTTTCTTCTCCTCTTTAACTTTACTATATGGTGAAAAGCATTCACACATTACACAAGCAAAGTTGCAGTAATCTGGATTAGTATCAAAAGTAATTCTCCAAGGACCAGGTTTTGTAGCCACTGATTTGCCTTTATTTTCAATAACATTACGGTAAATTTTGTTAAGTTTCTCAGTATGCTCACTTATAGAAGGTACATTACCATTTTTAGTATAAAGATAGCCTCTTTGGGTCAGTTCACTGTATAATTCCTGGTCTGTAGATAGGACTTGCATTTTTTCTGACAAACTATTTGTATCTCTATGCTTAAATAATAGTCCGTTTATTCCATCTCTTACATATTCTGCCATGCCACCATAATCAGCCGTTATTACTGGTACACTCAGTTGCTGTGCTTCATGTATTACTAATGGTGAATTTTCACCCCAAATTGAAGGAACAACTATCGCATCAACTTTATTAAATACATCAGTAACTATATTTTTATTGTTATAACTTCCCATCCATTCTATCCTTTCTTTAACAGCATGTGGAAACTGATCGGCAATCGCTTTTAAAGTTTTAGTTTCTTCCCTTGCCGCTCCCCAAATTCTAAGTTTTGCTTTAGATGATAAGCGAGAAAAAGCCTTCAATAATAGGTCAACACCTTTCTCGGGAGTATGAGTACCTATATAACCGAAAATAAACTCTTTTTCTTGCACCCTATTTCTATTCTTAAGACGATTTAGATCAAAACCATAATCAAGATAAGAAATTTGTTTATCGGAACATTAAAGTCTTGAGTAAATTTATCCATTAAGAATTTTGACGGAGCAATGAAGTAATCTATATAGTCCACTACTTTCTTTGTTTGCTTCATTCTAGTTGCAACCCATTGTTCCCAATAATTTAAGTCTGAATTCAAGAATTCTTCATCTCCTGTAAAATACCCCTTGTAACATTGGGTTGCACATTTTTGATCCTTCTGTCCATCACAAAGCCGTAACAAATCTTCAGAATTACGTTGAATAAATCTTCCTCTTGGACACATTAACCAAAAATCATGTAGCGTAAAAATTGTAGATATATTTTCTTTAAAAGCAACTTCTGGTAAAGTAATTGATAGATGATTAAGATGACCAAAATGTATAAGATCTGGTTGAAAGTTATCTATTATTCTTTTAAATTTTATATTTACTTCTTCATTGATAAATTTGTAACGATATTTAGTTGTAGGTATATTAATTAAATTCAGTAAGATCCGGGAATCACTACAGTCCAGAGCTGTAGTATAATGGAAATCAGGTAAGAAGCTGTTTTCATGCCTAGTAAATATTTGTACCTCATTATTATTGGCTAGTTCATGGGCAAGAGTTTGGCTGTAAACCTCCGAACCAGCGCTATAATAAGGAGGGTAACCATGAATAACTTTTAATATTTTCATATATTACCATATCTATATTGTTAGGATATTCTTGTGTATTGTTTTGTAGACTTTTTATAAATTTACCTAATCCTACTTTTAATGAATGCTTTGGAGACCAACCAAGTAGCTCTTTAGCTCTAGTAAAATCACCATGGAACTTAGTTACGTCAAAATTTCTTGGAGGATAAAAATCAATTCTAGAATCACTTTCCGTGACTTTTAATATTGTTTTTGCTAAGTTTTCTAAAGTACATGGGCTATTAGTAGTAAGATGAATAGCAGGAAGAGAAGATTTCTCGTTTTGTAAATATTTAACAGTTAAGTATATACCCTCTATAACATCATCCAAATAGGTAAAATCAAAAACACATTCTTTACCTTCTATCCTAATTGGATCGCCTTTCAATGCATTGATACAGAGTGCAGGAATTACTCTACTACTATGATCTAGTAAACCACCATATACATTTGAGAAGCGTAATATTGCTACATTAAAGTTAGAACCTTTTAAATTTATTACTTGTTCTTCAATAAACGCTTTACCTTTGGCGTAATTATTTATTGGGTTAATACTAGCAGACTCTGCAACTGGTAGTTCCTTTTGTTCTCCATATACTTCTCTACTGCTTGCATATATAAACCATGGTTTATTCGGAAGCGACTTGCAGAATTCTAAGAATTGGATTGTACCATCGACATTAACTTTTTGGCACAATTTAGGATAAAGCTCACCATGTATAACTCTAGAAATTGCAGCCAGATGAATAACCCCCGTACACTTAGCGAGTAGCGGCATTATATCTTCTGAAAAAAAACTGAGTGGGTTGTCGCGAAACCTAATATCGCAGCTTATTACTTCATAACCCTGCTTTTCTAACTTTTCTACTAAAGCCGATCCTATCAAACCTGCAGCACCTGTTATTAATATTCCCATGTGTCCCTCTCACTACAACCAGGAAAATCTTTCACACCTATCATCTTACAAGTAAGACTTAAAAAGCATTATAAAACTAGTATAAAACAAATGTCAACTTAAATTAAGGATCAATGAATAAAAAAATATAGTTATGAAAGAAGGGTTGGTTGTCTTCTTCTATTTGCCTGAAAATAACGTTCTGCTTTGACCAAATCCTCTTTGTTATTTACCCCCATTGCTTCCTTTTCGTCAGCGACTACATAACCTGCACGTAAGTTATTGCTTGCTGCAATGGGTATTATATCATTAAGACAACATTCGTTGGTCGAATCATTAAATTTTACTTCTTTTATTAGGGTATAAAGATCTTTAGCGTATGAAACCATTATTCCAGAGTTTGCAAGAAGAATTTCATCTTCACTTTTCAAGACTTTTTGAACATTGTCATTATCATCAATTACTAATCTTCCATATTGCTTATCTTGACTATTAAATCCAAGAAGAACTAAATTTTTATTATTACACTTTAAACAATCAGTCATTCTCATAACTGTATCACTAGATATAAACGGGGTGTCTCCGTACTGTATTAAAAATATGTCTTGGTCAGATAACCGCTCCAGGCTTTCTAGGGCAATTTTAACTGCAGTGCCAGTATCTGTAATATTTTCTTGAATTATCAATTTTATATTATATTTATCAATTATATCTTTTAAGGTACTAAATCTTTCTAACTCCTTTAGAAAAGGCTTGTTAATGACAATTGATAGACTTTTTAAACTCAGCGGTTTTGCATTGTGAATTATATGCTCTAAAAGAGTAAAATTTCCTACTGGGTGTAGTGTTTTTGAGTACTGTGAATTCATTCTACTGCTTTTTCCTGCTGCTAATATTATCAACGTGTTATCCATACATAACTCAAGAACTTACTAGGAGGTAAGTTAAGTGATAATTAATGAGTTGTAAAGTCTACTATAGTTTCCTAAATGATCCAGAAAAAATAATTAACATGCTTGAAATATATAAATCCTCTATGACGCTAATATAGATTAGCCGATAAAGTAAGCTTCCCAGAACTACTCATTTATATTGACCCATCAGTACTTATACAAAAGCTAGTTGATCGAGAAAATAGGCAAATCCTTATCAACGGCCTACTACTTTCCCTAACTTATGCTTCCTTGTTATATTGTTGAGTATACTTTTTAAATAGTTTTTTTCTGTTTTCTATCAACCAATAGAAGTTTCTTTTAGCCCATAAGGATATTTATATAGGAACTGATATTTTCTATGCTGGCAAGAGTCTTGACGCCGTAAAAAAAACTACTCAATAATTGGGTAACTTCTGATGACATTTTCACTGTACATTTATCGCACAACATTAGTGCTACAATCACAGGTGTAAAGGTATTAAACAACCTTTAAAAAGTTTCACTTTTCCCTTAATCAATTTTTCCTTTGATATAAGTGTTTATTGCTTTTGCCCTCTCTGTTGTTATAATTAACATTTTGTAGTAGTTCAAGATGAGTTTTGCATATTCAGAGAAAATCATCCATAGAATCAGCATCTAGCTTATCTAGGTTAAAATATATAGTTTTACAAGATGACTATTTATGGAAGAACATGGTGGGGAGAAAAATGGCTTCAGTGCTTCAATAGAATTGATTATGATAACCGTCTTCCACGTGGCAGAACTTGTGCTAATACTGGTCGAACTTTTGGTATTAAATTAATGGTCACATAGTTACAGCTAAAGTTCATAGCTCAGGATCTTACCCATATCGTGGTTCAAAACCTCAACCATATAAAGTCAAAATTATACTCAATGAATTAAGCTCATCAGAACAACAGACCATTCGTCAAATTATTGAAACTTCACCTTCTATACTATCTAAATTAATAAATAGGCAATTACCAACCAGCTTGTTTGATAAGCTTAATGATCTTGGGATTAAATTGTTTCCTTCAAATTGGGAAGAGATGAATGCAAATTGCAACTGTCCTGATTGGGCTATGCCTTGTAAACACATTGCTGCTGTAATTTATCTTATTGCTGCAGAAATTGATAAAAACCCCTTCATGATTTTTAATATTCATAATTGTAATTTGTCAGCACTTATCGATGATTTTGGGAATGGAAAATTAGAAAATGCTCAAAATATTTTAAAGATAGATGATATATTTAAGGCATGTTCTAAAATTAGAATACATAACCAAGCAATTTTAAATGATATTGATTTATCAACTATTCCTAACCTTTTTGATTGTATCAGTAGTATTTTAACAGATAATCCACTTTTTTTTGAAAAAAACTTCCATAATATTTTACAGATAGATTATAAGCACTGGCAAAAGTATCCTGCAGGAAAGTTAGTGTACTATCCAGCTTCTAAGAAGGAACTATCAGAAGAGGAGCTATTTATTAAAAGATGGGGAAATATTGAGAATTGGCAAACATTTCAACTATTCATTGATGATCAGCATTACCTTACTCAAGTGAGCAATGGTACAACTAATGTATTTATGCTAAGTAGAAATGTATTGAAAGATATAGCGCGATTTTTAAACGACATTCCTAATTCGTTACTTCACAGGCTTAATCGTGAACTTCGCTTCATGCATATGATTTCACAGTTTGCACATATGCTGATGGAAAAGTCAGCGCTAATACCACAAGTATTACAAAACAAAAGAGGAGAAATTATAATTAGGTGGATTCCGGCGTTGTTTAATGAGTCAGTTAAGGAAATTCATAGCAAGATATCATCTATTTGTCCGCCTCTATTGATTAAATATCAAGAAATCGCTATGGAACCAGAGGAACAGGTAAATGTTGCTATCTCTCTCATCCTTTTAGGGTATATAGAAGATAACTTTCTTGCATCACTGGATAAGCATAGAGATAAATACATCTTTGAATTATTCTTTACTGGAAGACCATACAAGTTTACTGAGTTTAGCAACAAGGAAATACCGCAAGCAATTAATCTCTGGCTTTCACGTCTTTATTTAGCAGATAAACCTTACAAACTCTATTTAATGATAAAAGATCACCATGAAAAATTTGAACTTGAGGTACAGTTATCACTGGATGATGAGAAGTCATTCATAAAGCTGGAAAAAGCACTTTCTAATCAAAACGTAAAGCTTAGTATTTTATCTGATCTTGCACTCTTATCTGAATACATACCTGAATTAGAAAGATCGATTGATAGCAATAGCAAGTTATCATTTAATTTAGACGATTTTGCACCTTTATTCCTGGGTATTGTACCAGTACTAAGAGCAATAGGTATAACAGTTATCTTGCCGAAATCTTTGCAAAAAATCTTCAAACCACAATTAAGTCTTAGTTTGTCTGCCAAGGATAAAATAAAAGAAGATCGCGAAAGTTTTTTAACGCTGGAAAATTTATTGAAATTTGATTGGAAAGTAGCAATAGGAGATAAAAAACTAAGCGTTACAGAATTTAAAAAATTGCTAAAAGATTCCCGAGGGTTTGTAAGAATCGTGGATCAATACGTCCTTTTGGATGACAAAGAGGTAGAAGCTTTATTAAAAAAACTTGATAAATTGCCTGATTATTTAAGTCAAGCAGAGCTTATGCAAGCTGCTCTAACAGGAGAAGTAAATGAAACTAAAGTAGCATTTGACCAGCAGCTTACAAGCTTGTTTAAAAAATTTAATACTTACACACCTGTAACTACGCCAAATAATCTAATAGCACAACTACGCCCATATCAAGAACGCGGATTTAGTTGGCTTGTACAGAACATAGAAAGTGGGTTTGGTAGCATAATTGCTGATGATATGGGTCTTGGTAAGACTATACAAGTTATTGCAGCCATTCTATACTGTAAAAATGCAGGATTTTTAAATGAAGATAAAGTCTTGATAGTAGCGCCTACAAGTATCTTAAGCAATTGGCAAAGGGAGATAGAGCGTTTTGCACCAGAATTAAAGCTTTTCATCTATCACGGACAAAATCGAGAATTGGCAAGTGATTATGATGTAGCTCTAACATCCTATGGTCTTGCACGTCGTGATAAAAAAGAACTTAATAAAATTCGCTGGTTTTTGCTCTTGATTGATGAAGCACAAAATATAAAAAATCCTAATACCGAACAAACCAAGGCAATTAAAGCTATTGAGGCAACGCATAGAATAGCAATGAGCGGTACTCCTGTTGAGAATAGGTTACTTGAGTATTGGAGCATTTTTGATTTTATCAATAAATCTTATCTTGGTATCCCTAAGCAGTTTAAGACCTATTTTGCAACACCAATTGAAAAAGCAAGAGATAGAACTTGTCTAGAAAGGTTTATGAAAATCACTAGCCCTTTTATGTTACGTAGGCTTAAGAGTGATAAAAGCATTATTCAGGATTTACCAGATAAAATTGAGAATAATCGTTATTGTTCCCTCACTTCAGAACAAACAGCTCTTTATCAAAAGGTTGTTGATACAACTATGGAGAAGATAGAAAAGAGTGAAGGAATTGAACGTAAGGGACTAATCTTTAAACTTATCAATGCTTTAAAGCAAATTTGTAACCATCCATCACAGTTTGGCAAGAAAAAGCGTGCGAGTATTGAACAATCCGGTAAAATGCAGATGCTTGAGGAAATATTGATTAGTATTGGTGAAGTTGCAGAAAAATCATTGATATTTACTCAATACACTGAAATGGGTGAGATTATAGCTAGGCTACTTGAAGAAAGGTTTGAATCAAAAGTGCCATTTTTACATGGAGGACTTTCTAGAAAAGCACGTGATACAATGATTAATGACTTTAAAAACTTATTCCAGTCCAACATTCTTATAGTGTCTTTAAAAGCTGGTGGAACAGGGCTTAATTTAACAGCGGCAAACCATGTAATACATTACGATTTATGGTGGAATCCAGCAGTGGAAGCACAAGCAACAGATCGGGCCTATCGTATCGGGCAAGAACGTAATGTTATGGTGTACAGGCTACTTTCAACAGGTACATTTGAAGAGCGTATTGATGAGATGATTCAAAGCAAGAAGGAATTAGCAAACCTAACTATAAGTAGTGGCGAGAGTTGGATTACAGAATTTAACAACGATCAATTAAGAGATTTAGTTAATATAAAAAATGCACTATAATATAGCTGAGTTATTTAATGTAAAGAACCAGATAACTACCGCTCAATAGTTCAAAATAGAGACAAAGATCAAAATTTACGTCTCCAATTTCATCATGTATAGCGGAGACAAAATTTTGTGTTTTATGTCTCATTGGTAGGCAAAAAACCTGTAATTACGTTTTAAAGCGATTTTACCACTCTAGATCCATTGTACCTTTTTAGCGCCTGTAATGCCCTTTAAAATTTGAATAAAAGGCATCTTTAATAATTCTATTCATGAACCAAAAAGTAATTGCCGTTTTCAGAAACTTTTCATTTTTACAGATGGCTTGAAAAGATTATCATTAATAGGTAGGCCAAACTCCTCCAAAGAAAAAAGTTTTTAATTTTTTCAGAAAAAGTCATAAGAAACACGGTATATATATAGTAGAGGGTTTTCTATTCGCTTATAATTCCACCTTAAATTAAACTATGCCTGCGTATATGAGAAGGTTTAGCCAAAATTCCTTACATATTAGTAGTATGCAATATATCAACAAAATAAAAACTAAGAGGTTGACATAGTGAGTAAAATGTAGTAGAGTTATAGTAGAGCATTTTTTCTTAAAAGAAAGAAGATACTAAAGCCTCACTTTTCACTATAAACATAAACTGACTTCCTTTATTTCTTAATATAGCCTTGCCAAGAGAACCTCCTATTGCAGTTTTTACTTCATAAGAAGAGAGTAAGACCCCAATCAAAACAGCCTTACTCAAAAACCTTTCAAACGCTTAATCTTAAAAGGAGTTTCAATTTATGGTACAAGATTTTTAACTGATGTCAAACAAAAAAAATACTTTAAATGATGAATATTATGATTTTAACAATACTGTAGAACCATTAGAGCAATTTGATGTAGAAGAAATAAAAAGACAACTATTATTAAACATAAGATCATGCCTTTCTTATTTATTCCCAAGGGGAACTTTTCGTGGTGATAAGTTTTATATAGGCAATGTACAAGGTGATAAAGGAAAGAGTCTAGTAGTAGAATTAAGTGGCAGTGAAGCTGGCCTATGGCACGATTTTGCAACAAAAGAAGGTGGTGATATCATCGATCTTTGGGCAGCAGTACATAGAAAAAGTACGAGAATAGAGTTTCCTGAAGTAATGGCTTCTATAGCTGAGTGGTTTGGTCATTTTAAAAAGCTCAAAACTTCAGGTAATCCAACTGCATATTGGGATTATTATGATGAAAACGGACAAGCTATTGTTAGAGTCTATCGTTATGATGATGATAGTGGAAAGCGATATCTTCCTTTTGATGTGAAAAATCTACTTTTACTGCACCAGAAATCAGACCTTTGTACAATATTCCAGGCATTTTAAAATCTGACAAAGTTATTCTAGTTGAAGGGGAAAAATGTGCAGAAGCACTGATAAAACAAGGTATTACAGCTACAACAACAATGTCTGGAGCAAACGCAGATGTTAAAAAGACTGATTGGTCACAACTGAAGGGCAAGCATATTATTATTTGGCCAGATAATGATGAAGCAGGTGCAAAATATGCTAAAAATGTTGGAAATAAGCTTTTAGAAATTGGAGTTGCATCACTTGCTGTGCTTGAAATTCCTCGAGGTAAGCCTGAGAAATGGGATGCTGCTGATTGTGTAGAGGAAGGTATAGATGTCAAAGAGTTTTTAGCTTCAACTCCGTTACTTACTATTGATACTCCAGCTACTGATACTTCAAATATGAAAAGTTTAGAAAGATCCACAAAACAGCCACTTAACATTTTAGATTGGAGTGCAGAGCGCTTTGTAGGTCCGGTACCAGAGCAAAAGTTTCTTGTTGAAGGTCTATTTCCTTTAGGTGTTACTTCAATAATAGCAGCAATGGGAGATACAGGCAAAGGTATGCTTCTTCTTGACCTGGCACTTAAGGTTGCAAGTGATATGGATCAACTGTGCGGTTTTGGTCCTTTGGTTACTGAACATGGATCAGTAGTGATTTTTTCAGCAGAAGATGATGCAAGTGAGATACACCGCCGCTTAGAACGACTTGACCCTAAGTGTGAAAGGTTGAAACATAAAGATAAATTATTTATTGTACCACTGCCAAACGTTAGAGGATCACTTACAATACTCAGAAATGTTCGTGGTAAAATCGTCGAAGTTTCTCCTGAATTCGAATCCGTAATGAAACAGCTCGAGGAAATTAAAGATCTGAAATTGATAGTATTTGATCCACTTGCTTCATTTATCCATGCAGATATAAATGCTGATCCTGCTGTAGGGGATTATCTGATGTGTCTATTGTCTGATCTAGCAAATAGTACTGGAGCTTCAATTGTTACTGCTCACCATATGAGAAAGCCAAAGAGTGAGAAACCTATATTAACTGCTGAACAAGCACGAGATGCCATCCGTGGTACCTCTGCTCTTGTTAATGGTGTTAGATGCTCATATGCTTTTTGGC
Organism: Wolbachia endosymbiont of Ceratosolen solmsi; assembly: GCF_017869155.1. Lineage (NCBI taxonomy): Bacteria > Pseudomonadati > Pseudomonadota > Alphaproteobacteria > Rickettsiales > Anaplasmataceae > Wolbachia > Wolbachia endosymbiont of Ceratosolen solmsi. The sequence goes on from NZ_CP054598.1 coordinate 585,271, forward strand.
CAGTAGAAAATACAGCTAGGCTAGAAATCTTTAAGGCAGTAGGAGAAACACCAAGACAGAATGCTTTGTTTCATGGGGCAGTTGTGAAGGCCAATGGTTTAGCTGATCGCACTGTAAGAACTTACCTAAGAAATCAGGAAACGGGGCTACTAGAAGATATAACAATACAACTAACAGTTAAAAATGCTAGTGAAAAAGACCTTAAAATATGTCTTACTGATGCAATTACACGATCTGCTGCTTCAGGACATCCATTTACTCACACAGGAAGCACAGGAGTATATAAGCAACGGCATAGACTACCTGAAGTTTTTCACAGCATGGGAAGGGATAGACTAGAGCGTATGGTACAGGAACTTTTACAAGCAAGACCACCAAAATTAGTAAATGGAATGTCTACAGGTTCGAAAGAAGATAAATGGCTTGACAGTCCAACTGGACCATTTGCTTGTGGTATAGGAAAATTCACTCCTGGAGCTGAAGATTTTAGCTATAGGCAAAATTTAATGTTAGGATAAGTCTTTTTTTATGGGTAAAAATATTTTAGAGTTTACCCAGTTTCTTCTATTGTTTTTTCAACTTGTAGCTACTATCAATTCATATCTACTTAACTAAAACGCTAATTTTAGAACTCAATATAATTTTCAATTAAAGGTAGATAGAATATATAAGAAATAACACCACCAACAATTGAATTACATTCCCAATTCCCAGGTTCCCAAATCAGTAATTGGAAATTAGGAATCTGAATCCTGCGTGAGAGCTAGCTTTTCCACCTGCGTTCCCAAAAGCGTTCCTAGAAATCATGTGTCTAAAGTCAGCCAGTATAGCGGATTCTAGCTTCCCAAAACCCTTATATATTATATATATAATAGTAATAAATAATAATAGATAAAATAATATAAGCTAATAATAAAACATACAAATCTAAATGCATTCAACTTTTAACTAAGTCTGACCCAAAAAATAGTGTTAAAATGTTCATAAAACAGAACGTAGAAAAGCAAATAGCCTTCAATGTCGTTTTTAAGCGATTCTAGTATCTTAAGGTAAAATAATACCAACTACACCTAAGTAACGCTTGTAACACCCTTTAAAAGCCGATTAAAAGGTATATCTAAGTCATCACCCACCTCAAATTTTATCTTTGCAAAAGAAACTCTATTTTAGTTTATCACGTTTTTTATTCGTTGTAAAATATTTTTTCAAAAAAAGTGAACAGTTTTCATAATTTCGGTACAACAAGAGCTGGTTATTTTGGTATATTGGAGGTCTTATGGAAATATAACGACTTTTATCTAAAACTCCTAAGGGAATATTGTGAGTCTTTTGATGAAAAAATCTCTATAAACAGGTTATAGATGAAGGTCAAGGAAAAAAGTTTGAAGTTACTGCCATAGAAGAAGAAACAGAAGCTCGTAAAATTTGATTGCTGCTTAAAATGGAGACAAAGAGCAAAATTTATTGTCTCCAACAGAAAAACTTCTTTTGTAGTAGTCAAAAAAAGCAGAGATATAGGGCTTTCTGAAGGGAGGGGACAATTTTTCACCCCCTTGAAATTAAAACCAAAAAGATACAGTTTTACATAGCACATTTTCATTGTAAAAAAGAGCTATCAGCCCATTTCAATTGTCTCCATTGCAACACCATTCTTAAAAACGCCTTAGAAGGCTATTATAGCGTTACTGATGATCTAGATAGGGAGATACTGTTTTATCAAAAACTCATGTAACCTCTTCTAGATTCAAATAATCAGTTGTTTCCAAAATGGAAAGATCTCAAATAGCGAAGAAGCTGTTGTAAAAGACATAGCTGGTTTTAGGCTCTTTTTAATTTCTTAGCTGCCTTAAAATTATTTTAACTTTTTTTTAGAAAATCCCGGAAAAAGTGGTGAGAAATCCGGAGTATAGGGGCATTGAGTGTAGATAACACAAAAGTCGGCAAACAAACAGAGTAGAGAAGAGAAGATTGAAGAAAGCAAAAGAAATTTAGGCTTTTGGTAAGTTACGTAATTGAGAATTTGTATTTTTTTAGATGAGGTAAAAACTTTGTTTTAAGGCTAGATGCAACTTTAGGGTACAAAAATACTACCATTACCAAAGAACGCATATAATGCCCCTTAGAACTTGAATAAATGGCATTCTTAGCAATTCTATTACTGTATAGTAAACTCACTAGTGAGTTTAGCACGTTTTTTACGCTTTGCAAAGAAAAATTAAAAAAAAGTGAACAGTTTTTGTAAAATCGGTGAATATATATAACAAAAGCTGGTTAAGTTGGTATATTGGAGGTCTTATGGAAATACAACGACTTTTATCTAAAACTCCTGAACAATTGAGGGAATATTGTGAGTCTTTAGGTTATGAAGATAAGCAAAATCTCTATAAACAGGTTGTAGATGAAGCTAAAGGAAAACGTTTAAGAGAGCTGAAACAATTAAGTAAATTAGCTACTGCAATAGAAAAAACAACGGATAAGAAGTTATTGAAACCTTTTCGCGGTGATGATAATCCGCTTAATGGAGTAGTAATTTTAAGTTTTTTTGGAAAATTAAGTAGGCGCCTTCTTTTAATAATGCACTCTTCAGTTTACGATAAAAGTTTAAAACAGTTGGATGAGTTAGATGAATTATTACCACAGATGTATGGAGAACTAAGACCTAAATTGACAAGTAGCATGAGAAATTACGCAGAAAGAGAGCTAAGATTCAGCAACTTCTTGCGCGATAACATTGATACTTTCAAGCTTCTAGAAAAAGCTGAACATGGTTCTATAGAAGAAAGAAAAAAAGCAGCAATCGCGTTATTTATACGCCAGCCAGAATTAAATTTCCAAGGGGATGTATTTTTACTTGGTCTGATTTCTCAGCATATAGGAGTTTTTAGAAATCACGTAAAACGCAAAGTAGATGATTTGATTGACTCACTGGAAAAAGGCTTAGAAAAATTGGAAAACGTAGAAGAGGATACTGAAGAATATGGAGAGATTGAAAACGAGCTAATAGATGAAAGAAGTGAAGTAATGAATGAATTACGTTGTTTAGTGCTTAGCTATGCCCTATTTGAGGAAACACATGAACAAAGAAACCCTTAAAAGTCTCTTCAAAAGCCAAATTATCTACGCTTACAGTAACTATAAAGGTAAGGTAACTTTTAGTTGTATGAAAATTTTTTTCAAAAAAAGTGAACAGTTTTTGTAAAATTGGTGAATATATATAATAGCAAGGAATTAACTCCTAATTAAGGTAGGTAGCATAAGATTCTTGTTATTGACTTACAAAAACCCATTCATAGCGTATTTTGAAGGAACCAGACGATATTTAGGAACTTATGCTACAAACTTAAATTTAAATATTTTTAGTAATTTTATGATAAAAGCAATAGATTGTTCAAAATGGGTTGGTTCACCTCCCGAAAAAGAATTCATCATACAAGATTGGCTTTCCCTAGGAGAAGTATCATTTCTTAAAGGTGAACGTGAAGTTGGTAAATCACTTCTTGCTCAACAATTAATGATATCGGTTGCTACTGGTAAGCCATTGCTCAATATGGATGTCAAACAGGTTAAAGCATATGGTGTATTTTGTGAGAGCAGTAAACGAGATATAATACGTCGTCAGTGTATGTCTTTACCAAGTTGAAGAAACTTTATTTGAAAGCCAAATACAAATCCTTGCAAGAGAAGGAGAGAATAATTTCTTAATGATTTTTAACGATAAGGGTATAGGAGAGTTTACCCCTTTCTTTCATGAGCTATTTGAAGATATTCAATTGTTTCAGCCAAAGCTTGTAGTGTTAGATACAATTTCGGATTTATTTGGTGGAGACCCTTTACACCTTAAGCAGTTTATGGATGGCTGCTGTGCTCATATAGCAAAGACATTAAACTGCGCTGTTTTAGTATGTGAGCACGATTCAAGCATAACTATATGTGATGATAGAGTCTGGCACTTGTCCATGTTAGAAGAGGTAAAAGATGAACGGACGCTATATTGTGGGGGATCAAGCCATTTATTACGTTATCAAAATGGGGTTTTTGTAATTTAGGATGTCTATTTTAACACTCGACCTCGGCAAGCAAACCGGCTGGGCAATTCTGACAGATGGAGTAATTCAAAGTGGGAGTGAAAACTTTCATGGTAGCCGTTTCAGCGGAGGTGGAATGCACTTCTTAAATTTTCGTAGGTGGCTCAATGAGATGAGGGAAAGATTTTCAGATATTGAAGCAGTGTATTTTGAAGAAGTAAGAAGACATTTAGGTACTGACGCTGCACATTGCTACGGAGGCTTTCTAGCTCATTTAACAGCTTGGTGCGAGGAAAACAATATACCTTATCAAGGTGTACCTGTCAAGACGATAAAACGCTTTATCACCGGTAAGGGTAATGCAAGTAAAAGTGAAGTTATTGAAGCTGTAAAGGGAAAAGGGTTTATTCCTCAAGATGATAATGAAGCCGATGCTTTGGCGTTGATGCTTTGTGTTAATAATTTTAGTAAAGATTTTAATATGCTAGATAACACATAGGAAGTGGGTCCTTTCGGCCAGACTGGCGGACTTGGGAGCGAAACCCCGGACCCTCTCTAGCGTCAGACGTTTTTTAATTATTAACTTTTTAACAAGTCCTTAAGAATCTCCACTAGTAATTTAATAAATTATTCCACTAATATGAACTTAGCAATACACTACTATCCTATTGAAAATCTTGTCGAATATGAGCGTAATCCTCGTAAGAATGACGATGTAGTAAACAGAATGTGCGCTTCAATCCGGGAGTTTGGTTTTCGTATTCCGATAGTTGCAAAAAGCGATGGCACTGTGGTTGATGGTCATTTAAGACTTAAAGCAGCAAGAAAACTGGGTATGGAGAGTATTCCCGTAGTCCTCAGTGATAACTTAAGTGAAGCCCAAACCAAAGCTTTTCGTTTACTTGCCAATCAATCAGCTAACTGGGCAAAGTGGGACGATGATCTTTTGAAGTTGGAAATTCAAGAGTTAGAAGACTTGGAGTTTGACCTTAAAATGACTGGATTTGAGCTGGAAAAAGTCCAACGCTTTCTCGACAACATTGATGGAAAAGAAGAAGTAGAAAGAGGAGAAAAAGAGGGGGTGGAATTGGTCGATAAAAAGTCAGTAGTGTCGAAACCAGGGGATCTGTGGATTTTAGGTGGTCATCGAATCTACTGTGGTGATAGTTGTCTGGTTGAATCATTTAAAGCGGTACTGGACGATAAAATGGCAGATATTACCGTGTGTGACCCTCCGTATAACGTAGCATATGGTGACAGTCAGGAAAGAGAAGACAAAAAAATACTAAACGATGATCAAGGTGAAAATTACGAATTGTTCCTTTATGACATTTGTTCTCACGTTTTAGCATACACCAAAGGGGCAATTTACATCTGTGCATCATCATCAGAGCTTTCGACCTTGCAGAAGGTATTTGAAGAAGCAGGTGGTCGTTGGTCGACATTCATCATTTGGGCAAAGAATCATTTTACGCTAGGAAGATCTGATTATCAAAGACAATACGAAACAATACTCTAGGTTGGAAAAATGGCAATAAACGTGAGTGGCATGTGGGACGTAATCAAAGTGATCTCTGGTTTTACGATAAGCCAACGTACAACTCACTGCACCCAACGATGAAACCAGTGGAGTTAATGGAGAGAGCGATAGTAAACAGCAGTGGACCAGGGGATATAGTTCTTGATCCATTTAGTGGTTCTGGAAGTACATTGATTGCATGTGAGAGGACAGGAAGAATCTGTAGAACCATAGAACTTGATTCCGCCTTTGTAGATGTAACGATAAAGCGTTGGCAGGTGTATACAGGAAGAGATGCTATTCTCGCTGATACTGGAAAGACTTTTGCACAAATTCAAGAATCAAGACAATAAGATGGAAGAGGGAAAAATCACACAAACAGAATGGGCAAGGGAACAAGGGTTTGCCAAGCAATATGTCTGTTATTTAGTAAAGAAAGGAATAGTTGAGCTGAAAGATGGATTAATTGACCGAGAACAAGCAAATAGAGCAATAGAAGCAATTAGAGATCCAAGTCAACCACTGAGGAGAAAAGGTGGAGAAGAAGGGGAAAAAAGAGGAAATAATGATCTTTCAACGATGTTGCTTAAAACCCGGATAAAAAACGAGATGGAGCGGGGAAAACTGCTCGAGGCAAAGGCAAAAGCTGAAATTGGTGAACTTATCTCAGTAGAAGAAGTAAAGACTGAAGCATTTAATGTTGCAAGAGTTGTCCGTAATAATTTGCTTAACATTCCAGATAGGGTTTCAGCATTACTAGCATCGATAAATAACACAGAGAAGATCCATGAGACACTGACTGAGGAAATCAGAACAGCTTTAGAAGAGCTAACGCAGAGTGTATTTTAATGATGAAATACAATTTGAGGTCACTAAAGAAGCTCTTAATGAGTTTAGTAAGCCTTACCCATATATTAATTGTGATACTTATTTTAAGTAAGGCATCAGCAGATACTTATTGCAGACAAAAAATACCTCTTTTTCTCCTTAAAAGTGCAACAATTGCAGCATTATGATATACAGCAGTAGTTTTTATGCAGGGCTAAGGCCAGATCCACCACTAAAAGTATCAGAGTGGGCAGATAAGAACCGTCAGCTTTCGACGATAGCATCATCAGAGCCAGGAAAATGGAGAACAGAGAGAACCCCATATCTTAAAGAAATCATGGATTCACTATCTTCATCTTCACCGGCTGAAAAAGTGGTATTCATGAAAGGAGCGCAGATAGGCGGAACAGAAGCTGGGAATAACTGGATAGGATATATAATCGACCAAACACCAGGCCCTATGCTGGTAGTACAGCCAACAGTAGAAATGGGCAAGCGTTGGTCAAAGGGAAGATTTGCGCCGCTCATTGAAGATACACCATGTTTAAGGAGTAAAATAAAAGATCCAAGGTCGAGAGATTCAGGCAACACTGTACAAAGTAAGGAATTTCCGGGAGGAACGGTAGTAGTAACAGGTGCCAACAGTCCAGTGGGTTTGCGTTCAATGCCGGTAAGATATCTTTTTTTAGATGAAGTAGATGCGTATCCAGGGGATTCAGGAGGAGAAGGAGATCCAGTTTTACTCAGCATAGCCCGAACTAATACTTTTACGCGGCGAAAAATCTTTTTAGTTTCAACACCAACGGTTCACGGAATAAGCAGAATAGAGAAGGAATTTGAGAATTCAGACAAACGATACTTTTTTGTACCTTGTCCACATTGTGATCACTATCAGGTGCTGAAATGGCCACAGATAAAGTGGAAAGATAAAGATCCCTCAACAGCCCACTACGTTTGCATAGAGTGTAGGGGAGAAATAAAAAATCATCAAAAAACAGAGATGCTAGCTAGAGGTGAATGGAGGCCTACTAATCCAATAAAAGGTGAAAAAAAAAGGATTCCACCTTTCAAGCTTGTATAGCCCAGTTGGCTGGTATAGTTGGAAACAAGCAGTAGAAGATTTTCTGCATGCAAAGGAAAATGAACAATTACTAAAAGTTTGGATAAATACAACACTCGGAGAAACCTGGGTAGATAAAGGAGAAGTACCAGACTGGAAGCAACTATTTGAGCGTCGAGAAAATTTTCCGATAGGTACGGTGCCAAAAGGTGGAAAAATAGTGTTAACGGCAGGGGTTGATGTACAAAAAGACCGCTTAGAAGCAGAAGTAGTAGCATGGGGTATGGGTCGTGAGAGTTGGTCAATAGACTATCAGGTATTAGAAGGTGATACTGGAAGTGGAGAAGTATGGGAAAAACTTTCAGAGCTTTTGAATCATCATTTTATCGGTGAAAATGGGCTTGAATATATGATAAGTATGATGGCGGTTGATGCTGGGTATGCAACACAAGAGGTATACAACTGGGTAAGAGGTCACCAAGGGTCAGGGAGAGTAATGGCAGTAAAAGGGGCAAACAAAGCGCTAGTGCCACTTAGCAGCCCAAGTAGAGTAGATGTAACAGTTAGCGGACAAAAGCTAAAGAGAGGAATGAAGCTGTGGCCAGTTGGGGTATCGATATTGAAGTCCGAGCTTTTTCAGCTACTTAATGTTTTAAAAAACGGCCCAGGGTATTGTCATTTTCCAGAGTATCCACCTGAATATTTTAAGCAACTTACTGCAGAACAACTAATTACCAAGGTAGTAAAAGGGTATACCAAACAAGAGTGGCAAAAGATAAGAGATCGAAATGAAGTACTAGATTGCAGAGTTTACGCAAGAGCAGCATCGATAGCACTGGGAATAGATAGATGGCCAGAGAGTAAGTGGGAAAGTTTAGTAGGTGAAAAAACTAAAAAGTCAAAAAGAGTGAGAAGAAGTCAATGGTTGAGTGAGAAAAGTTGATGTACAACCAAGAATATTTAACTCAAGTAGAAGAAGCGATAAAGAAGCTACAGAGCGGGGAAAGAGTAGTATCGATTGCATATGGTGACCATGTAGTTCGGTATGGAGAAGTTCAGATAAAAGATCTATTGGACTTAAGACAACGCATTAAATCTGAATTGAAAGTCGCAGGTGTGAAGCCGAAGAGAAAGATTGTTATTGCAACTAGTAAAGGAGTTATATGAGAAGTTATATGATGGAAAATGAATACCCAGACTTTTTAGAGCATTTAAAGTATATTATAGCCACTGGTACACCAGGGATGCTTGTAAATGCAATAATAGACATTTCCCATTGGAATAAAAGTGTAGATTTTAAGCTAGTGAAAGAAGATGGTATAGTGGGCATCATACACAAAGCAACGCAAGGGGTGAAGTACATAGATCCTGAGTATGCAAAAAGAAGAAAAGCCGCTGAAGAAGAGGAATTGCTTTGGGGAGCATACCATTTTGGTGTCGGGGAAAAAAGCGGCAAAGACCAAGCTGATCATTTTTTAGAGACAATTGGCGATAGTTCAAGTATATTGCTAGCCCTCGACATTGAAGAAAATAAAGATGGAAAAAGTATAACAGCAAAACAAGCGGAAGACTTTGTTAATCGAGTTTATGTAGTAACGGGACGTTTACCATTAATTTATGGCAGTCCTTATTTTCTGAAAGATTTTGCAACGCAGATTTTAACTGAATGCCCACTATGGTTATCAAAATGGGGAGCAGAGCTAACATTACCAATAGGATGGAAAAAATGGACTTTATGGCAGTATACCGATGGTAAAACAGGTCCTAAACCAAATTCAGTAGAAGGAATAGGCTCATGTGATAGAAATAAATTCAACGGAACATTAGAAGAATTAAAAGATTTTTGGATATCATGATGTTATTGAAATCATTCAAACAATTATTCCACAAGCGACCAAAACCAAAAGGTTCAGCATGGGATGGAGCTGGATCTGGCAGAAGATTATTGCACTTTCAACCAGAGACAGGAAGTATAAATAGCTTACTCTCGCATAGTCTTGAAACTTTAAGAAGTCGATCACGTGACATGGTAAGAAAGAACTCCTATGCAGCAAACATCATCGATACGATAGTGAGTAATTGCGTTGGGACAGGAATAAAACCGCAGTCAAAGGCGAAAGATGCAGAATTTCGGAAAAAAGTGCAAGAATTATGGCTGAGATGGACAGATGAAGCAGACAGTAGCGGAGTAAGTGATTTTTATGGACTGCAGGCATTGGTCTGTAGAAGCATGATTGAAGGAGGAGAATGTTTTGTACGGCTGAGAACGAGAAAACGAGAAGATGGTCTTTGTGTGCCGTTACAACTGCAAGTACTTGAATCAGAGCATTTAGACAATAAGAGCAATCAAACCCTTGCCAACGGTGATGTAATAAGAAACGGGATTGAATTTAACCGACTTGGGCAAAGAGAAGCGTATTACCTATTTAGAGAACATCCGGGTGAAGGATCATTTGGAGAGTCAGTTAGAGTACCAGCAAATGATGTTTTACATATTTACAGACCACTAAGACCTGGGCAGATTCGAGGAGTACCGTGGCTTTCTACAGTACTTTTAAAGCTCTATGAACTTGATCAATATGACGATGCAGAATTAGTACGAAAAAAGACTGCTGCAATGTTTGCTGGGTTTATTACCAGACTCGATCCTGAGGCGAACATCATGGGAGAAGGGGAAAGCAATGAGCAAGGGGTAGCATTATCTGGTTTAGAACCTGGAACTATGCAACTTTTAGATCCAGGGGAAGATATCAAATTTTCAGAGCCATCAGATGTTGGAGGAAGTTACGAAGCATTCATGAAACAGCAGCTCAGGGCAATAGCAGTAGGCATGGGAATAACGTATGAGCAGCTAACAGGAGATCTTACCGGGGTCAATTATTCATCGATACGAGCAGGGTTAATAGAGTTTCGCCGGAGGTGTGCAATGTTACAGCATAACGTGGTAGTATTTCAGTTTTGCCGGCCAGTATGGTGTAGATGGTTAGAATTAGCAATACTATCTGGAGAATTAGACATAAGTGAAAAAGGTGCAAAAAAGGTAAAATGGATAGCGCAAGGGTTTGATTGGGTAGATCCACTGAAAGACCAGCAAGCACAGCAAATGGCGGTAAGGAATGGGTTTAAAAGCAGGTCAGAAGTAGTATCAGAGCTAGGTTACGATATAGAAGAAATCGACCAAGAAATTGCTGAAGATCAAAGGCGTGCTAGTGAATTGGGTTTAAGTTTTGACTCGGACGTCAGTAGTTTTGATTCTAATACTGAAATAATATGACAACACAAGTGAGCTGGCTCAATAAACCGATGATGATAGAGCAAAGAAGCTTTGATTTATTGTCATTACATGCAGAGAAGCATCCAACGTTTAAAAATATAAAACATGCAGTAAGAAATAGTGAAAGGGGAATAAAAGTAATACCAATACATGGAATCTTGACGAAGAAGTCAGAGGCTTTTGATGATGTGTTGGGGATGACATCGTATGAGAAGATACGTGAAGAGATAGAAGAAGCTTTAATAGATGAAGAAGTAGAAACAATAATTTTGGACATAGACAGCCCCGGAGGAGAAGTAAACAGTTTATTCGATCTTTCGGACTTTATTTACGAAGCAAGGGGATTAAAAAAGATCGTAGCAATAGCAAATGATGATGCGTATTCTGCAGCGTATGCAATTGCATCAAGTGCTGAAAAAGTATTGGTAACGAGAACTTCAGGAGTTGGAAGCATAGGAGTAATAGCAAGTCATATAGATCAAAGTGGATTTGATGAAAAGCAAGGGATAAAATATACCACAGTATTTGCAGGAAAGAGAAAAAACGATTTAAATCCACACGAGCCAATAACGTCTGAAAGTCTGGAAAGCTTACAAGAGGAAGTAGATCGCCTATATGAGATGTTTGTCGAGCTTGTAGCAAGGAATAGGAATCTTTCCACGGAAACAATCAAATCAACGGAAGCAGGGCTATATTTTGGTGAGAAAGCAATAGAGATTGGACTTGCTGATGAAGTGATAACATATTCTGAATTTATAGATAGGAGAAACAATATGAGTAAAGCTGAATTTAACTATAAGGGCCACACCATCGATGCTGATGAGTTAATGGAAGAATCAAAACGAATAGGTTATGAGAGGTGCCGCAAGGAAGTATTAGAGGTAATAAGATTATGTAATTTATCAAAGATGCCAGAGAAAATAGGAGAATTTATCGAGCAGAATGTAAATGCAAAACAAGCGCAAGAAATATTAATGTCGATACTGGCGGAGAGAACGAAGAAGACAGAGATACTGAGTACAATACCGCAAAATACACCAGAAGACTTGATGATGCAGGTAGCAAGAACTCGAGCGCAATCTGGCATTTGAGAAATTTAGGTATCAGCAATTACAAACGCCGCGGTAAATAAGTGACCAAAGTCCGCCAGAATAGGCAATTACAGGATGGCATATCTTTTACCGCGGCGTATAACAGCTACAAACACAGCGGTAAACAAGTAGCCAAAAATTATAAGCAATCTATCTTTTACCGCCGCGTATCAAACATGGCGGTAAAACTAAAGGGAAAAAAAGGAGAAAAATTTATGAGTTGTATAACCGAACAAAATAACCTTGGTGACCTATTAAAGTATGAGGCATCAAATCTATATTCAAGAGACCAAATAACAGTAGCAAAGGGGCAAAACCTTAAACTTGGTACGGTTGTTGGTCGTGATAAAGATGATCTAATTAAAATTATAAACTTAGCGGCTACAGATGGCACGCAAACAGCAATAGGTGTAATAACAAGTGATGTAAACGCAACGGAAACCACCAAAGCAGTAATCATTACACGTATAGCAATGCTAGCAGATCATGCAGTGGTGTGGCCAGGAAATATCACTGAGGAGCAAAAAGCTGCAGCAATAAAGCAACTTGAAGCACGGGGCATCATCATTCGTAAGGGAGTTTAAAACTGCTCAACTGAAGAGCAAAACCAATTTAAAACACTAAAGGGGAAAAACATGCAAAATCCATTTACAAATCCAGCATTTAGTATGACGGAATTAACTAAAGCAATAAACATATTGCCGATAAATTATGGTCGAACAGAAAGCTTAAATTTATTTCCAAGTAGATCGGTAAGATTTCGACATATCACGATAGAAGAGCAAAACGGAGTATTGAGTTTATTACCAACGCAAGTTCCGGGAGCACCAGCAACAGTGGGAAAACGCGGAAAACGAAAAATAAGAACATTTACGATACCACATATTCCCCATGATGACGTAGTGTTACCTGAGGAAGTGCAAGGAATAAGGGCATTTGGGTCAGAGAATGAACTGAAAGCGTTGGCTAACGTGGTAACAGATCATCTGGAGTTGATGAGAAACAAACACGCGATAACGTTAGAACATTTGCGAATGGGGGCGTTGAAGGGAATCATTCTTGATGCAGATGGGTCAGAGTTATTAAATCTTTACAACGAATTTGAAATTACGCCAAAAGTAGTAAATTTTGCACTGGGAACTGCGACAACCGATGTTAAGCGTAAGTGTCTGGAAGTATTGCGCCATGTTGAGGACAACCTAAGTGGTGAATACATGACCGGGATTCATGCACTGGTAAGTCCTGAGTTTTTTGATGCACTAACTTCTCATGCCAAAGTAAAAGAAGCATACGAGAGATGGCAAGAAGGAGCAGCGCTAAGGAACGACATGAGATCAGGATTTACGTTCTGTGGAATAACATTTGAGGAGTACAGAGGACAAGCAACTGACCCTGAAGGAAATGTGAGAAGGTTTATAGAAAAAGACACAGGACACTGTTTTCCACTTGGTACAGCAAGCACATTTACTACTTACTTTGCGCCAGCGGACTTTAATGAGACGGTGAATACCCTTGGTCAGCCATTGTGTGCAAAACAAGAGCCAAGAAGATTTGATAGAGGGACTGACCTTCATACCCAATCAAACCCTTTACCGATGTGCCACCGTCCGAGGATATTAACAAAAATCGTTGCAGCATAGAGGAGCCAAAAAGGAAAGAATGACTTTCCTCCTACCAATATAGCCACTTTGTGTGCCTTTCAAGTTTATTGCATAAAGAGGTAAAATGGTTTTTGTGGGCAGAGCAACTACAAGAAAAGAGGTATGAAAAAGCTGCTCTGCTCGAAGTAAAAGTTAATACATAAAAAGAAGACATGCAAGGAAATATTAAGAGATTATTGAAAGATTGTTTTACACATTTAGGGCAGCAAGCGTTGTATGAATCAAAGGATAAGTCATACATGGTTCAGGTGCTGAAACAACAACCAGATAAATTATATGGAATTGGTGAAGGACAATTTGTCGGGGAGATGGTTTTTCTTGAGGTGAGTATATTCGATGTATTGCAGCCAGTAGTAGGAGATACCTTTATTATTGATAAGCGTAAGTACAAAGTATATTCACCACCACTTAGGGATAATTCAGGAATGTTGTGGAAGATTCAGGCGTCAGGATGCGTATAAACATAGAAATCACCGAAAGCATTATACAAAGCGTAAATGCCAAAAAATCTATAGTGGAATTGGCAACGATGAGGGCACTAAACAAAACAGCGCTATGGATAAAATCACAAGCAGCTAGAGAAATTAGCGAAGAAAAGAAAATAAACTTAAACGTGATAAGAAAGAGATTGAGAATTTTTAAGGCTAAGACAAGTAGGTTAGACGTATTAATGAGAGCAAATTTATATGATATTAGAGCATCAGCAGTTGGCAAGATGAAACAAACAAGAAAAGGAGCGAAAGTAGGAAACATGAGTTTATAGGAGCATTTATGGCAATAATGCCAAGAGGAAATAGTGGTGTTTTTAGGCGTGAAGGAAGAACAGCTTTGCCAATACAAGAGGTAAAATTAGCATTGGAGCCAGAAGCATCAAAAATAATAAAGGAGCTAGTTAATTATGAAACAGAAGGGATATTTGAGAAATATTTTGAGCGTGAATTAAACTATATTGTAAAAGTATGATTTTAACTGAGTTGCACAAAGCAATTTGCAGGATGTTGAAGAAAGAAATACCAGCGATACAGACATGTGAAGTATATCCAACGATAAGAAGGGAAATAGTAGCACCAGCGGTATTTGTAGAATTGTCAAGTTTAGAGCAAGGAAAAGATCCAGGAACAGAGGAATTGGCGCTGAGAGCAAGATTTGAAGCAAGAATTGTAGTTGATGGAACAGTCGAGGATTCCTCGGTAGTTGTGAGAGAATTAGCAGCAGAAGTTGCGAGAGTAGTGAATAAGAATACTTGGGACGTGGAAAATGTTTCAGCAGGTGAATTTATATCAGCAGGAGGAGATGATTTTAGGCCAGAGTTGGATGCATATCTAGTGTGGATGGTTGAATGGGTGCATGAAATCCATGTATGGAAGTCAGTGTGGTCAGAAACTGGCACATACAATAAGTGTTGGCGAAAATGTTAGAGCATAATTTTGCAATTTCAGAGCTGAATAGGAAGTTAGCGAATATTATTCGTATAGGTCTAGTTAAAGAAGTAGACTATGAAAAAGCAAGAGTGCGGGTAAAAATAGGAGAATTTTTAACGGATTGGCTTCCGTGGGTAACGGCAAGAGCAGGAGAAGATAGAAGTTGGTTTGCGCCGAATATTGATGAGCAAGTAATAGTATTATCGCCATATGGAGAGTTGTCATTAGGGGTAGTATTACCAGCAATATATCAGGAGAAATATCCCCCTCCGGAGAATAAAAAGGAAATAAATAGTGCAAAATTTCAAGATGGGACAAAGTTATCGTATGATAAAGATAAACATCATTTAGAGATAGATGTAATAGATAAAATAACGCTAAAAGTTGGGGAATCAAGTATAGAAATGACAAAAAAGGGAATAAAACTCAAAGCAAAAAGAATATATCTAAACTAATAGATGGGTAAAGCAATCGTTTGTGTAGGAGATTATTGCAGTGGAATACCAGCACATGTTTGTATGAGTGGTAGTAACGATGTTTTTGTAAACGGTAGATCTGTGTGTCGAAAAGGAGATATCTTAACTATGGGAGAGACACTAACGCAAGGATCAAACAGCGTATTTGTTAATGATATTGGCATAACAAGAACCGGTGACTTGGCATCGTGTGGTTTTCATGTAATGAGTATTAGCAAAAATGTATTTGCGAGCTAACAATGAAAGGGATGAGCAAAGAAACAGGTAAAGAATTAGAAGGAATAGAACATCTGAAACAATCAATAATTGATATACTGACCACACCGATAGGATCACGTGTTATGCGAAGGGATTATGGGTCAAGACTACTTGAATTAGTAGATAAGCCAATTAATAGGGATTTAACTTTGGAAATCTATGCAGCAGTAGCAGAAGCTCTACAAAAGTTGGAGCAAAGATTTAAGTTAGAAAAAGTAAAAATTACAGAAGTGAAAGAAGGAAAGGTCAATATTTCATTAGATGGTATTTATCTACCAAATGGAAAAAATATTCATTTTGGTGGGATTGTGGTATAGAGATGGAGCAGCCTAACATTATTGAGCCACTGAACTTTGAAGAAATTTTGTCTCGGATGAAGGAAGAATTAGTGCGTCGTGAATCAAGTTTCACAGCATTGGTAGAAAATGATCCAGCAATAAAGGTTTTAGAAGTAGCAGCATGGCGAGAACTTTTGCTGAGAGAAAGAATAAACGAAGCGGTAAAAAGTAATTTACTTAAGTTCGCAGGAGGAGAAGACTTAGATCGTTTAGCTGAGTTTTACGGAGTTGAGAGAGAAAAAGAAGAAGATGACGAACGATTTAGAAAAAGAATCAAGGCAAGAATAGTTGGCTGGAGCACTGGAGGAAATTATAGGTTTCAAGCACTCTCAGCAGATAGAAGAGTAAAGGATGCGCTAGTTGAATCAAAAGTGCCAGGAAGTGTAGAGATCTCGATTTTATCCACGGAGTTATCCACAAATGGCATAGCGTCTGAAGAACTACTTGATATTGTAGGAAAGCAAGTCACCAGGGATGATATAAGGGTATTAACAGATACGATAACAGTAGTTGGTTGCAATATTATTGAAATAAATATCCACAGCAGAATTAGTATTAAAAGACCAGATATTATTGAAACGGTGAAGAAGAAATTTATAGAAAAATTTGAAACAACGAAAAGATTGGGATGGAAGGTGACAAGATCATGGATTATAGCGAATTTGTTCGTAGAAGGAGTAGAAAACGTAGAATTAATAGAGCCAAGAGAGGATGTTGTGGTATTGGGGAATGAGTGTGCTGCCTTAAGAAGTTTAAATGTTGAGTTGAATTAATGCTATTACCACCAAATGCAACAAAACAAGAAAAAGCGCTGGTTGATGCAGTAGATTACAAAGTAGATCCTGGTTGTATCAGAGGGTTTAAATTTAGCCCAGGGGAAAAAGTATTACCATGGATAATTGAAGAGTACGGGCTGGGAGAAATCCTGCATTGGGTAACAGACAAAAGAAAAGCGATAAAAGAAGGGATAAAATTTCAAAGACTGCGTGGCACACCAGAATCACTTAAAATAGCATTAAAATGGGCAAATATAGAAGATATTACGATCATTGAAGAGCCACCCGGTAAACACTTTTTTGAGTTGCAGGTAGGGATAAGAGATGTACCGTTCGTAGATGCAGTAGTAGAACTAGCAAAACTATCATTGCCAGCAAGATCGAGGCTAATGAGGCTTTTCAATGACCACTATAATATTGGAAGATTTATTTTAGATGAAAGCTTTTTTGGCAGTTTGTTATCGGATTATTCAGGGGTAAAAATAGAAAAAGATGGACCAGTATTATCATTTGGAAGAGTAAATTTTTTCAGGTCTAGTGGTCCAGTTATTAGGATTATAGAAAACTATCTACGCGATCATTATGAACGAGCTTTAAGCAATGACATATATCGCTTGGATGTAGCAATCCTTGGAGAAACCGAGCCTCATACTAAGAACTATAACGGTATTTATGAAAGAAATCATGTGTGGTATAACTTCAAAGCGCTATATCCGCTACCACAGAGCTTACTACCGGCAATTAAGTTTGCTAAAGCGCAGATAGTATTATCAGATAGCTGGAACTTAGGAGAAATAAACGCATGTTTTCCGGTTACTGGTATAGAAGAGGAAGGGGATAAATTTTTATTGGGAAGTAGCAAACTATCTGAACAACTGTGGAATTTAAAATACAAGCCAATTTTAGAAAGGTTTAGCGTTACTCACCACTACAAGGTAGAAGATTTTACCAACCAAAAAGTTATAAGATTTGGTTTAGCAGAACACAATGTTCATTTTGAAAGCGATTTAAATTCAGAGCAAAAGGATTCAATACATGAACCGGAAAATTACATTTTAGTGTTTTACCCAGGTGTACTAACGTGGCACGAACATCGACATTTGAACAGAAGTTGGGAAGAAAAACAGGTCATATGTTTAATGAGTTAAATATATATACTTATATCTTCATACACTACATTAACATTCGGTAAAAATGTGTGTTTTTTGAAAAAAAAGAAGTTGCTTTTCCATGCCAAAACAGCTATAAATTAGGTAGGTGTAGGTAAACAAAAAAGATTTACCAAACGCTAGAAGTTAGGAAGTTTTATAGTGAGGTACATCATGTGGATTAGTCAAGAAGAAAGGGATGATTTTAATGAATTATTTCAAGAGTTGCTTGCAGGCAAATTGTCTAAAAAGCATATAAATAGAAAAAATGAAAACGGTGAAACAATGTTGCACCGAGCAGCAAAAATGTCGACGAGAAAAAAAGTAAACTGGCTGATATGGGAAGGAGCAGATGTAGATGCAAGAGATAACGAAGGTTATACACCACTGCACTTAGCAGCGCTTGGAATGCGTCTGGAAAACGTAAAAGAATTAATAGAAGCCAGAGCAGATATAAACGCAACTGAAGAAGATGGAAATACGGCACTACATCTAGCGTGTATGGTAGGTGGAAAAAAGATAGTAGAAGAGTTAATAAAAGCAGGGGCAGAAATAAACCGGGTAAGTATATCAGGATTTAGCCCAATGTATTACGCAAGTGATGAATAGATAAGCGAGGTGTTAAAGAAAAATGGAGGAAAAATAGTGAATAAATAGAGGGAGTTAATGGAAAAAATAAGTAAGGTATCGGAAAAGCAGGTGGTAAATGGTGGAAAGAAGCTAAATGATAGAGAAAAGCTGACAACAGCAGGAGGTAGATTTAATAGATTAAGTATATAGATTTATATCTTAATATAATATGCGGAAAAAATGTGTATATTTTGTAAAAAACTTGCTTTTTATGCCAAAACAGCCCTAAGTGAAAAAGTAGCTAGTAAACAAACAAGATTTGCTAAGCGCTAAAGTGAGCCAAATTGGAGCCACTTTATATTGTATTAATAGCTGAGGAACTTATGGTAAAATTTAGTAAGAAAGAAAGAGAAGAATTTAATAAGTCGTGGAAAGAAGTATTAGATAACCCAATAGAAAATATTAATAAAAAAGACACAAAAGGAAGGACGATATTACATTATGCAGTAGGGATGCTAGATCCAAAAAAAGTGATGTTATTAATCGAAAAAGGAGCAGATTTAGATGCAGCAGATGCCGGGAAATATAGACCACTACACCTAGCAGTGATGGGGCAACGTCTAGAAAATATAAAAGAGCTGATAAAGGCGGGAGTAGAGGTAAACGTAGTGGAACGTAGTAGCAAATTTGCCGCGTTACACCTGGCATGCATGGTCAGTGAGGTAAAAATAGTAGAAGAACTAGTAAAAGCGGGAGCAAATGTAGAGCAAAAGGATAAATATGGCAAAACCCCAATGGATTATGCGAGAAATAATAAAGAGATAAAAGAAGTGTTAGAGAACGTAAAAATGGCAAATAAACAGAGAGAGTTTATAGAAAGAATAAGGGTTGTATCGGAAAGTACGACAGCAGGTGTGATAGCGGCAAAGGAAGAGCTAGAAACTGTGGATGAGAAAGTGCTATAGCGTTTAAAAATTCAGAAGGGCTGTGTTTGAAAAGGTGATCATATGGAAAAAAAAGTAGAAAAAGAGGTAAAATGCTTAGAGAAAAAACCACTAGCAGAACTGAAAAAAATATGGAAGAAGGTATTTGAGGAAGAAGCACCTAGACACTCAAAGAAATACCTGATACCGAGGTTAGCATATAGGTTACAGGAGAAAGCGTATGGAGAAATATCAAGAAAAGGGGCAAAAAGACTAGAATATCTAGCAGATCGACTAGAGAAGGGAAAAAGAATAAGTAGTGACAAACTGCCAGTAGAGGGAACAGAGTTAATATTAGAGAGAGGAGAAGAAGTCCACGTTGTAATGGTAACAAATACAGGTTTGATCTACCGAGAAGAGTTTTATACGTCATTATCAGCGGTAGCCGGAAAAATAATGGGAATGAGCTACAACGGTCCTTTATTATTTGGGATGCGTGATAAAAAGGTAAGTTGAGGGGGAGAAAATGCTAAAAGAGGTAAGGTGTGCGATATATACGAGAAAATCAAATGAAGACGGGCTAGAGCAGAAGTTTAATAGTCTTGATGCACAGCGAGTAGCATGTGAAAAATATATAAAAAGCCGAGAAGGGTGGGTAGCATTAGCCAAAAGGTATGATGATGGAGGCTATTCAGGAAGTAATTTAAATAGACCAGCGATAAAGGAATTATTTGAAGATGTAAAAGCCGGAGAGGTAGACTGCGTGGTAGTATACACGTTGGACAGGTTATCAAGGGAAACGAAGGATTGCATAGAAGTAACGTCATTTTTTAGAAGGCACCGGATAAGTTTTGTAGCAGTGACGCAAATATTTGATAACAACACACCAATGGGAAAATTTGTGCAAACAGTGTTATCAGGAGCAGCACAACTAGAAAGAGAAATGATAGTAGAGAGAGTAAAAAATAAAATAGCAACATCGAAAGAGGAAGGATTATGGATGGGAGGAAATCCACCACTCGGCTATGATGTAAAAGATAAGGAATTAATAATAAATGAGAAAGAAGCAAAGGTAATAAAGCACATATTTGAAAGGTATATGGAGCTGAAATCAATGGCAGAATTGGCAAGAGAGTTAAACAGAGAAGGATATCGAACGAAGAAGTTTGAAGCAAAATCGGGAAAAGTATATGGAGGAGAGATATTTAAGAAAGCAACGGTAAGGAGAATAATAACAAACCCTATATATATGGGAAAAACAAGACATTACGAGAAACAATATAAAGGAAAGCATGAAGCGATAATAGAAGAAGAAAAATGGAAGAAGGCACAGGAATTAATAAAGGATCAGCCGTATAGAAAAGCAAAATATGAAGAGGCGCTACTAAAGGGAATAATAAAGTGCAAGAGCTGTGATGTAAACATGACGCTGACATACTCAAAAAAAGAAAATAAAAGGTACCGATATTACGTGTGCAATAATCATTTGAGGGGAAAGGATTGTGAATCAGGAAACCGAAATGTAATAGCCGGAGAAGTAGAGAAAGAAGTGATGAAGAGAGCTGAACGCTTATATGAAAATTGGGAAAGAGGGGAAGAAAAATGGGAAAATTTAAGTTTTGGAAAACAGAAAGAAGTGGTGAAGAAATTAGTAAAGGGAGTAATGGTAAAAGAAGATGGAATAGAGGTGCATTCTGAGTCAGAGAAGACATTTATAGCAATGAATTTAAAGAAGAAAGGAAACAAATGCACAGTAGTAGAACCAGAAGGGAAAACAAACAATGCGCTACTGAAAGCAGTGGTAAGAGCCCATCTGTGGAAACGTCAACTAGAGGAAAGAAAATATGCAAGTCTGAAGGAGCTGAGCGTTAAAATTAATATAGGTACAAGGCGCATACAACAAATTTTAAGGTTAAATTATTTAGCTCCAAAGATCAAAGAAGACATAGTAAATGGGAGACAACCAAGTAATTTGCGGTTAGTTGATTTAAGGGAAATACCGACGCTGTGGAGTGAGCAGATGGAAAAATTTTATGGATTAGTGTCGTAACGTTTATAAAAGCAACAAGAGGAAAAAACTATGAAAACACCGAAAAAAATATGGAAAAGTATTGCTAAAAAATTCAAAAATAGCACTGCCGCAAAAGCAAACGTTTCTAGCAGTGCAGACAAAGATATTTTAGAAGAAGGCAAAAAACTTTCAGAAGAAGTTCTTAATAAGGAAGTAACCATAAAGCAGCAGGTTGTAACAGGCAAAACTGAAAGTGTGAGTCTGATCCAGGATACTGCTTCTATAATCGGTAATATCGAGACACCGGCTGACGCATATGAAAATAGTAATAAAAGTAGTCTTGAAGAATTTATAGAACATAAACCATGCGAAAATAGTAATGAAAGTAATACAATAGCTATAGAGCACATCGCTACTTCAATAGAAAAGCTTGATAATACTGGAATATGCGAAAAAAATGAAACTGCTGTAACAGAAACTGACATACAAGAGCAAAATGCTTCCAACAGCCTTTCTTCTGCTGCATGTTTTGATAATGGGTCTAGCAAAGAAAATACTGCAGACAAAAAAGAAAAACCATCAATGCAACAAAGGCAAGCAATCCTGGCTGGTGTTGTTGGTGCGGCATTACTAGTCAGTAGTATCATAGCTTATTTATTGAAAATGTACGCCATAGCGGTGATTGGGGGAATAGTTGGATTAGCTTGTGTGAGTTATGCGTTGTATAGTGTGCTAAAGCCGAATACAAAGCTTGAGAAAGTAGAGGAACAATCGATTACTGCTCATCCTCATTTGAATCCAACATAAAAGGCCATGTCCAAAAAACCATAAATGTCAAGAAAGTTTTTAAATAAGATAACTTATTTAGAAGAATCTCTAAATTATTAACTTAATACCTAAACAATTATTCTATTCCTGCTATCCTTTCTCAACTTGGGCTATTTAAAACTTCCACAGCCGCAGAATCAATACCATTTTTAACTTCAACATTACTAAGCGCTGTATTTGCCTTATACGAACAGTAACATCCTACTGCAAGAAAAATCGATGCAGCTACAGCAAATGTAATACATATCGCTAAATAAGGTATTGTTAAACTTGCACCAACAGCAAATGCCCCAGATAATACAAAAGAAACAGAGGCATAGGTTACTTGCTTTCTACTCTGAGCGCTTACTGCTAAGAGTTTTTTGTTTTTAGCATTCAGATTTTGAGTTTGAAGTTGGATATTTTCTGATGAAAGTTGAGTTACTTCACTAGCTTTTTTAACCAAGTCTTGCTTTGTACTATTCAGCTCTTGCTCTTTTTCTGTGAGTTGATTTTTTATGCCTTCAAGTTCTTCTATAGTATTTTTAAGTCGAGTTACTTCTTGATTTGCACTACCTAGTGCTTCCTTCTGCTTTGTAAGTTGGGTGTTTAGTGTCCCTATAGTAGCGTTAAGTTTGTTTGTTTCACTAGTAAGTTGAGTTACTTTAACATCTTCGTCAGCCAAGCTTTTCTGTACGATACCCAACGCTTTCTCTTTCTCTGCGAGTTGAACTTTTGTTCTCTCAAGTTCCTCAATCTTTGTTATAAGCTTAGTTACTTCGCTAGTTTTGCTATCCAAGTCTTGCCTTGTACTATCCAGCTCTCCCTTCTGCTCTTTGAGCTGAGCTTCTAACTTCTCTATAGTACCATTAAGCTTGGTTACTTTTCCAATTTTGCTTTCCAGCTCTTCTTCTTTCTTCTTGAGTGCATCTTGCAGTTTTGTTTTCTCTTGCTCTAATTGAGCTTGTGCATTCTTTAGCTGCACATCTTTCTCTGTGAGTTCATTTTGTAGTTCTGCTTCCTTTGTTTCTAATTGAACTTGTGCACCCTTCAGCTTTTCCTCTTTCTCTGCAAGCTGAGTTTTCGTGCTTTCAAGTGCCTGAGTTTTTTCATTCAATTCTTTTTGTAGCTTTTCAAGCTGATTTCTCATATTCTCAGGTTCCTCTTGTCCTAATGAGCTTCCGACCTGCTGTGTGTTTGTAGGCATTTTACCCTCACTGAAATCATTGCTTACAGGTTCCTCCATTGAAGTCCCTACATTATTTATTGTATTACTTTCTTTTGTTGATGAAAGAACATTTTTTTCTATCTGTTGGCTGCCAGTACTTTCAGGTTCTGGACTTTTTTGATCGCCTGATTGACCGTTATTACTTTCCTCAACTGTTGCTTGTTGTGTATTGACTTCAGACTCATCTTCACTAGCACCTTTCAGTATACTTTCTTCTGCATCATAGAATTCATCATCACTCTCTTCAAAATTTTGTTCACTACTAAGTGGAACAGACTCTTTTTTTTTGTGATTGACTAAATAGATCTATAAGCTGAGTATTACCTTGCTCAGTTGCAAGCGCTACTGCATTTAGGTTTCCAAGATAGGGGTCAGCTCCTTTATTTAAAAGCAATTTTACAATTTCAATATCTTCATTTCTTAAGGTCACATTGTTTGAAAAACGCTTTAGCATCTCAGTATTTTGCTCAGGAGAAGTATGTCGCAATAGAACTTCCATTGTTTTTCTTGTATATTGACTTTTTTCGCTGTAGCTATTAGCAATAATTGCTTGTTCTAATTCAGGAGTGACATCAATTTTTGCTCCACGTTGAAAAAGGAAAGATGCTAAGTTATGATTATTGTGTTCTAGAGCGTAATAAATTGGTGATCCATTATTTGATTCGATAACTTTATTAACATCAGCCCCTGCTTCTATTAGAGCCTTTGCTACCTCTGTATAGTTCTTGTAAGCAGCCCCAATTAAGGGAGTAATTCCATTTTTATGTGCTTTATTAACATCAGCTTTTTTGCCTATTAAAAATCTTACTATCTCTTCATAGCCATTGTAAGCAGCTAAAACTAAAGGAGTAGACCCATCTTTATTTGCTTTATCAATATCAATTTTATCAACATACCTAAATAGTAATTCTACAACATGTACCTGATTAAATCTGCATGCATAACTTAAAGCTTCAGAAGCAATAGTATCATCAAAACTAATTTCAGTACTTTGCTGAAAATGATGAAGAGCTTGTTCAAACAATGCAAGCCAACGTGGACATTTGGTGTTTGCAATGAAACAGTGTAACAAGCATACTTTTTCAGCTTTGGAAATCTTGACACGTCGCATTAGGAACTTTTCAAGGTTCTCCACTTCTAGTATTAGATTGCTCACCGTTTCTAAATCTTCACCTAGAAAAGCTTTAACTAATCTACAATTTAAATCCTTACGAAATAAAGTTATAAGCTGAGTATTGCCTTTATCAGTGGCAAGTTTCATTGCAGATGGGTTTCCAAAATAAGGCTCAGCCCCTCTACTTAAAAGCAAATTCACAATTTCAATATCTTTATCCCCTAAGGTTTTATTATTTGAAAAGCGCTCTAGTATTTCAGTATTTTGTTTAAGAGAAGTATGTTGCAACAGAACCTGCATTGTCTCCTTTGTATATTTACCTAGTATGCTATAGCTATTAGTGATAATTGCTTGTTCTAATTCAGAAGTGACATTAATTCTTGCTCCACATTGAAAAAGTAAAGATGCTAAGCCATGTTTATTGCATTTTAGAGCGTGATAAATTGGTGTTCTATCTTTTGATTGACT
Organism: Wolbachia endosymbiont of Ceratosolen solmsi; assembly: GCF_017869155.1. Lineage (NCBI taxonomy): Bacteria > Pseudomonadati > Pseudomonadota > Alphaproteobacteria > Rickettsiales > Anaplasmataceae > Wolbachia > Wolbachia endosymbiont of Ceratosolen solmsi. The sequence continues at coordinate 610,267 of NZ_CP054598.1, forward strand.
AACTTTATTAACATCAGCTCCATACCTCAACAATAATTTTGCAACATCTATATTGCTGAACATACATGCAACGCTTAAAGCTGTGCCCTCTGGACATATATCAATGTTAAGGTCAATTTTGCCATCTCGCTTTGATAAAATATCTTCGAAGAACTTGAACCAATCTTTGAACATGCAAGCGTTAACGATAAGATTGTATAACACATGTTTAGAATCGTCCGGGTAAGTTATATGAAGGTTCTTTACTTTCTTTATTAGCTCTTCTGCTTCTTGTAAATTTCTGTAAAGAAATGCCTTAAATAAACGACTTGCAATATCTTTTTTGTTTCCTGCTCTTGGTGTTTCACTATGCTCATTATGTATACGCGATTTTCTACCTTCGTCATACTTCTTTCTTTGTTCTGGATCTACTAGTACTTCATGTGCTTTCATGAGTTGTTGAAATTTTTTCTTTGCTTCTTCATTGTCACAATTTCTATCTGGGTAATATTCTAGTGCTAATTTTCTATATGCTTTTTTTATGTCATCTTGCTTAGCATCTACACCTACTTTCAATATTTTATAGTAGTTAACGTCAACTTTAAAAGAGTGTTTAAAATTTTCAAAATTTATCTCCTCACTAACCGGCATACCCCCCTAATGATATTTCCTTTTTATGTTAATGGTATCCTAAACTTAGCTTTTGTCAACATAAATTCTGTTCTAGTTTAAAAAATCACTCACTTTCTAGCATCAACGAACATTTATTTGTTTACTTTCTTCAAAAACATAAAAATAGTACGTATATTTGTGAGAACAATTTAAATAAAAGCGGCGTTGTGAAAATAAAAACACAAAATTGTTGTAACAAAGTTAGGTGTATTAGTTCGTATATAAATTTAGTAAAAATAGGCTAATATAGCTGATTTTGTGGTGTAGTAAAGTTACTATATAGAAAAGTTCGCACAGATCTAGCGGTAGACCAACTGATCCCAAAAAACTTGTTCTCACGCTTGTTATTTTAAGTTGCTGAAAGTGGTTGTATCGGTTAGGTTATTAGTAATATATTTTACTAAATTAATACCAATTCATTTGAGGATAAAAAGGAAAACTAAGGTAAATTTATAGCAAAAAAGGTTTGTGCTCATCTTATGACAAAGATGCAATAGAAACTCTCATGGAAAAGAGGCAAAGATTGTGGAAGTATATAGAAAAAGCTTTATGACGCTCAACGAAAAAAGGGAGGCGTTTGGCTTGCTGATGTTGCAGGTGATGATGAATTGAATTAAAAATTTTATATATAATGTAAGTGTAGTAATATTAATAAATATCAAATATTTATACTGCATTATCATCTAGCATACTAACAAATTAGAGGTAATTTATGAACGAAATACAACAAAGAGAGTTAAATGAACAACTTTTTAATGCTGTTGTACAGGGTAATATAGGGCAAATTGAGGAGTTAATAGTAGCTGGAGCAGAGGTTAATGCGGTAGATGAGGGTGAAAAAGCTTTTTCACGTCTTTCTGCTTTAAGTAATACAAGGGAAAGAGGGGTAGTAGAGGCAGCGAATATTCAGCAACTTAGACTCACTCCTTTACATTATGCTGTTTTAAGTGGCAGAGAGATGGTAGAGCTTTTAATCAAAGAAGGGGCGAATGTTGATGCGGTGGATGATAATGGCAATACTCCTTTATTTTCTGCTGCTTTAAGTGGCAAAAGAGAGATGGTAGAGCTTTTAATCGAAAAAAGGGCGAATGTTGATGCGGTGAATAAGGTTAAAAATACTCCTTTACATGCTGCTGCTTTAAGTGGCAAAAGAGAAGTAGTAGAGTTCTTAATCGAAAAAGGGGCGAATATTAATGCGGTGAATGAGAGTAAAAATACTCCTTTACATGCTGCTACTTTAAGTGGCAAAAGAGAAGTGGTAGAGCTTTTAATCGGAGAGGGGGCGCGCATATTGATGCGATAGATGATAATGGCAATACTCCTTTAAGTTGGGCTGCTGAACATAGCCAAAAAGGTGTGATAGAGTCTTTACTTGAAAAAGGAGCGAATATTGATGTGATAGATGGTGATGGCAATACTCCTTTAAATTGCGTTATTATCTCGAATAAAATAGACAATGCTGAGTTAATAGTAAATCACATAGCAAAACTGGAAGCTACTGGCTTATATGTCAGTCCAGAGAATATACAACTTAAAGCTCAGATAATGCCAGAAATAGAAAAAAGAATATTTCTACATAATCATAAACCATTGATTGATGCTTTATCGACGCATTATGGAAGTAATTTTCAAGCAATGACATTTACTGGTATAAAGAACAGGAGTACGAAATAATATACTAATTTACTTTGTAGACTTCGAAGATGTTACAACAAGACATGTTCCTACACTGAAAGTCAAGACATTTGCAGAGATGGTTAAAAATAAAGATATAAATAGTAACCTTGAGTGCCCAAGCACTGAACAAACTCAAGGAGCTAGTCATTCTCTTAATTAAAGAAGGATACATGGAGACCTGCTGCGAAAACAAGAAGAGGTGTTCCTCGCTTGTATGAAGTATTTTTAAACGTGGTTTTTTTAAAGATCATAATTACCACAAAAACTGGGCTTTCCTTTTGCAGCAGGTCTTAAGCCTCCGCAGCGGACCTTCCGATTCCAAAGCAACTTCTTCTCTGTTGCATTTATTGGTTTGTGGAATAGTAGAAATATTGTTTTAATATCTACATAAAGACATACATATAATTAAGAAAAAGACAGAAGAAAAGAATATAAGAAATTAGAACTGACAAGCAAAAACTTGCTTTTTTATTAAATACGTGTACAATTTAGGCATGTGTTTTTAATTTTGAGGTATAGGTATGATAGACTTTATGAAGAATGAATTTGAAATAATATTGCAGGGGATAGAGGAAAATCCAAGTATATACAGCAATAACACAACTACAAGAATAGCAAATGAATTACAAGAATATAATTCAAGAAGGTCAAGCGAAATTAATGAATCTAGTGAATCTATTCACCACAAAATGCAGCTATTGGATGAAAACTATAACAGAGAGACACAGTTATTGAGTGAAAACTATGGCAGAAAGATACAGTCGTTAAACTACCAGTACAATAGTAAATTGTTACAGGAGCTGCATAACAATGCCAATAGTAGTAAATCCAATTATGATTCTAGACATGCTATACCTGATTATGATTGGGAATATGAAAGGTATAATAATAGTTTGAAAGATAGCGAAGCAAAATTTAATATGGAATTCAAGAAATATGAGAATGAGCTCAGAGAGTTAGAGCAGGAGCGTTGTAGTATAAAACATATAATGCATGAATGTAATCAGTGGAAAAAACATGGGTTTGATATAAATTACATTTTCAAAGTACAAGATGATTCTAACCATACAAAAGAATATACATTATTACATTTTGCTGCAAATTTTGGGGATATAAATGTTACAAAATTACTGTTAGAAGGAGGAGCAGGTGTTGATATAAAAGATCAAAACGGAAATACTTCTTTGCACTTATCCGCATCCAATGGCTATATAGACATAGTAGAACTTCTAGTGAAAGAAGGATCAGACCTTAATGTAGTGAATAAAGACGGAAATACTTCCTTGCACTTAGCTGCTGCAAATGGCCATATAGACATAATAGAACTTCTAGTGAAAAAAGGATCAGATCTTAATGTAGTGAATAAAGACGGAAATACTCCTTTACATAGTGCTTTCTATAATAATTGCACAAAGGTAGTTAAGTATTTAATAGGAAAAGAACCAAGTATGAAAGAAGTTGTAGAGCATCTAGTGAGGTGTGTAGTAGAAGATAGAGCACATACGTTACTAAAAGGTCGTACTCCTTTACATTTAGCTGCTATTTATGACTGCACAGAAGTAGCAGAGTCTTTACTGAAAAAGTGGGAAAATCCTTTGTTAAAAGACACTAATGGTAAAACTCCAAGAGAGTTAGCCACAGATGAAAGTTTAATACAGCTTTTCGGGGAAGCAGAAATAAAACAACAAGAATATAATGCAACCAAGTGGGGTCTTGTTAGTGGCGGATCAACAGCAGTATTAGGTATAGCTGCGACAACCATTTTTGCAACAGTATTTACAATTGGATTTCTGCCTATAGTAGGGGCGGTTGCTGCAGCCACAACACTTGCGTTAGCGGTTGGTGGGACTACATATATGATATTAAAGCCCAGTGCTAAAATAGAGAGAATCGAATGTGAAGAAACATACATCTGCAGAACTTAGGCTTGTTGAAGTTTAGCTCCTTGTGTATGGAATATGCAACTACTATCGGCTTGATGTGCATCCCCAAAGTGTAGTGGTATGGGCGGTATCTGACTCATAGACGTCGTTTCAATTATTAAATATACATGAATGAGTTAGAAAAAGTTTGTTCAAGCTATATGAAAAAGTGAAAAATCTAGGGGTAGTGTGCTGCAAAACCTACCCATTCCAAAAAAAAATTGTTCTCACGCTGGCTGGTTTTGGTTGCTGGAAATGGTTGCATCGTTTAAATTTATTAATGTTATACACTACCAAATTATAAGAACCTCCTTCAACTTTACCCAACTCGACACATATACTTTTTGAAACATTGCTGCAAGTAGAAAAAAACAGGTTACCCACCTTAACTTCTTTAAATTTGCTCACAATCTTTACTTGATGCATAAGGTTTTTGTTACACTCCTTTCATCTACCGATTACCTCTACCTACCGCCTTTACCTTTGCTAAGGTCAGAAACACGACTAGCTTCAGGACCTTCTAAACTCGACTGTGGCAGGCCACCAAAATTACTGGAATCACTAACACTAAGCGATATAGGTGCTTCTACTGGTCCACACCCTCCTCCCACTCTGTGATATCCTAATTCTAGATAAGTACGTAGTAATGGATCAATTTGTTCTCTATTTTGAATGTATGCTTGCAATTGCACACTTTGAAATCCCGGATCATTCCTGAATAATTGTGAAATGCCCACTCTTATGTTCTGAAAGTAATTTCTATCTCTGTTTGGGTGGCCTCTTCCAAGAAAATCGCGTATTATATTTATGATATTCTGCACTTGCCCAACAGGATTTTCGTTTAGAACTCGATTAATATCACTAGCATTTTCTAATGCCCATAAACCACAATTCCAACCATCTGTTTGCTGACTAACAGAAACATTATTAATCCTGATATTATTTCCTAAGTTATTTTGAATGATATCAGTAATACCACCTGGAACAGCAGTAGCAGTTGAATCAGCATAGTACCAAACATAGTTCCCATTTTGACGTTCAATCACTAGTGTAACCCAATGAGTATTATTTAAAGTAATGATTAAAGTTAAACGCTGTTGTTTTTCATTTTCCCTAAATTGATTTAATACTCTAACAATGTGCTCGTTACCGTCATTCCTTGCCAAATTAGCTACTTCAAAAGTGTGATTACCTTCAGTACGAAGCTGATATCGCAATCTTCCAGCGTGAGCTATATCAATTTGTTGAAGCCAGTAATCATAATGTCCATTTCTCGTCGCAAATTCTAGCGTAAGTAGATCATTTACTTCTATCCCTTGATTTCTAAGAATATCTCTTATTTGTCTTCTTATCTCTTGTGCTGTAGGAATGGAATTATCACCTCTCCTTATTCTTGACTTTAATGTTTCTATTACCTGTGCTCTAGTACTTTGCAAGTAACTAAATGGAACGTGCAGATTATCATCTATATCAAGCAAAAAAATCGAGTTCTGTCCTGGTTTTCTTTCCGTGTAAAAGCGCCTGAAATTTTCACGAGTCTGATCTGATAATAGACCCTCTGGTGGATTTTCATCAATAACACTTTCAGGTCCCACTAATACTCCTGGTCTTGAGTCACGACCACCACGATCAAGTCTATGTACATACTCTTCTCTTCCTATTCCTTCTGGAATAGATATAAGACCTTCTACTCTCTCTGCACCTGCATTAAATATAAGAGGAAGTAAAACCACCTCATTTCCAGAAGTAATAGGCACATATCCTCTCTGCTTGTTTATAAGTTCTTTTATTTGATCTTTTGCGTTATTCTCCTTTTGTATTATTTCTTCTGCATTACCAGCAAATCTTAATATATATCCAATTGGATGAGTATCTGCTGTAGGTTGCCTTAATAATAAAAGGTCTAATCTCTGTTCTGTAATTCTTGTGAGTATTGCCCTTTCTCCTTCTTCTTCCTGACCACTTTTCAAACTATATGTTTGACCAACTTTATACATAGCAAGCACTTTATAAGGATTATCACTAGCATAAAATGTACCATGTAGTATAGAACGAAACTTATCCTCACTATTAACATTTATTGCGTCCCTAAGTGGCATCAATGCTCCAGAGATCTCTTGAAATAGTTCTCTATGCTGACCTACATTTTTCCAGCCATCATTCATAACCCTTTCTGAAATACCATGTACATTTTCAGCATTAGGTACTTGTACAAGATCACCATCAAGAAAATTATTTGCATTATTATTTTGGTAATCGTGATATAAACCAAGGTCATTTGGTTGATCAATATCTAGCTCAAATTGGTCATTAAGTGTGCATGAAACTTCCCATACATGAACATTATTTCTATTAACATTAAGAGCTTGTAAATCGATAGCTTCTTGCTGTTGCGCATCGTAAGCTCTAATATGAAGTGTAACTATATTATAACCCTGAGCATAAGAGACCATAGTTAAAGTATGTCTTCTTAAATCTCCATCACCGTATCTAAATATATACTTTCTTACACGTACTCGATCTTCTCCTTCTTCCAGCTCTAAATACTCTCTATCAAAAGCACTACTTCCAAAAGCAAAACCAGTTATACAATCAAATATTCTGTTATAATTCTCTGCATTTCTTGGTATTTCACCAGGAAGATGTTGAAGCAAGAAATCTCTAATATTCTCTCCAACCTCTTCATCTTCTATATACTCAAACAATCTTTGTACTAAAGGAAACCTGCCCTGTTGAAGCCCTACTGTATCAACCCTAAAAGGAATTCGATTTAAATTAAAATTTAATCCAACACAGACAGTATTTCTTGATTCAGTATGGATAGGTATAAATGAAGAATTGTGTAACCTTCCAGCATAGCCTATGGCACAGTTTAATGCAACATCTGACGGTGTGTCAAATATAGCAAGATTAATAACAATAGGAATATTTTCTCTTTCTGCTTGATGATGTATAAGAAATGCAACATGTGAGTTTCTAGGAGATAAGTCAAGATCGATGCCTATTGTGTAGCGATGACTAAAATTTGCTAAAAAACCTAATAAAAACCCGTGACTCTCAAATTTTTGATTGCGATTTTCAATATTATTTTCTAGCGCTTGTCTGCAATTATCATAGATGTCAGTTATATATGGCAAAACTTCCCTGTGCATTCTACGTTCTACATTTTGTCTTTGGTTATTTGCTAGTATTTCCATAAAGTTGTCAATCCTTTGTTGACCTTGTGCTACCTGTGCAAAATTGACTGATCTATCAAGTTGTCTGAGCTGATTTTGATTGAGTTGTCTTCCTTTTATTTCCTGAATTGTCAATCTGTGATCTCCTAAGAGTTGTCTAAGAAGACTAATCTCAGATGCTGAATATTTGGCAAATTTATCTCTACCCCTAAAATCCTTTTCACGAATCACCTCGAATACTGTTGCAATTGCCTCTCCCTGACTCTTGCCTTTTCCATGCATGCATACTTTATATTGCTCAAAATCTAGGTCTCCTTCCCTTAAATCTGGATTTTGCTGTATAATCTTTTGTATTAGAGCATTTCTCTCCCTTGTACTAAACCTTAACCCATCACTGTTAGGGCGATCAGAAATGCTGTAACACTTGACAACTCGCTGTCCGTCACGACTACGAGTTAAAACAGCAACCTTTAAGTTTCCTGTATTTCTATTCCTACCACCTGTATCAATACCATGATTATCAAAACGAAAATAGACTCTCTCATTTGCATCCAAGATATCAGCATCATGTGCAGTAGCAAACATGCTAAAAAAGAATACAGGAAGGAAACGACCTGCACTTACATGATACAAGAAAGATGGACATTGATCTAAAAAAGATTCAAATCCTTGTCTGAATCCTTCAAGATCTCCATCCACCAAACTCCTAATAAGTCCATCACCATTACTCATACAAAATACCCCTTATTTACTACGACCAGAAACACCAAGAGTTCATAAGTAGATTACTTATTACCACTAAGCGTAAAGACGCTTTTTTTCTTATAAGAAGAAACACCACTTACACTAGGAGTGCCAAGCTCAGACTGCGGACCATCATCAACTGGCAAAGTTGTTTCCTTACTACCATGAGCTTTAGATCGTGACCGTAAATTATTCCAAGGACCATCACCTACAGGACCAAGAGGTAGAGTTGTTTTCTCTAACTCAGAGAATAACTCTTCTGCAAACAAACCGTAATCTACGTAATCCTTCATTCCTTCCCTACCGCATAATCTAAGGTTTTTTATTATCTTTTCCTTAAAGAACTCAAACTTTTCAGGAAAGCAATCTTTAGCAAATAATATTACATCTAATATTTCTTTTTTCTCTACTTCTTTTTCCTCATCAGACTTATAAATGTCTTCTCGTTTCCAGTTAATTATTAACCCTGCAAGCATGTCCTGTATAGGAACTATACAATTAGAAATATTAACAGAAATCTTTCTGTATTCAATAAAGCAGTCACATTTCCAAATCTTCATAATAAGAGATCTAGCTTGAACATTTGATTCAGGATTTTTCAACATTACATTTGAAAGTGAGTAAAGAAGGAGGTCATACTCATCCTGTGAGAGTATTTCCTTTGAATGATCACCTCGTGCTGAAGCTTCCTCATAACACCAGCACTGTACCAAATCATGAACCGTATCAAAAAAACATGACTCTATTAATTCAGCAAAAATGGAATATATTCCTTTATCTTTCTGCGATAATTTCTGTAAAAGAGTATCTTTATCAGCTATATTCCTTACACAAAAATCTAAAATAGGAGCATCTTTCTCAACAGATTGAGGACGAGAAAGAGCAATAATAGCTTCTGTAAGCTTCTTCTCTTTATCTTCTTCTTTTAAATGATTATAAAAATACTCTACTCCCTCACTCCACCTAAGTTTTACAGCACTGTCAAAGCCTTCTACTGCATCATACTTCTTTAATTCCCCAGATTCTCTATCGATCCAGAAATCAAATACAGGACCTTTCCTTCGAATGCCACCCAAAAGCGAGTTTCGTATGTACTCATCAGTTATAGGATTACCTCTACTATCAAGTTCATCAGAAGAAAATCCATTTTTGTAGGATTCAAATGCTTTTTGAAAGAGTGGATGAATTTTATCTACCACACAGTAACTACAAGCCATCTCATATTTGCGAAGTGGATTATCTATTCCACCTATTTTTTCTTCAGTAAACCTTTGACCTAAAGCAGCATTATCCAACCTTACACCTGACCAGCAACCTTCATCTTGGAATACATTGTGCAAAAACTTCAACTTATCACCCTTAAAGTATTTTATGTGCTCCATAAAGTTATCTTGAAGGACTCCCACCCATCTCTTGATAGCTGACTTCCTCCCGGCAGCAACTGCTGGATCTGGATGTTTAATAGCTTCCTGTAATTTTTTGGACATCGTAGCCCGAAGCTCTTTCTGTGTTGGCATTAACCCCTCCTATTAAGTATTTATATAAAAAAGGCATTGTACATACATTAGAATGGATTGCAACATAAAAATTACTAGAATAGAGGACTTAATAAAAAAAACGTTATGGCTAAAACTTTTCTTCTTGAATGTCCTTAATGTAATCAATAGAAAGGCCGATCATTTTAGCTATAACATCTATAGAGACACCGGCCTTAAGTGAATTCTTTGCAACTTCGATTTTCTCTGCTTTTCTGCCTTCGGCTCTGCCTTTTTCATGTCCGATTTGGATGGCTTCTCTATTTATGAGCTGTATTAGCTGTGGTGTTGTGTAGCAGATTATCCAATCTGGTGCTTCTCTGCCATTTTCCCACTTAGCAAATCTCATCTTTTCCTTGAGATAATATCTCCTATAAGCTTCCACAGCACTGCTGCATTTATACTGATCCGGCAGTGCTTGTATAAAAGCTTGCATATCAGTTGATCGAAAAATGAGTAAATCCTTATTACTATCACACCAATTTATTACTTCCTCTGATTTATGCTTCCTTTTGTATCGCTGTGTATACTCTTTACACAATTCTTTTCCATACTCTATCAACCAACAAAAGTTTCCTTTCGATTGCCTAGCCCACAAAGAACAAGGATGATTGCTGTGAGTGAGTTTATATGGAACTTCTATATCCTGATCTATGACACTAACAAAAGGATTTGGCGCTTTTAATGCTATTGAAAAAACATTACTTAATAACTGAGCAGTTTCTAATGGCATTTTTACTATATGCTTATCACATAACATTTTTGCCGCAATCTCTGGGTTTTCATCTAATACAAAGATGTTCATCTAAACATCCAAAGATAGAATCAGCTTAAGTCTTTAATTTCATTAACTGTAAGACCAGTAGTTTGAGCTATAATATCAATAGAAACACCTGCTTTTAGTAGATTCTTTGCGACCTCAATTTTCTCTGCTTTTCTGCCTTTTTCATGTCCGATAAGGATGCCTTCGTCTCTAGCATCATCAAGTTTTTGAGCTAGGATGCCTTCTTCTTTCCGCAGATCCATTATCCTTTCTTCGTACGCTATCAGATCTTTCTCATTCCAGCGAAACTTGTCTAACTCATCGTATGCTAGCTTTATTATTGGCGATTTTTCTGCAATATCTTTTAGGTCTTCATCTGTAGTATCTTCTGCGTACTTGAAAAAAAGCACCAGCGCTCTATTGTACTTTCTAGCTGCTCTACTTTGTTTTTTGCGAATTTAGGCAACTCAATAAATATAAAATAGAAATCTTTTAGATCATGCTCATTAGTGTCTTCATCTCGAATAGTATGCTTTGATTTGTACTCAGATTTATTAGGAAACAGTACACAATCTGCTATAGCAATGAAGATAATTTCCTTAAGGTTATGATACTGGTCACCTTTATCAGCTTGCCTTGAGTAAGCTTTAGCAGCATATAGCTGAGCACGTTTCTCAAAGCCCCTATCACGAGCGAGTTGCATCTCGATTACATATCTGAACCCACTAGAATCCTTGCAAAGGACTTCAACGATGCTTTGTTTATCAGAGGCGACTTCAGGATCCATGTAGGTGCTAAGAAACTCAACTTCTTGTATAGTATCTATCCCGGTAAATCCTAAGATATCATTGAGGAAGTGAATAAGAATGTTCTTATTTTTTTCGGTACCAAAGACCTTTTTGAAGGTTAAGTCTAATTTTGGATTGAGAAACTTAGAAAGAGCCATAGCGAGAGTACCTAAAAAGCATTAATAATTATACACAATTCTGAAGAAATATTCAACTTCTTTATTTTTAGTTTATTTTTTAAGTTTTGAATGTGTTGATGAAAAAAATGTCTTCCATAAATGATCTGAGAATAGCATTTCATACTCTAGACTCCTTTGTACTCTTTTATCAACCATTCTGTAAAGTATCTTAAAAGGCCAGCAAATGGATGTCATGAATTTAGCAAATGTAATGGCCATCAAAGATACCTTTCAATAGCGTTTATTTTTCTCTCATATTAAATTCCTCCTCGGTTAAAATTTTAATACCCAGCTTTTTAGCCTTTTCGAGCTTTGACCCAGGTTTTTCGCCGACAACCAAGAAGTCCGTTTTAGGCGATACACTTGAATGACCTTACCCAGAAAAAGTGGAGAGAAAGTTTGGAATGTTTTTTACAAAAAGAATGATGCATCAAATTGTTCTGGAATGCAATAGTTAATAGTGACGTTGTTTGTTATAAAAAATTTCTATGTATTCAAATATTGCAGTTCTAGTTTGTTGAGCAGAGTGTTGTGAAGTATCAATAAGTATTTCTCTTTTCAATGAGCTAAAGAAGCTTTCCACAACAGAATTGTTGTAACAACAACCTTTATGACTCATCTATATTCTTTACAGCTAAGAGATATTGATAACCTTGCGAAGTATATTGTGAACCTTTATCACTATGTAATAGTAGATTTTTGGCAGGTTTACGCTTGTTAACGTCCATTAATAAAGAGTCCATAACCAATTTATTGAACTGCTCATTAACTACCATGCGTAAATATAGATCGATTATTGTTGCCAAATATAGCCATCCTTCTTTGGTTTTTATATAAGTAATCCCATACTTTATTTGGTTGATCGACAATAAAGTTTTGGTCTAATATATTGGGAGCTACTGTCCGTTTGTTGTTTCTTAATTTTAAATTTTCTTCTCAATATAGCCTGAATACCATTTTTCTGCATAATACTTTGCACTGTTTTTAAGTTGCAACTTTTACCCAAAGCCTTTAATTCAGAATGAATTTTAGGAGCTCCATATCTACATTTAGAAGCTTGATATATTTTTTGAATATCTGCTAATGACTCTTTATTTGCTGATTCTCTACTGCTTATTTTCCTTGTAGTCCACTTATAGTAGCCACTAGCAGAAAACCCTACATAATTCCTGCACTTTATAGTGTTTACTATGCTCTTTTATGAAAAAATATTTTACTCTTTTTGACTGGCCAGGGCTTTTTTTAAAATGTCTCTTTCTCTTGTTACTTTTGCTAACTCTTTCTGTAAATCAAATCTCTCTTTGTCATAAGGTGCTACATCTGGAAATGCATTTGCCGCTGACTTTTTTTCGTTATATTTCTTCATCCATTTTCCTAATACACTATCCCTTATTCCTAGATCTCTTGCTACTTTTGCAACTGGTTGACCTACCTTTCTTTGTTCATTTGTCAGCTTAACAGCTTCCAATTTGAATTCTGCCTTATATTCTCTTGCCATTTCTAATCCTCCAAAATTTTATTTTACCCGAAAAAACTCCTTTCTTTCTCTCCACTTTTTCTGGGTAAGGTCAAAGGCGGGCCCAGTAATGCTAGAAGTCAAACCAAAAAAAAGCAACAGCCGGCGAACTCACTCTATTTATAGTACAGATGAAGAGAATTGGATTTATATACCAGTGCCGAAAATAGTTGACAAAGATTGTGTATACTTATTACAATTGTTTGGGTACCAGAAGTTTTTACGGCAACAAAGTATGCACTAACTATAAGTAAGGAAGACTTTAAGCAGGCAATAAAAAAAATGAAGGAACGTTTAAAAGAGATTAAAGGAGAGAAGAAAAAGGTAAAAGGGAATACGGCAGAAAATGAATCTTATTACAAATAGCATAAAGGGCTTTTATTCTAGTGTTAAATCGGACCTAGATTGGCAAGCCAAACGTAGTCTTATTAGGACATTAGTAAAAGAAGTCAACATTGATCTTGATAAAGTAGATGTAGTATTTAAGATCAAAGAACTTGAAAACCCCGCCCAGAATGGACAAAATCAAAAGATGGTACATTGTCTAAGGGGTCTGGGCACTGGGATGACATCTTTTTTCTTGGTACAAATTACTCTTATGTCTCAATATTTGTACAGTTGTGTTATCGGCTGTTTGATGTTTACAACGCAGGAAGTTCATACGGTTGTAAGTCAAGCGGTAGGATGACAAGATTTTGCAAGGGTATTTTTTTTATAGGAGATTAACATGGAAATTTTTCTTGATAGCGTTGATTTAAATGAAATTAAAGGACTAAAGGAGTTCATTGACGGCATAACAACTAATCCTTCTTTAATAGCAAAGTCCGGGCGTAAAGATAAATACGAGGATTTAGTGCGTGAAATATGCTCTATTATAAAAGGGCCTGTTAGTGTTGAAGTTGTTGCAGATAGCCATGAAGAGATGATCACAGAAGGTCTGAATTTAGCAAAAATTGCTGATAATGTTGTGATCAAATTACCTCTTACACATGAAGGATTAATTTCTTGTAAAAAGTTATGGACAGAGCATAAAATACCTGTTAACATCACATTATGTTTTTCTCCTGGACAAGCACTGCTTGCCGCTAAGGTCGGTGCTTGTTTTATTTCCCCCTTTGTTGGTCGCCTTGATGATATAAGCTATGATGGCTTATCGCTAATAGAAGATATATGTACTATATATTCTAATTACGGTTTTGATACTAAAGTTCTTGTTGCATCAGTGAGAAGCCCAGCGCATGTAATAGAAGCTGCAAGGTTTGGTGCTGATTCAATTACTGTGCCAGCAAAAGTACTTAGACAATTAATTAATCACCCACTTACTGACCAAGGGCTAGCAATATTTGAAAAAGACTGGGGTGTAAAATAATAAACGGTTACAAATGAACATAAAAATTGGCGTATCCGTTCAGGCAATGGCGTCAACTTAAGAGCCTTCATTAGCAAACTCTCCTAAAGACATGATGGCGTTTGCTACCTTATTGCGGCTGCCCTGGTCGAATCTTAACTTTATAGCTAACCCAAGAAAGGTTTCCCTACATCATACCGCCGAGGCGCTAACGAGTAGCGGAATGACGAATTTGTTGTTTTTCAAATTGTAGGTAAACCTAAAGCTATAGAAAAAAAGAAGAACCAGTTTCTTAGTTTTTCATTGACATAATCCACTCCATATGCCATAATAAAATTTTATATCTTGGAGAAGGAAATGACATTAAGGTTAATACTACAAGAAGTCAACAGTAGTCCAGATCTGAGTAAGGAAAATTTAATTGATAGAATTAAAGATAAGCTGCAGCAGGAAAATCAACTTATATATGATGAGTGGAAAAAAACGAATTTGATATAAATTACACGTTTATAGTGCTCAAGTGCAATTTATTACTTATAGCAGCTGAAAATGGCTATGAAAAAGTAGTAAGATACTTAACAAAAAACGGAGCTAATGTTAATGTACAAGATGAATGGGAAAAAACCTCCTTACATTATTCTGCTCAGCATGGGCATGCACAAGTAGTAGAAGTTTTGCTAGAAGAAGGAGCAGACGTTAATCCACAAAATGAAGATAAAGGGACTCCTTTGCATTATGCTGCTTATAGTGGTCATATAGAAGTAGTAAAACATCTTATAAAAAAAGAGGCAGATGTTAATGTAGTGGACAGATATGGAAGAAGTCCTTTACATTATGCTGCTGAGAATGGATACACACAAGTAGTAGAAGTTTTGCTAGAAGAGGGAGCAGACGTTAATGCACAAGATAAAGACGGAAGAACTCCTTTATATTATGCTGTTTATTACACTCATGGTGAACATCCAAGACTAAATTATCAACATCCAAAAGTAGCGAAACTTCTGCTAAATTATGGTGCAGATCCATCATTTATTCATAGACCTAAAGCTATAACAGCAGGAATTACTGTAGGTATATTAGCTGCCATTGTTGCTCCATTAGCACTCATTTATGCTACTGCATTACCTGCACTAGCAATAGTTGTAATTACTGTGGCATCTGCACTGATCGTTGGTGGAATTTCCTATGGGGTTGCATATAAGTCATCAGAGCATTCATTAAACAGTAAGCTAAGTGAGGTTAGCTGCAGTAATGTTGATGGAAATAAACAAACTGTACAACCATAATTATTAATTCACCACAGTAACCGCGCCGTGGCAGTGTTTGTACTTCTTTCCAGAATTACAAGGGCACTTGTCGTTTCTTGAGACTTTGGGAAGTCTGCTATTTCTAGCAGAATGTAACCTATTGCCTATCTCTTGGTTATCTGCCAACTTAAAGTGCGCTAGGCGGTGAATGGTGAGTTCCTTCCATTTTTCAAGCATTGACTCAAACATCAAGAAAGCTTCGCGTTTAAATTCATTCAGTGGATCTTTCTGCCCCATGGCACGTAGGCTTATGCTTTGTCTTAGGCTCTCTAGAACTGAAAGGTGTTCCCTCCATAAATGATCAAGTGTCATTATCATCATTTGCTTCACGATCGTATTCCACAAATCTGTAGTGTGCTGACTGTTGAAATATTTTTCTTTCTCAGTAAAAAATTCTTGTATCTTATCATTTATATAATCCAAAACTTCTTGTTTGTTTAAAAACTTTGCTAAATCTTCTTTATCAAGCGTTATTCCATACCTTGTATGGAATTCTTTGACTATATCTTCAATATAATCCTCATAATAGCCACTTTGGACTATACCTTCTATTACGCTCTCATTTACTTCGCTATATACTTCAAGTAAATCATTAATTTCGTTGCCTAAGATATTGTTTCTCTGCTTAAAAATAACTTTACGTTGGTTGTTGATTACGTCATCAAACTTAAGTAGAGATTTCCGCACGTCATAGTTTCTAGCTTCAACTTTCTTTTGTGCTTTCTCGAGTGCCTTATTGATCCATGGATGATGAATAGCTTCGTTATTCTTTAGCCCTACTTTTTGTAAAAAACTTCTCATTCTATCAGAGCCAAATATTCTCATTAGGTCATCTTCGAGCGATAAAAAGAACTTAGAAAGTCCAGGATTCCCCTGACGACCAGAACGGCCGCGTAATTGATCATCTATTCTCCTGCTTTCATGTCTTTCGGTTCCAACCACACATAAACCACCAGCTTTTATAGCAATTTCCTTATCTTTTTTTACTCTTTCAACTATTTCTTGGTATTTTTTTTCTCTTTCATCAGCATTTTTTATCTTCTTTAGCTCCACCTTTGCAATCATTTCAGCATTTCCACCAAGCTGAATATCAGTTCCACGTCCTGCCATGTTAGTTGCTATGGTGACACTGCCTGGCACTCCAGCTTGTGCTATTATGTACGCCTCTTGTTCATGATAACGAGCGTTTAATACGGAATGCTTAAGAGAATGGCTTTGCAAAAGCGCAGAAAGCTTCTCAGAGTTTTCGATGCTTACCGTGCCGACAAGGACCGGTTGAAGGCGTTTATGGCATTCTTCTATGAACTTTAACACAGCATTAAATTTTTCTTTTCCTGTGCCATAAATTTCATCATCAATATCAACTCTTTTTACAGATACATTGGTTGGAATTTTTACTACATTTAATCTGTATATATCACTAAACTCTTCTGCCTCTGTTGCTGCTGTTCCAGTCATTCCGGAAAGTTTATTGTACATACGAAAGTAATTCTGAAATGTGACCGATGCTAAAGTTTGGTTTTCATGCTGAATTTCAAGATTCTCCTTCGCTTCAAGTGCCTGATGAAGACCATCGGAATATCTCCTGCCCTCCATCATACGCCCAGTAAATTCATCAATAATCACTACCTTGCCATCCTTTACTATATAATCTTTATCAGCAGTAAACAGCTTATGTGCACGTAATGCTTGGTCTATATAATGAGTTATTATCATGCTGTCAGTATCATAGAGCGAGGAATTTTCAGGAATGAGATTGTATGACCTTAGTAGTTCCTCCACTCGTGAAATACCATCTTCAGTCAAGAATACCGTTCTACCTTTTTCATCTACTTCATAATCGGAGTCAACTAATTTGGTTGCTATTTTATTGATATGCTTATATATCTGATTGTTTTCCTCAACCGGGCCAGAAATAATAAGCGGAGTGCGAGCTTCATCAATGAGTATTGAGTCCACTTCATCAACTATTCCGTAGTGAAAGCCTCTCTGAACCATGTCTTCTTGAGAAAATTTCATATTGTCTCGCAGGTAATCAAAGGCAAGCTCGTTATTTGTGGAATACACGATATCTGCACTGTAAGCCTCTTTCCTCTCTTCGTCTGTCAAGTTATTCGTAATAAACGCAACAGAAACCCCAAGAGAATTATATAATTTGCTCATCCACTCTGTGTCTCGTTTTGCAAGATAATCGTTAACAGTTACGACGTGCACGCCTTTCCCTTCTAAAGAATTAAGGTATGCAGCTAAAGTTGCAACGAGTGTCTTTCCCTCTCCTGTTTTCATTTCTGATATCATGCCATTGTGGAGCACCATTCCACCAATCAGTTGAACATCAAAGTGCCTCATGTTAAGAAATCTTCGAGAGGCTTCACGCACAACTGCAAATGCAGGTACGAGAAGATCATTTAACGTTTTCCCATTTTTCAATTCTCGATTGAATTCTTCAGTTTTACCAGCAAGCTCCTCATCAGATAAGCTCTGCATTTCTGTTTCTAATGCATTTATTTGCTGAACAATTTTCCTAAAGGATTTTATTATCTTCTTATTTGTTGACCCAAATATCTTTCTTATAAAAAAGAATGACAACGTAAAAATGAAAAATATAAGAATGGATGTCAAAATTAGCGGAGAATCTAGCATAAACTTAAGTAAAGTCTTATTTAATATGAGATTATATTACTAAATGCAGCCTACAGCAATTACATATTAGATTTGGGGAGTCTTTATGCTTAAGACAGCAAACAAAATTGACCCTGTTCGGCACTGTTATTACAATGTTAAAGAATCTGTTGCATTATCTTAGGCACTTGGTGACTTTAATTTTTTATAGAAAGAAGTTATTCGTAGGTTTAGTAGGGTATGAATGTAGAAAACAAACAGTCTGAAGTACTTAGTAATCGTACATTTAAGAAGAGAGATGGCACATCAACAGGTGATCATGGTCGCAAGTATGAAGTAAAATTATTAATGCTGTATCTACTTCATGGGTTAAGTAGTAAAATTGACTTTTGGTTAGCATCAAACATAGAAGGTTTTGGAGCCTTTGATGATATTTTTTTTGAGTATAAAGATCAGAAGAACAAATCGAGAATTATCTTGGTTCAAGCTAAGCACTGCAATACACATCGCTCTTCGAAGAATATTACTTTTGAAGATTTGTTTATTGATGGAAATGATAGAAAGCAACAGAAAGAAGATTTCGGGTTAAACAAATATTTTGAATCTCATCCTGAGATTAAGCAAAACCCTGAGTGTAAGAACAGTGATATTACGCTTGTCATTCATACTAATGTCAATGTGAACCTAAAAAAAGGTACAGAGAAGCAAGGAAGCGTAGAAACATTAGAGAAGTATCTGGAAGAGTCAAAGTTAACAAATGATAACACTTTAAATATTTATGAAGGTCAAAAAGGAACGTGCTACAAAATAAAAAATCATACTGAACTGAAAAAATACTTCAGTTGTGGTAGTGACGATGAAATAGAAGATTTTTTACTTAGAATAAGGTTTGTAGTTGATCAACCTAATCATTCAAAATTAGATGATATTATTAAGAAAGAAATATGGAATATATACAAAATATCAGGGGAAGAAGATATTGATACAGTTTTTGTCCGTGTATATGATAAGGTAGGGAAATGGTGGGCACAACAGGGTAGCAAAGTTTCTTATCTAACAAGAAAAGACGATTATTTTAGGGAAGTTATAGAACATCTTTATAGTCTCAAACCTAGAGAAGATCTATTTGAACGGTGGAACATTCCACCTAAAATAGCTAGTGGAAATTTCATTGAACGAGAATATCTCAATGAAGAAATAGTAAATCATCTAAAGACAAAAAATGAGCCAGTTATATTAACTGCTTTGTACGGGTTAGGTGGAGTAGGTAAAACACAGTCAGTGCTAGATTTTATTCAAAAACATGGGAAAGAATACAAGGCAATATGTTGGTTTAATGCAAAAGATGAAGATCAACTACTCAGTGAATATGTTAATTTAGGAAGAAAATTAAATATTATTCACGATGAAGACAACATTTCTATTGCACAGCGAGCTTATTATGTGAAAAACTGGCTAGAAGATTCTAAACGTGAAGGCTTGTTGTTGATTTATGATAATGTATCAAATTATGAAGTCATTTCTAAGCTCAGACCTACAAAAGGCGGCAAAATAATAGTTACGTCTCGTAATACTGAATGGCCACAAGGGAGTATAGGTGTAGACGTTTTTACTCCCCCAGAATCAGAATTATATGTTAAGAAAATTCTAGGCCAGGTTTCAGAAAGCGATAGGCCAAATATAGGTATATTGGCAGAAAAGTTAGGTAGATTACCTTTGGCATTAGCTCAGGCTTGCGCTTACATCAAAGAAAACAAAATGACTATCTCACGTTACTTAGAAATTTATGCAGAAAGGAAGCTTTATTTATTATCTCATAAAACACTACCTAAGGATTCTAACCATGAGCCTGTGTTTATTACTTGGGATATTACAATGGACGCAATTCGTAATGAGTCTAAACTAGCAAGCAAGTTGTTAGTAGCTTGTGCATATTTAGACAATGATATTCCTAAAGATTTGTTAAGAATATTTCCTGAGATTGTAGAGAACAATTCTGAAGAAAAACCTTTTGAAGAAGTATTAGGTATATTATTGAGATATTCGATGCTAGTGTCCAATGAGCAGAGTAGTAGTGTTTCTATTCACTGTTTAGTACAAGATGTAATTAGGCTAAAGTCAAAGGAAAGTGGAAAAATTAAAAAAGATATAAAAACCGTTTTTCAATTATTAAAAGAAAGCTTCCCTGACGACAGTGATAAATTAGAAGATTATGCTAAGAAGCGACAATTATTGCCGCACTTAGAAGCGTTTTTATCACATATAGATAATTGGCTAGCAAAAAATCCTTCAGAAAAACAAACAATAGAAAAGGATTATCTTGTGTATTTGTTAATATGGATGAACGATGGATACCATGACTTGGGTAATCCCAGAAGACAAAAGGAGCTGCTTGAACAGGCTTTATCTATCTTTAAGAAATATTATGGGCCTTATAATTTTCAAGTTGCTATAGCGCTGGCAAATCTAGGTATCGCTTATGGGGATCTGGGTAATCATAGGAGACAAAAGGAGTTACTTAAACAGGCTTTACCTATTCTTGAGAAACATTATGGCTCTGACCATTTCCAGGTTGCTATTATACTGACAAACCTAAGCAACGCTTATGGGGGTCTGGGTAACCCTCAGAAAGCAAAAGAGTTACTTGAACGGGCTCTAGCAATTCAAGAGGAACATTATGGGCCTGATCATTCCCAAGTTGCTGTTATATTGACAAACCTCGGTATCATTTATGGGAATTTAGGTAACTATGAAGAAAAAAAGGAGTTGCTTGAACGGGCTTTAGCAATTCAAGAGAAACATTATGAGCCTGATCATTCCCAAGTTGCTAGCACATTAGTAGGTCTAGGTACCTCTTATAGAGCTTTAGGTGATTCTCAGAAAGCAAAAGAGTTACTTGGACGGGCTTTAGCAATTCAAGAAAAACATTATGGCTCTGATCATTTTCAAATTGCCATTGCATTGATAAACCTCGGTATTGTTTACGGTACCTCAGGTGATCCTCAGAAACAAAGGGAGTTGCTTGAACAGGCTTTACCTATTCTTGAGAAACACTATGGCTCTGATCATTTTCAGGTTGCCATTGCATTGGCCAATCTAGGTGATGCCTATGGGAATTTAGGTAATTCTCGGAAAGCAAAAGAGTTGCTTGAACGGGCTTTAGCAATTCAAGAAAAACATTATGGACCTGATCATTTCGAAGTTGCTAGAACATTAGTGAGCTTCGGTACCACTTATAGGACTTTAGGTGATCCTCAGAAAGCAAAAGAGTTACTTGAACAGGCTTTAGCAATTCAAGAGAAACATTATGGCTCCGATCATTTCCAAGTTGCTATCACATTGACAAACCTAAGTAACGCTCATGGAGATTTAGGCAATCTTCAGAAAGCAAAAGAGTTGCTTAAACGGGCTTTAGCAATTCAAGAGAAACATTATGAGCCTAACCATTTTACAGTTGCTATAATACTAAAAAACCTAGGCGGAACTTATGGAGACTTAGGTGATTCTCAAAAAGCTAAAGAGTTGTTTGAACGGGCTTTACCTATTTTTGAGAAACATTACGGTCCTGATCATCTTGAAGTTGCTAAACTATTGGCAAACCTAAGTATTACCTATGGGGATTTAGGTAACCCTCAGAAAGCAAAGGAGTTGCTTGAGCAGGCCTCATTTATTCTTGAGAAGCATCATGTCCATGATTACTTCTAAAGTTGTTGAACTATGGGAAATTCTAGGCCCCGCTTATGGTGCTCTAGGTAACCATAAGAAACAAAAGGAGTTGTTTGCACGGGCTTCATCCATCTTTAAGAAACATTATGGCCCTGATCATCCGGAAGTTGCTAAACTGCTGGCAGAACTAGATGACATTTAGGTTTTTAGCAATACTGGATTAACAACAATTCATTTGAGCTACACTTCCAAAACTAATCTATTTGGATCTTCTATATAATTTTTTATTTTAACGAGGAAAGTAACTGCTCCTTTGCCGTCAACTATTCTGTGATCGTAAGAGAAGGCAATGTACATCATAGGTCTAATCTCAATTGAGTTGCCCATGGCAACTGGCCTGTTTTGTATTGAATGCATTCCAAGTATTCCAGATTGCGGAGGGTTTATTATCGGAGTAGAAAGGAGCGAACCATATACTCCGCCATTTGAAATGGTAAATGTTGCACCTTCCATTTCTGATACTTGTAATTTACCTTCTCGTGCTTTTTTGCCAAGAGCAACTAAAGTCAACTCAATTTCTGCAAATGACATCTGATCGGCACCCCGAATAACTGGTACAACAAGACCTTTATCGGTGCCAACAGCAACACCTACGTCATAGTAATGTTTATATATGATTTCATCGCCTGAGATTTCAGCGTTAATTTCAGCAATTTCTTTCAATGCTTGCACCGCTGCCTTTATAAAAAACGACATAAAACCAAGTTTTATTCCATATTTTTTTTCAAAGGCGTCCTTATATTTTGCTCTTAGATCCATGACATTCTTCATGTCAATTTCATTGAACGTGGTCAGTATTGCAGCAGTATTTTGCGATGCTTTCAAACGAGCGGCAATTACTTGTCTTATTTTGCTCATTTTTACTCGTTCCTCTCTTTGCTCTCCACTTACTACACTTTTTGGCAATTCATATTGTTTTATTGCAGGTTGTTCAGCTTTGTTCATATGGCCTATCACATCTGCTTTTGTTATTCTGCCTCCCATGCCAGTTCCTTTGACGCTTTCTGCACTGATTGCATTTTCTTCCATAATTTTACGAGCTGATGGAGCATCTTTTTTAGCAGCACTTTCGCTTTTATCTTCTTTTCTCGCTTCCTCTTTTACTTCTCCCACGGAAAGCTTTGCTAACAATTGATCAGGGCTTATTACATCATCTTCCTTTACAAGAAATTCAGTTATTTGCCCCGAAGCTTCTGCAGTTAATTCGAGTGCTGTTTTGTCAGTTTCAATTTCAAAGATCAAGTCATCTACTTTTACTGCTTCTCCAATACCCTTCTTTATTTTTACTATACCTTCTGTAACTGATTCACCACCAAGAGTTTTTGGTGCTCTGATTTCTATAATTTTGCTCATAAAACAACTTCCGTATAAAACTTTCTATAGATTTATACATGAAAAGAGACATGTAATAAACTAATAAATTCATTGAGGCTCTTATCATTTAGAAGTGGACCACAACTCCCAAATGTCATTCCAGCGCAGCCATAAAAATTCCTTGACAAACTCCGCCAGCCCCCTTATCATGAAACTGAAGCTATTTATTTATCTTCTCTGTACAGATTAAATGACAAAAAAACTCACGTATCTGGCGTCTCATGTTTAATTTTTTGCACTATGTGCACTCTATGTCTTTATCAAATTTCTGGGTTTTTACCTACACAAGCTGAAATATGCTTATAAAGCATTTAAAACATAAAAAAACGCCAACTTAAAAAATGGATAGTGAATAACTAGCTACCCTAGGGTTTCTTTTGCCTTTTTTTCTGTTTAGTAAATTTCTTAATGTTTATAATTTAGATTAGTTGCGGTTTAAAAGCAGCTGAATCGCGGTTATTAAGTGTTTAGAATAAAAAAACGCCATACTTGAAAGTATAATGTAAGTAATTAGCCAACCACGGGGCTTCTTTTGCCTTTTTTTTCGTTTGGTAAATTTCTTAATATTTATAGCTAAACGACAATCGTCATCCCGCTACGTGTTAGCGGGATCTATGCTTTGAGATACCGCGAATGAATCGCGGTATGACGGTGTAGATGATGGTTAAGTAATTCGTCATCCCGCTGCTTGTTAGCGGGATCTCTTGTTAGCGGCTGAGATACCGCGAATGAATCGCGGTATGACGGTTCGCGGCGGTATGACGATAAGGTTTATACCTTGTCATGCAAGTACTAGAATCCAGTAAGCTTATTTATGCATGTAAAAGGCTATTATTTTGTAAAGTCAAAGTTGCTTTTGGTTTTAAGTTAAAGTACAATAAATGCAAAGGCTCATATAAACTGGATCAAAGTACTTGAATGACATCAGAGAGAGGGTAACCGAGGTTCATGCGATACACGCTACCAAAGTGTTTAAATAATTAATTAGGTTAAGGTTTGGTATTCAAACAGTCGTACACATGCCAGTCAAAATAGGTACCAGAGGAAGCAAGCTTGCAGTTGCCCAGGCTTTGGAAGCAAAACAAAAGTTGCTGGATTCTTTTCCTAACTTATCTATTGAAATTGTTAAAATAAAAACTTCTGGAGATAAGTATGCAAACGCAAATCTTGCTGAAATAGGAGGCAAAGGATTATTCATTAAAGAAATTGAGACTGAATTGCTCGAAAATAATATAGACATGGCAGTTCATTCGCTAAAAGATATGCCTGCGTTTTTCTCAGGGGGTTTAACAATTCCTTGTGTTTTAGAAAGGCTAAGTTCATGCGATGCGTTTATTTCTCATAAACACAATAGCCTTGAGTCTTTGCCACAGCAGGCTACTATTGCCACTTCTTCAATAAGAAGAAAAGTTCAGTTATTAAATGTTAGACCAGATTTAAATATAGTACCGCTACGTGGAAATGTAACAACCAGATTGCAAAATCAAAGTTTTGATGGAATAATTCTAGCTGAAGCAGGACTCATAAGATTAGAAAAACATCACTTGATTACAGAGGTATTGCCACCAAAAGTTATGTTAAGTGCAGTGGGGCAGGGGGCGGTTTGTATTCAATGTAGAAGGAATGATGTAAAAATTATCAATCTTTTAGAGAAAATTAATAATAATATGTCTTTTATAGGAGTGAAATCAGAGCGCAGTTTTATGAAGACAGTGAATGGTTCATGTTTTACACCACTTGCAGCTTTGGCTGAATATGTGAGCGAAAATATGCTACACCTTCGTTGTATGTTAGCAAGTGGAAAAAATATATACTTCACTGAGCGCACTTCATTTATAGAAGATGCGGAGAAAATGGGTATGGATGCAGGATTAGAGTTGAAATCAAAATGCTTATAAGCTTACCTAAAGTACGTGGAATCTATCGTTATGATGTCTTAATGTCTAAAGCGACGTGGTTAAATGTTGGTGGACGAGCTGATGTATTATTTAAACCATGTGATATTGAAGATTTAACATACTTGATTAAAAATACTGAACTGCCAGTTAGCGTTATTGGTGCAACATCCAACATAATAGTGCGAGATAGTGGCATTCGAGGAATAACAGTAAAATTAGGTAAGGAGTTTGCATATATTAAAAGTAAGGGTAACAACTCTATTGTAGCTGGGGGAGCTGTGCTGCTCAGCAACCTTGCTCACTTTGCGGGAAATCAGCAGATTAGTGGGTTGGAGTTTCTAGTTGGAATTCCAGGAACAGTTGGTGGCGGAATAGAAATGAATGCAGGTGCATATGGTAGTGATATCGCAAGTGTTGTACAATCCATAAAAGCAGTGAATCTAGAGGATGGAAACCTATATGAGTTCTCCAGCGAAGAAATGGGGTATTTTTACCGTGGACATAGCCTAAAAGGAAATTGGATTTTTGTTGAAGCTGAGTTTAAAGGAATAAACTCAGAGTATGAGCTTATACTGCAAAGGTTAAAGGAAGTTATTGAGAGGAAAAATAAAAGCCAGCCAATAAGAGGAAAAACTGCTGGGTGCATATTCAAAAATCCAAAAAACTACCGAGCATGG
The DNA here is from genome assembly GCF_017869155.1 of Wolbachia endosymbiont of Ceratosolen solmsi. Taxonomy (NCBI): domain Bacteria; kingdom Pseudomonadati; phylum Pseudomonadota; class Alphaproteobacteria; order Rickettsiales; family Anaplasmataceae; genus Wolbachia; species Wolbachia endosymbiont of Ceratosolen solmsi. Next base: position 636,170 of record NZ_CP054598.1, read on the forward strand.
GAGTTAATTGATAAATCTGGCTGCCTAGGGTTAAATATTGGTGGAGCTAGAATCTCTAAGAAACATTGTAACTTCTTGCTCAATTACGATAATGCAACTGCATCTGACTTGGAAAACCTTGGCAACAAAGTAAAAGATGCAGTAAAGGATAAATTTAATGTTGAACTTGAGTGGGAAATAAGGGTTTTGGGTAGCTATTAGATAGTTTTTATAGCTTATGTATATTCGTTCAGGAGAACGGCAAATAAGGTAAACAAGTAATCTAAAAAAATAATCATAGAGAAACCGTGAGGTAATGTGGTTAATCTTGTAGAACTTTGCAAGAATCTAGAGAGAAAAATAGCAAAGTTATACCAATTCTCATTATTAGTGAATCAAATAAGCGATATTGTAGAGTTATTTAATTGTGGAGTGAGAAAGAAAGGCAATAGTATGGCTTTTTTTCCATTGTTATCTATCCGTTTATTGTGCAGTGGGAATTGGTATTAGCTGAACGGACACTATTGTTATACTATATCTTATATACAATTGTGCAATATGGACAATGGCAACAAATTTACTAGCGAAATTCAGTGATTTATGATTGATAATTAAAGTTCTTAATTAGTAACCGTTCACACTTAATTCTTCAATCTCACTAATAGAAAGGCCAGTAAACTTGACAATAGTGTTAACATCAACATTATTAGCCAGCATTGCTTTTGCGACTTCGATTTTCCCTTCAATTTTGCCTTCCTCTTTACCAATTTTTTTGCCTTTTTCAGTAGCAAGATCAAGTCTGTATTCAAGAATGGCTTCTTCTTTCCGTAGATCCATTATTCTTTCTTCGTAAGCTACTAAATCTTTTTCATTCCAGCTAAACCTGTCTAATTCATCGTAGGCTAACTTTATTATTGGTGCTTTTTCTGCTATTTTCCTTAAGTCTTCTTCCGTAGTTTCATCTGCATATTTGAAGAAAAATAACCAACGATCCACTATGCTTTCTAGCTGTTCTTTCTTATTCTTAGGAAATTTAGGTAGTTCAATAAATATAAATTGAAAATCTTTTAAGTCATGCTCATTGGTTTTCTCATCTCTTATAGTGTGGTTGGATATATAATCAACTTCTTCAGGAAGTAAGTTACAATTTGATATAGCAATAAAGAAGACTTTCTTTAAATCAATGTAGTTGCCAGATTTATCTAATTGTCTTGAGTAAGCCTTAGCAGCATACAGTTGAGCTCGTTTTTCGAAGCCTTTATCGCGAGTAAGCTGCATTTCAATCACATACCTGGTCCCACTAGAATCCCTGCAAAGAACATCAACTATACTTTGCTTATCAGAGGCAATTTCAGGATCCATTATAGTACTGAGGAATTCCACTTCTTGTATAGTATTTATCTCGGTAAACCCTAAAATATCATTCAAAAAATGTATGAGAATATTCTTATTTTTTTCAGTGCCAAAGATTCTTTTAAAGGTTAAATCCAGCTTAGGGTCGAGAAACTTAGATAAAGCCATAGCCAAAGTGCTTAAAAATATTAATAATTATACACTATTATTAACAATTATTCAACCATATTTTTGAAGATAGCTATGCCGCCGCGAACCGTCATACCGCCGCGGTATCTCGGCATAGATTCCGCTAACTAGTAGCGGAATGACGATTGTGTATCGTGCTTTGCTAAAAAAAAATCACAGAATGCAGTCTGGTTACCTTATTAGAAGTTTAGCTTTAACTTTAAATGGACTACTCAACCGTGACAGACTTAGCTAAATTTCTTGGACAATCTGCATCTAACCCTTTTTTTGCTGCAGTAAAGTAAGCAAGGAATTGCATAGCAACACTGTAGATGATTGGAGAGATAAAATTATCAGTGTCTGGAAGTTGCACCACATCTGCGCAAACTCCCCTTAGGAATGGCGCTCCTTGTTTATCACTGAAGGCAATTACTTTGCCTTTTCTTGCAATAATCTCTTGTATATTAGATAGCGTTTTAAAGAATAAATCATCATAAGGGATAATTGCTATAACAAGCACAGTAGAGTCTATTAAAGCAATAGAACCATGCTTCATTTCTCCCGCTGCAATACCAGTTGTATTGATATATGAAAGCTCTTTTATTTTCAATGCGCCTTCCATTGCAACTCCGTATGAACTTCCTCTGCCGATTAAAATAACGTTATTGTGTTCTAATATACTGCCCGATATATGTTGTATTTTCATCACATTCAAAACGTGCTCAACATACTCGGGAATAGAATTGATAGCACTGCTTAGCTGTTTTATTCTCTCTCCACCCAGTATACCTTTTATTTTTCCAAGCTCCACGGCAAAGCATGCTAAAGTTGCAAGTTGCGCAGAAAAGGTTTTTGTTGAAGCAACACCAATTTCTGGCCCAGCAAGAGTATGTAACACAATATCTGAGATCTTTTCAATGCTGCTGCTAAATGTATTAGTTATACTTATGATTGTTTGCTTCTGTGATTTCGCATAACGCAGCGCTTCTATGGTATCTGCAGTTTCGCCAGATTGAGAGATAAATAACCCAATGCTGCCTTCTTCCAGCTTGACGTTGCTATACCTAAATTCTGATGAGATTTCTAGATATACTCGAACTTGAGCGACATTTTCCAGCCAATACTTTGCTATTAGCCCAGCAAAATAAGATGACCCGCATCCAACTATAGTAATGTGATTCAGTTCAGAGAATAATTTTTTGTTGACCTCTTTATATTGCTTGTAAAATTGGTTTATTGTTTTGTTTAATGCACAAGGTTGCTCAAAAATCTCTTTTAACATGAAGCTAGGGTAACCATTTTTGCTAATTAGAAAATCACTTGGACTACTATTTTCTATACTGCGTTTAACTTGTGTACCATTGTTGTATATACTAACTCCACTAGATTTTATCACTGCAATGTCATCATCTTCCAAATGCGATATTTTTTCCACAAATGCACTTAAAGCATTAGAGTCAGATGCAGCAAACACTGTGTTACAGTTATAGCCTATTGCTAAAGGCAAATTTCTCTTCGCAACAAATAAGGCGTCTGGATATTCTGCAAATAATAAGACCAAGGCAAATGAGCCGTGTAGGTTGTTTAAACACTTAAATAGAGAATCAACTGGCGACAATCCTTCATCAAGATATAAGGTTAGCATGTTTGGTATGATCTCTGTGTCAGTGTCAGTATGGAATGGCATTCCCCTTTCTTCTAGACCCTTTTTTAGCAGATTGTAATTCTCAATTATGCCGTTATGAGCAACAACAACATTATTTGTACGAATGGGATGAGCATTTTTAAGGCCTGGAACTCCATGTGTAGCCCAGCGAGTATGTGCTATACCAACTGTACTGTGAGACATCTTGCTGTCATCAACAACTTCACATAACCTTTCGACTTTACCTTCTGATTTTTTGACTTCTATCTTACCTTCGTTATTTATGATTGCTATACCTGAGGAATCATATCCCCTATATTCCAATTTTTGTAACCCAGTTAGTAAGGTTGGTATTACTGAATCACCGCTACTTACTACACCAAATATTCCGCACACAAATGGATCACCAAACAAACTTTTTTCTAAACATGTTAAGCATTTTTGCCTTTATTACTGGTTGATTTATATTCTTTTTATCATTCTTTCGATTTTACCTTTTTAATTGGTTTAGCTGCTACTTTTTGAGTTTCTTTGCTTAAAACCTCAGATATAGCGGACTTTAGAACTTTTATCTCAACTTTTGGTGCTATTTCTATTATAAATTGTGCATTTGCCTCATCAACTTTATTAACTTCACCTATTATTCCACCAGAAGTAATGACTGTATCACCACGTTTTATTTGATCTATCATCTTTCTATGTTCTTTTAGTTTTTTTTGTTGTGGGCGAATAATGAGAAAATAAAATACCACAAATATTAAAATCAATGGAGTAAAACTAGCAAAAGATGCGCCGATACTTGATGTATTGCTAGTTGCATCTGCTGCAAAAACTTCAGAAATGAGCATATTTAATCCTAATTGTTAATGATAAAAACAAACCTATTTAAGTATTAATTACAATACCATGCCATGTCAAGTTTGGTGGAAGCATTTCTCAATATCGGTTGCGAATTCTAAGTTATGCTAAAACTAATATGGCGGGAGTGATGAGACTTGAACTCACGACCTCATGCGTGACAGGCATGCGCTCTAACCAACTGAGCTACACCCCCCTAATTTCTTTTTAGCGTTTTCGGGCTTCAACTTTAAAGCTAATAAACATGTTGCCCTTTGTCAATATTTTTTGTTTGCGCTTTGCTGTCTTTTCTATTACTATGTAAATAATTTAATTTCACACATGGCTTGTACAAGTAGTCCCATTAGGGTTATGCCATGGAAGATAAACTATTTGGAGGAATGATATATGACAAATTTGCCTAAAGTCACTGTGCGTGATTTAGCTGAATCTGGTGTACATTTTGGTCACAAAATTAGTCGCTGGAACGCAAAAATGGCTCCATATATATATGGGGTACATCAAGAAAATCGTATACATATAATTGACTTGCGAAAAACATTACCATTGCTACAGGTGGCCATGAAGGCTTTATATGACGTTGCATTTCAAGGTGGTCGCATTCTATTTGTTGGTACAAAGTTTCAAGCTTTTGATATTATTGCAAGTGAAGCGATTCGTTGTGGTCAATATTATGTGAATCATCGTTGGCTTGGTGGTATGCTTACTAATTGGGGCACTGTTTCTTCTTCGATAAAAACCTTGATGCAATATGAGAAAATATTAAATGACGAGGATAGCATTTTAACAAAGAAAGAATTGGGAAACATTGAAAAGAAAAAGCAAAAGCTTGATAAGGCGCTTGGCGGTATTAGAGAAATGGGAGCAATTCCTGATATCTTATTCATCATTGATACTAATAAAGAGCATATAGCGGTTAAGGAGGCTAAGAAGTTAGGAATTCCAATAGTTGCAATACTTGATACTAATTCTGATCCAGATGGTATTACTTATCTAATACCTGGAAATGATGACTCAAGAAAATCAATAGAGCTCTATTGTAAATTAGCTACCGACTCTATATTAGCTGGAATAGAGTCTAGTCTAGCAAAATCTGGAGTTAAGATTGATGATATAAGGGGTGATGAGTTTATTCAAGAAAAAGAAGACGGTATTGTGCAAACTAAAAAGAGACGTAGTAAAGTTTACAAAGAAGAAGAAAGGGAGGTAGTAACAAATGAAGATGAATCCAGATGATATAAGAGAATTACGTGATAGAACAGGGCTTGGCTTAAGTGACTGTAAAAAAGCATTAGAAGAATGTGATGGTGACATTAAGAAAGCCGTTGATAAGTTACGTACAATAGGTCTTGCTAAAGCTGACAAAAAATCTGATAGAGTAGCTTCAGATGGACTCGTTGTTATGTGTTTGACTGAAAATTATGGTGCATTGGTTGAACTCAATTGCGAAACAGATTTTGTTGCAAGGAATGAGAAATTTATAGAGTTAGTTTCAAATTTAGCATCAATTGCTCATCAAGAACGCTGTACTAGCGTTGATGAGTTAAAAAATGCCAAGTATGAAAGCATTGGCACAGTGCAGGAAGCTATTATGAATGGTACGTCAGTTCTTGGTGAGAAGCTAGAGTTAAGCAAGCTTTGTTACTTAGAAGCTAAGGATGGAGTTATTGCTGGCTACGTACATGGTGATGTGTGTGGCTTAGGTAAGATTGGTGCTTTAATTGCATTGCAATCATCTGGTGATAAGGCGAAGCTACAAGAGATTGGGAAACAAATAGCTATGCATGTAGTTGCTATGAAGCCTGAAGCTTTGTCTATAGATGATTTAGATCAAATGAAGTTGAAAAATGAACGTTCTATAATTGAAGAGCAAGTGAGGGGCTTAAATAAACCTGAAGAAGTAGCAAAAAAAATAGTAGATGGACGAATGGCTAAGTACTATGAAGAAGTTGTTTTACTAGAACAAAAGTTCATAAAGGATGATAAAATGAAAGTTTCTGATTTTATAAAGTCAAGCGAGGTGAGTGCTATTAAATTATCTAATTACAAGTTACTTGTTTTGGGTGGTGCAAACTAAATGGTAAAAAATGTTTCCCTCAACAAATGAAAAAAGCGAAATAAAATATTCCAGAGTGTTATTTAAAATCTCTGGTGAAGCTTTAATGGGGTCACAGTCTTTTGGCTATGATATGGGAATAATAAGCCAATTATGCAAAGATATAGCTGATATTAACAGGCTTGGAGTTCAGGTATGTATTGTTGTTGGTGGTGGTAATATCTTTCGTGGCACATCTGCGTCTTTAAGTGGCTGTGAAAGAGCAAGTAGTGATTATATTGGAATGCTTGCAACTATAATCAATGCTTTAATTTTACAAAACTTTTTAGAAAAAAATTTAATAGCTTCTAGGGTATTATCTGCAATACCCATGGCCACTGTATGTGAACCTTACATAAGAAGGAAAGCTATTCGTCATTTAGAAAAAGGTAGAGTGGTAATTTTTGCAGCAGGCACAGGCAACCCATTTTTTACTACAGATACAGCTGCAGCCTTACGTGCTGTTGAAATGAATTGTGATGTTATTCTAAAGGGTACGCAAGTAAATGGTGTATACTCCGCTGATCCGAAAAAAAATGAGGATGCTGTAATGTATGATAGGCTTTCTTACACGGATTTATTGACTCGTGATTTAAAAGTTATGGATGCATCAGCAATTTCACTTGCTCGTGAGAATTCTATTCCAATTATAGTTTTTTCTTTGAAGGGAGAAAAAATAGTCAATATTATTAAGGGTCAAGGTACTTATACTATAGTTTCAGATTGTAAACATTAGGTAATTTATGTTAAATGAAATAAAAGCTAAAACAAAAGAAAGAATGCTAAAAACTATTCAGTCCTTTCATGATGATATTAAAGGCGTACGCACTGGTAGAGCTAGCGCATCGTTGCTTGATGGTATAGTTGTAAATATCTATGGTGGACATCAAAAGTTAAATCAGGTTGCAGGTGTTTCGGTTATAGATAACAAAACTCTATCAATTAAAATTTGGGATATTAATGTTGTCGGTGAAGTGAAAAATGCTATATTAAATGCCAACTTGAATTTAAATCCTGTTGTTGAGGGCAATACCATACGTATAGCTCTTCCGGACTTAACACAAGAAACCCGTGAAAAATTAGTGAAATTATTGCATCAGTTTGCTGAAAATGCACGGATTGCCATTAGAAATATACGTAGAGATATTATGGAAGAAACAGAAAAAATGAAGGAAAATAAAGAAATCTCAGAAGATGATTTTCATGGTGCTAAAAAGGAAATACAAAATATTACTGATAATAATATAAAAAAAATTGATGGTGAATTGTCCATCAAAGAAAAGGATATACTGAATCACTAAATGATATGGAGAAAGCTTACATAGCAAATGATGTCATTCCAGTGCTTGACACTGGAATCCAGTCTTTACTATACAACTATCTGATGCACTTGTTTGAAATCAAATTTCCTGGATCCCAGTGTCGGAGCACTGGGATGACACCAATTTTGCATTCAAGTATCAACTATTGGTGTCACTACAGTAACTCTCTTCCTGTCATGCAAGTAGCTGACACCTTCCAGGTGTCAATTGAAATCCAAAAAATTTCACTCAAGTCAAAATTAGGTTAAATTTAAATGTTGAATCAAGAATCTTTACCGAAACATTTAGCAATTATTATGGATGGTAATGGTAGATGGGCGAACAATCAAGGAAAGGTAAAAATTGATGGTTATAAAAAGGGCAGTGAAGTTGCATACGATATTGCCAAGTATTGTACGGACCTAACCATACCCTACTTAACTTTGTATGCATTCTCTATGGAGAATTGGCTTAGACCCAAAAACGAAACTGACTGTCTATTTGATTTATTTTACTCCGTTTTAACTAATGAAGATAAAGTCAATTTCATTTGCAACTGTAACATTAAGTTGAATTTTATTGGCAATTTAAGTCTGTTATCCAGTAAAATATTGGATCAAATTAAAAAAGCAGAAGAAATGACACATAAGAACGATGGTTTATTACTCACTGTGGCAGTCAGTTACGGAGCAAAGCAAGAAATTACACAAGCTATAAGCAATATTATAAAAGAAAATATTGCTTATGTATCAGAAGAGGAATTTGAAAAATTTCTGTATACTAAAGATTTGCCAAAATTGGATTTATTAATTCGCACTGGCGGCGAAAAAAGGTTAAGCAACTTTTTATTATGGCAAGCAGCTTATGCTGAATTGTATTTTTGTGATACTTTATGGCCTGATTTTTCTTGTCAAGATTTGAGTAAAGCATTAGAAGATTATACAAAAAGAGAGAAAAAATATGGTAGATAATAATTTTATAATTAGAATGTTGTCCTCAATAGTAATATTATTCATATTTTCCTTTGCTACATATTTCAGTGATTTATCGTTTTACCTATTGATTTTTTCAATAGCAGTTTTATCTTCTTTTGAATGGTATAATCTAACCCAAGGAAATAAAATTTTATACGTTTTTGCATTATTATTGATTGCACTACCAAGCGCCTCATTAATATATTTATATAATCTACCACAGGGAAAATACGCATTAGTATGGTTCGTCTTAACCATTTGGGGAATTGACGTTACTGCCTACCTATTTGGTAAGAATTTTGGTGGAGCTAAAATTTGCCCAATTCTTAGCCCTGGAAAAACTTGGACAGGACTTCTTGGTGCGATTTTAGCTGGAGTAGTGTGCACAATTTTTGGATCAATATTTTTTGGTCTATTTTCAATTTTTTATTCTCCAATCATTGGCCTTGCAATTGCTATTCTAGCGCAACTTGGCGATTTCACTGAGTCGCTTGTTAAAAGAGCTTACGGTGTTAAAGATAGTGGAAATATGATACCTGGCCATGGGGGAGTGCTCGACCGTATGGACAGTTTCATTTTTACTGCCCCTCTTATTGCTATTTACATAAGCTAAGTCTGCAGAAGTGCCATTAGAGTTCATCCCTAGTCAGCTCCCCAACCGCTTCTACAGTGCAGTCATGGACAAACGTCTTTTCACAATAAGGGCAGGCTATTTCCTCTTCTTCTCCCATATCTAAATATATTAATGGATGGCCAGAACCCTCATCATTCTCATCACCATGACAACAAACTTTTCTATTATTAACCCTCACTTTTGACATGCTGCTCCTTTAGCTTATAACATTTTATATATTGAATATACCCATTCAGAAATAAAAAACAACAAGCACTATTCTCCATTTTTTATCCTATTCAGGTTAATCAATTCGTTTTGAACGCCTTTTGATACAAATTTGCTAACATCTTCTCCTAATCTTGCTATTTCCTTTACAAAACTTGATGAGATAAATTGAGTATCTTCAGAAGCAGGAAGAAATATGGTTTCGATTTCAGGAAGAAGTTTATAATTTACCCAGCTCATTTGAAACTCGTAATCAAAATCCGATACTGCTCTTAATCCCCTAATAATAACAGAAGCATTCTGCTCTTTGGCAAACTTCACTAGCAACCCATTAAAAGATATAACATCTGCATCAATTCCTAGTCCTTTGATTTCATTTTCAGCCATGCTTGTGCGTAGCTTTGTGTCAAAGGCAGTATGCTTATTAACGTTTTCTGCAACTCCTATTATTAATTTATCGACTAGTTTACACGCTCTTTTGATTATGTCAATATGCCCAAAAGTTATAGGGTCAAATGTGCCAGGATAGATTCCTATTTTGTCATTAATGTTCATCCTTTATTTTTATAAACTACTTTAAAAACTTTTGATAGACATAATAACATTTTTTATCTAAAAATAAAAGTATACAGTTGGCCTGATAGCTCAGTTGGTAGAGCAAAGGACTGAAAATCCTTGTGTCGCTGGTTCGATTCCTGCTCAGGCCACCTTCTCTTTCTTGGCAAACTTGCCTTTTTGTTATAAAATACTCTATATCGTAATATAAATATTAGGGAGGCAAGTCATAGTATATAAATATTATAATAAACTATTTAATATCTTATTAATTATAGTTCTATTATTAAGCAATATTACTTATGCTGGCGTTAGTGAAAAACCGGCATCTCAACATGTAACCAGAAAAGAAGAACCAGTGTCAACTGTCTTGACGGCAGAAAATACAGTAAATAATGACGTAGTTGTTGGTTTGTTGAAAACGGAAGAAGCACATGAACTTGGGCTATCTCAAAATATCTATGAGATGTTTAATAACTTTGGGGTTAAGACTGTACTGATTGATTATAATAAGATAATTAGCCTTAAAAAAATTCAGACAGAGTCACTTAATCTCGCAAAACAAGATGAAACATTGGCAAAGAAGCTAACATTAGACCGAATAAAAGTTGAAGTTGCAAAGTTTGTTAAAGAGCACAAAATAAATAGAATATTTATTCCGGATAATTTACACTCAGCACCCACTCCTTGTCGCCAGCTTGTTACTGAAGCAATTGTAAAAATAGTGGATGATAACCCTGTAATTCATTTGCTTGGCATATGTGAAGGCATAATGAATGCAAAGGGAATTGAAGTAGTGAGTGTTGTGAGTGATGAAGAGAAACGAAGATCTCATTTAAAATCAGCACCTAATCCACAGAAAGAGGATGTACCTCTCCAGCAGATAAAGATCGTTCCAAATAGTCGTTTAGCAGAAGTAGTAGCCAAATTCCTAATACCTAATGAAAATGGCTGGTTTTCAACATATTTTCCAGATGCTCATTCAGGAGCAGTAAGTAATACACCAGAAAATAGAAGAAAATTGGAGTCACTTGGATATAAAGTTGCAGCATTTTCCAGTGAGGGGGTAATAGAGGCTATTGAAGATAAGCATGGTAATGTTCACTTTCAAAGTCATCCAGAAGCCCTTGTTGTGAAGTCAGATAAAAACCTCTATTTATCAAATCACAAGGAACGTCAAGTGTCTACACTAGTTGCTATAGCGATTATGAATGATTTTCTTTATCGTGCTTAATGGCTATAGCTTTAGGCTTACCGACGATTTGATAAACGATAGATTTGTCATGTATCCGTTCAGGCAATGGCGTCAACTTAAGGAAAAATATCAGCGATAGTGTATAAAATTTCTCTCCAAATTTTTTATCATTAAATTATCCAAAGAGTGCAAGGGACAGCACTTTTGTTTCTGTTTTATTTCAACAAAGAAGTCTAAAATGTGTCCTTTTTAGGTGAAATATGCAAAAAGGAAAAAACCTTATTCTACAAATTAAAAATATAATATACTCGAAAACTTTTCAGAAAATCCATTGTGTTGAGTTTTACACGAACAAGAAAACTTCCTTTTTCGACAGTATTTTCTATGATTTTAAAGTTAGTTAAAAAAAGTTTGGGAATAGAATGTGAACTTATGGAGCCATTGACATGTACCCTCAAAGCAAGCTTTTTCTAAAGCAAGGTATAAGATTTGCCATACAGGCTTTCAAGAATTTAAGCATCCAAACAGCCTATCAGGATGAACCTGAGTTGGAGAGGCTATAGACTTATTGCAGCAGATGGTTCTGGTATGAGATTACCCAGCTCTGGGGAAATTGTATCCGAGTTTGAACCAAATGGAACAACAGGCACCATTGGCAATTTGTTTGTTGATTTGTGTACTTCGCTAATTTGTAGTGCTCGTCTTGCAGCTTGGAATATAGGTGAACAAACGTTGGCGGCAGAGCAATTACCCGAAGTTATCACTCAAATGCGTTTATTAAATCAAGAGAAATTATTATTTATCTATGATCGTCTTCAGTAAAATTCATTCAGCAGCATTATGATTTGGAAGTAGATTTTATTTTTCGCTTGCAAAAAAGAAATTATAGTAAGCTATGGGAACGCTGGCGAATTAGATTTTGATTTTATATTAGAAAATGAAAAGCTAAAAAATAAAATGAAAGGACAGAAAGTAAGAGTTATAGTGCTGACATTAGCCAACTGAGAAACAGAGTTTGACCGAGACTTTGGAGCAAAGCTTATGTGTTAAGGTGGCACATAGAGGAGTGCTATAAACGACTCAAAGTAGGAGCAGAGTTAGAGAATTTTTCTGGAGAGGCTGTATTACAAGAATTTTGGGCAAACTTGGTCATGTGCAATATATTATCGCTTCATATGTGTGATGCACAAGGGCCTTGGAACCCAGATCAAATTACTGAGTATCGTTTAAATTTTTCAGTTTTATTTGGTGTAATGAGGCAGAAACTCTATCAGGTACTTATTGCGCCAAAAAACTTTCAAGCCCTTTTTAAGTATACGCGCTAAAGTTAAAATCCGACCGGGACAGCCGCAATAAAGTAGATAAGCCTAAACGCCATCATGTCTTTAGGAGAGTTTGCTAATGAAAGTTCTTAAGTTGACGCCATTGGCTGNCAAGAAGAGAAAATCAAATAAAAGAAGGTATCGAAAAATTAATGGAAGATTATTATAGTCAAGAAAATGCAGGAGAGAAAGGATATATAAGCGAGGAAGAATTTAAACAGACAATGAGAAAAATGAAAGAACGCTTACAAGGGATAGAAGAAGAGAAAAAAAGGTAGTTGATCAGAAGGCAGTAGAAAAAGGAATAAGTCTTATTATAAATAGCATAAAGAATTTTTATTCTAGTGTAAAATCGAACCTGGAACAGCTAGATTGGCAAACTAAGCGCGGCATTATTAAAGCATTAATAGGACAAATTAACATTGGTTGTGATCAGGTAGAAGTAGGATTTCAGATCGAAGAACCAGCACAGGATGGGGGAATTCTTAATTTGTATCATTGTACTACACATCATAATAAGGGGGTTGGCGAAGGGTGTCAAGTAATTCCGTTCCTTATGGGTAAAAAAAGAGAAACTCTAAGTTGCAGCCGCACAATGTTTCTCTTTTCTGCTGTTGATGATTATTTCGCCTATTGTAACTGCCGCTAGAATAAAGCAATAATATACCTGTGTTAATAAAGAAATAGGTGATACAGAGGCGATGCTACCTGCTAGCAATAGTTGGGAACCATAAGGTAAGATACCTTTTGTAGCACAAGCAAAAACATCTAATAAGTATGCGCTGCGATGTGGCGCAATACTGTGTTTTTGTGCAAGCCTTTTTGCAATTCCACCACTTAGTAAAATAGCAATGGTATTATTGGCAACTAAGGTAGTAAACATAGACGCAATTCCTGCTATCACAAATTCAGCTTTAGTTTTTGTGATATTGCTTTCATCGATGAGTTTATGCAACGCTTTTTGACCTTGCTTGTACATTATATGGCTCAATCCACCGATAAATAGAGCAAATATCACTATTTCGTTTACTTTTTTGAAACCGTCATACACGTCATGAGGAAATTGAATGATAGCATAGTCAAAAAAAGTTATTCCTAGCACACCAGCAATAATTATGTTTATAGTTATTGTTACTAAAGTGGCGACTTCAAGCAGCCCCATGATTATTAAAGAAATGTAAGGAATAATTTTTATTATAGAATAATAATCTAAATTTGATATAGAAATAATTTTTGTACTATTTGAGGCAACTGCTAGGTAGATGAGTGTTATAATGCTGGCAATAAGTGCAACTTTAGAGTTCATTTTAAGTTTATCTTTTGCTGAAGCTTCCTGTGAAGAAACAGATGCAATGGTGGTATCAGATATCATCGAAAGGTTATCGCCAAACACGGCACCACCTACTACAGTTGCAGTTCCTATTTCGAGACCAAAAGCTCCACTTTTTGCCAGATTAACAGCTATAGGTACCATCAGCGCAACAACTCCCATAGATGTGCCAATTGCAGTTGAAATAAAAGCAGAAGCCAAAAATACTCCAGGCAGCAGTAATCTTGCTGGAAGGAAATTAAGAATTAAATTAGCAACAGTGTCTGCGCTACCGATTGATTGAGTCACCGCAGAAAATGCTCCAGAAAATAAAAAAATTAAACACATAGTAAGGGTGTTTTTGTCACCCATGCCCTTGATAACAGTATCGATGTTATGCTGAATTTTATTTGTACCACGTGAGAAAGCAAAAAATAGTGCTGGTAATAAGCAGATTACTGGTGAAACCTGATGAAGTGGATTATCAGTTCCGATAAAAGAAAAATAAGCACCACTTCCAAGATACAAGATTAAAAAAATAATCAAGGGGACAAAAGCTGTCATTTTGCTGTACCTAAACTTATAACTATAACTAATTAAGTGGTTTTAAGCAAGTTTGGTTTTCACTAGTTCTACAGGAAGTCAATAGCAGAGTTTTAAACTTCATATTTAATCTACTAAATAAATAGCACATGTAGCTTATTGCTTGACAATAGGATCTAATTGTTGTCTAGATTCCAGCATCACGCGCACAACTGTACGAACATTTGTTTGCGAAGAAATGTTATAGCTGGTTTTGCTTCAAACACAAAGATATCATCCGAGTAGCTGAATACTTGGATCCAGAAAATTTTGCTGCGAATAAGCAAATTTGTTTGGTGAGCATAGAAAGTGGAATGTGTAAGCGCAGCCTCAACAGGGTGTCATCCAAGTAGCTGACTACTTGGATCCAGATTGGATACTGAGTTGGTGAGTATAAAAGTATAGCTAACGCGAGCTCTACGTCATACCGCCGCAGAATAATTAACCGTCATACCGCGATTCATTCGCAGTATCCCTTCGCGGTATCCCTTAGCCGCTAACAAGCAGCGGGATGACGGTTGTCGTTTAGCCATAAACATTAAGGAACTCACCAAATAAAAAAAAGGCAAAAGAAACCCTAGGGTAGCTAAATATTGACTATCCATTTTTTAAGTTGGCGGTTTTTGATGTTTTAAATGCTTTATAAGCGTATTTCAGCTTGTATAGGTAAAAACCTAGAACTTGATAAAGACATAGAGTGCACATAGTACAAAAAATTAAACATGAGACGCCAGATACGATGAGTTTTTTTGTCATTTAATCTGTACAGAGTAGATAAATAAATAGCTTCACTTTCATGATAAGGGGGCTGACGGAGTTTGTCAAGGAAGTTTTTCGTTTCTAATGGTTGTTAACGTGCTGCCAAAAACTATGCAAGAAGTCTATTGAAATCGCGTATATCAATCGTTGTAAAATCACACAATTGCTCTGTAGAGCTATGCCCTGTAATAATTACTATACCATTTTGCTCAGAGCGTATTGAGATTAAGTTCAGCACTAATTCACACGTTGCACTATCAAGATTACAAAATGGTTCATCTATCAGCCAAACGTTTGCATTAGAAATCAAGAGGCGAGCAAGCGCAACTCTCCTTTTCCAGCCTGCAGAAAGTTCGCCATATCTAATATTAAGTACAGGTTGCAACTGCAAGCAACAAATAGCTGCCACAATCAATTCTCTAGTATTTCGTATTCCTGCCCAGAATTCTACGTTTTGAGCAACAGTTAAGCTATCTTTACAGGCATTCTTATGGCCTATATAGACCATAGAAGATATATAGGATTTTGGATCATCATATATATCTTTTCCGCAGTGCCTTATATTGCCTGATACCGGCGGTAAAAGTCCAGATAAACTTCTAATTAAGCTGGTTTTACCACTACCATTTGGACCAGTGATTAGAATCTTTGATTTTAGCTCAGCTTTAAAACTGAGATTCTTAAATAGTACCTTATTATTACGAGTGCAGGATAAATTTTCACATTCAAGCATGGATTATCTGCCCTTTCCCTTATGTTTACCTTGAGTTGAAGCCTGAGCTTTTACAAACAGCTCCCAAAATCCTTTCTGTCCGCCTTCTCTATGTATCAATTGTGCAAAACGCTGCATTAAACCATTACCCATCATAACCATCTTTGTCCATTTACCTACCGGTTTTGCTATGTCAACTATTTCTGGATCTTCTTTATAAACTTGCACATCTTTTTGTTTCTCGCGTAGCGTTTCTTGTTGTTTCAGCAACTCTTTTTGCTTATTTTTTTGATATAATTCATTGAATTTTCTGTCTTCTTCCCACTCTTCTTTAAAAACTTTTCTAGGAAATATGATTTTTCTAATGCGATTTTTGTATATTTTTCTCAAAAAGAGAAATACTGCAGCTACAGCAAGTAATGTTACGCTATATAATATGATCTGTGTAAGTGGCATTTCCTGTATCTAATTCATTAAAAATACCCTTGCTATTATACCATAATTATAGAAATTGTGCAATTTTTTTGCGGGTAAAGACAATATAAAAGCAGTACTGCTCTATTTCGAAAATTGCGCAAATATCTGACGAACGGGCTTGTATGTAATAAGGTTTATTTCTATACTTCTTAAAGAATTTAGAAGTAAAACAAATATGAACTGCTATAAAACTCATACGTGCAATGAACTGAGGAAGAACGACGTAGAAAAGGAAGTTACCCTTTCTGGATGGTTATATCGTAAGCGCGACCATGGTAACCTAATTTTTGTTGATTTAAGGGACTTCTACGGAATCACTCAGCTAGTATTTAATAATGACAAAGACTTTTTTGATGAGATATCAAATTTAAAATTGGAGAGTGTAATTACTGTTACAGGAATAGTTGAAGCTAGAACTGAAGATACGGTAAACAGCTCTATTTCTACCGGAGAAATCGAGGTGATAGTCAACAATTTGCGCGTTGAGTCGGAAGTTGAGTTCCACTTTGATGAAGAAATAGCAAAAGAAGAAAGAAGTATATTGGCAAGCATTACCGGCGAGCAAGAATACCCAGAAAACATGAGATTTAAATATCGATTTCTTGACTTAAGACGTGAAAAAGTCCGCAACAATATTATTTTGCGCTCACAAATTATCGCAGAGCTCCGCAAGCTCATGATAGAGCGAGGATTTTTAGAGATTCAAACTCCAATACTCACTGCTTCCTCTCCTGAAGGAGCACGCGACTACCTAGTGCCAAGCAGGCTAAATCCTGGCAAGTTCTATGCATTGCCACAAGCTCCGCAGATTTTCAAACAGTTGCTCATGGTTTCAGGGTTTGATAAATATTTCCAAATTGCACCATGTTTTCGTGATGAAGACGCAAGGGCTGACCGTTCTCCGGGAGAGTTTTATCAGCTAGATCTTGAAATGTCTTTTGTGACTCAAGAGGACATATTTGACGTTATTGAATCTGCTTTATATAAAGTGTTCGCCAAATTTTCTCGCAAGTCTGTCGATAAAGATTTTCCACGCATTACATACAAAGATGCAATGCTTAAGTATGGTTCTGACAAGCCAGATTTGCGTAATCCACTATTAATCAGCGATGTTACAGAAATTTTTCGTGATTCAGGGTTCAATATTTTCAAAAGCAATATTGAGCGTGGTATGGTAGTGAGAGCCATCCCTGCACCTAAAACAGCAGAGGAACCACGCAGCTTCTTTGATAAAAAGATAGAACATGCGCAAAAAGAATTCGGTGCTAAGGGTCTTGGATATATAACGTTTGATAAAGATGGAACTGCGAAAGGCCCAATTGCTAAATTTCTTGATGAAAATAGGCTAAACCACATAAGAGAAGCAACAAACATAGAGCCAGGAGATAGTGTATTTTTTGCTTCTGACAAAGAGAATGAGGCGGCAAACATTGCAGGAAAAGTACGCACTCTTTTAGGGTCAGAACTCAGTCTTATAGATGATAATATCTTCAAGTTTTGTTGGATCATTGATTTTCCATATTTTGTATATGACGATAAAAGTAAAAAAATAGATTTCTTTCATAACCCATTCTCCATGCCACACGGTGGTCTGAAAGATTTAGAGGACAAAAATCCACTGGATATCCTTGCTTACCAATATGATCTTGTTTGCAATGGAATAGAACTGTCAAGTGGGGCGATTCGTAATAACAAACTGGATATCATGTATAAAGCTTTTGCCATTGCAGGTTATAGCCGGGGAGAAGTTGATACAAGATTCGGTGCACTTGTACGTGCATTCAGATTTGGTGTTCCTCCTCATGGTGGAATAGCACCAGGAGTTGATAGAATAGTTATGCTGCTTGCTGATGAGCCAAATATTCGTGAAGTAATCTGTTTTCCTATGAACCAGCAAGGTGAAGATGTTCTAATGGGTGCTCCTTCCAAGGTGGAGGATAAGCATTTACGTGAATTATCCTTGAAGGTTATTGAATGAAAAATTTTATAGCAAGGAGCACCGGTTAATGATATATTAGGTTATGTTAAATTGAAAGACCATGAATAATATCCGAAAAGCAATACTATCGGGCATGATCTGTAACATGATTGTGTGGTATGAACTCACTCTTTTTGGAGTATTAACAGATACAATCATCAACGTTTTTTTCCCATCAGAAGATCATTATTTGAGTACACTCAAATTCCTTGGTGTTTTTGCAATTGGTTTTGCGTTTAGACCAATTGGTGCAGTAATTTTTGGTTATATGGGAGATAAGTATGGCAGAAGAAAGACTTTACTTACTTCAGTAATATTAATTTCAATATCATCCACAATTATGGGAATTATACCTGGGTATAAAGAAATAGGGTTGCTTTCACCTGTATTGCTTGTGTTTTGTAGAATAGTGCAAGGAATAACTGCAGGAGGTGAAACAAGCATTAATACAGCATTTACGATAGAGCATTCAAAAGATAAAAAAAATCTAGGTTTCTTAGGAAGTATGAAGCCCTTTAGCGGAGCCCTTGGAACGCTCTTATGCATAACAATGATATTTATCTGCAAAAGAGTTACAGGTGAGAACTATGAAATATGGGGATGGAAGTTGCTTTTTTATTTTTGCTTTTTTTTGGGGACAATAGGTTTTTTAACTAGGTACATATTAAAAGAAAGCTTAGCATATAAAACTAATAAGTACGCTAATAATTTAGCACATTCACCATTGTTAGAACTAGTAAGAAAATATAAAAGACCGCTTATTATTTCAATCAATCTGGGAATTGCTCAGAATGCAATTGTCTACGCAGCAATAATATTTTATAATATATCAATAAAAGAGCTAGTTATTTTATCTATTAGTGTTAAAGATTTAATGAGGATAGTAATACAGGTTGTATTTGCAGCATCTGCGGTACTTTTTGCAATTTTATCTGATAAAGTTGGAAGAAAACGCGTAATGATTCCTGTACTGATTATGCTATCTCTGATTGGTACATGTGTATTACCATTATTATCTTCCGTTAACCACTATGTAGTAATAATAACTTACTTATTGATTACTATACCAGTAGGTGCATCTTTTGGAATATATGGTTCTGTTATTTGTGAACTGTTTCCAACAAAAGTAAGATGCACTGGCGTAAGCTTAGCAAATAATATATCTGCAGGAATTTTTGGTGGCCTTTCTCCATACATATGCATGTGGCTTATAGAAAAAACCGAAACAAAACTTGCAGCAGGCATTTATCTTACTGCCTGCACATTAATTAGCCTAATATCTGTGCTTCAAATTAAAGCCAAAGACAGAAAAGTTGATTGGTGAAATCGTTTCAGTCGAAAAATAGCGCTTCAATGGATTTTTCGATGTGTTTAGTGATAGGAGCGGTGATAGTGATTTCTTTATTGTTTGGCAGTTTTAAAGATAAAGAATGCGAATGAAGGTGAATTTTATTTGCTATCCCATCAATAAAAGCTTTTTTACCACCATATTTACCGTCACCAAGAATAGGGCAATTTATATGAGCTAAATGTGCACGTAACTGATGGGTTCTGCCGGTAATTGGTTGTAATTTTAAATAAGCAACATTGTGTTTGGATTTTGCTATAATTGAAAAATGCGTAGTGGCATTCTGAGGTGAATTTTCATCAACGACCACTTTTTCTTGACCTGAAACATATTTTTTCACCAATGGATAGTCTATTGTTCCACTATCCTTGCTCGGTATGCCAGAAGTTAATGCTAAATAAGTTTTTTTTACTCTTCGTCCTTTAAATTCTTCCATAAGGTATCTGGCAACATTAGCGTTGCGTGCGAATATTATCACTCCACTCGTATCTCTATCTAGCCTATGGACAATTTTAAATGTTTCTCCCTCTCTTATTTGGTCAAGCAAATCACTCATGCTAATCTTTACTTTTACGCCACCTTGAACGATGACCCCTGCGGGTTTGTTTATAGCTAGTATATATTCGTCTTCATATAATATGTTCTCTCTTAGTAGATTCACTAACTTTTCATTATATTTGCGATCAGAATTAGCGTTTTCAATATAATTCAAGTGCTTCAGCGTTATAGTTTGCCCAGAATTTACTCTATCACTGGACTTTGCTTTGCAATCATCAACTTTGATTAATCCTTTCCTTAAAGATTTTTCAATTACAGATTGCTTTAGATCAGGAAAGATTCTTCTGATGTACCTATCCAGCCTAACGTTATCGTCTTCTATTAATATGGTTTTTATACTTTGTAGCATTCCATTATTTATAATGAATATCTAGTGAAATGTCAATTATTGGTGTCATTCCAGTGTCAAGCACTGGAATGACACCGAAGGGGTTACTGCCGTCATAAAGGAACCAGTGTCAGCTACTCGGATGACAGGAGAAGGAGACTACTGAGATGACAGCTAGCCTGACAACCGTCATCCCGCTGCTTGTTAGCGGGATCTAGAGATACCGCGAATGAATCGCGGTATGACGGTTCGCGGCGGCATGACGTAGAGCTTGCGTTAGCTATACTTTTATACTCACCAACTCAGCTGGATCCAAGTAGTCAGAGCACTGGGATGACAAAAAAAGGAGGGCACTTGGATGACGGGAGAAGGAGCTATTTGGATGACATCGTTTACTATACAATGTTTGTACAGTTCTGGATAAAAAAATTAGCTAACAAATTTATAAACATCAGTATACAGCTCATCAACGCTTGGTTCTTTACTATTTTTGGCAAAATCTTCCGACTTTTTTACTAAATCACGTATTTCCTTATCAATTACTTTGCACTCTTCTTCTGAAGCCATTTTATTATCTGTCATGTATTTCTTTAAAGTGCTTATAGGGTCATGATTTTGCTTCATATCTTCAACTTCTTCTTTTAAGCGATAAGTAGCAGGATCTGACATTGAGTGACCGCGATATCGATATGTCTTCATTTCAAGCAGGATAGGCCCTTTTCCGCTGCGTGTGTGTTTCGCTGCTTCGCTTGTAGCCTCATAAACAGAGAAAAAATCCATTCCATCAACTTGTTTTCCAGGAATACCAAAACTTTCTCCTCTTTTATATAACTCTGTTACTAAAGTTGACCTTTGCACGGAGGTTCCCATTGCGTATTCATTATTTTCTATGATGTAAACCACAGGCAACTCCCACAAAGATGCCATATTAAACGATTCATATACTTGTCCTTGATTTGCAGCACCGTCGCCAAAATATGTAAATACCACATTATCTTTTTTCTTATATTTATTAGCAAATGCTATTCCTGTGCCAATTGGAACTTGTGCTCCCACTATTCCATGCCCGCCGAAGAATTTTTTTTCAACGTCAAATACGTGCATCGAACCACCTTTACCTTTCGAGCATCCTGTTTCTTTGCCGGTAAGCTCTGCCATTACAACATTTGGATCAGAATCACATGCGAGCATTAAGCCATGGTCTCTATAACTTGTGATAAAAGCGTCACCTAATTTTGATGCAGCTTGAGTTCCAACTGCAACTGCTTCTTGTCCTATTGATAGGTGACAGAACCCGCCTATTAATCCCATCCCATATAATTGTCCTGCTTTTTCCTCAAATCTGCGTATGAGTAGCATTTTCCTGTAGAATCCAATTATCTGTTCTTTAGTGAAATTTTCTGCTTTCATATCGATTTCTTTTTCATTAAACTAACACAATACCAGGAATTTTAAATTTTTGCTAATGAACTATTACCACTGGCTTGAGGCTTTTCACGTTATCTCTGTTATCATGTGGATGGCAGGTATGCTTTATTTACCCAGGCTTTATGTCTACCATGCAACTGTAAAACCGGGATCGGAAAATGATAGCTTGCTTCAAACAATGGAAAAGAGGCTACTTAGATATATCATAAACCCTGCAATGCTTTTCTCACTTGGTCTTGGAATTACACTAATGGTTATTAGGGAAGCATATCGTGAAGGATGGTTTCATGTAAAAGCATTTGCAATACTTTTGATGTTAATTATTCATATGCTACTTGCAAAATATAGGAAAAATTTTGCAATGGGTTCGAATAAGAAGTCACATATTTATTTTCGCGTTTTAAATGAAGCAGTTACAGTATTGATAATAGTTATAGTTATTATGGTTGTTGTAAAACCTTTTTGACTGACCTTACCCAAAAAAAGCAGAAAGCTCGTATCTGTTCAGATGCATGGCTAATGTACAATACTGAAATAAAAATTCCAGTGCTCCCTTTCTTGTCATTCCAGTGCTTGACACTGGGATCCAGATTTCTTTACAAATTCACCAAAAGTGCTTCATTCTATAACGCAAAACCCATACTCACCAAACTCAATGCATTACTTGCAATTAAGTTTCCTGGATGCCAGTGTCAAGCTACTCGGATGACACCATTCTTTTTCCTGGATCCCAGTGTCAAGCACTGGGATGACAAGAAGAGGGCACTGCCCTCTTGGATGGAAGCCAGTGTTAGCTACTTTCATGACACCCTGACAACCGTCATCCCGCTACTTGTTAGCGGGATCTAGAGATACCGTGATGGTATGACGTAGGGGTTGCCGAGAACTTGTCATCCAAGTGCTTGACACTGGGATCCAGTTTTTCGTATAATTTTGTCAAAATCTATTGTGCTAGCAAGTTCACTAGCGTCACGCGCTGGTCTGTTAGACATTTACGTGTAGGGTGAAGAAATTTTGAAAAAGACATACCAAATATGAAAGGCCTATATATTAAAACTTACGGCTGTCAGATGAACGTTTATGACTCCGTTTTAATGGAAAATGTAATTAAACCTTTGGGGTTCAACGTTGTTAGTGATGCAGGGAAAGCCGATTTAGTGATACTGAATACTTGTCACATTAGAGAGAAGGCAGCAGAAAAACTTTACTCAGAGCTTGGGAAGATTCATTCGTTACGAAAAGAAATGACTATAGTGGTGGCTGGGTGTGTAGCGCAAGCAGAGGGAGAAGAAGTGTTCAGAAGGGCTCCTTTTGTTGATATTGTTGTTGGTCCGCAGAGTATCGCTACCTTACCGGAGCTGATAGTCAAAGCAAGCAGAAGTAAAGGTCATGTAATAAACACTGATTTTCCTGAAGTTGCAAAGTTTGATAAATTGCCAGATGAATGCTATGGCAATAGCCAGGGGTCTTCTGCGTTTCTTGCCATACAAGAGGGTTGTGATAAATTTTGTACGTTTTGTGTAGTGTCCTATACTCGTGGAGCTGAGTATTCACGGCCAGTGAATGAAATATTTCGTGAAGCATTGAAATTAGTTGCAAATGGGGCAAATGAGATCAATTTGCTTGGTCAGAACGTCAATGCTTACCATGGGGAGTGCGAAGGGGAAGTGTGGGATTTAGGAAAATTAATTAGTCATATTGCTAAAATTGAAAAGCTAGAGAGGATTCGTTATACAACTTCTCATCCAAGAGATATGCATGAATCTCTCTACTTGGCACATGCGGAAGAGCCAAAGCTCATGCCGTTTGTTCACCTGCCTGTGCAGTCTGGTTCGAATAAAATATTGCACGCGATGAACAGGAAACACACTGCAGAGGAGTATTTGGAAATAATAGACAGATTTCGCAAATTGAAACCTGAAATCGAATTTTCTTCTGATTTTATTGTTGGTTTTCCTGGAGAAACCGAAAAAGATTTTGAAGAAACTATGAAATTAGTAGAAAAAGTTAGATATGCTCAGGCTTATAGTTTTAAATACAGCCCAAGACCAGGCACACCGGGAGCGGAAAGAAAAGATCAAGTACCAGAAGAGGTTAAAACAGAGCGCCTTCTTCGTTTACAGAAATTAATTAGTAAGCAACAACTTGAGTTTAACCAGAGTATGGTAGGTAAAACTATACCTGTTCTATTTAGCGATAAAAAAGGTAAACACCAAAACCAAATTATTGGTAAAAGCCCATATATGCAATCAGTGTGCATTGATGATTCTGAAGATAAATACAGGGACAAAATAGTAAATGTGAAAGTGTTGGAAGCTCGGCAGAGTAGTTTGCTGGGGTGTGCATTTCACTGATTTTAAGCAGCGTTAAATATAAATCTTAAGCAAAGAGTATTGAAAAAATGCAATCATAATCTTTTTCAAAAGTTACAAAGTTTAATTGCTACCTCTGCTGAACGGGTACCTTAAACCTACAAATTTGAGCTTACCTATATCAATTTTTTGTACAAGATGAGTTAGTAACAACTTTATGTATAAAATTGAAGAAGAATAAAAATACAATAACGAGCATTAAATTAAATATTCCCACCTTTAAAAAACCCTCTTTATATATTTCTAAAGATTCTAAATAATTTATTTTACCATTTACTGAAGGAACTGACATAAATTTTGATATTGCAACTCCGGCTAGGTTAGAAAACGCTAATGACAGCATTACTATACCCATCACTACTCCTCTAAGGTTTTTGGGGGCTAGTGTAGTTGCTTGTTCTTGGACTAATGGAGCAATACATAATTCTCCCAGTCCCATAAAGGAGATAGCAATTATTAAATATAAGTATTCTACTTTACCTTCAATGTTAGAGTTTAAACATCCTATGTACAGTGTGAAAAAACACATAGCCATTGTCAGAAGGCCAAGGGTAAACATGGAAGTTGCATATTTTTGCTTAAACTTCATGTATGTTCCAAAAAGAAAGCCAAATATTATAATTGACAAAGGATTTATGGCTTGAGAAACTGAAGCTGGGATTGTTATACCTAATACATTGTTAATAACGTTTCTTTCGGTGAATAAGTTAACCAAAGAGCCAAGCTGCATTTCTAAAGCAAAAAAACACAAGAAAAATACCACAAGAATAGATAATGCCACTAATTTTCGTCTTTGTTCTGCTGATAATTTAGATATTATATAAATAAATATGCCCAGAGCTGTTATTCCAATAAATATGAGCATATTAGTAAAAAATTCACTATGTATAAGCATTTTAGCAATTATTGATGATGACAAAAAGCTTCCTATCAATACTATACCAAAAATTTTAATCCCTAATATGCGCTTATTCATAAGCTCTGGATAAGGAGAAAGGCCGCTATCTCCTAAAAGATTCTGAAATTTGAGAAAAAAGATTAGCCCTATAGACATCCCAATACCAGCTAAACCAAAGCCGTAGTGCCAGCCAAACAAGTGGGCTACATAACCACATGAAATAGAAGCCAATATTGCTCCAATATTCACACCTACGTAAAATAAAGTAAAGCCTCTGCTACGTTCAGGATCGTCTTTGCCATAGCATGAACTAAGTAAGTTAGTTACGTTCCCTTTAAACATACCAGTACCTATGGCTATTAGAGATAAACCTAAATATAATAAACCTGGTTCAAACTTAACCAATGACATGCAAGCATGACCTGCTATCATCACTATCCCTCCAAGCAACACCATGTTGCGGAATCCCATCAACTTATCAGCTAAAAAACCTCCAAGTATTGGTATAGCATAACCTGTTGCAGCAAATAATGAGTAAATAGTAAAGGCCCTCTCATCAGTGAAACCTAAGTGAGAAGTCAAAAATAGGACCAAAAGTGCCCTCATTCCATAGTAAGAGAAACGTTCCCACATTTCAACAAAGCACAACATTTTTAAAAATTGTGGAAACTTATCTGTCTTCTGATCCATAAAATACCCCTAAAGCTTGGGTTAATGTTAAGTAAAACAATAAAAACTGCAAGTAAAACTTAAAAAAAGGTATTGGAAGCTCGGCAGAATAGTTTGTTGGGGTGTGAGCTACGGAAATATTTTTGAATTTGTAATTTTTCAGAAAGCCCTATATTCTTTAGTTTTACATAGCGAACATGAAGTCAAAGCATTATCCTGATACAGTAAGTAGTCCTGATTTTTCATCGTTAGAAAAGGAAATCATAAAATTTTGGCAGGAAAACAAAGTTTTTGAGCGGTCAGTTGAAGAACGTTCCAAGGATAATTGTTTTGTCTTTTACGATGGGCCTCCGTTTGCAAATGGACTTCCGCATTATGGACATTTACTCACTGGTTTCATCAAAGACGCATTTGCAAGATATCAAACTATGCTTCAAAAAAGGGTTGAACGTAGATTTGGCTGGGATTGCCATGGATTACCGGCTGAGATGGGAGCAGAAAAGGAACTTGGAATATCTGGCAGAACTGAAGTAGAGAAGTTTGGTATTGATAAATTTAACGATCATTGCCGTACTTCTGTGATGAAATTTTCATCAGAGTGGGAGAGGTATGTAAATAGGCAAGCAAGGTGGGTAGACTTTCACAATGACTATAAGACTATGGATAAATCATTCATGGAGTCGGTCATGTGGGCATTCAAGCAGCTTTATGATAAGGGTCTGGTGTATGAATCAATGCGCGTTGTACCATATAGCTGGGCATGCGAAACTCCATTATCTAATTTCGAAACAAGGCTTGATAACGCGTATAGAGAAAAAGTTAGCAAAGCTGTAACTGTTGCATTTGAGCTTTTAGAAAACCCACAGCAATTTAAAAGTGTTAAACGAAAGTGTAAATTACTTGCTTGGACTACAACTCCTTGGACGTTGCCGAGCAACTTGGCTTTGGCGATAGGGAAAGATATTGAGTATTGTGCAGTTTCAGTTCACTCCTTGATGTCATTCCAGCGCGTGACGCTGGAATCTATTTCTGGATCCCAGTGTCGAAGCACTGGGATGACAGAAGTTAATGAAAGGAGTTCAGTGAACAGTGAAATTTATATTTTTGCTGAAAGCTACCTAGAGAAATTTATCAGCCACTCTGAACAAAACAATATTCCATATGAAAACTGCAATATAAAACTTAAAGCGAATGATCTTGCAGGTCTTCCTTATAAACCACTATTTGATTACTTTAAAGATACGAAAAATGCATTCCGCGTTTTCATCGCTGATTATGTGACAGAAGAAGATGGTACTGGCGTTGTGCATACTGCTCCTGGATTTGGTGAGGAAGATTTTTACCTTTGCCAAAGCCATGATATTCCAGTTATTTGTCCAATTGATAACAGTGGAAAATTTACTGCTGAAGTTTCAGATTTGGCAGGGGTTCATGTTTTTGATACCAATGATACAGTAATAAAAAAATTAAAAGAGCAAGGGAATTGGTTTAAAACTGAGCAATATATTCACAATTATCCACACTGCTGGAGAACTGACACTCCTTTGATCTATCGCACTATGCCTTCTTGGTATGTTGCAGTTACAAAATTCAAAAGCAGAATGGTAGAGCTAAATAAGAGAGTTAATTGGATACCAAACCACATTAGAGATGGTCAATTTGGAAAATGGCTTGAAGGGGCACACGACTGGTCAATTTCACGCAATCGATTCTGGGGTACGCCAATCCCTGTATGGAAATCAGATGATGCGAGATATCCAAGAGTAGATGTATATGGTTCAATAGAAGAACTGGAGAGAGATTTTAATGTTAAAATAGACGACTTGCACAGACCATTTATCGATACTTTAACAAGACCAAATCCTGATGATCCAACAGGAAAATCAGTTATGCGCCGTGTACCTGACGTGTTTGACTGCTGGTTTGAATCTGGCTCGATGCCATTTGCGCAAATCCACTATCCGTTTGAAAATAAGGAGTGGTTTGAATCTGCGGATTTTATCACTGAATACATAGCGCAAACCAGGGGGTGGTTTTATACGCTCTTTGTATTGTCCACTGCTTTGTTTGATAGGGAACCATTTAAGAACTGCATATGCCACGGTGTTGTTTTGGATGTAAAAGGGCAAAAATTGTCCAAACGTTTGAATAACTATGCAGATCCAATGGAGGTTTTTGATAGATACGGTTCTGATGCACTGCGTTTTCTTATGCTTTCTGGATCTATTGTTTGTGGTGGTAATTTGCTACTCGATAAAGAAGGAAACTCAATACGAGATGTTCTGAAAAACGTAATAAAACCTATTTGGAATAGCTATCACTTTTTTACCATGTATGCAAATGCAGATGGGATTAAAGCTGAAGTTTGTAAGGATTATCAAAGCACTATTGATCGTTACATGATTTCCAAGTGTTTTGAAGCTGTAGAAGGTATCCAAGCTTCTATGAACAACTATAACTCCCAAGAGGCTTGCAAAATTTTAATGAACTTTTTTGAAGTGCTAAATAATTGGTATATTCGTCGCAGTCGCGAGCGTTTTTGGAAAAGTGATTTGGATCAGGATAAAACTGATGCTTATAATGTTCTATATACGGTTTTTTATTACATACTAAGAGCTGCAGCTCCTTTGTTGCCACTTATAACAGAGAATATATGGCAAGGGCTTAAGTATGAAGAAACATCTGTTCATTTGGCTAATTTTCCACAATTAGAGAAGTTTGATAGTCAGCTCATTGCCAAGATGGATTTGGTGAGAGAGATATGCAACTCTGCACTCTCTATTAGAAACACTTTTAACATACGTATCAGACAGCCACTTGGCAGTATGATCATTTATCATCAGTCTTCCTGTAGTTTTCTTGAAGGTGAGCCGTTTTCTGTCATCCCAGAGTTCTCTCCTGTCATCCGAGTAGCTGACACTGGGATCCAGAAAGAAAAAAGTGCTGGAATGACACCAAGCATGAATGAATATCAAGAGATGATAAAAGATGAGGTAAATGTAAAAAAACTGGAGTTAGTAAACAGACTTGAAGATATTGCATCACTAGAGTTAAAGCTAAGTTTTCCGCTGCTTGGAAAGAGAATACCAGATAAAATTAAGAAACTAGTTCAATATGTCAAAGAGGGAAAATGGAAGCAAGTTGAAAATGAGCAAGTTTTTTTAGGTAATGAGTCAGAAAATTACATCATAGAAAAAGGCGAATATGAACTATTGTTAAAAGCAAATAGTGGATATTCTGCTGTGTTTGATAACAACAAAGGAGTTGTCATTCTAAATACTGAACTAAATGATGAATTAATTCTAGAAGGGTTAGCGAGAGATGTCGTGAGGCTCATTCAAGAAACCAGAAAACAAGCTGATTTTCATATATCAGATAGAATCAGAGTAATAATCAAAACAGAAGAAGAGAAAATTAAGGAAGCAATAAATACGTGGTTTGAATATATAAAAGAGCAGACCCTTGCCTTATCTTTGGACATTAATACAGAAATTGGAACTAACTTCTATTCTAAGGAATATCAGGATTTAAGTGTTGGTATTAGGTTAAATTATTAGTAGTTGAAAGTTGTCATTGTTTATGCTATACTTAGGTTACTTGAGGTAAGGTTATAATATGAATAAGGCTGTTGCAGATGATTATGAAAAAGTTGTTGATTTGAATAACAATAGTGATGATTTAGGTAAAGTAGAATCTGTTGCTACTTTGGAGGAGGAAGAAGAATTTTTTGATGCTGTGGAAGAACAAGAGCCGTTAGCTAATTTTAACGTTCCACTCAGTATATTTCATTATAAAGATTATAACTCTGATTTTTTTACTTCTTGGTATAATATATCAAGTAGAATATTTAAAGAGGTAAATCGAGCTTGCCCGGAGAAGAAAGTATTAAATTTAGCTCTATCAGTTTTAATGTTTCCTTATATAGTTTTCACTGCGTTAGGATTAGCCATATATAATAAATTAAAAACAAATGATAAGACACAAATCAGTTCAGAGGAGAATAAAACAAAAAAAAGTGAAGTAAGTGAAAGTACAGCAAAAAGATTGGCATATGGTGTTCTTGCTGCAATAGTGATTCTTGTTAATATCGCTGTGCTTGCAGCATTACTTATTCCTGCAACACTCGCTTTGGCTACTTTTTATCTTTTAAATAAAAAATTATCTCATTTTTTGATTGCTGCTATTAAAATAAGTAATGGGTTATGTCAAAATGAACACCAAAATATTGAGGTGTCTTTTCATGAGATAGAGGCTATTGAAGCAGACATTAAGTGGAATATGGAAGTTAAGTTTCCACCGCAATTTAAACAACTAGTTAGAGATTTATACGAAGATAAAGATGGTAGTTGGTTTAATGTTGCACGTGATTCAGAACATAATACCATACTGAAATTATCAGCTAATATCCACTTAAAAAATGGTCTTAAGCCTTTACGTAATGAGATCAAGAATGTGCTTGCAACTTCTATTCAAGAATTTGCGAAGACTATGGAAGAACTGATAAAACTAGAAAAGAAAGAGATTACATATGATAAATTGAAGGAATTGTTGGACGAATTCAGGTTAAAAGTGGTAAGTAGCATAGATTTTAAGTTGACAACTCACTTAATATACAACGCCTATCAAGTTGCCTTTATACAAGCAATTAAGTTTCAGCGAGATAGACGGGGAGAAGATTTTTCGCTGGAAGATGAGATAAAAAATTCTTTAGTGAGACAGGAATTAGAG
Source organism: Wolbachia endosymbiont of Ceratosolen solmsi (assembly GCF_017869155.1). Taxonomy (NCBI): domain Bacteria; kingdom Pseudomonadati; phylum Pseudomonadota; class Alphaproteobacteria; order Rickettsiales; family Anaplasmataceae; genus Wolbachia; species Wolbachia endosymbiont of Ceratosolen solmsi. The sequence continues at coordinate 666,602 of NZ_CP054598.1, forward strand.
AGCCAAGGTAAGGAATTACCAAGTAGAAAAGAGATTATAATAGAAGATTTGAAAAACGCAGGAATGGAAGTAGAAGACTCAAAAGATGATGAATTTTCTGTACATGAGGCGGAATGGAAAAAGCTTATAAAGGAAGGCGAAATAGTTAAAAGGACAGTAATTGATATTTATAAAAATAAGCATCTCCAAGCAACAGAGAAAGCCTTAGGTAATGCGAAAGAAGAAATTGAACGTTTAAGAGGAATAGGTCAAACAAGGTGTAACAATATATATAAGAAATTAAAAGAAATACATGAAAACAGTAGCTTAACAAATGACACCTTAAAAAGGGGGTTAGAAGACCTTTTTAAATTCGAATATCATGATCAAGAGATTGAGCGCAGGCTGATAAAATCAGTAATGAAAAAAGTTCAAGGTAAGTTAAGTCAATCAGATATACCGGATAAGGAGAAGCAAAGCCTAAGGAAGCAGCTTGAAGATTTAGAAAAAAAAGTAAAGGTTCCATCGGATAAGGAAGCTTCAGCTAAAATAAATGACTTTATAGAAAAGATGTATTTAGAAATAAAAAAATATAAAGTGCAAAGGTTACTTCGAGAACAAAAAAAGGGTGTTTTACGTTTATGCAAGAAATTAAGAAAATATGGTGAATCAGGTCTAGCAGAAATAATTGAAGCTTTTCGCGTGCAAGATGAAGGACATTTAGAAAAATCTACATTAGAACAAACACTCAAAGATCAAAATAAGCGTTTACAAGCTGAACAAAATAACAGGGAAAAAGGGCATCCGGGTACAAGATCAATAGAAGTGCTCTTAAAAAGGAATGAAGAAATTCTGAAAGCATTAAAACAGTTAGAATTAGGCAAAAAAGAATTATTGATAAATGAAGAAACAAAAAATGATTATAAAGAAGAACTAACGTCTCGTGAAAAAATAAAATTTGCAGTAATAGAAGATGATTTACTGAAGGTATTCAAGCTTGAAACTTTTGATGAAAAAGAAATCAAGAAGTTATTAGAAAGAGCAGAACTGGAGTACTGTTTAGCAGAAAAACGCATCAAATATCCTGTAATTAAAACAAAAGATAATATCAAACATTTTAGTCAAAATTTATTGTCTCCTTTGATAGACAATTTGACAAAAAATATAATAAATAATATACCAGGAAATAGTGAAGGTTGTATACAGAAAGTTAAGAACTGGAGTAAAGTTATGTTTGGTGCAATAAAGATTGGAGCATCAAATGCTTATAAAGAGACTACAGAGAGAAAAGCGTTAAATGTGGCACATAATACTTATAAAGAAGGAGAGACATTTCTTCAATGTTTTCAGTCAAATTATGAAGGTATTGGAGCCTTTTTAGGTAATTTATTTTCTGATGATGGGGTAACATTTAAAAATGATGTGTGGCCTAAAATAGAAGAGCATTTGCATGGAATGTGGGATAGATTTTTCAAGGATATTGAATTCAATATTGGAAATAAATTGGATGAAGTAAGTGTGACACAGCAACGGCAGGAAACTATGATTGTGACTCAACGATAAGTTCTCAAAGTTCCTCCGGTATTTTCACATACTAAATTAACTATAGCACTTGATTCTTTTTGGATCTCTTTTTCAGTTAAAGTGTGGATTGGAGAGCAAAAAGTAACTGACAACGCTATAGACATCTTATTCGGTTCTATATTATTTCCATGGTATACATCGAATATCAAAACTTCTGTGATGAGCTCTGAGCTTTTTTTTATCACATTGATTATGTTACCTACTTCCACATCCTTATTTACTATAAATGCAAAATCACGTTTTACACTTTGGTATTTATAATCGATAAATTTCTTTCTACTTACAGGTAAATTTTCAATATTTTCTAGTATTACCTCAAAACCTACAACTTTTTGCTTGATATCAAAAAGATCTAATATATTAGGATGCAACTCTCCAAAATAACCTGCTACTTTATTCTTAAAAGAGAGAGTGCCTGACTTTCCTGGGTGGTAATGTTCTTTTTCTGCTTTCTCTATCGTTAAATTATCACAATTAACGTTAAAAAACTCCAAAGCTGCTATGCAATCAGCCTTTGCGTCAAAAACATCTACTTTCCTATCAGTATTATAATGGTTTCGCGGTAAATTATTTCCTGACCTAATTCCACTTAAAACATACTTAGACTGAGCTTCACCATCGTAAATCGGCCCGATTTCGAAGATTGCAAGATCAGATATTCCATGGGCAATATTATCAGCAGTAACTTGCAATAAATTTGGCATAATACTTGGTCTCATTATATTAAAGCTATTGTTAAACGGATTATCGATGATAAATAACTTATTCGAGTAACCAAATTTTTCAGCTGTTGATTCACTCATAAACGACCAGGTTAGCACTTCATGAAACCCTCTGTTTGTCATCAAAATACGCAAATTGTCGTATGTACTATCTACTTCTTCAACATTATTTGGTAGTGGTTCTTCTTTTATTTTGTCATAGCCGTATATCCTTGTTACTTCTTCGATTAGGTCAGCCGGTATTGTCACGTCCGGTCTCCAGCTTGGTACTTGTACATTCCAATTGCCTTCGGTTTTTTTATCAATACTAAACCCTAGTTTCGTTAAGATATCAAGCACCTCATCAGGCGATACAGACACACTTCCAAACTTGTTCACATCCTGATAATCAAAGCTCACCTTGGTGTCAGCACTATCTAAACTGCCAGCAGACACTACGCTTGAGGTTTCTCCACCACATAAGTCCAGAATCATTTTAGCTGCAAGGTTGAGTCCATCAAAAGTAAATCCAGGATCAACTGAACGTGCAAATCTGTAACTAGCGTCTGTGGAGATGCCGAGCTGCCTTGAAGATTTAGTAATAGAGATGGGATCGAACCAAGCAGACTCTAAAAAGATATCAGTAGTTTCAAGAGTACATTCACTGCACTTACCACCTATAATTCCAGCAATTCCATGAATATTTTTATCACCTGCAATAACGCTTATGTCTTTGTTTAATAAGTATTCTTTACCGTTCAAACCAGCAAATTTTTCTCCGTCGTTTGCTTTGCGTACTGTGAGCTCTCCTTCTATTTTTTTTGCATCATACGCGTGCATTGGGCGGCTGAAAGATATCATAATATAGTTCGTGATATCAACTATTGCAGAAATGGAGCGCATTCCTATCGATTCCAGCCTATCTTTTAACCATTTTGGGCTTTCTTGATTTTTTACATTGGCGATGTATATTCCACTAATAAAACTTTCCCCGTCAGTAACTTCAACATCGATTGGTGGATTTATGGAGCTGGTAAGTTGTGGAATGCTTAAAGTCTTTAATGTCCCAATTCCAGTTGCAGCAAGGTCGCGAGCTATTCCATAAATGCCTAAGCAATCTCCACGATTTGGAGTAACATTTATATCAATTACAGGGTCACAATTGAAAAATTTATCCCCTACTTTATAATCATCGGAAAGCTCGATTATTCCTTCACTTTTCTCTTGAACCAGCGCAAGTTCAGAAGCAGAGCAGAGCATCCCTTCACTTAGCATTCCTCGTATTTTTGTGGACTTAATTGTGAGATCACTTTCTGGCAACGTGCTACCAAGAGATGCAAGTACAGTTTTCATACCTTCTCTAACATTGTTTGCTCCACAGACTATTTGTAGAATTTTACTTCCATCATTTACTTTACATAATTTTAATTTATCAGCATTTGGATGAGGTACGACTTCTAATACCTCTGCAACGATAAACCCAGTCAATCTGGAATTATCGATCACATCTTCTACTTCTAACCCTATGTGAGTTAATTTATCGGTAATTTCTTCTAAACTAGCATTGGTTTCTAAATACTCCAGTAACCAAGATAACGTGAATTTCATCGATCTAACAAGAAATAAAAAAGTTATTGTAATATAAAATGTAGTGCTTTTAAAGCTTGTTGTAGTGGAATACTTCTACATCATAAACAATGATGTAGAAGCTTTTGTAACTTTATATCTTCTTGCGAAGAGAAAGAATTTTTTCTATGTCACCTTTTAAATCTATCTCCGGAAAGAATTTAAGACTTCCATAATCCCAGGCATCCTCATCAATGTTACCATCAAAAACGAAGTGTTTTATTGCATTATGGCTTTCATCTAGTACGTTGAGTCCTATGTAATAATCGCGAGTATCTTCGTCAAGGAAACAATCTACAAATTCGATGTATCCGTTACCAAATTCCTGCTCCAAATTTAAAAGATGATTAATGTTAATAAAATCTATTTCGTTCATTATATACCTCACTAAAAATTAAATTATAATCAAAATAAGATATTAAGTCAAGATATTGAATAATTTAACAAGATTAGTAAATTTTAAAATACAGAGCTGACTGTAATTAACATTCTAATTACATATTTTGTTAATATGTTAATGTTATAATAATACAGAGCCTTATCTTAATTCTTGACTTTGTCCTATAAAATTCATACTTTATTTACTGTTTATAATTCAGATTAAAATGGCACTAAATCCACTGGAACAGTTTAAGGTATATACAATAATAGAGTTACCTAGGTTATTTGGGTATGACGTAAGCTTTACCAATTCATCTTTTTTCACGATGATTTCGGTGATATTGATGATACTCTTTTTGCTTTTTGGAATAAAGAAGGGGTCAGTAATACCAGGATATTTGCAAGCTGCAGTTGAGTATGTATATGATTTTGTTATTTCAATAATAGAAAATAACACTGGAAGCAAAGGCTTGCAGCACATTCCATTGATATTCACAGTATTTATTTTCATTTTATCGTGTAATTTAGTTGGTGTTCTTCCTTATAGTTTCACGGTCACAAGTCATGTGATAGTCACCTTCGCTTTATCGATGGTGGTTTTTATTTATATAACGATTGTTGGATTTAAAGAAAGGGGAGTAGAATTTTTACGCATATTGCTACCAAAAGGAACTCCTTCGTGGCTTGCACCTATAATAATTATTATTAAGTTGTTTGCTTATTTAGTAAGACCGATTAGCCTATCAATAAGGCTTGCAGCAAATATGATTGCTGGTCATACAATCATCAAAGTGATAGCAGGGTTTATTGTAAATATGAACATATTTTTCACTCCTGCGCCGTTTTTGTTCATAATTGCATTGATAGGATTTGAAGTATTTGTTGCAATTTTACAAGCTTATATATTTACTATATTAACATGTGTATATTTGTCAGATGCAGTAAAGTAATTGACTTCCTTGTAGAATATTTTACAATTATATTATAAAGAAATAATTAAAGGTAATATATGGATTTAGTAGCTTTAAAATTTATAGCAATTGGTTTAGCTGTGTTTGGAATGCTCGGCGCTGGTTTAGGTATAGCTAATATCTTCTCTGCTATGTTAAATGGGATTGCGAGGAACCCTGAATCAGAAGGTAAAATGAAAAGTTACGTTTATATTGGTGCTGCCATGGTTGAAATCATGGGATTGCTTGCGTTTGTACTTGCAATGTTATTAATATTTGCTGCTTAACAGATGCCACAGCTTGATGTTTCAACCTTCTTTTCTCAAGTTTTTTGGTTTTTAATTTTTTTCTCTTCACTTTTTTTCGTAGTAAGTTGTTTATTTTTGCCAAAGTTAGATGAAATAATAAGCACTAGAAGTAAAGAAGTATTGGATTCTTTTAATAGTTCTGTTCATCTTTTAAGACTCACGGAAGATCAGGTTGCCAAGTATAACGCAGCTTTAACCCAAGCTAGAATACAGGCAAAAAAAATCATAGATGATGCACTTGCTCAGGTAGAAGAAATGAGAGCTAATGTAAAGAATATATTAGAAGAGGAAGACAAAAAAAAGAGCAAGCTTATTGAAGAAAAAGTGGCAGAATTTAAATCTGAATATACTGATCAGTTAAAACAAATGGCTACTAGTATTGCTTTAATTTATTATACTAAATTGACCAATTCTGAAATTGAAGAGGAGTTTGTTGCTGATTTGGTGTCCAAAGAATTTTAGGGGTTTTTATGTCTACATCACTGATTATCGGTCTTGCCTTTTTGGTAATTTTTGTCCTTTCGTATAAATTGCTGAAGAAAGTGATAAAAAATGCGCTTAACAATAAGCGTAACAAAAGCAAATTTTCAAGTGAAGAAACTGAAAAATTCAGGAAAGATATGTTGGAGTATTACAAAAAATCTTCTGAAAAATACAAAAAATTAGATGCAGAAGTTAATGAAATGATGAATGAAGCACTTGATAAAGCTAATAGTATCATTAAGCACAATAGACAGCAGCTAGATCAGACATTAGATGACAATGCCCATTCTAACTTGAAGAAAGTCACTGACCAAGTTGAAAAAGCTCTTGGAGATTTACAGGCTAACACAGCGAGTATAGCTGCTGATGCTGTAAAAAAAATAATGCATGAACGTAAAGATGATAAGCGTAGTAGCGAGGTCATATCTTCATTTTCACGTGACTTAAATAAAAAATTGCATTAGGTTTAATGCCTATACTTCAAGCTGATAATGTAGAAAAAATTAAGTTTGATTCTAGTTTATGCAAAGAGCAAGAGAAACTTTTTTACTATAAATTTAATATAATTCCTTGGCAAAAATTAAATGATACTACTTTTTTTATGGTTGAAGACACAAGTCTAGATATCACCCGTTGGGTCGAAACTCATTACGGTATTGACTATGTATTAATAAAAGTGGATAGCGAACAGATTTTAAATCTTCTTAACTCGCACTTTGGTATTTCAGAATTTGCAAGCAACTACTTATATTACAAGAATCCTAATTTTTCAGCCAAAAGCATTAAACTAAGCTCAATATTTTTTGCTTCTTTCTTTATTGTAACTTCAATTTTAACACTCACAGAGAAATGTACATATTTTGCTTTGATGTTGATATTTATAATCGGATGTTCTAGTTATTTATTCAAGTTTATAGCTACAGTTTTTAGCTTATGTGAAATCTCTAATCAAAAAGTGGATTATAGTAAGTTGAATGAACCTATATATACTATTTTACTGCCTGTATTTGAAGAAAGTGCAGTAATAGGGCAATTAATTGAAAGCGTTAAAAGTTTGGATTATCCAAAGTCGAAATTAGATGTAAAGCTTCTGGTAGAAAGTGATGACCAGGAAACGCTAGCAGCTATAGAAAAGTACACTTTACCACAGTATTTTGAAGTAATAAAAGTGCCTCATTCTTTGCCTAGAACAAAAGCCAAGTCATGCAATTATGCTATGAGCTTTGCTAGAGGAAAGTATGCAGTAATATATGATGCGGACGATAAACCAGACCCATTGCAGTTAAAAAAAGCACTGATTGAATTTAATAAGGGCGACGATAAGCTTGCCTGTGTACAGGCGAAATTAAATTACTATAATTGTGATTATAATTTTCTCACAAAATCCTTTTCTCTGGAGTATATGAACTGGTTTCAATACTTATTGCCTGGATTCCAAAAAATGAACATGCCGATGCCTTTTGGTGGTAGCAGTAATCATTTTTCAGTAAAAATTCTAAAAAAAGTGTTTTTCTGGGATGCTTATAGTGTTACCGAAGATGCTGACCTCGGTTTGAGACTTGCGCAAATGGGATATAAAACCAGGATGATTGACTCAGAAACATTGGAAGAGTCACCAATTGCTGTATTTGCTTGGATTAAGCAAAGAGCGCGCTGGATCAAAGGCTATATGCAAACTTATATTGTTCATTTAAAAAATATAAAGTCACTTTATAAACACACTGGATTTAAGGGAATTTTGCTATTGAATCTTTTTGTTGGCTCTGCAGCTTTTATATTTTTTACTACTCCATTTTTACTGCTTTCATTGATATTAACTAAAGTTTTAAATGAATTATTTTTGTACTACTTTGTAGTGGTATACGTTACTAACCTGATTCTTTTGGTAATAGCTGTCAAACAGCAAAAGATGCCTTTTTATTTTTATATAGTATCAATATTTTTTCCGGTCTATAGTCTGCTACATAGTGTTGCAGCTTTTCTTGCCTTGTGGGAGTTTATTCTTTACCCTGAGCGATGGAACAAAACTAAACATGGTTTATGGAAGCAAAACCTGTAGCCATTTGGCTTTTTCTCTGCTGTATTATGGTAATTCTTATGGTAGGAATTGGTGGATTTACCAGACTTACAAGAGCGGGATTGTCAATCACGGAGTGGAAACCTATTACTGGAACATTACCACCACTGAGTAAACAAGACTGGCTACAAGAAAAATTAAAATACGAAGCTACACCTGAATATAAAGCACTTAACTATGGTATTAGTATGGAGGAGTTTCGCGCTATATACTTAATAGAATATGTACACAGATTGGTGGCAAGACTAACAGGTTTAGTTTTTGTCCTGCCATTTATATATTTTACATTAAGAAGAAAAATATCTAAAAAGGTAGTAATAAAGCTATTTGTGGCATTATTATTTGGAGCTTTACAAGCTTTTGCTGGTTGGTATATGGTTAAAAGTGGTTTAGTAACTGAACCTCATGTTAGCCACTATAGGCTTGCACTTCACTTATTATTAGCATTAATTATCTTTGCATTATTGTCATATCAATTTTTTGATTATCAGATAAGGCCACAACAAACAAAACTTAAGGTTAGTGGTAACACTATATACTACGCAAGGATGATTTTGGTCCTAATTGTAATACAAATAATTTTCGGCGCATTTGTTGCGGGATTAAATGCTGGTTTGATTTACAATACCTTTCCACTAATGGACGGACAAGTCGTTCCAGAAGATTTATTTTTCTTACAGCCTATATGGCTGAATATCTTTGAGAACAGAGCGACAGTGCAATTTATACATCGAGCACTGGCATTGCTAATACTAACTTTGGTAGTAATACTCACAGTAAAAAATGCTAGCGTAAAACCGGTATATATTATGCTGCTCTCCATCATCATTCAGATAATTTTAGGAGTGGTTACTCTTTTGTTACACATACCAATAGCCATTGCCATAGCTCATCAAGTGTTTTCATTTATCTTGTTTGGGTCAAGTTTGTACTTCTTGTGTTATTTAAGAAAGCAGACTACATCACCAATCTGCACATTTTTTCCTTCTTGAACGGGAATATTTTTTATCACCATTGCTGCTTCAGCACATATGATATTTTCCATTTTCATTGCCTCCACCACAAATAAAGGTTGTCCTATTTCCACCTGATCTCCTACATTTACGTGCAACTTAACTAATAAGCCAGATATTGGGGATTTTACAGCATCTGCTGAAATCCCTTCTGTTTCATTATTTAGCATTAACCTACTTAATTCAGCTACATGAGGCTTAAATATACAACACTCAGCTTTCATGCCTGCATGTCTTATGAAGTACTTGCTGCCTTGTCTTTCTATTTTAAGTGCTATATTGGTATCGTCATTAATTGTGATATATAGCAATCTATAACTTGATTTCCACTTGCCTATAACGGAGTATTTATTGTGATTATATACCGTTATTAATATATTATCTTGGTATTTTGCATTTACGGAGTACTCATTGTCATTTATATTCACTATGAATAAATCTCTTGCACGGTCACCTGCCATCCGAGTAGCTGATACTGGTGCCCCTTCTTTTTTACTAGATTCCAGTGTCACGCACTGGAATGACACCTGAGATGTTTCATTCACTGCTTTATGATGGTACCTTTCTTCATTTTCCAAATGAACATATAACGCAGTGAAAATAAATATTTTAATATACTCCTCTGTAACAAAATCGCCGTGAAACCCACTAGGGTAATGATCTGGAATGAATCTCGTATAGAGCTTTGCTGCGATAAAATTTGGGTGATGGAAGATGGATTCTAGAAATTCTATATTATTTGTTACTCCTTCTATATAGCATTCAGACAATGCTTTTTGCATTCTGCTGATCGCTTCTACTCTATCTTTTCCATATGTTATCACTTTGGCAATCATCGAATCATAGAACATGCTAATTTCTGAACCTGCAGCAACTCCATCATCTATTCTTACATAATCATTTTCACCCGGTTTATCGTAATATTTTATTCTTCCGCTGGAAGGGAAAAATTTCTTCGATGGGTCTTCAGCGCAAATTCTACTTTCTATTGCAGAACCAGTAAGTTTAATATCATCCTGATTGAATCTCAATTTCTCTCCACAGGAAGTTCTAATCATTTCTTCTACTATGTCTATTCCAGTTATAAATTCTGTTACTGGATGCTCAACTTGCAATCTCGTATTTACCTCAAGAAAATAGAAGTTTTGGTCTTTATCTACAACAAACTCAACAGTGCCTGCTGAAAAATAGCCAACTTGCTTTGCCAGAGAAACACATTGAACATACATTTTTTGTCTTACTTCTTCACTAATGAATGGACTTGGCGTTTCTTCTATTATTTTCTGATTATTCCTTTGTATCGAGCATTCTCTTTCTCCAAGACAAACTATATTGCCATATTTATCTGCTATGATTTGTATTTCAATATGTCTTGGCAACTCTATATATTTCTCTATAAAGATACTGCCATCCTTAAAACTTTTCTCTGCTTCATTTGTGGCTGATGTAAATGCTAGTTCAATTTCTTTTTTGGAGTTTACAATTCGCATTCCTTTGCCACCACCGCCTGATGCAGCTTTAAGCATAACCGGAAAGCCAATTTCTTCAGCAACTTGAGCTGCGTGGGCAGCGTCGCTAATCTTACCCATATATCCTGGCACTACATTCACTCCAGCTTTTTTTGCCGCTTCTTTTGCTGTTATTTTGTTGGCTGTAACTTCTATTGTTTCTGCACTGGGGCCGATGAAGTCTATATTGTGTTTTTGCAAAGCACGTGGAAAATCTGGATTTTCTGCTAAAAAACCATAGCCAGGATGAACTGCCTGCGCACCTGTTTCAACTGCTACTTCACATATTTTTTCAATGTTTAAATAACTGAGGCAAGATGGCGAAGGGCCGATATATCTTGACTCATCTGCTTGTCTTACATGCACAGAATTTACATCTGCATCCGAGTATATGCACACACAAGATATACCCATCTTATGAGCAGTTCTGATAATCCTGCAGGCAATCTCTCCTCTATTTGCTATTAAAATCTTACTGTACTTCTTTTCTATCATCGTATGAGTATACTTTCTGAAGTTAAGAAAGTAAATTTCTATATCATTGCCTGCAAGTAATTTCTAGCTTCATCAAACACCCAAACTTTCTCCTGCAAGTTGTACATTAGCATTTTCCACTAAAGTGCTTTCGTTATGCAAGGCATGTGTCTCGCTACATGCTTTAACTGACAGGTATGTGACTCCGCCAGAAGCTATTGCAACCATCGAGCTTAGTGCAAAAGATTGAGAAACTAAAAATAAAAAGTATAAAGACAAACATAAAGCAGCGATACATGCTATCGCTCCTATTATATATAAGCACAGGTGAAACTTCTGGTTACATATAAAGCTGTCTTTTATGCCTGCGATTTGCTTAATTTCTTTCTGTTGTGCAGCATTTAAGTAATAAAGAGGAGTTTCCCTCTTCTTATTAAAAGCATAGTCTTTACTGCAGAGCGCATCTTTAATATATTTTTTATTACATTTGAGTTCCTCTTTCAATCTGCTTACTTCTTTCCGATCTCCAGCTTCTTCTGCTTTCGTAATTTTGTTATCAGCTTCCGTCTCTAAGTCATTCACAATCTCTTGTACTGCAGGCAGCAAAATTCCACTTCTTGCTGCTTCATGAAATGGATTATCTCCATATTCATTATGCGCAGTTACAGAAGCAATGTTCTTCTTACAAATGTCTACAAATTTACCTTTGTTTTGTATTCTTGCAGCTAAATGCAGGAGATTATCTGCCTGTACTCTTTGTTTTGTTTTATCAAAAGGGCCGGTGTAACGCCAATTGATATTAGCTTCATTATCTGAAAGCAATTTTGCTATATCTACAAGTCCATCCATAACTCACCTCGCTATATTCAACCAGTACTAAATTATACAACACAATTTATGAAAAACAAGTAAATTTTATCTCTCAGAACAAATAAATTCTAAATTGTTACAAACATAAATTTTAGCTATCATCATTTATATTACTGTAATAGACAAATATGCCAGACGTAGTCACTAGATTTGCTCCATCACCAACAGGATTTTTGCACATTGGAGGAGCTCGTACTGCTTTATTCAATTGGCTCTATGCAAAGCATCATGGTGGCAGGTTTTTGCTGAGAATTGAAGACACCGACAGAAAACGTTCAACGAAAGAAGCAATTGATGTAATTATAGAAGGGCTAAGATGGCTCGGTGTGAGCTATGATGGGGAAATAGTATATCAGTCAAAAAGAATAGAGCGGCATAAAGAAGTAGCAAACCTTTTAGTTGAGAAGGGTAGGGCGTATCACTGTTATTGCCCTGAGGATGAAGTTGCAGAAAAGAAAATAAAAGCAAGAGAAGAGAGCAAGATATACAAGCATAAATGTACTACAAAACCTCCTTCTTGTCATCCAAGTAGCCGACACTGGAAAAATATGTGGTCACGCGCTGGAATGACATCGGGTGTGAGGTCAGTTGTCCGCTTTAAAGTGCCAGATTCGCAAGAGATCGTTATTGATGATAAAATATACGGCCAAATCAAAGTAAATAGCAACCAGCTTGATGATATAGTGATCTTACGCTCTGACAACACTCCAACATATATTTTTGCTGTCGTAATTGACGATCATGATGCTGGAATAACTGATATAATACGCGGTTCTGACCATCTCACTAATACCTTTAAACATCTGCTAATATACCAGGCTCTTGATTTTGACATTCCACGCTTTGCACATGTGCCGCTTATCCATGGGGAAGATGGGAATAAGCTATCCAAAAGGCATGGTGCCACAAGCGTTTGCGATTATGAAAAGATGGGAATATTGCCAAAAGCGATGCGTAATTACTTGCTGAGACTTGGCTGGAGTCACGGCAACGATGAGATTATTAGCGATGAGCAAGCAATAGAGTGGTTTAATTTAGAAAGTATTGGTCGTTCACCTGCACGGCTCGATTTCAAAAAACTGGAGCATTTGAATAACCACTATATTAGTAATATGAGCAATGAAGATATTCTGACTCTAATGCTTAGAGAAAATACTCTAACTGACAAAAAAAAGGGCTATTTACTGCAGGGACTGACAGAGCTAAAAAAAAGAGCAAACTACCTGACCGAATTATTGGATTTAGCAAAATTTTATATTCAAGATCCGCCACTTGATTTAAGTGAAGAGGCTGAGCAAATTGTCAAATCTAACCTCAATATAATTAAGTTACTCGCGTCATTTCTGTCAAAGATCGGTGATGAAAATTGGAATAAGGGTTTTTTATCTTCTCAGATCAAGGAATGTGCAAAATTGCACGATATGAAAATAAGCGATGTATACCACTCATTACGCACCCCTATAACTGGAGTAATGGATGCACCTGGAATCATTGATATCATGGTGATTCTTGGTAAAGATGAGTGTATAAGAAGGTTACAAGCAATTTAAATGAAATAAGAAAATTACTTGACATCCTTCGCCAGCCCCTTTATCATGACAGTGAAGCTATTGTATTTGCTTTCGCCAATCTGCAGATTAAAAGGTAAGGATTACTTAATGTATTGGCGTCTTATGTTCAATTTTTTGCAGTATATAGATACTGTATGTCTTTACAAAACTTCATCTACATCTAGATTTTTATCTAAATAAGCTGAACGCGCTTATAAAGCGTTACAAGACATCAAAAAATCCAATACTCGACAGAGATAGTAAAAGACTAGCTAACTCGGGGATTCTTTGTCTTTTTTTCTGCTTAGTAAATTTCTTAAACATTTGCAGCGTAAGTTAGTTGCAATTAAAAGCAGCTAAATCTTGCTTGTCAAGAGTTTAAAACATAAAAAACGCCAATATTTTAAAGCGGATAATAACCCCAGGGCTTCTTTTGCCTTTTTTTTCGTTTGGTAAATTTCTTAATGTTTATAGCTAAAAGAGCCCAAGAGAGGTGTCATTCCAGTGCTTGACACTGGAATCCAGTTTTCCATATAATCTCATCGAAAACGTTGTAACCACTTTCTATGCTAGTTTGCTTGTTTACAAGCAAACTTTCCTGGATCCCAGTGTCTGGGCAATGGGATGACACCATTCTTTTTCCTGGATTCCAAACTGGGATGACAGCTAGCCTGATAACCGTCATCCCGCTGCTTGTTAGCGGGATCTATGTTAAGGTATGACGGTTAAGTAAGGGATCTATGTTAAGAGATACCGCGGCGGTATGACGGTTCGCGGTGGTATAGCTATAGAAAACTTGTATAGATTTTTTCTACTTCTGTGATATCATAAGCCTGTAATGATAAAATAAGTAAATATGGATAAGTCAGCGTATGAGATCATAGAACATGAGTATGACGTGGTAGTAGTAGGTGCAGGTGGAGCAGGGCTCAGAGCAACGCTTGGGATGGCTGCAACTAATTTTTCAGTTGCCTGCATTTCTAAAATTTTCCCTACACGAAGTCATACAGTTGCAGCACAAGGCGGAATTAGTGCAGCTTTAGGTAATATCGGTGAAGACGATTGGCGCTGGCATGCATATGACACAATAAAAGGTTCAGACTGGCTTGGTGATCAAGATGCAATAGAATATATGTGTAAAAACGCTGCTAAAGCTGTTATTGAACTTGAAAATTTTGGCGTACCTTTTTCTCGTACAGAAGATGGCAAAATATACCAGCGTTCCTTTGGTGGAATGACAACTCACTTTGGTAAAGGAAAATCAGCGCAGCGCACTTGTGCGGCAGCAGATAAGACTGGGCACGCAATCCTTCACACTCTATATCAGCAGTGTCTTAAATTCAACGCTGAATTTTTTGTTGAATACTTTGTGATTGATTTAATTATGGATAGCGAAACATGCTGCGGAGTTCTTGCTTGGTCGCTATGCGACGGCACATTACATAGATTTCGTGCGCATAGAGTGGTGTTAGCAACAGGTGGATATGGACGTGTTTATTTCTCTGCAACAAGTGCGCATACCTGCACAGGTGATGGTAATGGCATGGTAGTAAGGGCTGGATTACCACTTGAAGATATGGAATTTGTACAATTTCATCCAACAGGAATATATGGCTCAGGGTGCCTGATGACAGAAGGATGCCGTGGTGAAGGGGGGTACCTCGTTAATTCTCAGGGTGAAAAGTTTATGGAACGTTACGCACCAAAAGCAAAAGATTTAGCTTCTCGTGATGTGGTAAGTCGCGCAATAACAATTGAAATTAGAGAGGGAAGGGGAGTTGGACCGAAAAAAGATTACATGTATTTAACTATAGCACATCTTGATCCGGAAGTAATAAAACTCAGATTGCCGGGCATTAGCGAAACCGCAAGAACTTTTGCTGGAGTTGATGTCACTAAAGATCCAATACCGGTCATTCCGACTGTTCACTATAACATGGGTGGCATTCCAACTAATTATTATGGAGAAGTGATCACGCTGAAGCAAGGTAAGGAAGAAGTGGTAGATGGACTATTTGCAATTGGAGAAGCTGCGTGTGTCTCTGTGCACGGTGCAAATCGACTTGGTTCTAACTCGCTTCTTGATCTTGTGGTTTTTGGCAGAGCTGCAGCGCTCAGAGCAAGAGAGAAACTAAAATCCGGTACACCACATAAAAAATTGCATTCAGACTGCACAGACTGGATAGTGGATAGATTTAATAAAATGCGATTTGCCTCCGGTGGGCTAAAAGTAGCAAAAATACGCAGCGAAATGCAGAACACTATGCAAAAGTACGCATCAGTGTTCCGTGTTGCTGAAGTTTTAGAAGAAGGCAAAAAAGCTATAAAAAAGGTAGCAAAAATGATGCCTGATATTTCACTTGAGGATCGCAGTATGATGTGGAATAGTGATTTAGTTGAAGCACTGGAGCTTGCTAACATGATCCCACAAGCGGTTATTACCATGGAATGCGCAGCTAATCGCGAGGAAAGCAGAGGTGCCCATGCTCGTGAAGACTTTCCTGAACGTGATGACAAAAACTGGATGAAGCACACTATAGCGTGGCTTGAAGAAAAGAAAGGGCAAATTAACGTAAAAATTGATTATAAAAAAGTGGCTGAAAAAACTCTGAGCGGTGAGATTGATTTCATAGCGCCAGAGAAGAGGGTTTACTAGTTACACTATCCCTACACAATTTTTCAACGAGTTTATTGATATGGCACTCATTTTAGTGTCTGGAGGACTCTCAGTATGCTCTGATTGATTTGATGATTTTTGCACCTCTTGCTCTTCTAAATCGTTGGACTTATTTTCTATATCTTTAACAGAGTTATTGCATTGTGTATCATTTTTTGGTGCGTTATCTTGAAGTGTAAGTTGCTTTTCTTCAGTAAACTTTCCTTTAATTTTTCCAAATCCTTCATAAATATTTTCTAAATTCAAGTAAATAAGATAACAAACTCCAATAACTGCTATAATAGATGAGGCAGTTGCAATTGTAATAATTCCTTGAGAAGCACTGAATATTGCTGCACAGGCTAAAGCAGCAAATACAAGCGTTTTCACTGCTTTACAAGCAACATTATTGATGTACTTCACAATATCGCGTGCTTTTAACTTCCTGCCAAAGTTGCACTTCAGTTCAGTTCTCATATCATCTGGAATAAGCGCTCTACCCATTGATTTCTCTATTCCTTTTATAGTTTTATAATACTCTTTGCTCCATAATCTTTCGGGTAGTATTAACTGCTTTGGGTCAACACCATTTTGCAATAATTTTACACAGAACTTGATCGTGTTATCACGGCTCTTAGGATTGACCAAATTATGTTTATCTTTTGTCGTCTTAGTAATTAGCGCTACTTGTAGTGGTGTGCGTTCTTTTTCGTTAGCGGCGTTTGCAGCTTTACTAAATTTCTCTTTTTCCACCGAATTTAAAATCAACTCTAAACATGTAACTTTTTGTTCTCCTTTGAATGAAGCAATATAGTGCAGAGCATTTTTTCCATCTTTATCTTGCACAGTAATATCTGCACCATTTTGTAGAAATAACTCTAAGGTTTTATACCTGCCAGTATCCTTAAATTCTTTTTTTACTACATTTTTTATTTTATTTTTCAATGAAGGCTCTTTACTCTTTTCTTGTATGCGCTGGAGTACCTGATGGAGCGGTGTTTGCTCTTTCCCGTTAACAGCATTTATAGCCTTACTAAATTCATCCTTACCTAAAGTCAACTTCAAACATGCAACTTTTTGTTCTCCTTTGAATGAAGCAATATAGTGCAGAGCATTTTTTTCATCTTTATCTTGCACAGTAATATCTGCACCGTTTTTTAGCAATAGTTCTAGGGTTTCATACCTTTTAGTTTTTTCAAATTTCTTAAGTGATCGGTTCTCACTCTTCTCTTGTATGCGCTGGAGTATCTGATGGAGCGGTGTTTGCCCTTCTTTTTTATCATTTACAGCTTTTATAAATTGTTCTTTTTGGCCTGTTTCTAGCAATATATTGAGAAGTTTAAGTTTTTGTTTTGTTTCAGGTTTAACAATCAAGTGTAAAGCATTGTTACCATCTGTGTCTTTAAGGCTAATATCCGCACCTTTTTCCAATAGTTCTTTAAAAAGTTTTTTATCACTATTTTTAATTACTGGATGTAATAGATAATTATCATTACTATCTGGAGTATTTATGGTATGTGGTATAATTTCTTTAATTTTTGCTTCTGTATTGATTCTTATTTCTGGCTTTAATTTAGATTTCTTTCCTTGCTCTGCTAATTTTTCTAAGAAATTACGGTAGTATGTCTTTTGCTCCTCTTTTAAGTTTTGTAATTCTTCTGTAGATAATTCTAAATTATCAGAGCTGGCTCCATGCTCTAACAATTTTGTAAGAAACTTAAGTGTGTTATCGTTACTTCGAATTGTATTAGACTCATGTTTTTCTTTTGTTACCTTGTTAATTAGTGCTACCTGAAAAGGGGTCTGATTTTCACTATTAATGAGTTGTGCTAGATCTTCCTTGGTGACCGTTTTTATTAGGGTACCCAGAAACTTGCATTTCTGTTTCTTTTCCAACGACGCAATGAGGTGTAAAATATTTTTCCCTTCTTCAGCTTTTATGCTGCTAATATCCGTACAATCTTTTAGATATTTTTTTAATTTCCTGTTATTTCCATTTTTGATCGCTTTTAGTAATTGAACATTATTATGCGTTGTTCCGTTGCTTTTCTCTACTTCTTGATCTTCATTTGCTGTATTAGGGTTACTGATTGAATGTTTCTCATAATCATCACCAGCATCGCTACTGTAGTCACTTTCAATTCCACTGTCCCTACGATCATTTTGGTTACAATATTTGCTATTATAAGTAATTTCTGAAATTGCTTGCTTTACTCGCTCTTTTGTTTCATTTGATATTTTTTTCGATCGTTCTATTGCTTTATCTAGCACTGGAAGGAAGCATTGGACATAATACCTATAATATTTTTCTTGTTCTCTAAGTGATTCTTCTAATTTAGTTAATACTTCAGGACTAGCATCTTTCTCAAATAACCTTTTACACTTCTTGAGGGTTCCATCTTGACCTCTTGGTTTTTCACGCTTGTGTTCTTCTTTTTTTACCTTTCTCTTTATAATGCCATACAATTGCTCGTCTTTTCTATCCTGCTCTTGCTTTTTATTTTTATCTATGCATTCACCTAATTTATCTGCATTAGTAGTTAGTGCAGTTATATCTATACCCATACTAAAACCTCAATATTAAAAGCTATTTAAGTTGTCAGCACTAAACTAACAACCAAGAAGTTTGACTTTTAAATTGAGCTAAACGTTGTATATGTATAGGTGGAAAGGCAGAAAACTAGTTTCTATTAGAAAATCTGTTATCATAGTCAAATCCTCACTTGAACAGTTGCTACTATTTTAACCATTTAATCTTAAAAAATAATAAATATAGCTAAACTGCGAAACGTGCTACTGGCTAAAATAGGATAATAAACTATAGCTGCAAATATCCAAATTGATGTTTTTATCAGTCTTCCAGACTTGGTTTTTCTTTTAGTTTTTTAAGTCTTTCTTTATTTAGTATGGAGCTTATCTCTTCTACACTTTTATCAATATCATCATTGATTATTACATAATCATATTTATCACGTTTGCTTATCTCTTTTTGAGCTTCGGCTAATCTGCGCTCTATTTCGCTTGCATCATCACTATTACGCTTTTGCAAACGCAACCTAAGCTCTTCCATTGAAGGGGGAAGTATAAAAACACTTACAACTTTTTTTCTCATGAGCTTGAATAAGTGAAATGCTCCTTGCCAGTCTATGCTGAGTAAAACGCTTATTCCATTGCTTAAGTTTTGCTCTATAAAATTTCTTGGTATACCATAAAAATTCTCAAAAACTTTGGCGTATTCAAGCATTTGGCCAGCTTTGCATAACTCGTGAAATTTTTCTTCGGTAACGAAAAAATAGTCTTTTCCATTTATTTCGCCGGGGCGAGGCTTGCGTGTAGTCATAGAAACAGACCTAACTAAATTAGTTGATTGCTCAAGTAATTTTGCTGATATAGTAGTTTTTCCAGCTCCAGAAGGGGAGGATAGAACCAATAATACGCCCTCACTTTTTACGGTCATTTTTCTTTGCATTTTTTAACATGGTGCTTTTTGGATCAGAGTTTAAAAAGCTAGAACCTTCTAAATTAGAATTTGATAAGTTGGTGCCAATGAGAGAAGAGTTATCAAAGACAGTATAGCGCAAATCGGTCTTTTCAAAATTTGCCTTATTCAAATTAACGTTTACAAACTTTGCTCTACTCAATGTTGAATTAGAAAAATCGGCATTTTCTAAATTCATATCCTTAAATTCAAAGTAAGAATAATTTACATTAAATTTTTCACCCTGTGATATTTTCTCTTGCAAATCTTCAATTGAAGTTATAGCATTTTCTAAGCCTGCAAGTTTTTTCTGCCCTTGATTGTCAATCAAAATTGAATTATCAAACTTGCAACCTGTTAAATGAGAATTAGCAACTGAACTTTTATATATGCTTGAAGAGAGAAAAGACATATCACTAATTGTTGAATTACTCAAATTGCTAAGAAAAAACTAGTTTTCCTAAAGGCATTAGCGTGAAGCAAAGAAGACCTGAAATCGCTTTCAATAAAATTTGAATTAGTTACTTTTAAATTAGACCAGCTCGAATTATCAGCTAATAAATTAAAGAATGTTGAATTTTCTATTTCACTGGAATCAATATTATGGCGAGAAAGCGTACTGTTATAAACTTGAGAGTCTTGGATTTTTATCTTATACATTGAAGTTGTAGAAAGGTCTGAATCTTCTATCTTTGCAGAGGTAAATAGTGAATGGTCAAAAAATGAGCCATTCATGTTAGAATTCGCAACTTTAGTATTATGAAACTTTCCATGACGAATGTCAGCATTAGAGACATTAACTTGATGCAGTTCACTAAAACTAAAATCAATATTGGATAAATCAGCATCCTGAAGATTTGTTTCAGAAACATATGCATGTTTTATCTTGGAACCATTTAGTATAGATTGAACAAAACTTGAATTATCGTCATTCACATAGGAAATTTGTGTGTTGCTTAAATTAGTTTCGTCGAAGTTACTGTTAATTATGATAGAAGAATTAAGGCAAGCATCGGAAAGATTGCTACCTGTAAAGTCTGATTCTTTTAACTCTGCACCATATATGTTAGCATTTTTTAATGAAGAAAATTGTATCTTTAATTTATATGCATCCACTCCAAAGAAACTTGCATTATCAAGGTTGTTTTTCTGCATAACGGTATCGTTTATTTCACTATCACTAAAATTTACGTGGCTAACATTCGAGTTTGATAAGTTGGAGAAATTCATTTTCACATTCGAGAAATTAGTATGCAAACCAATTACGTTGTGCATACTTACTTTTTTGAGATCGGAACTGATAAAATCAGCATAACTAACATTAGACTGATCAAATACGATATCTGTTAAGTTTGCAGAAACAAATTTTGTAAAACTCAAATTTGTACCTTTTATTTTAATGCCATGTAAATTAGCATTGGAAAAATTAGCACCACGTAAATCAACATCAATGAAAGACACATCGGATAAATCGGTGTTAGAAAAATCGGCACCAATCAGACTTACTCCATCAAAAACAGATTTACTTAGGTACAGTTGGTTAAAATTAGCTCCATTTAAGTTAGAACCAAAACCTTTCTTAAAATCTTCTGGCACGCCCTCTTTGTGGCACTGCACCAAAAATTCAGCAAAGTCTTTTTTACTGTAAGATACGTATTTTACATCATGCAGAGCGTTTAAAAAATCACTAATCTGATTTTTTTCATCATTTGTTTCGTTTCCATAACATAAATGACCAACTAAAATTAATATCAAAAATCTAATCATCTTGCTTATCACACTGTGACTCATTGTTTTCTTTCGTTTTCACAGCCCAATCGTACATTGCTGAGCTTTCTTTATTGTCTATTTTTCTATCCTCCAAAAGATGTGGCATCATTTCGGCAATCGCATTTATTATATTGATCTGCTTTTTTTCGATTGCTATATCAATTGGGGATTGAAAATTATTGTTAACTACTCTAAGATCAGCACCTTGTAATAAGAGAAAGCGCACTATGTCTACCTCACCTTGTTTAACTGAATAAATGAGAGGAGTATCACCCAATTTATTTCTAAACCTTAGTATCTCTTGAATTGTTAATCCAATTTTTTCTAGCTTACTTATTACTCCTCTTAAGCAAGTTAAGTTGTTCTTCTTAATGCAGTAAAAAAATTGCTTACTGTAATCATCAATAAACACAGTTGTAGGAAGATGCTCATTAAGGCTATCATATTGTCGTTTATATATTGACTTGCTTTGTATGTCTTTATGACCCCATTCTTTTATTGGTTCTCTGTTTAGCTTTGTCCATTTTTGTAAATTTTTCTTTTCACTTTCATCTTTTTTAGTTATAGGTTTTACTCTATTGCGGTCCTTGGAATTACTGTTTGTTTCTTTCACTTTTTTTTCTTCAGACTGATTCTCTACTTTTTCTTTTTTTCCCTCTAATAATTGACTCGCATCACTTTTTGAAAGTTCATTATCTTTTATATCAATCTTCTGATCAGCTTGTAGATTTTTTTGCGGGTCAGTTGTATTCTCATTTAAATCAGCACTTAAAGGCAAAGGCTCTGGTTTCAAATCTTTATTCACTTCTTTATTGGCCATATTTGGTAAATTTTGAGCAAATTTGTCTGTGCTTCCTTCTAGCTGGTCATTTGGCAAATCTTTATCAATCTTTTCACCCTCACTTATAGTTTTTTCAACCACGGAAGCTTTGTTCTCGTTGTGTTGCAGCTTCTCTTTATCGGTAGTGCCGTCTAATCTTTTGCTCTCAGCCTCTTGTGTTTGTTTAGCATCGACGTTGCTTTTCAACTCATCTTTTTGATTTGTACTGCTCAGTAAATCTTGCTTTCTTGCACCTACATTTTCGTTTTTATGAACTGACCCAATTTTCTTTTCTTCACGCTGCTCTATGGCAAACAGGCTCAGTGATCCAAATACAACAACTAATAGTATGAAATATAAAATATTTTTCATAAATGTTCAAAACATAAGCTTAATTAAAATGATACTATAATCAAATGATTAATCTACAGTAAAAAATGCCTTAGGATTTAATTTATAAAAAAATAATAGATTTTTTGTATCTGTTCAGGGGCATCGCAAATATTGAAGCAAAGTGGTCAGTGCTTACTGTACGAACATTGTGATTTGAGAGCAATCTCCGCTAGGGAGGATGTCATCCCAGTGCTCCTTTCTCGTCATCCCAGTGCCCAGACACTGAGATCCAGAAAAAAGAATGGTGTCATGCAAGTAGCCTCCTTCTCCTGTCATCCCAGTGCCCAGACTACTTGGATCCAGAAAAGTTTGCTTGTAAGCAAGCAAACTAGCATAGAAAGTGGTTACAACATTTTCGATGAGATTATATGGAAAACTGGATCCCAGTGTCTGGGCACTGGGATGACAAAGGAGGACGTTATTCCAGTGCCAAGCACTGACCATTTGCTGTGCAATTTACCTTCAAAAATGAATGTTCGTACAGCTATGGAATGAATCGCGGTATGACATAGGACTGCTGTCATTCCAGTCTGGAATTTAGTCTTTACTGGGGAGAAGAAACTATCCTTCTACAGTGTATCCGTTTAGGGGAGGTATCTGTTCAGATGCATGGCTAATGTACAAATATTGAAACAAAAATTCCAGTGCTCCCTTTCTTGTCATCCCAGTGCCCAGACACTGGGATCCAGAAAACTTAACTTTAAATAAGTGGCTGCATAATAAACTACACATTAAACCTAAAGTGCATTATATCACCATCTTGCACGATGTAATCTCTGCCTTCAAAGCGAATTTTTCCTGCGTCTTTGCAAGCTGATTCACTTCCATACTTTATGTAGTCTGCAAAGCTTATTGTCTCTGCTTTTATAAAGCCTTTCTCAAAATCAGTGTGGATTACACCTGCTGCTTTATCGGCTGTTGACCCTATTTTTACTGGCCATGCCCGTGCTTCTTTGGGGCCCACAGTAAAGAAAGTTATCATACTCAGCACTTCATACATAATACGCGCTACTCCATCAAGGCCTGATTCTTGTAAGCCAAATTCTGATAAAAAACTCTGTTTTTCCTCTTCACTATCAAGATTTGCAATATCTGCTTCGAGTTTTGCTGAAATGCAATAAAATTTGCTTTTATTTTCCTCTGCCATTCTCTCTACCTTTTTAGATAATTCATTGCCAGTTATAACATTTGTATCTTCAACATTGCAAACGTACATAACGGGCTTTGTTGTCAGCAATTGAAGCAACTTCATCTCATCTTCATTGATATTCTCCAAACTTCTTGCAGGTTTACCTAATTTTAAAGTAGCTAATACCTCTTGCATTAATTCAAGTTGTCTCTTTAGCTCTTTATCACCTTGCTTTGCTTTCTTTTCCAATTGAGGAAGCCTTTTTTCTATGCTATCAATATCAGCTAGGATTAATTCCATTTCTACCACTTCAGCATCTGATATTGGATCTATTTTACTGTGTACATGGCTGATATCGTCATCCGTAAAGCACCTGAGCAGATGAACGATAGCATCAACTTCTCTGATATGGCTTAAAAATTTATTGCCGAGCCCTTCACCTTTGCTCGCACCCTTTACCAGACCTGCAATATCTACAACTTCTAATTGATTATAAATTATCTTCTCTGAGCCTGCAATTGCTGCGATTTGTTTCAAACGCTGATTTTTTATCGAAATCTTGCCTATATTTGGCTCAATTGTGCAGAAAGGATAATTTGCAGCTTCGGCTGCACTTGACTCTGTAAGCGCATTAAATAAGGTTGATTTTCCTATGTTTGGTAACCCAACTATACCGCAGTTAAAGCTCATATTTGCTATTTAAAGTTATAACTATTGCATAATTTAAAAATTTCTGCTATACTTAATTAGTTGCTTATTAATAATTTTGTTGGTATAGTAACATATAGCTTAAATTAAGGTAAAAACTATGGCTGAACCTAGGAAATGGAAGCTACCAAGTGATTTTCATGATGTTGAGGTTGGAATAAAAAGGCCCAAGATCTCAGGGCAAATGAATGTACCTAGGAAACGGAAACTATCAAATGATTTTTACGATACTGGAAGTCCGAAAAGGTTCAAGAGCTCTGGACAAGAAATAACTCTTTTAAATAGTAATCCTTACCCTGACAATTTCCATGTAGGACAAGCAATTGGTAATGGAAGCTGCTTTTTTGACTCATTCAGACAAGGTCTAGAACAGCAGAAGGGGATAGAAGTTACTGTTGAGCAGTTACGAGAAGACTGTAAAGAATTTGCACAAAAGAATCCACCAAAGTGGTTTACAAATGCAATTGTCAATAGTCATGATAACAATGGCCAGCACCGTAGTGAAACTGTAGATGATTATACAGCAAACATTATGCGTAACGATAGGTGGGGTGATCCTGACGTTGAAGGCAGAATACTTTGTCAGAAGTATGATGTAAAATTGCATGTTATAGAGAACCAGACTGTTGATAACCAAGATTTGTTTTTGCATGAATTAATAGACAATTCAGGTTCAAAAAGTGCAGGTGAATACAATAAAGTTAATTATGACGACAGTAGTGTTTTGCATGTAATAAACAAAGGACATGCTCATTTTGAACCATTGCTTGATAGAAATAAAAGTTTAGCAAAACAAGAACAAGAAGATTTCCTATTAGCAAAAAAGCTTCAGTTAGATGAGATCTTAGAGTATTGTAACCTTTCAAAGGATATCTCTGAGAGAGCAGAGGTTGAGAAGAGATTTGATGAGTTATTGGCAGAAAATGCTGATGGAAAAATTGGTGATGTTGTAGGGCAGTGCGTTAGTGATATAAAGCAGCGCATAGAGCGCTCTGAAAAGCAAAACCCTTCAAGTTTACCAAGATGTAGTATGGAGGAATCAAGAACAGAAAAAATATTTCATCAACAACAAATATCACAATTGGAAGTGTAAAATAAATCTTCATAGCCCTGTATATTTTTATATAGGGGTTTGTGCAAGCATTTCATATAATATGAACTTGCAGTATGTACTAACCTAAATGCAAGTTGACCAGGAGACTAGTTTAATTATTGATGCCATAGAGGAATTTGGTGGTGAGGCTAGGCTTGTCGGCGGATGTGTGAGAGACTCAATTTTGCAACGTGATGTCCACGACATCGATTTAGCTACTAATTTGCTTCCTGATCAGGTGATGAAAGCGCTAAAACTCCGTAATATAAAAACTATTCCAACTGGCTTAAACCATGGAACTATTACTGCAATCTTAAATCAGAGGTCTTTTGAAATTACGACACTAAGGCATGATGTGAAATGTGATGGTAGGCATGCAAAAGTAGAATTTACCAATAATTGGCAAGCTGATGCTTCAAGGCGTGACTTTACATTTAACGCTCTATATGCAGATAAGCATGGCCATATATATGACTACTTTGGTGGCATTGAGGATTTAAAGGCGCGAAGGTTAAACTTTATAGGCAACGCTGAAGATAGAATTAAAGAAGACTATCTACGTATTTTAAGAGCATTTCGTTTTCATGCAAAAATATGTGCCGGAGATTTGAGTGATGAAATACTAAGCGTATGCAAAAAGCATTCGCATATGATCCAAAACCTCTCTGGAGAGAGAATAAGAGATGAAATACTTAAATTGCTGGAGTGCAATGATCCTTTTCCAACACTTAAGAGCATGCAAGAATCTGATGTTTTGCAAAAGATTATCCCAAAAGAAGTAAAATGCGAAATTCTGTCTTCGTCACTTCTTTTCGGCACTGATGTGCTAGTAAAATTAGCGTTACTCCTTAGGACTACTAAAAAAAATGACAGGCTAAGTCTTGGAGAATACATAATCATGTTTCTACGTCTTTCGAACAAGCAAAAGAAAAAGCTGCTATTTTTACTATCCAACGATATCAAAACAGAACTTTCAGAAAAAGAGCAAAAAAAATACATATCTTTATTTGGTAGAGAATTATATTGTGATTTAGTAAGAATTTGTGGTGTTGAGTCTGGAGAAAATGTTGATGAATATATTTCATTTGCTAATACATTCAATATTCCAAAATTTCCTTTATCTGGTGATGACTTGATAGGTATAGGTCACCAGCCAGGAAAAAGTTTAGGTAGAAACTTGGAATTGCTAAAACAACATTGGGAAGATAGCTCCTACACTTTAACAAAAGAGGAGCTGGTGCTTTATGCTAAGAGCCTATTCTAACTGCTTTCTGACTGTTCAATGAATGTATGCTTGCAATATTAGGGGAACTCATAGAGGAATTAGGTATATGTTCTTTTTTAGCTTTTTCTGTTAATTGATATTCGTTTACTCCTCCTTGAGTTTGATTACACATTCCCTGATCTGGAGATAAAAATTTATCTCTTATGCTTAATGCCAGTTGTAACTCTTGAATCTTATTTGAAAAACATTTCATTTTAGCCTCTGTTAATTTTCCTGTAACAATTTCTTTAAGAAATTCTCCTGAGTTGTTATTATTATTATTCTTGCTATTAAAGCTGTGCAAGATAGAGTCTACAATCTTATTTACCCCTTCTTGTTTGTTAAATTCTAATTTTTTTACGCATTTTCTAACAGAAGGTGACAACTTCTTTAACCTTAGCTTCTATGATCTCCCTTGCGGATTGTTTCAAATTACTTTCTAATAATTCAAGCAGCTTACTGCTTTCAAATTTGCCATCATCTTGATTTGATAGAGACTTTATAGTTTCATTAAGCACGTTATGGCAAAAGTGTTTCTCTTTAAATTCAGGAAAACCTTTTTTTAACTCCTCGTTTTTCCCAGATAAAAAGTTATTGAGACCCTTATCCCTAGAAAGCTTATTGGGCAAGTTTCGTAATTTTGAAAGAGTTGATTTTGCAGTAGATACTGTACTCACTGCACCTGCCTTTTTAGCCAATTGACCTTCTTTTGCTTCCTGTAGTTTCTTAGTGTCAGCTTTCAATTGAC
Source organism: Wolbachia endosymbiont of Ceratosolen solmsi (assembly GCF_017869155.1). NCBI lineage: Bacteria > Pseudomonadati > Pseudomonadota > Alphaproteobacteria > Rickettsiales > Anaplasmataceae > Wolbachia > Wolbachia endosymbiont of Ceratosolen solmsi. The sequence goes on from NZ_CP054598.1 coordinate 694,165, forward strand.
CTTCTAAATCAATCTCCAATTGTTGTTTAGATTCTTGAACACTTTGTAATTGCTTCCCCAAGTTCTCCATTTCACCCAATTGAGCAGTCAATGTATTCACACTTAATCGTAGAGCTTTGTTTTCATGACCTAAGTCACTGACTTTATTTTCTAATTCAGTATTTTTGTCTTTAGCCTGACACAATTTATCAGTCTGTGATTTAAGTAAAGCCACTAATTTGCTAGCTTGCCATTGTTGATTCAATTCAATTAATTTATCCTCCTTGTCCTTTAACCTACTCTTAAGTTCTATTATTTGTGCTTGCAGACTTTCATTATCTTTCCTAGTAGCTTCAATTTCTTCTCCTTGCTCTCTTATTATCATGTATTGATCAAATATAGTTTTCTGTTGTTCATCAACTTTATCCTGCATTGCTTTTTTATCTTGTTTGTATTTGGTTAGTTCCTCTTCTCGTTCGCCTGCATCTTCTGTAAGTCCCTTATAACTCTTTTCAAGTCCTTCAATTGCAGATCGTAATTCTCTATTTTCTTCTTTTAAGGAAGCATTTTGTAAACGTTTAAGTTCTAATTCCTGATTTATGCCCTCCAGCTGTTCTTCTAATGCTTCATCATCTTCCTCTGTTATCAATGCTACTCCATCAGTCTGAACCCCTCCATCTTTGTTTATCACTACACTTTGGCTCTCTTTCTCTACAACTTCAGGTTTTAAGTCAACTTGAACACTTCCATATATTGTCTTAAAAGCATCAGTTTGAACTTCATTGTTTGCAGTAGTTTTATCGTAGTACAAAATATTTTCTGCCCATCTATTCCATCTCTTGGGCAATATTCGTCCAATCGTTTTTAGATATAACCAAGCAAATACAGTAGACCAGCTGTATTTTTTTTCCTTTCGCTTAATATTAATTTCATAATTAACCTTATTATTAATATTTAGCATAAAATTACCTTATTTTTTAACTTTAATTTACAGAAAATTTTAATAGTAATAAAGTTATATATATTAGTATAAATGTTAAACAAATACTAACACAGGTGTCAAATTATGGTAAAGTCTTTGCCCGACTAATACACTTTAAGCAGAAATGTACATGTCTGCAAGTACAGTATTTGCTTTTTCTATCGCTCTTGCTAACACTTCCTGTTCATTGTTCTGATTTTTCACATTGATTACCTGAGCAGCCAAGTTTGCAGGAAAAGTGACCAAACTGACTTCCCATAATTCCACTTGTTTTAACACTCTAGCTCCACTTTTATGATCAACATCATACTCTATAGGTATATAGCCGATGGAAAGTCCGTTAATTGCCCCAGTTTTGAGCATCAAATACACTTCTTCTGCTTTCTGAATACCCAAAAGTAAATGTGCGGTTATATACAGGCCAACATCATTTTCATAAATATCTATGATGCTACCTATAGGTTCGTCAGGATTATGCTGCCAAAGGAGTTTTATTTTATTTCTGTTTAAATTTTCCTTAAATGCTCCGGGCAATATCAGATCATTTTGTTTATCAACTATGTTAAAAACGCTCGCATAACCAGAAAATACACCGTTTTCTCCTATACTTTTTATTGACAATGGTGAATAGAGAAATTTCTTATTCATAAGGCCTCCTGTAGGTTATAGTATTGGGAATTCTGTTTGCACAACGCACTGCAATGTCAAATCTATTATATGCAGTTCTCTAAAAAGGGAAAGTATTTTTTTTAGTTACAAAATAATAAATGAGACTATGAAAGCAATAAAGATCCCAGCGTCACGCGCTGGGATGACAGTAGGAAAACTCAGATGTGAAAGCACTCAATAACAGTCTAGAAAGTATTGAGATATGAGAAAAATCTGTACTCAGGTAACATCAACAATTGATATCTCTAGACAAATTTGATCCTACTTTTACTTCTGACAGAATAGAGATAACGTTCTCTTGTATTTTTTTATATCTAGCGATTTCTGATTCATTTTTTTGCACTTCCAATCTATTATGGAGTAAACTAGAAACATCTCTTACTAACGTAGAAATGTTTTGTGCGGCCTTATATGCTATTGTTCCAATAATAAAGCTAGCAAAGGTATTAATTCTATAAGTAGTAAAATCAGAAAAGTTTGACATGTTGGCATGGAAAACAGGAATGCAAGTAAGACTACCAGGACCATTATAGTAATTACCTTTAATAGCATTAATAGCCATCAAACTCACAAAGCTAGTAATACACCCAACAATAAAAGGTCTCTTATCACTGTGTCTAAGGGTCCAAATGTTGGAAAGCATCTCTTATATTAGTAATTCTGCGTATTATTTCGTAGATATGTGAAACATTAGCATTATTACTTAATGAAATTCTCCTAGATTGTTCAGATTTTTCCTGTATTCTATTACTAATTTCACAATTAAAGTCATCAATGCTTATACCACATGATGTTAAAATACGAACCATATCTTGATTGTCGTTTTCTGATGCAGAATATAATGCTGTCTCATCCTTATAATCACGAAAATTGACATCTCCTCCACTTGATCTATAAACGCTAATTATAAACTCTTCTAAGCTCATCTTATGATTTTCTTCCAAATACCTTGACACTTCCTTAAAATATTCTTTATCGGTAGCAAGTTTGTGTAGAAATGATTGGCCTGAAATTTTTTCTAATTGATCTATAATGATCCTCTGTAATAACATAATTAGCCTCCTATTAAAGTTTCAATACTATTGATAAAATGATACAGTATTATAGTTCTTTAGTCAAGGTAAATATTAATATATTAAGGTTAAAACTGCCAATTAGCAGTCAAAAGAATAAAATGAAATATCAAGTGATATCCTCTATAATTAAATTTTTTGAATGAAGAGATGACGGTTCGCGTAGGAATTAATGGTCTGGGTAGAATAGGCAGAGGCGTATTGCGTGCTATTTTCGAAATAGAAGAATATAGCAAACAAATAGAAGTTGTAGCTGTCAATGGATCGCTCAGTGCAAAGCAGCATGCACATTTGATTAAATATGATTCTGTTCATGGCAAATTCAGTGGTGATATTGATTTTAATGAGTCTCAAAATTGGATTTCTATAAATGGCAAAAAGTTTTCTTTATATAGAGAACGGAATCCTGAAAATATTCCTTGGAATGTTGATGTAATACTTGAATGTACTGGTGCATTCAATAAACGTAAAGAAGCAATAAGGCACAATGCAGAGAAAGTAATTGTCTCTGCTCCAGTTCCGGATGCTGATGTCACTATAGTTTATGGTGTGAATGACGATATGCTCGAAAAAGAGCATAAAGTGATATCAGCAGGTTCTTGCACTACAAATTGCCTTGCTCCGATTGTGAAAGTCCTACACTCCAGTTTAGGTATAAAAAGCGGTTTTATGACTACTATACATGCCTACACGAATGATCAAAATGTTCTTGATGGTAATCATAAAGATTTGCGTAGAGCAAGGGCTTGCGGATTATCTATGGTGCCAACTACAACCGGGGCAGCAAAAACAATTGGTTCTGTCATCCCTGAATTAAAAGGAAAACTAGATGGCACTGCCGTCAGAGTTCCAGTTAGCAATGTTTCTATGGTTGATTTTAAATTTACGACTGATAAGAAAGCGACCGTTGAAGAAATCAATGAAATATTTAAGGATGCAGCTCTCTCCTCTACGTCATTCCAGCGCATGACGCTGGAATCTAATTTCTGGATCCCAGTGTCAGCTACTCGGATGACATCAGAGGGTACTAGGATGACAGAGGGTTATCCAATGTCAAATGTACTTTCTATATGCGAGGAACCTTTAGTCTCAATAGATTTTGTGCATAACCCTTATAGTGCAATTGTGGATTTAACTGGTACATATGTTACAGGTGATATATGCAGGGTTGCAGCGTGGTATGACAATGAGTGGGCTTTTTCGCTGAGAATGTTAGACATAGCATTATTGAGCTATAGTAAAGTATGAACTGGAACTCAAGCAAATACGCCTCATTTTATGAGCACTTTGCGGAACTCAGAAAAAGAGTTATCTTTTGCTTTCTATTTTTTTGCGTTGCTTTTGGTTTTTGTTATTACTTTAAGGAAAATATATACCGTTTTTTACTCGCACCTTTAATAGAAGCAACAAAAGGTAGCGAAGGTTTTTCTTTAATTTACACAGACTTAACAGAGGCATTTTTTGTGTATCTCCAAGTTGCAATAATGAGCGCACTTTTGTTTTCTTTTCCTGTGTTTGCATGGCAATTTTATATGTTCTTAGCACCTGGGTTATATAAAAGTGAAAGGGCAGTGTTGTTGCCATACTTGATTGCAACACCGGTTTTATTTGTAACGGGAGCTACTGTAGTCTATTACTATATATTTCCTTTAGCCTGGAAGTTTTTCATCACTTTTGAACATAGTGGGAAATCTTTCGGTATACCAATAGAGTTTATGCCATCAGTTAGCGAATATTTAGACCTCGTTCTCCAATTTATGTTTGCTTTTGGCACTGCATTTCAAATTCCAGTAATACTCACATTAATGGTGAGAGTTGGGCTACTGACTGCACAAAGTTTGTCAAATAAACGTAGAATTGCAATAGTGGTAATTTTTATTATCGCTGCAATCTTAACTCCACCTGATGTATTAAGCCAAGTAGGGCTTGCAATACCTATGCTGATTCTATATGAATTGTCCATTCTGATATGTAGGTATATTGAAAAAAAGAAGACAAAGATTTAAACAAAGAAATCCCTCTTATCTCCTTTATATCACATTTTTAACTTACAACATTCTTATTCAGGACTTAAATATGGAAATGTTTCATAAATTGATTGTAATACTTTGTTAAGTTCAGCCTTACTTTTGATGATCAATAATACTGTATCATCACCTGCTATAGTTCCTATAATTCCTATGTTTTTGCTATTATTTAATGAATAAATAACATACTTCTGATCTAGAAAGTAAGCTAGGCTGCTAGCTTGTCCTGGTTGAGTGTGTAGTACTATTAAACCAAAATCCGAAATTTGCATATTAAGTATTAATGGTAATCGATATTGGTTGATGTCAATTACTTTATACATACCAGCAACTTTGGCAATTTTAAGTTTTTTTAATTTTCTTGATAAAGTAGCCTGAGGAATGTTGTGCCCTCTTTCTTTAAGCAAGATCTGTAAATCGCTCTGCTCTAAAATTTCGTGATTTTGAATAATATTTAAAATATGTTCACCTAGTGTGTTGTCATGCATTATGCATTTTCCTCATATTGAATATGTAATAAGTATATTTGAAATTATATTCATTATTTCTTGACTATTCAATTTTTAATGTCTATATTCATAAGATGAATAAAACATGAATATAAATTAGTAATATGAAAAAATATATTTTAAATGCTATTATAGTGATAAGTATTCTATTAACAGGATGCAAGGAAAATAAACACGATAATATCATTAGATTTGCAATTTCTGCAGATTATCCACCTTTTGAATATTATGAAAATGGTAAATTTACTGGCTTTGACATTGAGCTTGCTCAATTAGTAGCAAAAGAGTTAGGTAAAGAAGCGATATTTAAAGATATGCAGTTTAGTACTATATTTGCAGCATTGCAAAGTAATTCTGTAGATGCTGCTATATCTACTATTGGTAGCACAGAAGAGCGTGAAAAAAATTTTGATTTTTCAAATAGTTATTATACAGGGGAATTTGGTATTCTATATCACAAAAATAAACCCATAGCCGGTATAAACAACTTAACTCGCAAGAAGATAGCCGTTCAACTAGGAACTGTCATGGAAATTTGGCTAAAAGAGCATGTTCCTACAACAGCTCAAATTATTGCTATAGACAATAATAATCAAGCTGTAGAAACATTAAAGTCTGGTCATGTTGATGGCGTCCTAATTGATGAATTCCAAGGTAAAGTATTTAGCAAAAAAAATCCTGGTCTATCATGGTCAGCCACTGCCAAGTTAGATGGTGGTTATGTTATTGCTGTGAATAAAGGATCTGCTTTAAAGGATAAAATAAACGAGGCATTAAAAAGTTTAGAAAGTAAAGGTGTAATACAAAAAATAGCAGAAAAATGGCTAGGAGATAACTGATGCAGGAATTAATTTCTAATTTCTTGTTTGTTGGAACAGGCCTTGCCTTTACTTTAAAATTATTGATTGGAGGACTGCTTTTAGGTATGAGTCTAGGAGGGTTATTTTCAGTACTCAGATATAATAAGATCTGTATTCCATTAATTAATGGAATTATATCTGTAATACGTGGCACCCCCCTTATATTACAGTTAAGTGTTGTTTATTTTATGACTCCAACCATTGCAGGAATTAAATTAAACATATTTAGTGCTGGCATTATAGCATTTGGTCTAAATAGCTGTGCTTATATTGCTGAGATTTTACGAGCTGGTATTGAAACTATATCAAAAAACCAGTTTGAAGCAGCTAAAACTTTACAAATACCTAGTTTCTATATGTGGAGAGATATTATATTACCACAAGTTATTAAAAATATTCTTCCTGCAATGATAAATGAGATCATTGCACTCCTTAAAGAAACGGCATTAATCTCTACTATTGGTGGTGTTGATATTATGCGCTCTGCGCAAATGCTTGCAGCAGAACAATTTACTTATTTTATACCACTTTGTCTTGCTGGGGCTTATTATTACGCTCTTGTATTACTAATTGAATATATAGGCAAAAAGATTGAACAGAAAGGTATATATGATAAAAATGCATAATATTTGTAAATTATTTAATAATGTTCCAGTACTTAATAATATTAACCTGATTATAGAACAATCTATAGTTGGTCTTGCTGGTCCTTCTGGTAGTGGTAAATCAACATTGTTACGTTGTATACAAAAACTCGAAGTTTTAGATTCTGGTAGCATTGAATGCAATGATAGTACTGGTTTTGTATTTCAGGATTTTCAACTTTTCTCACATATGACTGTCTGGGAAAATCTTACATATGCTCCCAAACTTAAAAACAAAACTCAGGATCAAAGTGATTCACTACTTGAGTCTTTGGGTATTGCCTCTAAAAAAAATGATTACCCTAGTAATCTATCCGGTGGGCAAAAACAGCGGGTTGCGCTTGCCAGAAGCTTAATGATGAATCCAAGGATTCTATTATGCGATGAGCCAACGTCTGGTTTAGACGTAGCAACAATAGTCGACGTTGTGGAACTATTACAATCAGTTAGAGATATGGGTATTACTATGATTATCGCTTCTCACAATTTGGATTTTTTAACAAAAATATCAGATCGGATTATTCTGTTAAAAAACGGAAAAATAATTGTAGATATCAATCCTAAAGAAATTGATGAACCAACAAACTATTTAAAAAATAATTATTAAAAGAGAATCACTCATATCATACTGAGAGCTATAACAGATTTTAGCATCGAAAATTACATAATATACATTATGGAAAACAAAATTACATAATGTAAGAAGCAATGCTAAAAATAAAATCACATAATATAGCAAACTATAGCTAACCCAAGAAAGGTTTTCCTACCTCATACCGCCGCGATATCTCAGCATAGATTCCGCTAACAAGTAGCGGAATGACGAATTTTTGTTTTTCAAACTGTCGGTAAATCTAAGTCAGTTTAGCTATATGTGTCAAGCACTGGGATGACACCCTCCTGATGGGCCAAAATCAAAATGTTCGTACAGTTATGGAATGAATCGCGGTATGACGTGTTGCTTTGATCAGCTATAAAGATGATGCTGCGGAAGTTTTTAGTACTTGCTCGCAACTTTCAACAATTTAATAGCACTGGTGTTTACAACCTCTCCGCCGACACGCTTAGTGACAAAAAACCTCACATAAGGTTTATTCGTATAAGAGTCTCTTAATATTCTCATTCCTCTGTTATCTACAATCTTATAAGCTTGTTTGAAATCTGCCATCGCAATTACTGGTAGCTGATTGTTTGGCGCTGGTGGCATATCGGCAGATTGATATACTGGTATTCCCATTAAAGTATCTGGAGCTTCAAGCGACAGACTTGGCTGCCAGAGATACTGACCTGTTTGAGATTTTAGCAGCCTGATATCCTTCAACGTACTCCTGTTTATCAAAAATGACGCATTTTTGGAATAATATTCGTCCAGAGAGTAATACAACATCATTATTGAATCACTATCTAATTTTTCAGTTTTAACTTGCTCTATTTTATTATAACTGTTTCCATTTTCATAAGCTAAAATTCCTTTTGGTTGAAAAGTGCCCTCACCCTTAATGAAGGCTTCGCTTTCTTCCTTACTAAAAGTCTCGGCAATCTTTTCCACCAGCCAACTCTCAACATCGACAAACGCATCATCGAGTAACTTTTGTGATATTTGTGGTTGAGCATATAACTCGTAAGTTGTGACGGAAATCTTTTGGATTTTGGGCGTGTCCGTATCTTTTGCAAAATCATACTTAGACTTATTGCCACCGTTCTCATCATCTACTGTTTCACTGCTCCAACCTGCACCGGCGCGGTCAAAATCTTCTATAATGTAATCCAATGTTTCAGTAGAGATTCTTTGACTGGAGCATATTTGTCGCATTGGGGACGAATCAGTTACGCGCTTGTTTATGCGTTTTACAATATGCGGAGTAACTAGATACCCTCCGATATCACTGTCATCTCCACTGAGGGTTTTGTGTGATAAACCGCTTTCCATTCCCTTGCGGATATAATCAGAAAAATATTTATCGCTTGTGCTAAAATCTGTATTTACTTCTGGGCGTTGAGCTGCAGTTTCGATCAAGTCTAAACGCTCTTTGCAACTATCAATGGCATTATTTACCTTGCATAGCTGCTCAATTGTTGCAGAATCAGCACGCCCTTTGCTTTCAATTTCTTTTAGTTTGCGATCATTTATTAATTTAAATTGCTCCCATGATGAAGCGAGTTCATTGATACAGTGAGCGATATCGGTAAGTGACATAATAGCCTCCTTTGAAAATGAAATAAAAATGGAAATAAGGTAATAGGAATGGCATCCATAGATGTTTCCCACAGTTGTACGAATATTGCAATATGGTACATAGTAAACGATGTCATTCCAGTGCTTGACACTGGGATCCAGCTTCTATGCAACTTAATTAAAAACGTTTGTTTTAGCGTAAGACAACTACCTTTAGCTCATCAGCTCAGTTATAAGCAAAATTTCTGGATTCCAGTGTCAAGCACTGGAATGACATCATCTGTTGTGCAATTTACCTTTAAAAATGAATATCCGTACAGTTATGTGCTTGGCACTGAAATGGCATCATTTTTTATCTGTTGAAAATGTAAACCGAAAAATAGCGTGGCACTTTGTGCCACGCTTAGTACTGTAAGCTTAATCCAGTAATTAAATTAAGCGAGGTAAAATAAAAGATAATGACACTATATAATGTTCGTTCTTTTATGTCAAGCACTTTTTTGAATTTTTTTGGTGATAATTTTTATCCAGTTATTTTATTATTGTAGTATAATTTCAATGCCAGATACTATCATTATGATCACTATCTAAATTTAAATCGTAATTATCATCAAATTTATATATCCCCTCCATCTCTTCTCTATGCAATTCATGTGAATCACCTAAAGCTTTTTGATTAGAAACGTCAACACAATACTGTAACAGTGCTCTTAATGCTCCAGCACTATCTTGATCTAAATTAAAATTGCTAAAATCAAATTTCTGCATACTCTCCACATGTCCTTCTCTACATAACCTACATATCTTAGCAAAAGCCCTTTCACTTTCTCGACTCCAAGCATTAAGAAAGTAAGGATCTACTACTTTGCTAAATTGTTTCTCTATCTCTTCAAGAGAGCTCTCTGGATTAAGTTCTAATATTACTTTGAAAATCCCACTGCCATGGAATCTATAAAATTTACTAGATAAGCTATCTTTTACAAAATTAACTGCATCATCTATTGTAACACCAGAGCGAGATTCAAATATCATCTCAAATGCTCCATAACAACTATCAATACCAAAATTAATTATTTTTTCCATAAAATCAATTACCTCTTCTAAGGAAATTTGTGGCTTATTCCTCAAGATAACTTCTAAACTCTTGACAAAATTATGCCCATGCTGACCCATAGCATGGGTTTTCCCATTTATTGTATAATGATATAGCTTCTTATTTTCTATTATATGCTTATTGCACTGGTAGATATGTAGCTTATTCAATTTGCCAGAATATTCCTCTATTTCCTTATCTGGTAATTTTGAGCGGAATTCCTTGATTACTCCGCGTATTATTCTATTGATATTACTATGCTTATTCCTAATTAATATGTTAGTATTTTTATAAATTAAGTTATTATATTAAAATTCTTTCATGGATTTCAATATTAGCTCCGCACTACTTGTAGTTTTTGTAATGGGTCTGCCAATGACGATATAATCAGCTCCTGAATTTATTGCTTCTTTTGGTGTTGCTGTTCTTTTTTGGTCGTCATGACCTGGATCTATACGAATTCCTGGAGTAATAATTTTAAAGTCTTCACCGCATTCTCGGCGCACTTCTTGAGCTTCTAGTGCAGAACAGACTACTCCATGGAGTCCAATCTTTTTTGCAAGCTTTGCAAGCAAAATTACCTGTGATTTTGCCTCTCTTGCTACTCCAAGCTCGTTTAAATCCTCATTGCTCATACTAGTTAGCACTGTCACCCCAATCAGCTTTATTTTTGTGCCTTGCACTACACTTAGCGCTTCTTCAAGCATTTTTGTTCCACCGCTGATGTGCAGAGTTAACATTTCAATGTTCAGAACTTTTATTACTTCAACTGTTTTGGCTACAGTGTTTGGAATGTCATGCAATTTCAGATCTAAAAAAATTGGTACATTGCATTTTGCAACTTCTTGCACTCCAGAAAGACCTTGAGCAGCAAAAAATTCTAATCCCAGCTTTACCATGCCAACTTTACCACGCAGAGCATTAGCTAGAGAAATAGCCTTATTTAAGTCTTGTGTATCCAGTGCGCATATTATTGGGTTCATTATCTTGCATGATTTATCTTATAATAAGACTCATTGTTGTGTTTTGCAAATACTTTCACTCTGATTGAACTGACTGCGTTCATAAGATTCTGTCAATAGTGAATTTGGCAACTTGGTCGGGGTGGATGAGCGACTGACAAATAATGATTCATATCCAAGATCTTCCAGCGAAGAAGAAGGCGTTTCGTCTGGCAAAAGCCGTGCAATTTCTCCTTGTAACGCAGACTTTAATATTTGAATCGTATCTAATATTGCTTTTCCATCATTATTTCTTATTGGTTCTTCTATATTGTCTGTTACGCATCTTATCAACAGTTGCGCAAAATTCACTTGTTTTTCTTTCTCTTTCAAAAAATCTTCTATTTGACTGTCTCGTTCTAAAAGTGAATTTCTTAAACTTTTTACTTCATTATTACAATCTTTTCTTATCCCATCTAACTCAAAAGATTGATTTTTAATTAAACCATTTGCTTCATCTAACTCTTCAAATTTCTCTTTTAATTCTTTAGATAAATTTTTCTTTTCTTTGTTGACCTCTTTAATTTTACATTGTAGCTTATCTAAGTTTGCATGCAGTCTTTCTTGTTCTTCACGTAATTCCTCTACTTCTTTAGAAAATCTATTTTTTCCTTATTCAATGCCTCTACTTTTTCACTAAGTTCATGTTTTTTCTCACGTAGTGCCTTTTGTACTTCACGTGACGTTTCTATTCTATCATTTAACCCCTTATTCTCTAGCTCTAAATGTTTATTATCATCCACTTCCATCTTCAGCTTTGCAATAAATCTACTTCTTTCTTCCAACTGTTTCTTTAAACATGAGATTTCAAGTTTTAATTTCTCTTCCTGCTCATTAAGCTTACCTATTTCCTTTCTTGTTTTGTCCAATTCATTGTCTATTTCAAACGTACGATTCTTTGCTGTTTCTAATTTTTTCTCTAAAGATTTTTTTTCTTCAAGAAGAGATTCTCTCTCAACTTCTGACTCATTTACTTTCTGATTCAATTTTTTTGCTCTCTTGTCTAAATTTTTCTTTTCTCGAGTTAATTCATGTTTTAATTTTTCCACTTCTTTGTTTGCAGCTTTTTCAGCTTCCTTTCCTAGAGTTATTTTATTTTCCAACTCTTGCTCTTTCTGAGCGAATTTATTTCTCTCAACCTCTATTTTTTTATTATTACTAATTATTTTATACGAAAGTGCAAGCACCAAAATAGAAAGTATAGACAAACTCAAAGCAACAGGAAGAGCTACATTAAAGGCTGCAACTGAAGACAAGAACTTAACATAAGGGGCAACAGCAAGTGTCCCAGACGCAAGCAATACCAAAGTAGCAAGAGCACCAGCTATAAGATATGGTGCATTGGTTTTACTATACAAATCCCTCATTATTCCCTCATACTAATAATGATTACAATAGCATGGATATTAAAGGAAGTAAAGCTATAAAAATCAGTATAAGTCTATATTCACTATGTATTTTCCGTCTTCAGTTTCAAGCTCAGACTGCATCCACTCTATCATTTCTGCATTGCACACTGCCTGCAAATCATCCTGTGCAGATTGATCTAACTTATCCTCTTGTACGCTCGCTTTTATCATCAACTTTTTTATCAGATGCTTAACTGATACATTATTATCTGCCTTTATCTTTCTGATAATGTTTAATATCTGAATAACATTATCTCCCATTTCCTCTGAATATTTATCGTAGATAAGTTCTTCTTTGCTCGGCCAATTACTTTGATTGTGTACAGAATTATAACTATACAACTGGTGGTATATCTCTTCTGTAATGTAAGGCAAGAAAGGTGCAAATAACCGCAAAATAATATTCAGTATATATGCCAAACTTTGCTTTGCACTTAAGGTTGCTTCACTGCTTCCGTACGCGCGTTTTTTTACTAATTCCAAGTAGTTATCACAAAAATCCTTCCAAAAAAATTCTTCTACTGCGCCCAAAGCTTCGCAGTATTCAAACTGTAATAGGTTATTCGTTGCTTTACCTATTACTTTGTACAGCTTAGACAGTATCCATTTATCCATCGTCTCACTGATGGAATTTATGCTTACTGTTTGATGCTTTTCCATGAACATGGAAACAAACTTGCTAGCGTTCCAAAGTTTTGTAACGAGGCGCTTGCCAATTTTGAATATATTTTCAGAGTAGACTGTATCAACTCCAAGCCTTGAGTTCGCTGCCCAATAGCGCACTACATCAGCTCCATAAGTTTCAAGTATTACATGAGGAGTAATGATGTTACCCTTTGATTTACTCATCTTTTTCTTATCATCTGCTAAACACCAACCGCTGATCATAATGTTTTTCCAAGGTAAAGAATTTGCATGATAATGTGCCTTTAAAATAGTATAAAAAGCCCAAGTTCTTATTATCTCATGGCTCTGGCTGCGCAGATCTGCAGGAAATATCGTATCATAGCGATGATTTGGTAAGCTAAACTCACTGTTTACTGCTAGTGCACTTAGTTGAGGAGTAATTGAACTTGTGGCCCAGGTATCCATTACATCTTGATCTGGGATAACCTCTTCTTTGCTATACCCTTTTGGCAAATCTTTCAATGGATCTATAGGCAGGTCCTTTATCTCAGCTAGAATAATTTTACCTTCTTCTCCCTTACGGTTGGAATACCACGCTGGAAATGGCACACCAAAATAACGTTGCCTTGAGATGCACCAGTCCCAATTTAGCCCTTCTATCCACACTTCCATACGTTTACGCATAGTAGCTGGATGCCAATTGCATTCTTTTACTTTATCTAATACTTGAGCTTTTTGCTCTAAAGTCTTGATAAACCATTGATAAGTAGGCAATATCTCAAGTGGTGCACCAGATCTTTCTGCGCACTTAACAGAATGAGAAATGTTAGTGCTTTCTACCAAAAGTCCTTTTTCAGTTAGGATTTCGATCATCCTCTTTCTTGCTGCTACAATTTTTAGTCCATTTATTTCATAGATTCCAGCGTCACGCGCTGGAATGACGCCGGGGTGTGGTGGAATGACATCATGAAGGTTCATCCTCCCATCCTGATCGATGATAATTTTCATCGGCAGATTATGCTTTTGCTGCCAATATATGTCGAGCTCATCACCGAATGTACAACACATAACAAGCCCAGTGCCTTTATCTATTTTAACCTTATCATCAGCTATTATTGGAACTTTTGTCTCTGTGATCGGCACCACGGCTGTTTTTCCGATCAGATGGGTGTAGCGCGCATCCTCTGGATGACAAAAAACTGCAACACATGCGGGGAGTAACTCAGGCCGCGTAGTTGCAATATTGATCTGCTCATTTTCTTGAGTAGAGAAAACTATCGTGTTTAAGGATGACTCAAAAACTTTATCTTCTATTTCTGCTTGTGCAATTGCTGTTTTATCAACCGGGTCCCAAAGGATGGGCTGCATTTTTCTATATGCATATCCCTTATTATATAGATCAATAAACGACATCTGTGAAAGCGTCACAGTTTCCTTGCTGATCGTGTGGTATTCCAAATCCCAGTCATAACTAATGCCGACCGATTTAAATAGTTCCTTGAATTCTTGCTTTGATTTTTCAATAACCTCATGGCACATCTCTATAAATTTTTCCCTGCCAACTTCTTTTGCGCGGGTTTTATAGGTTTGCTCAACCAATCTTTCAGTGGGAAGCCCATTATCATCAAACCCAATTGGGTAAAACACATCTTTTCCCAGCATGCGCTGAAACCTTGCAATAAAGTCCGTGTGGCAATAGCTAAATATATGGCCGATATGGAGTTTTCCTGATATTGTCGGTGGAGGCGTGTCTATAGTGAAAGTGTTATCCTTTTCACCATTCCATTTATAAACTTTACTACCTTCCCATAATATGTTGCATTTGTCTTCAACTTCTTTAAAGCCGTATTTTTCTTTTAACATAAATATTTCTCAATTTTAAACTTTAAGCTAGCAACGTCATACCGCCGCGGTATCTCTAGATCCCGCTAACAAGCAGCGGAATGACGATGGTCGGTAAACCTAAATTACTTTAGCTATAGCACAATTAAGTAAATACGGCAATTTTACGCCAAAATTTTTTGTTTACGAACATAAATTTTCTATGCTATGATAAAAATATTACTTGACCTTAGGTTCTAAGAGTATTATGTAATGTTAATTATATATATTGAGGTTAAATATGCATAATTCAAATCAAAATCTTTCACCTGGAGCAACTTCACCAACTGATATAACATCTGATCAAGAAGGAACTATAAATAAAAACTCTATTGAATCAGGAACAGAGCAGTCGTTACAAGGTTCTTTAGTTGGTAATCAAGAGTCTTTAAATGATTATGTTGATGCGAGTAGCACGCCTGTGTCTGAAGGGATTAATGATACAATGCAGGTTGCCGATGATAATGAGGTTACGTCGGGCAATAAAGGTAATCGAAGTGTTGTTTCTAGTGATAGCACGACATTAAGTGAAGGTTCTGTTAATGGGCAAGAAGGTGTTACTAAGTCAAAAAAAGGAAAAGGAAAAAGATCAACAAGTAAAAGAATACAACGGAGTAAGCAGCAGTTAAAAGAGAAAGACGAGGAAATAACAGCATTAAAAGCTCAACAAAATACACAAGAAGTTGCGGACTTACAGCAACAATTAGCAGATAAAGAGAAAGAAATAGCACAACTAAAACAACAACAGCCAAATGCTGAAGTTGACAAACTGAAGGCAGACTTAACAGCTAAAGAGAAAGAAGTTGACAAGCTAAAGAAGGAAAATAAAGAATTAGAAGCTGAAAACAAAAAAATTCAACAACTAAAACAAGGCAATGGAGCACGGTACACTGCTACTGTTGGTATGGGTCTTGCTGCTGGACTGATAGCATTTACTGCACTTGAACGTACAGTTAAGTTAGAGATGTTAGTAATGATTGGTATAGCAGTAGCATCTGCACTCGTAGCCGGTGGTATTACATATGCAGTATTACCTAGTACTCAAGTAGATGGGGCAAAAGCACAAGAAGTAAATGAGAATGGGAAAAAGAAGTAACAAGGGTTAAGCCGAAATGTACGTGTCAAGTAAAACACTTGACGCGAGCTTCAGTTTTTATATTCATTCATTAGCATAATATAATTTTGTGCTGATTGTGTAATATGTTTAATTTCTTCATTCGACATTTTTTGAAGAATTTTGCTGGCCTGCCAGCCCATATTTCCCCACTTTTTATCACTTTTCCGTGTGTTACCAGTGAGCCAGCAGCTACCATAGCTTCAGGCTCCACAACTGCATGGTCCATCACGGTAGAGCCCATACCAATAAACGCCTTATCATGCACCGTGCATGCGTGCAACACACAAAAATGTCCCACTGTTACCATGCTGCCAATAATTGTGTCACCACCTGGGTTTCTATCCACATGAATTACCGTTCCATCTTGAATATTTGTTCCATTACCTATTTTTATTGATCCAACGTCCCCTCTGATTACACAATTAAACCAGATGCTTGCATCTCTTCCTATTTCAACCTTGCCTATGATATGCGAACCACCTGCGATGAAAGCACTTTCGTCTATTTTTGGTTCATAATTTTTGTATTTTAAAATGTGATACATATTAAGCCCAAAGTTTTATGCATATGTTAATCAAAATAAGGTAAGCAGTAAATACATACTTAGATTTCAAGTTATTTGGGTGACAGATGTTCTTGACTTACGTGCTTTGTACTGCTAAAATTTTTATTTTCAGCCCTATCTATAATGTCAGTAGCGGTATTAAGTATATTTCAAATAATATTGGTTGTTGTGTTAGTAATTTTAGTGCTCTTGCAGCCGCCTGGAAGTAGTTCGTTAAGTGGTTTTAGTAATACACAACAGGGGGTCAATTCGATGATTCCGGTGAAATCTTCTGAAAACCCGCTCAGCAGAATAACGGCTATTGTTGCTGGATTGTTTATTATAAACACATTGCTATTGTCAGGATTATGTTCAAAAGACGTACATAAAAAATCGATCGCAGAAAAAATTATATTAGAAAAAAAGCAAGAAAGTGAATCTACTTCTGTTCCATTTGAAAATTAATGAAGGAAGCTAAATTTATCTTTGTCACAGGTGGAGTTGTGTCATCGCTTGGTAAAGGCTTAGTTGCTTCGAGTGTTGGTGCGCTTCTTCAAGCTCACGGTTTTAAGATCCGTATCAGAAAACTTGACCCGTATCTCAACATTGATCCTGGGACAATGAACCCAACTCAGCACGGAGAGGTATTTGTTACCGAAGATGGTGCTGAAACTGATTTGGATCTTGGGCATTATGAGCGTTTTACTGGAATTAAAGCAACAAAAGATGACAATATAACAACTGGTAAGATATATCATGAGTTATTGAAGAAAGAGAGGCGTGGTGATTATCTGGGCAAAACTGTGCAAGTCATTCCTCATGTAACAGATTTGATCAAATCGTTCATTTTTAATGGTACGGAAGGTTTAGATTTTGTAATATGTGAAATAGGCGGAACTGTAGGTGACATTGAAAGCCAACCATTTTTGGAGGCTATACGCCAAGTTAACTACACATTAGGAAAACAAAGAGTTATCCTGATTCACTTAACTTTAATACCATATCTTACCGCAGCGCAAGAATTAAAGACAAAACCAACGCAGCATTCAGTTCGAGAGTTAAATTCCGCGGGGTTACAACCAGATATTATATTATGCCGCAGTGAGAAAGAAATTTTCGATAATCAAAGAGAGAAAATAGCTAAGCTTTGCAATGTTTCTTTATCCAATGTGATACCTGCCCCTGATGTGAGTCATATATATGAGTTACCGGTGTTGTATAGCCAATGTGGGCTTGATACGCAAATTTTGGAGCACTTTCATTTAAGTAAGCCAAAACCAAGCTTGACTGAATGGGATCAAATAGTGCATTCCATAAGGCACCCAACACAGGAAGTTACTGTATCTATAGTGGGAAAATACACCGAATTCCCTGATGCATACAAATCACTGGTTGAAGCATTAAATCATGGTGCGATTAGTAATAAAGTCAAAGTAAAGATAAATTGGGTTAACTCAAGAGAGAAGGAAGAAAAACCTATAAATGAAAAGCTTATAGGGGAGAAGTTACAGAATTCTCATGCAATCCTTGTTCCAGGGGGGTTTGGTGATGACGGAGTAGAGGGTAAAATATTAGCAATAAATTATGCCCGTACAAATAATATCCCATTTTTCGGAATTTGCCTTGGTATGCAGCTTGCAATTATTGAATTTGCTCGTAATGTTGTTAAGCTTGAAGATGCACACTCTGAAGAATTTCGTAACTGTAAACATCCAATCGTTAAGTTAGCTGGCGATCAAGATGACGATCTTGGTGGAACCATGAGACTTGGGGCATACAAATGTAATATAAATGCAAACTCTAAAATGATGGATGCATATAGTAACACTACTATTTCAGAAAGACACAGGCATAGGTACATAATCAATTCAGATTATAAAGATGACTTAGAAAAAAATGGGCTGTTATGCAGTGGCATATCAGAAGATGGAACGTGCATAGAGGCAGTGGAGTTAGAGAGTCATCCGTGGTTTATTGGTGTGCAGTTTCATCCAGAATTTCAATCAAAGCCGTTTTCTCCTCATCCTCTTTTCGTGTCGTTCGTTAAAGCAGCAATTGATAAGAAATAAGTGCCTAGTGTTTAAGTATCAATATATGGAGCTTGCCATAGAGCAAGCCAAACTCGCTCAAAAAAATGATGAGGTGCCCATAGGTGCTGTAATAGTGAGTGGAGACAATATCATTTCTTCTGCACACAATATATCCAGCGATCCAACTGCACATGCAGAGATGTTAGCGATCAGACAAGCATTTTCAACTCCCACGCTTTGTGATGCTGATATGTACGTAACATTAGAACCATGTCCGATGTGTGCTCAAGCCATTTCCTTTGCCAGAATTAAACGATTGTACTTTGGAGCTTATAATCCAAAAGGTGGAGGAATTGAAAATGGTGCTAAGATATTTCAATTTTGCAGCCATATACCTGAAGTTTATGGTGGGATATTAGAAACAGAATGCTCTTTTTTGTTAAAGGATTTTTTTGAGAAACTAAGGAACATTTGATAAATCTTCATGCTACTTGTTTTCCGATACAAAATCGTCATCCCGCTACGTGTTAGCGGGATCTATGCTAGGAGATACCGTGACGGTATGGCGGTTAAGTAATTCGTCATTCCAGCGCGTGACGCACAACTATACAAACATTGTCCACCAGCAGGGTGTCATCCGAGTAGCTGACACTGCCCTCCTTTGTCATCCCAGTGCCCAGACACTGGGATCCAGAAGACTTAATTTTAACCAAGTGGCTGCATAATAAAGGCTGGATTCCAGTGTCAAGCACTGGAATGACATTACAGGGACACTGGGATGACATCATCCTTTTCTCTGGATTCCAGACTGGAATGACAGCAGTCCTACGTCATACCGTCACGGTATCTCTAGATCCCGCTAACAAGCAGCGGGATGACGGTTGTCAGGGTGTCAGCTACTTAGATGAAACCCTTTCCCGGTCTATCAAATCACATAGGAGAAAACTAAGACCAATCAAATTTCTTATCTTGCGGTTTTATTTGCAATATTGCTACCACACTGATCAACAAGCAGAAGACTATATAAAGCCCAGCAGCAAGGTTTGTTTGAGGAAATGTTACAGTCAACCAAATACAAACCATAGGAGTAAATCCTCCATGTAACGCATAAGAGACATTGCGTGATAAGCTCACACCACTAAATCTAACATTGGTAGGAAAGAGTTCAGATGCAACTATTCCTATGGGAACTATACCCCTTTCTATTATAGAGAGAACCATTACGCTCAACGCAATCACAAGATAATTTTTATAGTAATATGCAATAGATAACGCAGGACAACACAGTGCCATTGTAATTGCTATAAATAAGATTGCAGTGCGCTCTTTTCCAACTTTATCAGCCAACATTCCAAACGCTATTGAAGATATCGGCATTAATACACTGGTTATAATCAATACAATTTCGTTGATATATGTTGTTACATAAACATCCACTGATGCTATTTCCTTTGCGAGAGTTCGAAGAAATATGGTAAATCCAACAGCAACATTAACAGGTACAGATATTAAAATAGCAAGTATAAGAGCTCTCTTGTGGCGTTTTATAAGCTCTATTATTGGCAAATCAGGTAAATTTCTTTGTTTTCGATTTTTTTCATATGCTGGAGTTTCTCCCAATGTGTATATGCTATACGCGCTAATTAATCCTAAAATAGCTGAGAAAATAAATGGCAATCTCCAACCCAAGGTACAAAAATCAGTAGTTTTTTTGCAGATAATCACTATCACCGCAGAAAGCAAGACGCCAATGGAGCGACCAAAACCCATCATTCCAAAATACATCCCTAAGTTCTCTTTCCTACTGGATAAATGCTCTATAAGATAAACAGAACTTCCTTGTTCACCACCAAGTGCAATTCCTTGTGTTATATGGATTGCAAGAAGCAATATAGTAGAAATTATACCTACTTGATTGTGACTTGGAATAAATGCAATGAGACTTGATGGTATCGATATTAGCAAGATAGTAATTATTAATGCTATCCTCCTTCCATACCTGTCACCAACGTGACCAAATATGAATGCACCAAGTGGCCTTACAATTGCACCTAGCCCTACAATTCCAAATAATTGCAGTATGTTACTGTAGACATCTTTTGCAAAACAAAACTCTCTGCTGATTATGTTAATCAAATCAATAAAAAGCATGTAGTCATACCATATTGCGATTCTGCAGAGTATGGTTGATATCAACACCCTTGTTTGCACTAAATTCAATTCGTAAATGTTTGCTTATTCTATTCTGGCTGCTTTTTGGGATTTTACAACCTAAACATATGGAGTTGACTTTTTTATTATGGTGTGTGATAATTGCAATGAATATAGCTTATTTAGCAGCACTTATAGCAGCAGCTATAATAAAAATAGCAGCAGTAATACTTTGTGCTATAATATGTATAAGCATTTTCTTTATATTATTTAAGGGAAAAAGAACACTTAGATTCAAAAGGATTTCTATCTCTTCTGAAAACAGTAGGTGTAATTTCTATAATACTATCAATTATATCTCTCCCACTTATTATATTAAGCCTTACTACTCCGTCACCTCTGGTAGTAGGTATAGTAGGTGGTATCGTTGGTGCTATTTCCATAATACCATTAATAGTAGCTTACATTTTGCTTGTGGCTATATCGAATATCTTTATTACCAAGTCTTTATAAATTTGAGCTAATGTTACTGTCTTCATTTCTTCTTGGTTGTAATATTGCTGAAAGTTATCTATTTCCATAGGTATAACATATAATCTGATTTTATAAGATATTCTACCGGGATTAAAATATCGTAAATCTTAGGCGTTATAAACAAAATTTACAGGAAAAATAAGATGATACTACTCAAAAAGGCAAACAAGACGGTATTTTTCTGGCATAAGTTAGCGTTCAGCTTTACCTTTCCTTGCAAGACATTTTAGAGCTATTATGTCTTACTTCTTGAAGATACAAGTTAGCGTTTTTAACCCGAATTCTGGATTGGAGATTAAAAAAAACAAGAATATCAATAGCTTATTGTTTTAGCATTTACGATAAAGCAGTAAGCATTTTAAGACTAGTTACTAATTTAGTAAAGTTCAAGACTTTCAATAATTTACCTAAAATCTAATCCAGAATTCTGGTTAATAATAAAATCTTGTTTTTTGAAAATGAATTTGGTAAACTTTAAAGATGTATGTGACAATATGGTGATATATTGTTTTTAGTATTTAATAAATTAAAGTACGTACTTGATAATTTTTCTGAACGCTCTAATCAAGCTAAAATAGGTAAGCTAGATAAAATTATTCTTAGTTTAAAATTGGTATAAGGTATTAAGATGAAAAAAATTGAAATTTCAGAATTACTAAAAAGAATTTCAATCTGTTTACTATGCGTGGCAACTATTGTCTCTATCGCTTTTTTGTTTGCCTATATGCATACAATGTTGCTTAGTAAAGGGTATGAGTTAGCTGCACATTATGTTAGTGAAGCTATGCCTTGTGTGTTACTTGTCGTTCCCCTTTTTATTGTTTGGTTTGTATATGATCAAGTATTCAGCAAACTAAAGGAAGTAGAGCTGCCTATATCGATAGAATTAGCTAATTCAGATGATAAAAGAATAACATTTGCTGATGCTATAATTGATGACTCCTTAAAACAACGGTTGCAGATGATTTGCTGTGACCAAATGACAGAAGAAATGCGCAAGCTGTTTGGAAATAAAAGTATTAATTCACTAAGAGGTTACATATTATATGGCCCTCCTGGAAATGGTAAAACACTTATCGCTCGTGCAATTGCAGGTGAATCAAATATGAATTTCATAAGCATCTCAGGTCCTGAACTTATTGGAGTATATATTGGTCATGGTGCACATGCTGTACGCGAGCTTTTTAAAATAGCAAAAAAATATTCTCCTTGTATAGTCTTTATAGATGAAATAGATGCAGTTGCTCAAAAAAGAAGTACCGCTAATAACTCAGCTTACCATTGTCAAGAGAGTTTAACACAGTTGTTAACTGAAATAGATGGATTTAAGAGCAGAAAAGATATAATAGTAATTGGTGCAACTAACCTTATCGGTGGTATAGATCCAGCACTTATTAGACCTGGACGTTTAGGTCAGAAGGTTTATGTCCCTAATCCAAACATAGAGGTGAGACAAAAGATATTGGCACTTTATATGCGAGGTACAAAAACTGATGAAAAGCTAAGCCTCCAAGACTGAAGGCTATTCTGGGGCTGAGTTAGAGCAATTAGTGAATGAAGCAAAAATTAGCGCTGGTGCGCAAAGACGGCTTATAGTGAGTGAGGAAGATTTCAGTTACGCGCTTCACAGGTTAAGTCCAGAACAAGAAAGAGATAGAATAAAGTTAGTTTCAAACGCGAAGACACAGATAGAAGAAACTTCTTTTATACGGTAAACATAAAAATTGAAATTATAGAAGTGTAGCTGAGCCAACCTTCGTTATTCTTATTATTACCCACAAATAAAGACATGGTATTGCATTTACTCAAATAATTTAATTTTATTAACCTGAAAGCTTATTGGATTAAAATTATTAAATTAAGAGTTATAATTTTAGCAACTAAAAGCTGTAAATTGCACCATATAAACAGTTATTTCAAGCAAAAGTTATACTGACCTTAGCCAGAAAAAGTGGTGGAAAAGTTAGGAATGTTTTTTACAAAAAAAGACAGTATCAATAAAAAGGATTTTATTCTATTTGAAATATAAAATTATCATGTATTTTTCTGTTATTCCCAAGTGAATTATTATTAACTTAGCAGTATATATTATTAAAAACACAAGCAATACAATCATTTTTAGCAACCAAAACCAGCAAGCGTGAGAAGATTTTTTTTGGAATAAGTTGGTCATGATGTTTGTAAAACTTAATTTGTACACTTTACTTACCCCCAGTAATTCTGATATAGTTACTTTAGTTAAAGTCTATAAAAGTTTATAAATGGCAACCTTAAGTGTAAGAGAAGCTTTATGCACAGCAATTAGAGAAGAAATGCAAAACGACTCTGATGTGCTTATCATGGGTGAAGAAGTTGCAGAGTATGATGGTGCTTATAAAGTAACGAAAGGATTACTGAAAGAGTTTGGAGAAAACAGAGTAGTTGATACGCCTATTACCGAACATGGATTTGCTGGCCTTGCTGTTGGAGCGGCATTTGCTGGATTAAAGCCAATAGTCGAGTTTATGACTTTTAATTTTTCTATGCAAGCTATTGACCAAATTGTGAATTCCGCAGCAAAAACAAATTATATGTCAGGCGGACAACTTGGATGCCCTATAGTATTTCGTGGACCAAATGGCGCTGCAGCAAGAGTTGCTGCACAACATTCTCAATGCTTTGCAGCTTGGTATTCGCATATACCGGGGTTAAAAGTAATAGCACCCTATTTTGCCTCAGATTGCAGAGGTCTGCTTAAAGCTGCAATTCGTGACCCTAATCCGGTAATATTTCTAGAAAACGAAATAGCTTATGGACATGAGCATGAAGTTTCTGACTCTGAGCTATCAAACAAAGATTATCTACTTGAGATAGGCAAAGCTGCTGTTATACGGGAAGGAAAGGATGTAACTATCACTGCTTTTTCATTAAAATTAATGGATGCCTTAAATGCAGCAGATTTACTTTCGAGTGAAGGTATAGAAGCTGAAATTATTGACCTCAGAACCTTAAGACCACTTGACACTCAAACTGTTATTAACTCTATTCAGAAGACTAATAGGTTAGTTAGTGTAGAAGAAGGATGGCCATTTGCAGGAATAGGAGCAGAGCTGTCAGCCGTTATTATGGAACAAGGATTTGACTACCTTGATGCTCCAGTTGTACGTGTAACTGGCAAGGACATCCCCTTACCTTACGCTGCAAATCTAGAAAAAAAAGCATTACCGCAAGTGGAAGATATAGTTGAAGCCGTGCATCAGGTCTGTTTTAGAAAAAAATAGTTCTTTTTTGTGTCTCCTGTTCCGCATTGGTCCATCAAAGAAGTATTTCCAGTGCCGCCTATACCACCCATTACTTTTATGACGATAGTTTTAGCACCGAAAAATACAGCACAAAATATACCGAGTGCAAAAAGAGCTGGCCATGGCATTCTACCAAATATCGCAAGCAAAGCTGCACCTATTATCACTACGGTCATAAGCGGTCCGCCTATTCCCCAAACGTAGCCAATAATGTTACATATTACTTGAGCAGTTGTATCAGTATTAGTGTCAGCGGCAGCACTCCCAACATGAGAAAAAGAAATAAATAATACTATAAGAAAAATATTGAAAATTCTCTTGATTGTAGGATTCATCTCTATACCTTAAACTTAGATATTGTAATTATATCTAAAATAGTATAATTTTTAGTAAAACTAGCATAAAGATTGAATAACAAACGGTGCCACAAAAGTAGTTGACACACAACTGCACGAACATTGTGCTACCAGGAGGGCAATGCTTCCTTCTCCTGTCATCCAAGTGCCCTCTTTTTGTCATGAAAGTAGCTGACACTGATTTCCATCCAAGACGGTGTCATCCAACTCCCCTGTCATCCCAGTGCTTGACACTGGGATGGCTTTGTTGCATCGCTAGCTATGATGGATTAAAGATAAAAAAGGTGGAGAATATCAGTAGCTTATTATTCTGGTATTTATAACAAGAACGGTCAGTGAATACCTAAATTTGAGTAAAAGAAATTTCACTACCACTCACTAATCCGGCTAAAATTCAAGAATTTCAATGCTTTAGCTATTTTCAATAGAATTAAATTTATTAATATAAATAACAAATTACTATTCTTAAATTTGATCAGATTGATTGCAAAAAAACAAGATTTTCAATAAGTTGCTTATAATCCTAATTATAGTTAGCCTTTCATAAGTAGCGATGCAACAAAGCCCACTTGGATCCAGCCTTTCTGCAATCTCATCGAAAACGTTGTAACCACTTTCTATGCTAGTTTGCTTGTGAGCAACCTGGATCCCAGTGTCAGCTACTTGGATGACAAAAAAAGGAGCACTGGGATGACATCTTTATATTTAGGGCAAAAGAGGTACTTTCCGCTCATTTTTAACATTTCCTTCTTTTGCTTCATCCACTTTAGAGTCTGGTTCTTTATGTGTATCAGTCACAGATTCTTTTTCTGCTTGCATTATTTTACCTGATATGTACTCCTTAGCTTGCTTAGCGAGATCGATTACAATAACTACTCCAATTGCAGTTGCAATCGTAAGTGCTAGTGCATGTATTCCTACTGCAGGTAAGGACTCTAGTGCTGCTGATAAAGATGATAAGGAATCTACTTTACATATTGGAAAAACACCACTTACAGCGATAAAAGCTCCAGCTATGATGTTTCCAATAAACAGTAAAAGAGAAGTTAAGAACAAGTGCTGATAATTTTCAGGCTGTTGAGACAATCCTTTCGATGTTATTGAAAGCAAAATGTAAGCTACTATTAATGGTATTATGGAAATAGCACCAACGATACCACCTACTATACCTACTACCAGAGGTGACGGAGTAGTAAGGCTTAATATAATAAGTGGGAGAGATATAATTGATAGTATTATAGAAATTACACCTACTGTTTTCAGAAGAGATAGAAATCCTTTTGAATCTAAGTGTTCTTTTTCCCTTAAATAATATAAAGAAAATGCTTATACACATTATAGCACAAAGTATTACTGCTGCTATTTTTATTATAGCTGCTGCTATAAGTGCTGCTAAATAAGCTATATTCATTATCATTTTACCACTAAACTTAATAACACTGCAATTATCACATACCATAATAAAAAAGTCAACTCTATAGCTAACCCAAGAAAGGTTTCCCACGTCATACCGCGATTCATTCGCGGTATCTCTTAGCCGCTAACAAGCAGCGGGATGACGGTTGTCGGTTAGCCATAAACATTAAGAAATTTACCAAATAAAAAAAAGGCAAAAGAAGCCCCGTGGTTGGCTAATTACTTACATTAAACTTTCAAGTATGGCGTTTTTTTATTCTAAACACTTAATAACCGCGATTCAGTTGCTTTTAAGCCGCAACTAATCTAAATTATAAACGTTAAGAAATTTACTAAACAGAAAAAAGGTAAAAGAAACCCTAGGGTAGCTAATTATTCACTATCCATTTTTTAAGTTAGCGTTTTTTAATGTTTTAAATGCTTTATAAGCGTATTTCAGCTTGTGTAGGTCAAAACCCAGAAATTTGATAAAGACATAAGGTGCACATAGTGCAAAAATTAAACATGAGACGCCAGATACGTGAGTTTTTTGTCATTTAATCTGTACAGAGAAGATAAATAAATAGCTTCAGTTTCATGATAAGGGGGCTGGCGGAGTTTGTCAAGTAAGTTTTTTTGTTTCTAACGGTTGTTGCCAAAAACTATACAAGAAGTCTTTTAAGATCAATCACTTATCTTCAAGGCTTGAATAAAAGCATTCTGTGGAATATTTACGTTCCCTATAGAATGTAACCTTTTTTTACCCTTCTTTTGCTTTTCAAGTAGTTTCATTCTTCGCGTTACATCTCCACCATAGAGTTTAGCTGTTACATCTTTTCTGTATGGGTTAATCGTTTCTCTGGCAATAATTTTTCCGCCCACTGCCGCTTGAATCGCGATTTTATATTGCTGACGTGGTATTAGATCCTTCAAGCGTGCACATATTTCACGCCCCCTTTTTTCTGCCCTACTTTTGTGAACGATACAAGCCAGTGCATCTACGGGCTCTCCATTAATTAAAAAGCTTAATTTATCTATTTGGCTTACCAGATAGCTGGAAATTTCCCAATCCAAACTTGCATATCCTTTGGAAATTGATTTTAATCGATCATAAAAGTCAAAAACAACTTCAGATAGTGGTAATTTATATCTTAACAATGCTGTTGTTGTGTTACCAATGTAAGATAAATCCTCCTGTTCTCCCCTCCTTTCTTCACATAGAGATAGAATCTCTCCCAAGTATTGGTCAGGGACCATTATTGTTGCAGTAATCCACGGCTCTTCCACAATTTCAATTTTCGTTGGATATGGCATATCACTTGGGTTATGAATATTCAAAACT
Organism: Wolbachia endosymbiont of Ceratosolen solmsi; assembly: GCF_017869155.1. Taxonomy (NCBI): domain Bacteria; kingdom Pseudomonadati; phylum Pseudomonadota; class Alphaproteobacteria; order Rickettsiales; family Anaplasmataceae; genus Wolbachia; species Wolbachia endosymbiont of Ceratosolen solmsi. The sequence goes on from NZ_CP054598.1 coordinate 721,845, forward strand.
TCACCACTTCGTGTTGTAACCCTATATATAACACTCGGTGCAGTTGCTGTTAGGTCTAAATCAAATTCTCTCTCGAGCCTTTCTTGAATAACTTCAAGATGCAACATTCCCAAAAAACCACAACGAAATCCATAGCCTAGTGCATTTGAAGTTTCAGCTTCGAAGGTAAAACTTGCATCATTTAAATGTAACTTTTCTAGAGCTTCTCTTAGATATTTAAAATCATCCGTTTTATGAGGAAAAATGCTACAAAATACCACAGGATGCACTTCTTTAAATCCAGGAAGTGCTTTACTACAAGGTCTCTTTTCCTCAGTGATAGTGTCCCCTACCTTGCAGTCTGCTACTTCCTTCATTGAAGCAGTTATAAAACCAACTTCACCCGCTGAAAGTTCACCCGTCATCACTTTTTTAGGGGTGAAAATACCGATATTATCTATCTGATATGTAGCATTATTAGACATCATAACAATTTTCATGCCTTTTTTTAGCACTCCATTTTTAACTCGCACTAAAATTACTACTCCTAAGTAAGTGTCATACCAACTATCAACTAAAATTGCTTGCAATGGAGCATTGACATCACCTTGAGGAGCTGGAAGTTTTGCTACTATTGCTTCCAGTACATCTTTTATTCCAAGTCCAGTTTTTGCTGATATTAAAACTGACTCACTTGCGTCAATGCCAATTACTTCCTCAACCTGGAGTTTTACCTTTTCTGGATCTGCAGCAGGAAGATCAACTTTATTGAGCACAACTATTATTTCATGGTTGTTGTCAATAGCTTTATATACATTTGCAAGGGTTTGTGCTTCAACGCCCTGGCTACTATCTACCACTAAAAGTGAACCTTCACATGCGGCTAAGCTTCGACTTACCTCGTAAGAAAAGTCAACGTGACCTGGGGTGTCCATGAGATTTAGGCAATATTGATTACCGTCGTTTGCCGTATAATTGAGTTTTACCGTCTGTGCCTTAATTGTAATCCCACGTTCGCGTTCTATATCCATTGAATCGAGTATTTGATTGGTCATTTCTCTTGCTTCAAGGCCGTTACATTCCTCTATTAAACGGTCAGCAAGCGTTGACTTACCATGGTCTATATGCGCTATTATTGCGAAATTCCTTATGTTGTTCATTTATGGCCCACTATACTTAATTAGTGAAACTATTTTACATTTTAAGTGTTGTGAGGGCAATCCTTTATTAAGAGACTATTTACTCCTTCAACATAGACGACACTTTTTTCGAGCAGGAAATCACTTTATTAACCATATAGTTTTCATGATTATTATCTATTTTAGGCAACTCATATAGATAATTTACCATCATCCCGGCTGACTGACTAATACCCTTTTCAGAAGTATCCGCCATCCAGTTTAATTGTTTTATTGATGCGCCATTGCTTAAATGAAAATGCGCCACCGGGTCATAAGTATTTCCATTACTATTATTCACTTTTAGTAAATAATATGCACATAGTTTAAGCATGTATTGTTTAGTTTCATTTGTACATTCAACATTAGTTTTTAATTGCTCTGCACTTTCTAAAATTTCTGCACTAGATTGTTTTATATTTAGTTTGCCCAATAAAGTGACATCTTGGTTTAGATTGTTTTTTAGCCATTTCGTAAAGCCAGGTATTGGAGAAAGAGTTGCATATGTTTTTATACTTTTAAACTCCTGTGATAGCTTTTCTACAACCCTTTTGATCAAAAAATTACCAAGGCTGATTCCAGATAACCCTGCTTGAGTATTTGATATTGAATAGAATATAGCAGTGCTCGCATTACTCGGATCATTTGAAGGTACTGACTCATCTAAAAGGTGTTGAATGCTATCTGCAATCTTATCCACCAATGCACCCTCTACAAAAATTAGAGGTTCGTTTGGTATCTTGTAATGAAAAAAAGCAAAACAGAGACGATCAGAGTCTAGTCTGTTTTTTAGGTCGCCCCAAGAGGAAATTTTATGCACAGCTTCATATTTTATAAGTTTTTCTAGCAATGATGCAGGTGAATCCCAGGTGATTTGACGAAGATCGAGTAGATCAACATCAACCCAAGTATAGAGTATATTTTTTAATTCGCTCTCTAGTGGATTCAAGCTTCTATATTGGTTCTTTAGCTTAAGCACATCAGAACGCATATCAACAATAAACTTAAGGCCTTCTGGTAAAGAAATAAATTGCTTTAATATTTTAGAACGCGGTGATTCAAGAATTTTTATTAAATCCTGTTCAAATTTATAGTTTAACTCGGGATCTTGGTTTTTCTTATACTCTCTAATTTTCTCATCTATTTCCGCTTTATTCGGATTAAATTTTTCTGCCAGGGTTTGTAGAAATTTTATTTTACCTTTCTCTGATAAGCTTAAGTACAAGTTACCAAGAGATACAGCGTTTTTACGTGCTGAAACCTCCCCTCCCTTTGGATTTAAGCACTCGTTCATCTTCAAGACTAAACTATCGATATCGCGACTGTTGCTTAAATCAGGACTGATGTTACCAATCCACGATCTTACAGCATCTGCCACTCCACCTAGTATTTTAAAAAAGCTTCTTACCGCCTTTTTGTCTTCAACTTTCACTATATCAGTTTTTACCAATGATTCTTTTGTCATAGATTCCCTTTATTATACATAGCTAATGCAAGTCAGGGTCATACCGCCGCGGCATCTCTAGATCCCGCTAACAAGTAGCTGGATGACGAATTTGTCGTTTGTCAAATCGTCGGTAAACCCAAGTTATTTTAGCTACATATAGCTTAAGTTAAAGGAAAATTTTAGCTACATAGCAGGCACTATTACTGAATTATTAATGATTCAGTAATACAATAGACTTCTTGCACTACCTCCCAAGCCACAACTGTCATTCAGTAGAAACAAAAACTTCCTTGACAAACTCCGCCAGCACTCTTATCATGAAACTGAAGCTATTGTATTTGCTTTCGCCAATCTGCAGATTAAAAGGTAAGGATTACTTAATGTATTGGCGTCTTATGTTCAATTTTTTGCAGTATATAGATACTGTATGTCTTTACAAAACTTCATCTACATCTAGATTTTTATCTAAATAAGCTGAACGCGCTTATAAAGCGTTACAAGACATCAAAAAATGCCAATACTCGACAAAGATAGTAAAAGACTAGCTAACTCGGGGATTCTTTGTCTTTTTTTCTGCTTAGTAAATTTCTTAAACATTTGCAGCGTAAGTTAGTTGCAATTAAAAGCAGCTAAATCTTGCTTGTCAAGCGTTTAAAACATAAAAAACGCCAATATTTTAAAGCGGATAATAACCACGGGGCTTCTTTTGCCTTTTTTTTATTTGGTAAATTTCTTAATGTTTATGGCTAAACGACAATCGTCATCCCGCTACGTGTTAGCGGGATCTATGCTTTGAGATACCGCGAATAAATCGCGGTATGACGGTTAAGTAGGGTGTCATCCCAGTGCTCCTATGATGTCATTTCAGTGCTTGACACTGGGATCCAGCCTTTCACGCAATCCCATCAAGAACGTTGTATTTTACATAACACTTTTATGCTTACCAACTTAATAAAATTCCTGGATCCAAGTGNATACCAATATCAGTGAATTTATTAAGCAAATAGCATTTGATTAGCAGTTCTTTTTCTCGATTTATCTCAGATTTATTCCTAAAACTAAATCCGAATATTTGCTTTAATCTTGAGAAAAACCCTTCAATATAAGATCTTTTCCCATAATTTACTTCTTTTTTCCATTCTTTCATGCCATCTTCACCGTATAATTTTATTAACCTAATAGCAGCATTCCTGTCAGACATATAATCTATTTCTGGATGTTCTGCCGCATTGTTTATTGGTGGAATTTTTGTCTTTATATCATATTCGTTACACAACTTATAAAACTTGTGCCTATCACATGCTCTATCTGCATATAGTGCTTTTATGGCATGCTGAAAATCAACTTCTTTTAGCAAATCACAAGCTCCATAGTGATCAGAGTAGACACCGTTACTGTATTTTACAGCTATGGCTTTTTTGTTGTTTATATTCAACATTACGTGCAATTTTCTCGTTTGCTCATAGCCACGATATTTTCTGTCAGTGCTATTTTCCTTGCTGTGACCAGGAGTGTTGTTGTATATACTAATTCCTGTACTGTCTATAGCAATTTCGATATCTTCCATATTATTTTCTGCAATCATTTATCTTAATATTAAGTTTCTTAAACCTTCTTGATGCTTGTGAATAGCTGATAACTTCCAAATCTCTTCCTATTTGTTGCAAATACCCTTTTATAAACCCGACTGTTTGTCTTAAACCAATTCTAAAGAAACTGACGATTATATGCACCAAAATCACAACTTTATCACTATAAATATAGTTGCCGCCCTGCATTTTTGGACAATTCTCGTACCAATTTTCTATGGCGTCATTGATATAACAAAAAATGCTTCCTCTTTCTTGGAGAAATTTGTTATATTCATGGCAGTTACTGACTCTCATTTTTTGTGGCATATTTTTTCTTCAACAGTTAAATGGCTATTTATAATGAATTTTGTCAGTAACTGCCAGTTCTTTTCACTTGAGCGATGCAACAAAGCCATCCAAGTGTCTGGGCACTGGGATGACAGGCTAGCCTGACAACCGTCATCCCTGTAAAGATCAAGTATCCCACTACGTGTTAGCGGATGAGATACCGCGGCGGTATGACGGTTCGTGGCGGTATGACGGTTAAGCAATTCGTCATACCGCTGCTTGTTAGCGGCTAAGAGATACCGCGGCGGTATGACGTAGGACTGCTTTCATTCAAGTAGCTGAAACTGGAATGACACGTCATAAAGGAACCAGTGTCAGCTACTTGGATGATACCTTTTTTCTACTTAGTTTGGGTTATGCAAGAAGTCTATTTACTTCTTAACTTGACGCACATGATGTCTTGCAGCATCATCTACTGTCTCTAAATAAATCATTGCTAGACATATACCACTGTGTACTTCTACGGGTACCTTATTGCCTAAACTTCGATTAAAGCAAGAATTTTTTCCCGGAAAAGCAAGATTACTAAGGTGCAGTTCCCATTTTAATCCTTTAGTTGATATTTGAGCTCTCGGTATACCAAGTAAAGATATTTTAGTATTTTTTGGCAAAGAAAAAAAATGGGTAATACCTTTTTGTAAAGTGTAACCTACCATGGGAGGTGAAGGTGTGTAAAAGATACTGCCCGTACTTAGAAAAATGTTAATATTCTGTAGTATGTGATCAATTGCTCCTCCAGTAATACCCGTTACTATTGATGGCAATAACTTTACTGTTTTTAAGTGAGCCATTGCTTTAGAAAAGTCGCAATAATCTTGATCAGGTAGATATATCGTATTCAAATTAGCACGTAAATCCAGATTTACGCTATCCAAATCTCCTACTACAAGATCAGGTTTTACGCCAATTGATAGAAGCTTGTTTGCTCCTCCATCTACAGCAATAATAGGTATATCTCGTTTAAAAAACGATGAGCTCGGTATTTTTCCATTTAGCACTACAATAGAACGATATTGTTGTTGTGTACTGCAGTGCAGCACATGATCATGGTGCAGGTTTTGCATCGTAGTAACATTTTTGAATAATTGATATTATGCTAATCACTAATCCAGCAATATTGCTAAGCACCACAAAAATTGAGCTCTGGTAAAGACCATAGCCAATCCAAGACAATGAACAAATAAGATAGTTTACTAACATTAACATCGATACATCACGAGTAACTTTAGTGATATATGCTTTATATACTTGAGGTGATAATCCAATTAGAGATGCAATTAACGCAATGAAGCCGAAGCATTCTTCAATATTTATATACATACATTTTCCTACGCTTGCTTTAACAATATCAGGTTCAAAGGGTTGTACTTTATGTACTCTCAGCTTTTCTAGAGCACCCCTAATGCGTGTAATTTATAACATCATTTAGTCTATTAATCAAGAAATTAATAGTGACTTGCATTTATGAAACCCAATCGGCTCCTATGCTAATTATTATCTAAACTAATCTTCGGTTGTGCATCTTGCTCAGAGATTAGGGCAACCAACAAATTATTTATCAATTGAACCTTTTGCTTGCCATCTAATTGTAAGCTTTTGTTTTTTTCAAAATGAGCTATTACTTCCTCGACAATTCCTATTGCATTTTGCACTATATGCCTTCTTGCCGAAGTGATAGCATGTGCTTGTTGACGCCTTAACATTGCTTGTGCAATCTCGGACGAATACGCCAAATGCGATATTCTTGCTTCTGTAATCTCAATTCCTGCAATATCTAATCTTTGTTGTAACATTGACCGCAATTCATCTGAAATTTTATCAGAATTTTTACGTAAAGACTCCTCATCGCTTTCGCTATCATACGGATAATTGCTTGCTAATTCTCTTATTACTGAGTCACTTTGTACAAAAACAAATTCGTGATAGTTGTTAACATTATAATACGCCTTCGCCGGGCTGTTCACTCTCCAAACAATCACTGCTGAAATCTCTATTGGACTTCCATTGGCATCATTCACTTTTATTTTTTCTGTGTTGATATTTTGAAATTTTAGGGAAACTATATATTTGCTTGAAAAGGGAAGCGTTACACATATTCCAGACTTAAAATAAGTTCCAATATAATGACCAAAAAACTCTATCACTCTTGCTTCATTAGGGTCATTAATAAAAAATCCTTGAAGAAAAGTCAAAATTGAAACGGCAGCAACTCCAAGTGCAATTGTGCTGTCATATGCCAAAAAAAGCAGCGATAAAATTAATCCTAGCGCTATTAGTACAGGAAAAAACCGGAGTTGACTTAAATTTCTATCGTTTATCGTATTCTTATCCATATTGTCTTTAAACTTCTTTTTCACTTGAACCCTCTCTGTTGATCGTTTTATTTATCTTATTTACAAATAGTTTGAACTCTCTTAATTCATGATCAGGCAATTTTACTTCAGTTTCATGCGCTATCGTAAGCGGATCGATGTGTTTGCCGTTATATATAACTTCGTAATGTAAATGAGGTCCTGTTGCAACACCAGTGCTACCAACATAGGCGATGACCTGCCCCTGCTTTACTTTAGAGCCTAACTTTATATCGCCACTAAATCTACTTATATGCGCGTAACAGGTTGAATACTCATTTTTGTGTTTTATTTTGATGTAATTTCCATAGCCACCATTCTTTCCTATATATTCTATCACACCCTCTGCAGCAGCGTATATGGGAGTGCCAAGTTTAGCTGCATAATCCACTCCTTTGTGAAAAGCAATTTTACCGCGAACAGGATGCTTTCTATTGCCAAATTTTGAGGATATGCGATAATCTCCATTTAAAGGATTTGCAAAAATTTCGCCATTTTTTAAGCTTATTCCTTCTTTATTAAAATACCTTTCTTTGCCGTCTTGTGATTTATAATGATATAAACTAATAGCTTTTTTGTTTATTGTCAGTGAAGCATATAAAATTTTTTCTTCAGTCTTCTGATTATTAGGCAATCTCTCAAAAAGAACCTCCAATTTACTCTCTGGCACAATGTCTTTTTTAAAATCAACACCAAAATCTTTATATATGTTGATCAATTTCACCACTGTATTTGGCGCCAACCCTTCCGTGGCAAAAAAGGAAGATTTTATGGTACTGGATATGAATAACAACTTTCTATCACTTTCTGTCGTCAAAGTAGCTTTTTTTTTTCTGATTCCATGCTGGAATGGCTGTGCAAGATCTGTTGATGTTTCAGTAGCATATGCTGGTAAAATACAAAGCAATACAAATATTACCAGCCTCATAGCTTATCAACAAAAGTAAAATTACCTTCCACATACTGTACATCATCATTATCTTCCAGCTCTTCAACCAATGCAGATAATTTATCAATCAACTCTTTATCGCTAATTTCAATCAGATCTTTTGTCTGCCATGAAAGACGAGCAAGTTCTGGTTCTCCGAATTTTGCATAAAAGGCATCGCGTACTTTACCAAAATCTTTTATTTCACAAGTTATAACGTGTAATCCTTCTTTGTCATTTTCCTCAATATTCAATACTTCTAATTCGATTCCATGACTGAATAAATCGTCAAAATTCACACCCTCTGCTTTATAGACGATTAAGCCTACATGATCGAAAAGGTAACTAACACTTCCTGTTTCTCCTAAATTTCCACCTTTACGAGAAAAGATATAACGTACCTCAGAAGCAGTACGGTTGCGGTTATTAGTCAAGGCATGGACAATGAGTGCAGTGCCAGAAGGCCCATGACCTTCATATTGGATTTCCTCATAATTTTCTCCAGCAACGTTACCAGTTGCATTTTTTATTGCTGTTTCTATTTTATCTTTTGGCAAATTTTCCTTGCGCGCAGCAAATATAGCAGAACGAAGGCGTGGGTTGAGTTCGTGATCGGGTAGCCCTTGCTTTGCAGCAACTGTTATTTCTCTAATCAGCTTCGTAAATTTTTGAGAGCGCTTTGCATCCTGAGCGCCTTTCCGATGTTTTATATTTGAAAATTGTGAATGACCAGCCATATTCAAATAGTTAAAAATCTAAATTATATATCAAAGCATAGAAAAAGCTAAAGCAAATTTTCAAGCCTCCGGCTTGGCATCTTGTAGGTTTTCTGCTAATAACATACTTTCATACTGCTCAGCTTCTAAGTCAAGGCCAATAGCTGAATGGACTGCTATTAAATAGTTAATAGATTTAGAAAAATATTTAGAATCCTTATAGCTTGCCATATTCTGGAAACGCTTAATTGCTGCTAAATATTCACCACGCCTCAGGTAAAATTTACCGATAGAATACTCTTTTGTTGATATATGCTCTGTGATTAGCTTTGTTTTTTCCTTTATCTCGTCTACATATTCGCTGCCTGGAAAGAGATTAATGTATTCTGTAGCCAGCTCTAAAGTTTTATATGCAGTTTGCTGTCCAAGTTGCACTTTATTAATTTGCATGTAATAAGATAATACTCTTAAGTAGTATACATATGGTAAATCTTCACCATTTGAATAAACATATATATAATCAGCCATATCACTTGCAGCACTGTTATAGTTACCCATATTATAGTGAGAAACTCCAGATAATAATTTCGCTTTCATTGCCCAATAAGACAAAGGATACAAATCCTCTATCTTGTGAAATGCCCTAATAGCTTGTTTATATTTTTTCTGGTCAAAAAGTTCAACTGCTTCTTCATATAGTTCAGTTTCAGTTTTTTCAAGATCATCCGCATACGATTGTGTAAAGGAGCAAATTAGGAAAATAAAGCACGTGATTAAAGTCTTATACATAAGATTTTTTTCGATCAAAATAAAGTATAGACCTAAATATTACTTAAATAAATAAATTTCTTAGGCAATAGCCGGCCCTTCTTCTTTATAACTACGGTCAGAACTACCTGCATTTCTTGATTCACCTCGTCCTTCCACTTTTGGATCTTTCAGCGTCTTGCTGTAGGAATGTATAGTTAAGATCTGTACAGCCATAAAAATTGCAATACCTATCAAGCCTAAAGTAGGTCCAACAGCAGGATTTAAGGACGATGCTAATGCCATTAACATTATCCTTCTTATTAAAAATATAGAAGAACCAGCAAGCGCCAATCCGGCTACAGATATATTGCTAGTTTTCTTGCTAGATTTCTCATCAAGATCAGACTTTTCTGTTTCCTTTTTCTTATTTTTTTCATGCTTATCAATATAAGAAACAAGAGTTGCAAGAAAAGCAATTGCATTGGCAAGAAATAAAATTGCATCCTCTGCTGCTTCAAGTGAAGATGTTTCACCCATTATCATACCTACAATAACCAGTGCAGTTGTTATAGCCTCAATATAGATCAAACACTGACCTATATCAGAAATATTGTGCTCTTTTTCCTTTACTTCCTCTCCATTTTCAATAATCTCCAACTCTCGTTCTTTTTGTGCTATCTTCCTATTATTGTAAATTAAATATAGCGTACAAATAAGAGATAAGACTGTAAAAGGTAATATAGTGTGGCTTAGCGCGCCACTTATCACGCCAAGTAATACCTGATCGCTACATATTTTTTCCAGTTCAATAGCCATAAATAATGCAAATGGAACCATTGTTACCAATGATACACATTGTCTATATAGCTCTCTTTTTTTTAGTGCTAATAGTTCTTGTTCTAGCCTTTCTCTTTTGACTTCTTTATCAACTGTTGGCCAAAAATCCCAAAAAACTCTTCTAATGGTTCAAAATCTCTTTTTTTCTTATTCTTTCCTGGAACCTTTTTGGTAGAAGAAAATTTGCCACTAGGTATTTTCATAATATTAACCTAATTAGTTGTAAGTTAATACAATTATACACCTTTTTGCTTTCTGAGTCAATATCACTAAGATATTAACTACTCTTGTCTATTAACTATTTCCTAGGAGATTTAACCAATCTGTTTGATGCCGGCTAGGATATAATTATAGCCTGACCACATAGTTATAATAGCTGCAACCCATAAACAAATCGCACCTGTATATTGAATCATATAATAATCGTTCATTATTAGCGCTACTACAGCAACCATCTGCAAAAATGTTTTAATTTTGCCAGCTTTGCTTACAGGTAGACTAACATTTGTAGCTATCAAAAACTCCCGCAAACCCGAGACTAATATCTCCCTACAGATGATGATAATCGATGGTACTATTGTAAAATCATTTATCTTCTGCTTATAAACTAGCATAATTATCGTTGAAACCACTATTAATTTATCAGCAATTGGATCAAATAGCTTGCCAAATTTTGATTGGACTTTCCACGCACGCGCCAAGTAACCATCAAAAAAATCCGTAATGCACGCAAACACAAAGATTGATATTGTTATCAGGCCTGCATATTTATTTTCTATATAAAAACTTAATATTATTGCTGGTACTGCAAGCGCACGAGAAATTGTAAGCAAATTAGGCACGTTTTTCTTAAGCATGTAATACCATTCTACGTAGTAGGTAAACTTATACAGAAGTACACCAGAGTTCACAAGCTAATAGTTTACAATTGAACATTTATAAAAACTCCATATACTTAAAAAATATAAGCTTAAAATATAAGGATGTAATGATGAACGATGATTTAGATAGTACCACAAAACAAGAGGCACTTAATTATCACAGTAGAGGTGGTAAGCCTGGTAAAATTTCAATCATGCCAACAAAACCTTTATCTACCCAGTATGATTTGTCACTTGCTTATTCCCCTGGCGTTGCAGCTCCGTGCCTTGAAATAGCTAAAAATCCTGAGGTTATTTATGATTATACGGCAAAAAGCAACTGTGTTGCTGTCATTTCAAATGGCACTGCAGTGCTTGGACTTGGTAATATCGGTCCTCTTGCTGCAAAACCTGTCATGGAAGGCAAAGCTGTTTTATTTAAGCGTTTTGCTGATATTGATGCAGTTGATATAGAAGTTGGTACAGAAAATATAGAAGATTTTATCAATGCAGTAAGGTACCTTGGGCCAAGTTGGGGGGGGATAAATTTAGAGGATATAAGATCTCCCGATTGTTTTATAATAGAGAAACGTCTGAATGAACTGATGGATATTCCAGTGTTCCATGATGACCAGCATGGAACTGCAGTGGTTGTTGCAGCTGGTATAGAAAATGCTCTTGATATTGTCGAAAAGAAATTAGAGGACGTTAAGATCATTATGAATGGTGCTGGAGCAGCCGGTATTGCATGTTTAGAAATACTAAAGTCCATGGGCGCTAAAAATATAGTGCTGTGTGATAAGCAAGGAGTAATATACAAAGGTAGAAACGAGGACATGAATGAGTGGAAGGAAAAATATGCAATTGATACTTCCGAACGTTCTCTACTTGATACAATAAAAGGCGCTGATGTATTCATCGGACTATCTGCAAAAGATGTGTTAAATGAAGAGATGTTAAAGAGTATGGGCAAAGACCCGATTATTTTTGCTCTTGCCAATCCCGATCCAGAAGTAAGGCCTGAGTTTGCAAAATCTGTGAGGCCAGATGCAATAATTGCAACTGGTAGGTCAGATTACAACAACCAAGTCAACAACGTAATGGGTTTTCCTTATATATTTAGAGGGGCACTTGATGTACATGCAACAACAATAAATGATGAAATGAAAATTGCAGCTGCAGATGCAATAGCAAAGCTTGCCCGTGAGCCAGTACCAGGTGAGATATCTGCAGTCTATGGCGGTCGTAAAATGGGCTATGGACGTGAATATATAATACCTACTCCATTTGACCCAAGATTAATTTCTATAGTAGCTCCTGCTGTTGCAAAAGCCGCAGTTGATTCAGGTGTTGCAAGAAAGGCAATACAAGATTGGAGTAAATATGAAAATCAATTAAAATCTCGTCTTTCTAATGTTCTCAGCACGCTGAATTTACTATCTTCACATATGTAATTTATTGGATAAAGTTAAAAGTGATAAACCAACCCAAACTCTAAGCCATATATGCCAAACCTATTGGTAATGGTTGCAGTTGTTGATTCAACACGTGCAGTTTCATCAACTTTACTTCCTCCACCGGCAGGAATATATCCTTCACCAGCTAGTATCTTTATTCCTGGTACAATATCTTTAAATTGGTTATCAAGGATACCAAAATAGCGTAAACCAGCAAATGCTTGAGTTTGTGCTGTAAGTTGGTGATTGATACCAAGTTTTGCTTGGTAAGCCAAGGCATATCTGGTTTTTCCTAGAAATTTAACCCTAGTTACACCTGCACCAATACCAACATATGGGGTGAATGGCATTTTTGCTATATTAAAATCACGATATACATTGACCATTCCAGCTAAGTTATTAAAACCTTCATTTTTCATCTTAAATGCAGCTCTGAACTCTGCTTCAACACTACAATTTTCTTGAATGTGAATATCAACCTTTCCACTTCTCCAAGGTGAATTGCATTCCGCTCCAGTAGACGCATCATTGTGACGACGAAGTTCAATATATCTTGCTTTTTTCTTATCTGAATAATCTTCATCATATAAGTTAGTCTGAGAATATAAGCCTTCAAACTCAACTCTCATATTTTTGAATAAATACCCTATTGCAGCACTACCGGCAAACCCTGGAACATATTTAGGACTGTATCCAGCTTCAATTCGCTCCTTCTTATTAAAACTAAAAACCCCTCTGTTATATTGTCACCTGCATCTTCTTTTCCTTCTAGAGAACCTATTGCATTGAAGAATGCTCCAAAATAGTTAGCTTTGATGTAAACATTCTCTAAGTTATTTATTTTATCATCGTAAGATAAGCACCTAAATGAAAAAGTTAGCAAAACCAAAGATATGTGAATTTAAATCTTTCGCCCACCACAAAGCCTCCCTGCATAACTTGTCATTCCATTATTATAGTATACTTCTATTTTTTATGATAGCAACTTTTTATTGCGCTCAATCGTTTTAGATTTATAATGAAAGTATTGTAATTTAAAGCAAATCAATGACTATTGCAATTCACGAATTAGAGAGGATCATCAAACAATCGTTCCCCGACGCTGATATAAAAATTCATGATCTTGCTGGAGATGATGACCATTATCATTTAAAAATAAATTCCAAGTGTTTTCTTGGAAAGACAAAAATAGAACAGCATAAAATGGTATATAAAGCTCTGGAAGGTCAGTCTATACACGCCTTGCAACTGGAAACTAATACTTTAAAATAAGGTGAATTTATGAGCAATTTTGAACAAATAAAAAAAGATATAACAGAAAATGATGTGGTATTGTATATGAAAGGCACTTCTGATTTTCCTCAATGCGGATTCTCTGGACTCGTCGTGTCAATCCTAAAAAAATTGAACGTGAAGTTTAAGTATATTAACGTGTTGGAGAATGATGAAATACGTGAATCTATAAAAAAGTTTTCTGATTGGCCAACAATTCCACAATTATATATAAAGGAAGAGTTTATTGGTGGTTGCGACATCACTCGCGAGATGTACGAAAAAGGCGAACTGCAAAGTTTATTGAAGGAAAAAAAAATTATTGCGGAATAAGTACCAAGAAACCAGTGCCCAGACGCTGGATAACGTAGTATAGCTATGAAAAAGGATCTTATGTCTTAAACCGTATCCGTTCAGGGGAGCGGCAAAATAAGGTAGAAAAAGCAAGATAATAATGTTGATGTTAACACTATTGTCAAGCTTACTGGCCTTTCTATTAGTGAGATTGAAGAATTAAGTGTGAGCGGTTACAAATAATTTACCATTTCTTCTGGTTTCACTATCCTTTCAAACTCTTCCTCAGTGAGCAGTTGAAGTTTTGCTGCTGCTTCTTTTAGAGTGATATTTTCTTTATAAGCAAGCTTCGCTATTTTTGCTGCATTGTCGTACCCTATATGCGTATTTAATATAGTGACCAACATCAACGACTGATTCAGTAAATCTTTTATCCTCTCTTCATTTGCTTTAATACCAACTACACATTTTTCTGTAAAATTTAAACTTGCGTCAGCTAAAAGTCTTATAGACTGCAAAACATTGTAAATTATCACTGGCTTAAACACATTCAATTCAAAATGACCGTTTGAACCACTAATGGTTACAGCAACATGATTTCCCATAACTTGAGTGCATACCATAGTCACCGCTTCACACTGAGTTGGATTCACTTTACCTGGCATAATTGAAGAACCAGGCTCATTTTCCGGTAACATTATTTCCCCAATTCCGCATCTTGGACCAGAACCAAGCAGCCTTATATCATTTGCAATTTTCATTAAACTGACTGCTACTGTATTGAGTGTTCCACTGAGCTCAACTAAAGCATCATTTGCTGCTAGCGCTTCAAATTTATTGCCTGCTGAAGTAAATGGAAGGTTAGTAATTCCTGCAACTTGCTTTGCAAAATCTTCAGCAAAACCCTTTTTAGTATTGAGTCCCGTGCCAACCGCAGTGCCACCTTGTGCAAGCTCATATATATCACTTAAAGTTGATTTTACTCTCTCTATCCCCTTTTTAATCTGGTCTGCATAGCCAAAAAACTCCTGTCCTAGTGTTAGGGGCGTTGCATCTTGCAGATGAGTACGTCCTACTTTTATTATATCTTTAAATTCCTGAACCTTATTATCCAGCACCTTATGCAATTTTTCAAGATTTGGAATAAGCAAGCGGTTTATCTGGTCTGCTGCTGCTATATGCATTGCTGTTGGAAAGGTGTCATTTGACGACTGACCATAATTCACATGATCATTTGGATGTATCGGAGATTTACTACCCAAATTACCACCTAAAATCTCTATTGCGCGATTGCTGATCACTTCATTCATATTCATATTAGTCTGCGTTCCGGATCCGGTTTGCCAAACAACAAGCGGAAATTCATTATTAAATTTGCCATCTATTACTTCCTTTGCGGCTGCGCAGATTGCGTCCCCTACCTTATTATCTATGCTACCCTGCTTCATGTTAACATGTGCTGCTGCAAGTTTTACTATTGCTAATGCTTTAATCAGAGGCTCTGGCATTTTTTCTGTGCCAATCTTAAAATTTTCTAAAGAACGCTGAGTCTGCGCTCCCCAGTAATGTTCACTTGGTACTTTTACTTCCCCTAAGCTGTCTGATTCTATTCTCGTCTTTCTATCCATATTTTCCTCCTGGTGTTATGCAAACTGGTTCACTACATAATTTTTTCATGCCTACTTCTTGGTTAATTAAATCATACTAGATCCAAGTAGTCAAGTGTACGAACATTGCAATTTTCAGGTAACTTGCATGGTAGATGTACAACTGTACGAACATTGTCTAGCAGTAGGGTGTCATCCCAGCGCCCCTATGATGTCATCACAGTGCTTGACACTTGGATCCAGAAATTTTATTAAGTTGGTAAGCATAAAAGTAGCCGTTTTATGTTAAAATACAACGTTTTGATGATTATGAAAAGGCTGGATCCCAGTGTCTGGGCACTGGGATGACACCATCTGCAACGCAAATTGCCTGCAAATTGCAATGTTCGTACAGTTGTGTGGTAGATGCAAGTAGCTGACACTGGGATTTGTTGTGTTTAACAAAAACAAATGTTCGTACAAATATATTCTAGTTATATGATAAAATAAATGAAATTCACATCTTAAAAGGATCATATACATCGATTTCCTTAGAATTACTCTTTTTCAATTTTTCACTTAATAATCTTAAAATAGGCTGTAAATCACCATTAATTGATAAGCACAGCACTTCTTTATTGAGATAATTAGCTAGGTGATTCTTCTTTTCCAGAATTTCTGCTTCCCTCAATAAGTCGCATTTGTTTAATACTACAATCTCTTCTTTTTCAACAAGATCACTATTGTAAAGTTCCAATTCATTATGGATACAACTATAAGCCGAAACAACGTCATCGTGAGTTACATCGATTAAATGAAGTAAAATTTGACACCTTTCTATGTGCTTTAAAAATTTATGCCCGAGCCCAACTCCAAGGTGAGCATCAGTAATTATTCCAGGAATATCTGCTATTACAACTTCGCTATCATCCACTTTTACCATGCCTAAATGAGGTCTTACGGTGGTAAATGGATAATCGCCTACTTTTGTATCGGAATTTGAGCAGCGAGTCAAAAATTTTGATTTACCTGCGTTTGGCATGCCAATAATTCCAACATCTGATAAAACTTTTAGTTTTAATAATACATGTTTTTCTTCGCCAGGCTGACCGTAAGTAAAATGTCTTGGTGCCTTATTAGTAGAAGATTTAAAATTAGTATTTCCAAGTCCACCTTTTCCACCCTGTGCTACTTGAAATTCCATACCAGGCTTGTCAAGGTCTACTATTATCTCTTCACTTTCTTCATCAATTATTTGTGCACCGACTGGAACTTTAAGTATAACGTCTTTCCCTGCTGTGCCAGATCTATCCCTGCCTGCACCATTTTTTCCACTATCTGCTTTAATGTGTCTTCTATAACGAAAATGAAGCAAAGTGTTGAGATTAGCGTCGCTGATGAAAACTATGTTTCCACCCTTTCCTCCATTACCACCATTTGGACCACCAAATTCAACGAACTTTTCTCGACGAAAACTTGCACAGCCATCACCACCGTCACCGGCTTTTAAACACAATTTTACTTCGTCTATAAAACCCATGCTAACCCACGATAATATTTAGCATCCTTTCCTAACGTGCTTTCTATTCTCATTAGCTCATTATACTTCGCGAGTCTATCAGAACGCGATAGCGACCCGGTTTTTATTTGCCCGCAATTTGACGCAACTGCTATATGAGATATTGTTGTGTCTTCTGTTTCACCTGAGCGATGAGAAACAACAGCTTTATAGCCATTTGATTTTGCCATTTCAATTGCATTAAACGTTTCTGTTAACGTCCCTATTTGATTTGGCTTGATCAGTACAGCATTTGCCATTTTTTCCTCTATTCCTTTACGTATTAGTTCACAATTTGTAACAAATAAATCATCCCCGACCAATTGAATTTTATTCCCTAGTTTTGCAGTAAGCAATTTCCAGCCTTCATAGTCGTCTTCACTCATTGCATCTTCTATAGAAATTATTGGATATCTTTCCACAAGGTTACAATAATATTCGGTTAACTCTTCTGAAGTAAGCCCCTTACTTTCAAATTCGTAAATTCCATCTTCATAAAAAGTAGATGAAGCAACATCAAGGCCTAGTGCAAAATCACTTTGCGCTGAATAACCTGCTGATTCTATAGCGTATATGATCAAATCAAGTGCTTCTTCAGTACTTTCAATATTTGGTGCAAAACCACCTTCATCCCCTACATTTATGCTATAACCTTTTTTCTTAAGAATGCTACGTAAGTTGTGGAATACCTCCGCAGATATTCTAATCGCTTCGCTGAAAGTCTCAGCACCGACCGGAAGAATCATGAATTCTTGGAAATCGAGCTTATTGTCTGCATGTACTCCACCATTAATTATGTTAATGAGTGGAACCGGCATAACACTCGTCTGCTTTCCTCCCAAATATCTATATAGCGGCATTTTGAAACTGTTTGCTGCTGCTTTTGCAACTGCAAGAGACACACCCAAAGTTGCATTTGCTCCAAGTTTTGATTTGTTTTTTGTTCCATCCAGTTCAATTAATGCTTTATCAATTGCATTTTGGTCCGCTGCATTCATTCCAATGATTTCATCTGCTATTATCCCATTTACAGCTTGAACAGCTTTCAGCACTCCCTTACCACAATACCTTTTCTCATCTTGGTCCCTGAGTTCCAAGGCTTCTAATTTACCAGTTGAAGCTCCAGAAGGTACAGATGCCCTGCCTATTGCGCCATCACAGAGCTCAATTTCTACCTCAATAGTGGGGTAACCCCTGCTATCTAAAATTTCTCTTGCAAATACGTTATTGATTATCTTATTCATTACATTAAACCTTAACTTCCGCAATAAGTGCTGCAGTTTCTTTTGCTAGCTTAGCTATATTACTACCAGCACCAATAAATAATACTATATCACTTGGACTTGTCGAATCACTAATAAAATGTGAAATGAGCAAAGCATCATTCATAATTTTTGTGTTATTAAATCCATTACTGATTAAAGCTTTTTGTATATCATCAATCCCACAACCAGGAATAGGATTGTCTTCTGGGGGATGAACAGGAGTGAGGATGACATAATCAAACATCATGAAAATTCGTATGAATTCATCAAAAAAATTACGAATGCGGGCAAAACGAAGTGGTTCGATAATTCCTATTACTTTTCCTTTAGTAATCGAACGTGCAGCCGTTAAAGTTGCATATATTTCATTTGGATGATGGGCATAATCCTCAATTAACTTAACACCTTTAATATCGGCAATCAAAGAGAATCTTCTTGCTACTCCTTGAAATTCCAAAAGGCCTTTTTTAATCTCTGCATCGCTAATTCCGAGCTTTATCGCAACTGATATTGCAG
The DNA here is from genome assembly GCF_017869155.1 of Wolbachia endosymbiont of Ceratosolen solmsi. Taxonomy (NCBI): domain Bacteria; kingdom Pseudomonadati; phylum Pseudomonadota; class Alphaproteobacteria; order Rickettsiales; family Anaplasmataceae; genus Wolbachia; species Wolbachia endosymbiont of Ceratosolen solmsi. The sequence continues at coordinate 740,758 of NZ_CP054598.1, forward strand.
CTAGGGCGTTGCTTACTTTGTGAATTCCAATTGCATTTGATAGTACTATGTTTTTTAAAGGGCTGGATCCCAGTGTCACGCACTGGGATGACATCTCTGTACACTTTCCTTTTGTCATTCCAGCACGTAATGCTGGAATCCAGTTGTTCAACACATCAAATTCTATGCTGTTAGCATGCTGTTTAATGTTGCTGGCTCTTATGCTACCATTCTCAAACCCAAACGTTATAGAATTACCCGCATCATAATCGATGTCTACAGAATCAGGTAAAACTGCAGAACCTGCATTATTCACGAATTGGGAAAATGCATTTTTGATATTATCAAATGTGCCGTAATAATCTATGTGGTCATTGTTGATACTTGTTATGACAGCAATCTTTGCAGGGATTTTTAGCATAGTTCCATCAGACTCATCAGCCTCGATCAGAAAAGTGTCACTCCCTCCAAGTTTGAAGTTGCTCTTATAGGAATTTAATATCCCTCCTACAGTTACAGTCGCATCAATGCTAGAATGATCAAAAATGGAAGCAATCATAGCGGTTGTTGTTGTCTTTCCGCTTGAACCTGAAACCGCTATCACATATTTATCTCTTAAAAGTTCAGCAAGCATGTCTGATCTATGCAAAACGATTTTATTGTTATTTTTTGCCGCAATTAACTCCACATTATCAGATTCTATCGCAGAAGAATATACAACTATTTGAGCTTGGCTTATATTATCAGCATTGTGACCAATGTAAACTTCTATACCCAGCTTTTGTAATCTATCTACATTGTTGTTTGACTGCGCATCACTGCCTTGAACTTTGTAATTGGAATTGTGAAGAATTTCAGCAATGGCACTCATTCCGATTCCACCTATACCAATAATATGTATTATTCCTTCTTGAGTTTTGTTAATATTTAGCAGTAGATGTTTACTCATTACTAAATTTATTATAGTATAATTTAAAATCCTCATAGTATCGAACCCTCTTACCGAATACAATGATAAAAAACCTAGCCTTCCTATGTCTAATATTCGTTTTGATGAGTAGTTGCAGTTTTAGCAACAGGTTTAATTGCACTGCAGGTCATTACAAAATTGGCAGCAGCTACACAATAAATGGTATAACTTATTATCCAAAAAACTGTAAACACTATGAAGAGATAGGGACAGCGTCGTGGTATGGAATAGAAGATCATGGCACGCTTACAGCAAATGGTGAAGTGTTTAACCGTCACTTGATCTCTGCAGCGCATAAGACTTTGCCCCTACCCTGCTTTGTTCTTGTCACTAATTTAGAAAATGGAAGAAAGCTTGTTACAAGGGTTAACGATAGAGGACCATTTATTGAAGGTAGAATAATAGACTTATCAGAAAAAGCAGCTCAAGTCTTAGGATTTCATAAATCTGGGCTTGCAAAAGTAAAAGTCCAATACCTAAGAAAGATGTCAGAACAATTGATACAAAATACTCCTCATTACAGAAAGCAGTATGAAAAAGAAATACAGAAACGTCACCCAAAACAAGACAGTGCAGAAAGTAAGGGATATGTTGCATTTTTTAAAAGTGCTCAGGCTGCTAAATCAGCTGCATCAAAGCTTCGCAATCAAGGAATAAAAAATGTTAGATTGCTTTTTAAGAACGATCAATATTGCGTGAAAGTGAGTTATAGGTAGTGGTGAGTGCAGAATTTGAAAAATTTGGTTAATGTCAGAAACGCTGGCTAACTATTGTAAGTTAAAAATGTGATATAAAAAAGATATCAACAATTTATAGCTATACCACCGCGATATCTCTTAGCCGCTAACACGTAGCGGAATGACGAGCTTATCGTCACGCCACCGCTAACCGTCATACCGCGATTTATTCGCGGTATCTCAGCCGCTAACAAGTAGCGAAATGACAGCAATCCTACGTCATGCCGCCGCTAACCGTCATACCGCGATTCACTCGCGGTATCTCAGCCGCTAACAAGTAGCGGGATACTTGACCTTTACAGGAATGACAGTTGTCGTTTAGCTATAAATATTAAGAAATTTACCAAATAAAAAAAGGCAAAGAAACCCTAGGGTAGCTAGTATTCAAATTCTCCCTTGTCTATTTGACGTCTTTTACTGTCTTAAACACTTTATAAGCGCGTTTCGGCTTGTATAGGTAGAAACCTAAAAGTTTTATAAAGACATGAGGTGCACATAGTGCAAAAAATTAAGCATGATTTACGCCAAATACATTAAGTTTTTTGTCATTAATCCACTGCAGAGATTGCGAAGATAAATAAATAGCTTCAGTTTCATGATAAGAGGGCTGGCGGAGTTTGTCAAGTAAGTTTTTCGTTTCATCCAATGCGCTGCCAAAAGTTTGTTATGCAAGAATGCACTAGCCATTTCTCACAGATTCATTTAAACTTAATCAAGTAGGAGTATTATTAACGCGAAAAGAGTTTAATTAGAGATTTAAGTGATATGGCGCGTGAGGAAGATATAAACCAATTAGTAGAAAATGGATTTGATATTAACTCAAAAGATGCAAGTGGAATCACTCTCTTGCACAAGTTCACAAAAGAAGGTGATTTAGTTGGAGTAAAGTCATTACTAGAGCACGAAGCTGATTTCAATGTCGTAGACAACGAAAATAGAAATCCACTGCATTATGCCATTATGCATGGACACAAGAAAGTTGCTAAACTTTTTGTTAATCAACTGACAATTAATTCCAAGGATAAAAATGGATTTACTCCACTGCACCTTGCTGCACTACAAGATGACACGGAATTAATAGATTTTTTGATAACAAAAGGCGCAAAAATTAATGAAAAAGATGTCAAAGAGGGCTATACTCCTCTTCATATAGCTTCACTATACGGTTCTAAAAAAAGCGTCCAAATTTTAATTGATAGCGGAGCAAATCTCGAATGTGAAGATAACAATTTTCGTACTCCTTTGTTTTTAACCATTTATCAATGCACCGCACATTATGACAGCAGAGCAGAAATTATAGAATATCTGATAAAGAAAGGTGCAAATATAGAAGCCAAAGATGCAGAAAATAACACTACGCTTTTCCTAGCAGCGTATAACAACAAAATGCAAATAGTAAAGCTTATTGCAAAAAAACAGCAAGCAAGTAACGATAAAATTAAACTTAAAGAGTTTTTTTGCACAAAAAACAATCATGGTTTTGATGCATTAGATTGCGCTATTGAGCATAATAATAGAAAAATGGTAACATTTCTTGTATCAAAAGGAATAGATGCAAATGATCAAGATTTTAATGGCAACGCCAGGCTGCATAAAGCTAGCCATAATGGTAACACTAAAACAGTCAAGCTCTTATTGAGGCTTAAGGTAAACATTAATGCTGTTACTAAATGTAACAGAACTCCCTTGCTACTGGCAGTTAAAAAAGGCCATACAAAAATTGTGAAAATGTTATTGGAAGTTAGAGCCAATATGAACATTTGTGAGCAACAAGGTTTTGCACCTCTACATCTTGCTGTTCAAAAGGATTATTTTGATATAGCTCAGCTATTAATAGAAAAAGGTGCAGACCTTAACATTAAGTGTAATAACGGTCATACCGCAATAGATATGTTCATTAGCAAGGCTCATAGCAAAAAAAACATCGAAGAAAATTACAAAAAATTTTGCAGATTTTTGATGCTTTACCTGAAAGAGCTACATAGTAAACACAAAGCCTGTTGTATACTTTCAACCCTAGCTCTAAGCCTAACAATTATAGGCTTACCATTTATTTTCAAGCCTATTATTAAATATAGAGAAAGAAGTAAAATATATAAAAAAACTAAGGCTATGCTGGTCTACATTTAAGTACAAGAAGAGTATACAAAAAATACATAGCCAAAGCTAATATATGACAATTATCTGCTCGATGAAAACGAAATTAAATACATTTTTAATATTTTTATAGAAATCTATTAGTATAGATCTATATGCTGTTCTAATGGCTATTTTTAAATGCTTAATACTCCTCTTCATTATTTCTTGCACACATCTACCTACCAAGCAATATCCTATTAACATAGACAATTATAAGCACGATTATCCGTTGCAACAATATAACACCTCTTTGGAGATTAATGAACCGGCAATACCAGAAATTATGCCTTTACCAATAGAGTTTCCCGATCTCACAATCAGTAATCAGCTTATTTCTATTAATGTTAGTGAAGAAGTATCAGTAAAGGATTTGCTGATTGAGATAGGAAAACTTTCTGACGTTAACTTGGATATGGACCCAAAAATATCAGGTAATATTATTTTAAAGCTAAAAGATAAGGATATAAACGAAGTAATTCAGAGTATAGCAAATAGCGCCAAACTGCGTTACTCAACAAGTAATGGTGTAATTAGAATTGAGCAGGACTTGCCATACGCACAAAATTATTACGTAGACTTCATCAATATTCAACATTCTGCTCAAAGCAGTTTCGTCATTAATAACAATATTACTAACAGTGATGGAAGTAACGTTGATAGGGACTATAACAATGTTATGAAGTCTCAATACAGTAGTGACTTATGGAATTCATTAGAAAAAGGCTTGAATGCAATAATGGATGTTAACGGGGTGGATGATGGCGAATTCCTTTCATCCAACAGAGAAGCTGGTGTTATTATTTTGAATGCTAGAAAAGATATCCACAAAGCTGTTGAAGAATATATTAATAAGGTTAAGAAGTTAGCGTCTTCTCAAGTAATGATAGAGGCAAAAATAGTTGAAGTTGTGCTAGATGACAAATACCTTTCTGGTATGAACTTAAATGACTTACAAGATGGAACTAAGTCTATAATAAATCAAGATAACTCCATTATTAACCTAGCAATGAACTTTGGTGCAAATGATCTAGGAGATTTAGTAAAAAATTTAGACAAATTTGGCACTTCAACTGTAATTTCAAGCCCCAGAGTACATGCTATAAATAATCAGCAAGCGATGATTTCATTTACTAAAAACCATATTTATTTTACCTCCGATATACAAAAAGATACTAGAAACTCTAATCAGACCTTAATTACCAAGATGAATAGCGTCCCAATAGGTGTTGTGCTAATAATCCACCCAAGCATTAACATTGATACTAGTGAAATATTCATGGATATACATCCAACTTTATCAAGAATTAACGGCTACACTAAAGATCCAGATATAGAGTACGTCGCACAGCAGAGTAAAATGAAATTAAATAGCGACATTCCAATTGTTGAAATCAGAGAAATGAACTCTATGTTAAAAATTAAGAGCGGTGAAATTATGGTAATCGGCGGGCTTATAGAACATAGAGAAGATAAGCAAAGCTTACTGCATCAGAAATCAAAAAGGCTAGCGAATAATATTAGAACAGTAGAAACTGTCATTTTTTTAAAAGCAACAATCGTACCAACATTTGGTTTGTTAGATAGAAAAGATAAGAATTTATATATATATTAAATTATCACTAAAAATTAAATATCAAACCAACTTCAATATTGTGAGTAGATATGTCATCTGCAACAGGTATCGGAACGCTAAAGTAACGATAGCCGAGAAAGGTTTTGATTTCTGGGATTATTGAATAATCAACACCAAGTTTTATTTGATAAGCAAACCAAGGAACATTCAGTGGCATTGAATTTTGGGGTGACCCATTAATCCTTTTTAATCTAAAAACTGTTGGTCCTATACCAAGACCGATGTACGGAGCAAATTGTGTATCCTGAACGCTGGGATTATAATAGAAGTTTAACAAAAACGCAAATATACTTGCTGATTTATCAAATACCGGAGGAGAATTACTATCTTCAATATTGGCTATAGAATACGCGGCTTCAAAATCAATTTTACCATTTTCTCCAGCATAGTAACCTAAAGACATGCTGCTAAACCACTGGAAATCAATTTTACCATCAAATTGCTGTATACTTTTAATTTCATCTGCCACTATATTTTTTATTATAAAACCATAATGACTTTCAACTAAAGTTAGGACTCTCTCCCCTATTGCCTTTATACCCTTTACAAATATTTCTGAATTATCATGGTATACCTTACCACCGTTAGCGCTAACATAAAAATCAAGTTTTTTTGATTTTTCTTTTGTAGGCTCAGCTTGATCTGCAATACGTGACCACATATTTTTCTGATCAGCTACTTGGAAAACAGAAGGTGGACTACTTTCAAGTTCTTGATATTTTATTGGTATTTCTTTTGCAGTAACCTCCTCAGAACGTATCACACTTTCATCATTGTCTGTTTCTAATTTTAAGGGTTGTACTTGCTCAATGTGTGTACTATTACTAATATAAGTAATAAAAAAATAGACACATGAAATGAAAATTAAAAATAAAGCAATAGATATTTTAGTTATCACAAATGAACCCATAATTATCATTTATAGTATAACTACTATATCATATATTTCTTTAATGTACAAAAAATTAAGGTAAGATACTTCCGATTAGATAATTATTTTCCACTCCTTTAACATTAACTTTCACAATACTCTTGGCTTGAGCTTTTGGTTCAAGCTTTACTAATGCAAAATTTTCTGTTCTACCGATATGATTTTGCTCAACCAGAACGCTTTGCTCGGTGCTGAGCAAAGATTGATAAAAACTGCTCATCATTTCCTTATTCACCTCTCTTAGGTGCTTTACCCGTTCTTTACGTACATTTTCTGGTATTTGCGGCATCCGTGCAGCAGGTGTATTTTTCCGCTCTGAATATGGAAAAGCATGTAGGTAAACTACATTTATTTTTTTTAGTAGATCAACCGTATCCTGAAACATTTCATCAGTTTCTGTTGGAAATCCAGCAATAATATCAGCGCCAAATGCTATATTAGGTCTCAAGCTCTTCATTTTATGATAAAATTCTATCACTTGCTCTCTGTTGTGACGACGCTTCATTCTCTTTAGTATTAAATTATTACCAGATTGTAGACTCAAATGTAAATGAGGCATAAGTCTTGACTCATTAGCTATTAAATCCATTAATTCGTCGTCAACTTCAGCAACATCGATAGAGGAAAGTCTTAGCCTCTTCAACTCTGGTATATCCTTTAAAACTCTCCTAATCATTGAACCAAGTGATGGCTTACCCAACAAATCTGTACCAAAGTCAGTAATATCAACCCCTGTAAACACTACTTCTTGATATCCATTTTCTACAAAGATCCTGATTTGCTCTATAATACTGTTTATTGGCACAGATCGATTATTCCCTCTTGCCTCAGTAATTGAACAAAATGTGCAGCTATGATTACAACCATTTTGAATTTCAATAAATGCCCTTGACTTATCTTCAAATCCATTAATTAGAACAGGTTCTACTTGGTTATCACTGACCAAGATTTTATCGTCATTTAGTAAGTAATTTTCAGCTTTTAGCTTATCTTGATTACCGAGCACTTTACTTACACCAGGAATGCTACTGTAAACTTCTGGATCCAACTGAACAGCACAACCAACTACGATAATTTCTTTATTTGGATCATTTTTGTAAATCTTACGTATCTTTTGCTTTACCTGACGTTCTGCTTCGTTTGTCACTGCACAGCTATGCACCACAACAACATTTTCTCTCTTTGCTTTTTTTAATGCTTCTTTGATTAACTCGCTCTCGTAAAAATTTAGACGACAACCAAATGTTATCACTTCATTCATGTTAGTATTTTTTGCTTTAATAGACCTAAATTATATCAAATATCCAAGCAAAGTCTCTTGCATGACTATTTTTTTGTAAATAAATGCTATGCAAGCAGCAGACACTGGGATCTCAACGATTTTCACTCAGACACAGTATCACTCCTTTGCTTATTATAGTCTTTTGACCTTTTTAAGATACAATCCGGATTGGATACTGAGTTGGTGAGTATAAAAGTATAGCTTCTACGTCATACCGCTGCGGTATCTCTTAGCCGCTAACAAGTAGCGGGATACGATTGTCGGTGAATCTAAGTTACCTTAGCTACATTTCTAGCTGTAACTATAAATGTATGGATTTTTTATCGTGCCATGTTATAATTAACGTCTTGCTAAAAATTAAATATTGATGAATGAACTAAGAAAGTTAAGTATTACACAAATGCATGACGGGCTCAAAAAAAAGAGTTTTTCTGCCGTTGAACTCGTAGAGGCGCACATCAGTGCGGTTGAAAATGAGAAATTAAATGCATTTATAACAAAAACCCCAGAGATAGCAATGAAAGCTGCTAAAGCTGCAGATGAATATTTCTCTAGGCAAAAGGATGATTTAATCTCGCCGCTCATGGGTGTACCAGTTGGCATCAAAGATCTATTCTGTACAAAAGGAATAAAAACAACAGCATGCTCAAAAATGCTGGAAAATTTCGTTCCGACTTACGAATCTACGGTGTCTGACTTGCTTTTAAAAAGTGGAGCAGCCATGCTCGGTAAGCTTAATATGGATGAATTTGCTATGGGTTCTGCGAACACAAACAGCTATTTTGGCCCTGTCGAAAATGTGTGGATTAGAAAAAGTGATGGGGAAAAAGTTGTTCCTGGTGGATCATCTGGTGGATCTGCAGCATCGGTGGCTGGATTTTTATGCGCTGGAGCACTAGGGAGTGACACCGGTGGATCTGTACGCCAACCAGCAGCTTACTGTGGAGTAGTTGGAATAAAGCCAACTTATGGAAGATGCTCGCGTTTTGGTATGATTGCATTTGCGAGTTCTCTAGATCAAGCAGGAGTCATTACTCGTTCTGTCTCTGATTCAGCATTAATGCTGGAAGCAATCTGTGGCTATGATACAAAAGATTCAATATCAAGTAGAAAGCCAGCACCTAAATTTTCCAGCTTTATAAATGGTGATGTTAAGGGTAAGCGTATTGGTATACCAAAAGAATATAGGATGGATGGAATTTCAGAGGAAATAGTCCATAATTGGGAGAAAGTTGCTTCCTATTTAAAAGAAAATGGCGCTGAAGTTGTTGACGTTACTCTGCCACATACTAAATATGCAATACCAGTCTATTATTTAATTTGTTCTGCTGAAACTTCATCCAATCTTGCTCGTTATGACGGTGTGCGTTATGGGTTCAGGGTTGATGCTGATACCCTTGAAGAAATGTATTCACTAACAAGAGCAGAAGGTTTCGGTAAAGAGGTGAAAAGAAGAATTTTAATTGGCGCTTATGCGCTTTCTTCAGGTCATCATAATGAATATTACGAAAAAGCGCAGTGCATTAGGGCATTAATCAGAAATGATTTTATAAAAGCGTTTGAAAAAATAGATTACATACTTGTGCCATCTGCTCCAACAGAAGCTTTTGGCTTAAATGAAAAGCCAGATCCGCTAATTATGTGCATCAATGATGTGTTTACTGTGCCGGCAAGTCTGGCAGGATTGCCTGCTATTTCTGTTCCTGTTGGGCTCTCCAATGAGGGTTTACCACTTGCCTTGCAAGTGATTGGAAATTATTATGATGAAGCTGGAATATTAAATGTGGCAAGTGTGATAGAGCAAAATTGCGGCAGAATAATTAGACCTCTTGCATAATCTATTTTTTGATAGTAATTTTTGCATTAAAATTTGCTTACGCTCCTCAACGTACTCTATGGTTCCATTTTTAGATGAATAGCAAAAACAGGGTATATTAATCTGTTTACAAAATTTTCGTGTAACAGTTCACACTTAATTAAACAGACTGAATTCTGTAATTTTGGGATGTTGAAAAATTTACCTCACGTTGTCATTCCAGCGCATAACGCTGAAATCCAGATTTATAGAAACGAAAAAACTTGCTTGACACCCTTCGCCAACCCCCTTATTATGATGTGTAGTACAATGATACAAATTAAGAATTCCCCCATCCTGTGCTGGTTCTTCGATCTGAAATCCTACTTCTACCTGATCACAACCAATGTTAATTTGTCCTATTAATGCTTTAATAATGCCGCGCTTAGTTTGCCAATCTAGCTGTTCCAGGTTCGATTTTACACTAGAATAAAAATTCTTTATGCTATTTATAATAAGACTTATTCCTTTTTCTACTGCCTTCTGATCAACTACCTTTTTTTCTCTTCTTCTATCCCTTGTAAGCGTTCTTTCATTTTTCTCATTGTCTGTTTAAATTCTTCCTCGCTTATATATCCTTTCTCTCCTGCATTTTCTTGACTATAATAATCTTCCATTAATTTTTCGATACCTTCTTTTATTTGATTTTCTCTTCTTGCAAACTTTTTCTCTGATGATTCATCATTTTTATTTTCTAATACTCTACGTTGGTATTCCTTTTTTATCATCTCTGGGTTTTTTAGTACATCTTTCACCTTTTCCCATACTGACCTTACCCAGAAAAAGTGGAGAGAAAGAAAGGAGTTTTTTCGGGTAAAATAAAATTTTGGAGGATTAGAAATGGCAAGAGAATATAAGGCAGAATTCAAATTGGAAGCTGTTAAGCTGACAAATGAACAAAGAAAGGTAGGTCAACCAGTTGCAAAAGTAGCAAGAGATCTAGGAATAAGGGATAGTGTATTAGGAAAATGGATGAAGAAATATAACGAAAAAAAGTCAGCGGCAAATGCATTTCCAGATGTAGCACCTTATGACAAAGAGAGATTTGATTTACAGAAAGAGTTAGCAAAAGTAACAAGAGAAAGAGACATTTTAAAAAAAGCCCTGGCCAGTCAAAAAGAGTAAAATATTTTTTCATAAAAGAGCATAGTAAACACTATAAAGTGCAGGAATTATGTAGGGTTTTCTGCTAGTGGCTACTATAAGTGGACTACAAGGAAAATAAGCAGTAGAGAATCAGCAAATAAAGAGTCATTAGCAGATATTCAAAAAATATATCAAGCTTCTAAATGTAGATATGGAGCTCCTAAAATTCATTCTGAATTAAAGGCTTTGGGTAAAAGTTGCAACTTAAAAACAGTGCAAAGTATTATGCAGAAAAATGGTATTCAGGCTATATTGAGAAGAAAATTTAAAATTAAGAAACAACAAACGGACAGTAGCTCCCAATATATTAGACCAAAACTTTATTGTCGATCAACCAAATAAAGTATGGGATTACTTATATAAAAACCAAAGAAGGATGGCTATATTTGGCAACAATAATCGATCTATATTTACGCATGGTAGTTAATGAGCAGTTCAATAAATTGGTTATGGACTCTTTATTAATGGACGTTAACAAGCGTAAACCTGCCAAAAATCTACTATTACATAGTGATAAAGGTTCACAATATACTTCGCAAGGTTATCAATATCTCTTAGCTGTAAAGAATATAGATGAGTCATAAAGGTTGTTGTTACAACAATTCTGTTGTGGAAAGCTTCTTTAGTTCTCTAAAAAGGGAGTTACCAATAGACACCTCTCGGCACTCTAAACAGCATATCAAAACTGCTATATTTGAATATATAGAAATTTTTTGGGAGTGTTAAATAAACCATACGCGTCAAGTTAAGGAAAAGTGTAAGTAAAGTTGATAGAGTGAAGGAAAATAATAAAGTATAAATTCTCTTGGATATATGAATGAGAGAACTTACAATGGACAGAATAGCTTGCTTATCAAAAGACCTCAATGAATTCTTTAATGAAAAAGCAGACGAAATATCAATTGCAGTAGGTTTTATAAAAAGAAAGAGAAAACTTAATGGCTCATCATTCATAAAAGCTATGGTTTTTGGTAACATAGGAGTTGATGATTGCAGCATAGAAACAATGTGCCAATTGCTAAATGAAGACTCGATAGAAATTACAAAACAGGGTTTAGATTTTAGGTTTAGTGAAGAAGCAGTTGAGTTCATGAAAAAAATGTATAACGAAGCTTTGTGTTTATTTAAAAAAAGTCTACAGATTGATTGCAAAATTTTACAGCAATTTGGAAGCGTTAAATTATTGGATAGCAGCTACATTAGCCTGCCCAGTAGCATAGAAGATATGTACAAAGGATATGGCAGTAGCTATAGAGATTGTGAGAATAATACCAAATCAGGAATAAAGCTACAGTTAGTCTTTGATTACCTGAATCAAGCGCTAGATAAGTTAAATTTTATGGAAGGAATAAGGTCGGATCAAGGTTATAGGGATTATCTGAACGGTTTATCAGCCAATGATTTGCTAATATTTGACTTGGGCTACTTTGTGCCTAGTTCTTTTAAACAGATTGATGAAGCAGGTGCATATTTTGTTAGTCGTTATAAGTCTGATACCAATATATATGATATAGAAACAAATCAAAAAATAGAGCTATTGGAGTATTTGGAAGGTCAATTATCTTCAGAAAAAGAAGTATTATTAGGAAAGGAAGTAAAAATTAAGGTAAGAATTATATGTCAAAAGCTAACTGAAGAACAGTCTATGGCTAGAAGAAGAAAGGCTAATAAATTAGCAAAGTCACATGGATATACATCTTCTCAAAAGAATCAAAAGTTATTAGATTGGTCAATATTTATAACTAATGTTCCAGAGAGTAAAATTAATGCTGAACAAATATTGACGGTTTATAGAGTAAGATGGCAAATCGAATTACTATTTAAACTATATAAAAGTCATATCAATCTTGATAAACTAAAAGGAAAGACAAATCCATTTAGAGTATTGTGCGAGCTATACGCAAAATTATGTGCTATTCTCGTATTTCACGGAATGATTGGCTGTGTAAAACTAAAAAAGAACACGGAGCTCAGTTTAACAAAGGCATTTATTGAATTGAAAAGGCGGGTTAGAGAGCTCTTTTTGATATTAAACAATATTGTCAATAATTTAAAAATTTTTCTAAAAAAGCTTACTATAATCTGGTCAAAGTTTTCTTTGAAAGACAGATATAGGAAGACCAGGGTATCTACTTTAAGCTCTCTACATTCCTTAACTTGACGCGTATGGTTTATTTAACACTCCCGAAGAGGGCGGTAGCTCCGAAAATTTCCCATTGTTGTTGGCTTCCTGAATTACATCCATGTCATACAACTTGTTTCTCTTTCGCTGCTGAACCCTTTTTATCCTTTATGAACAGTTTTACAACAGCCAACATTTGTGCAGAGCCATTGCTACTGCATTCATTAGAATCAGCACCTTTTTTTTAGTAACGACTTTATTTTACCTAAATCTTTGCTTGAAACAGCCTTGTATAATTCGGGTTCACAAAATAACGTATCGCTCTATAGAGATACCTTTTATAACTCTTATTATTTTCTGTAGTTTTCTCACCTTCACCCTCCTTTAAATTTAAAACATGTAAAATTTTTGTTAAATATACAAATGTCCATAAAGATATACCTTTTCTATAAAAATAAGTTTTATTGATTCTGCTTCTCTTCGCTAATTTTTACTACCTCTGATAAAAATGAACTCAATAAATCCTGTAATCTTTGATCTTCAATTTTTTGACATTCTTTCATTATATTTAATATTTTCATTTCTCCTTCACTATCTTCATCTTCGTAATAATTTTCTTCTGTTGGTCCACAGAATAAAACTCTAGCATTCACTAATGCTTTTTCTGCTTCAGATAGCTTTTTAAATGACATGCAATCTACACCTTGTTCATATCTGTGTATTTGCTGTTGTGATAATCCGATTTTATTCGCTAACTCCAACTGAGTACATCCTCTTACGAACCTCCAATCTTTTGCCATTTGTCCAATTTTGTGCTTTATAGACTTTGTACCTATTATACTCTTGCCAATTTGAATTTCCCCTGACAAAAGTTTTACTAATACACAAAATGCACTGCGAAATTCTTGGTCCTTAATTTTTTTTAAATTTTGCAGTATACTCAGCATCTTTTCTTCCTTGTAACTAACATAACCTGTTGTAGGAAATATATCTTTAAAACTAGCCGATAATACTTTTAGCATCTTTTCTGCATTTTCAGGTGAAACAGCATCTATCCTTTGTTCATATCTTCGTATTTGTGACGTTGATATACCAGTTTCCTTTGCTAACTTCGCTTGAGAATATCCCCTTAATAACCTCAACTCTTTTATCTTTTGAACTACTTGGTAGCTTAAAGAGTCGATAGCAATTTTCTCTCTGGTAGTGGTCATTTTTTGCACAATTGCAGAACAAACATATAATACAGTATTATTGAGTTTGATTAAAGTTTTACTACTTCTGCCAAAATAATAGGCATAAACTTCAGGAAATTGATATCTCACAATGTAGCTAAGGCTAGAAGCGAGCAGAAATCTCTACTAATTAAATATTTTTCTATTTCTATTTAAATATTGTATATTAAATATAAAAAACAGTAGCAAAGCTAGTGGCTTCTTTGTAGAATACCATCTAAACGAATACAACGGTCAATAATTTATTTACAATTGACGCTGTATACTGAAACAGTGGTTGAGGTAAATTGTATGAGTGAAAATACATTAAAATTACAAGAAGAAATAAAGCGTCACAACGAGTTGTACTATCGGAAAAATAGGCCAGAAATAACCGATGCAGAATATGATGAACTGGTAAAAAAAGTAGATATTCAAACCATTGGTACTGCGCCTGACGATAGGTTTTCCAAGGTACAGCATATTGTGCCTATGCTCTCGTTAAACAAAGTTTACAGCCAAGAAGACATTGAAGAATTTATTGCTAAGTCCAGAGAACTCCTAAATACAGATGAGCTGGAGATAATGTGCGAGCTGAAAATTGATGGCTTAAGTTTCACTGCAATTTATGAAAATGGCTTACTCGTTAAAGCTGCAACGCGCGGTGATGGTAATTTAGGCGAAGATGTCACTGATAACACAAAAACCATAAAGGGTTTTCCTCAAGCTTTACCTGGTATAAATGGTAGATTGGAGGTGAGAGGGGAAATATACATAAGAAATGACGATTTTTTAAAATTAAATAAGGATAACCAATTTTCAAATCCGCGCAATACGGCATCCGGTTCACTAAGACAATTGGACCCAGAAGTTACCGCCAGTAGACCGCTCAGGTACTTTGCCTATTCTTTAATTGGTGGAGCAGAAAAACTCAATTTGAAGTATTAAACAAGTTGAAGGAACTTGGATTCTGTGTAAATGAACATCAATGCTTAGCAAAAAATGTGGACGAGATGCTGAAGTTTTATAACAGGATTTATGATAATCGTCATGAATTAGGTTATGATATTGATGGGGTAGTCTATAAAATCAACAACTTAGAGTTGCAAGATCGTCTAGGTAGTACCAATAAAGCACCAAGAGGAGCTATAGCACACAAATTTCCTGCAGCTTATGGAAAAACTAAAATAGAAAAGATATTAGTACAAGTCGGCAGAACAGGCCAATTGACTCCAATTGCTCAATTAGTGCCAATAAACATAGGTGGGGTGGTTGTTACTAGAGCAAACCTGTATAATCAAGATGAAATAGAGCGCAAGGACGTAAGAGAAGGAGATGTCGTGGTAGTGCAGCGAGCAGGCGACGTCATTCCAAAGATTGTAGAAGTGGACAAAAATGCTCGTTCTCCGAATGCACCAAAGTTTATATTTCCGAATACCTGTCCAGAATGTGGAAGTGAAGTACAGATTGAAGGAGCAGCAATAAGATGTTCAGGGGTTACCTGTAAAGCTCAAATCATAGAAAGGTTAAAATATTTTGTTTCCAATGATGCTTTTGACATTACTGGCTTTGGTGACAAACAACTGGAATCTCTCTATAATCTTGGTTTAGTAAAACAGATCCCTGATATTTTTACTCTGGAAGAAAAACTAAAAAATTTCAACTTAAGTGAACAAGAAGGGTGGGGTGAAAAATTAATATCTAATTTATTGAATTCTGTCAATAGTAGAAAAACCATAACCCTTGACAGATTTATATCTTCTCTAGGGATTCGATACGTCGGACCACATGTAGCAAAATTACTAGCAAAACATTATGGCTCATATGAAAATTGGTATTCTGCTGATGAAGAAGAATTAATGAGCATAATAGGTGTAGGAGAAAAGATTATAGATTCATTAATATCTTTCTTCTCTGAAAAGGATAATGTTGAAATGGTAAATGACCTTGCTGCTCAGTTAAATATTCTGCCTGTGGTTGCTAATACTAGCAATTCCATTTTTAATGGCAAAACAGTAGTTTTTACTGGAAAACTTTCAAAAATGGAGAGAAATGAAGCGCAAGCACTAATGGAATCTTTAGGCACAATTATGAGTTCAAGTGTATCGCCTAAAACGGACTTCTTGGTTGTCGGCGAAAAACCTGGGTCAAAGCTCGAAAAGGCTAAAAAGCTGGGTATTAAAATTTTAACCGAGGAGGAATTTGTAACCTTTCTCCAAAAGTCTATATGAAGTTTCTGCTATAGATGCCTATTTGGGGTTTCAAGTTCCTCTGCAGTCAAGCTAGTTATTTGAGAAATATCATCAATAGAAACACCTAGTATAAGTAGATTATTCGCAACCTTGATTGACTCTACTTTATCAATCTTTTCTTTGTAAATTTGCCTTCTTTGGGATAAAAATTCTACCCATGTATCCAGTTCATCTCGTGATTCTTGATTGCTAATTTTTTTAGACTCTCTCACCCAACTTAATAGTTCTTTTTCTCCTTCACCATCTTCGTCTTCACAGCAGTCTTCTTCCGTTGATTTAAGCACCAGATCCTTAGCATCCACTGACAATTTTCTCGCTATTTCCCATAACCTTTCACCGAACATGGTGCTCCCTTGTTCATAGTAATGTACCTGTGGACCTCCTACACCAAGCTCTTTTGCTAATTCCTCTTGCGTACACCCTTGTATTATTCTCCACTTTTTCATCTCTTGTCTTTTGCTTCGACGCTTAGAACCTTTTTCCTCTTCATTATCATATTCATCAGTTGATAAGCCTGTTGCTCGGTAGATTATATCAGTAGCAAATCCTGCCTCCAGCATATTCTCCGCCATTCTTACTCTTGCTGCTTTTACATCACTTTCCTCTTCAGCTCGAATAGATTTGGTTAATGCATAAATCGCTTTACGTGATTCTCGCCCCCTTGTTTTTGTGTATTTTCCTATGAAATCGTACATCCATTGGATCTTACTTTTATCAAAACAACTATTTTCTTTGAGTACTTTTTGTCTAGGAAGTAGATCACTCAAACTAACTGATAATGCATCTGCTATAACTTGTAATTCTTCATCTGGAATGCCACATATCCCTTGTTCATATCTTCGCAGCGTATGATAGTTTATACCTGTTTTGTCTGCTAGATCTTTTAGGGTATATCCTCGCTTTAGCCTCCAGCTTCTTATTTTTTGCGCTATTTTGTATCTTACAGGATTAATATGCTTTGCTATCATTACAGCTGCTAACGATCACTTCTTTCACGGAAACAACCATATATACCTCATTGTAAGCGCTTACACAAATTTGTATCTGAATAAAAACATTAATTTCTTTGTACTCGCTGCAGCTTTGGTAGTTTTTGTATTTCAGCTTTTTAGTTTCCTTTCTGGCAAGCCTGTCTGCTTCCTCGTTTGCCAGTGTACATTACTACTTTTTTTGTATTCATACTTACTCAGATATAACTTCAATTGTAAAATTTTCCACTAAAAATTATTGAATACTATTTTTGAGTTATTTATAATAAGGGTGTGGGAGGTTAATCTCACGGTGTTAGGTAATTGAGTTTTTACGCTCGTATTTTTATTAGGAAATTAGCCTCTCACACCCAAGATAGGTATTTTTGAAGTTTTTTATAGCTACTAAATTCATGAATTCATTTCCTGGGCTTTAAAGGCACTTTATGATGGAGTTATAAAAAGATGTACAAAAGGACGTCTAAGATGCGTAGTAGCATTATAAAGCCATCTATGGGAGACATTTTTTTCATCAACGCATTCAAAACTTAAAAAAATAAAAAACTTGAACATTTCTTCACAATTGTGTATAATTATTAATGCTTTTTAGGTTTTTTTCTCATGGCTCTTTCGAAGTTTCTCGACCCCAAAAATGATATATCTTTTCGCCGTATCTTCGGTACTGAAAAAAATAAAGATATTCTTATTCACTTCCTCAATGATATCCTTGGCTTCACTGACAAAAGTGCAATAAAGGATATAGAGTTTCTAAGTACTATTCAAGACCCTGATATTGCTGCTAAAAAGCAAAGTATTGTTGACGTTCTCTGTAGAGATGAAGATGGGGTGCAAGTGATCGTCGAGATGCAGGTTGCTAAAACTAAAGGCTTTGAAAAACGTGCCCAATACTATGCAGCTAAAGCGTATTCAAGACAAGCCGATAAAGGTGATCAATACCAAGACCTTAAGGAAATTATCTTCATTGCTATAGCAGATTGTATCCTGTTTCCGGACAAGTCTGAGTATAAATCAAAGCATACTATTCGGGATGAAGATACTAATGAACACGATCTAAAAGATTTTTACTTCATATTTATTGAATTGCCAAAATTTCCAAAAACCAAAGAGGATCAGCTTTCAAATATAGTTGAAAAATGGATCTACTTCTTTAAATATGCAGATGAGACTAGTGAAGAAGAGCTGGAAAAAATAATAGGTAGTGATGTAATAATTAAAAAGGCCTATGAAGAACTAAATAGATTTAACTGGTCAAAAAAAGAATTTATTGCCTATGAACAGGAAATAAAACGTATTCTTGATGAACAGGCTGTCCTCGCTCAAAAACTTGATGATGCTACTGAAAAAGGCATCCTAATCGGACATCAAAAAGGCAGAGAGGAAGGCAAGGAGGAAGGCATTAAAATTGGCGCAGAGAGGGGAAGAGAAGAAGGTGAAAAACAAGCTAAGATAACAGTCGCAAAGAATCTACTAAAAGCAGGTGTTTCTATTGATATTATAGCTCAAACTACTGGTCTTACAGTTAATGAAATTAAAGACTTAAGCTGATTCTATCTTTGGATGTTTAGATGAACATCTTTGTATTAGATGAAAACCCAGAGATTGCGGCAAAAATGTTATGTGATAAGCATATAGTAAAAATGCCATTAGAAACTGCTCAGTTATTAAGTAATGTTTTTTCAATAGCATTAAAAGCGCCAAATCCTTTTGTTAGTGTCATAGATCAGGATATAGAAGTTCCATATAAACTCACTCACAGCAATCATCCTTGTTCTTTGTGGGCTAGGCAATCGAAAGGAAACTTTTGTTGGTTGATAGAGTATGGAAAAGAATTGTGTAAAGAGTATACACAGCGATACAAAAGGAAGCATAAATCAGAGGAAGTAATAAATTGGTGTGATAGTAATAAGGATTTACTCATTTTTCGATCAACTGATATGCAAGCTTTTATACAAGCACTGCCGGATCAGTATAAATGCAGCAGTGCTGTGGAAGCTTATAGGAGATATTATCTCAAGGAAAAGATGAGATTTGCTAAGTGGGAAAATGGCAGAGAAGCACCAGATTGGATAATCTGCTACACAACACCACAGCTAATACAGCTCATAAATAGAGAAGCCATCCAAATCGGACATGAAAAAGGCAGAGCCGAAGGCAGAAAAGCAGAGAAAATCGAAGTTGCAAAGAATTCACTTAAGGCCGGTGTCTCTATAGATGTTATAGCTAAAATGATCGGCCTTTCTTTAGATGAAATTCAAAAGTTAGGGAACTAAATAATCATAAACCTCTAACTTTGTTTATCTCCGTAAGAGGCATATTAACTATTTACCTCCTTTCCACATCCCAGTCTTATTACCACTAATTTTCACTTCATCCATCTTAGTATCAGGATCTCCAATTTCTTCACTCTCCTGCATAGCTCTAATCACGTCCTCATCTATATTATTTAATCTCATCGATTGCTCTCTTGGTGACAAGAGGTTTTCATGAATTGGCTGCCTATACCGACCAGCAGCTAAAATGGCTAACATTATTGTGTTATTCACTAGAGTAGCGTTTACTTCCGGTACAGTTGTAACGGTATGATTATTACGTTCTCCAGAAGTAAGTAGAGCTGGAGATTCTGTAGAATTCTTAATCCACTTAACAATACTGCCCATCAATGAAGATGGCTTACTTGCTCCACTTGTGGCTTGCTTATTGTCTTCTATTGCAGAATTATCATTTTCAATACTACGAAGAGCATCCTTTGATTCAAGGTAGCTAGTACGTTCCTCTTGTAACTGCTCTCTGTGGTGTTGTTTATGACGCCTACGCCTTATAGGATCTATACTTTTTCCTCTTTCTGCTTTTTTCTCTAAAAACTTAACCATTTCTGATTGTTTGTTTTCCCTTGCCTTGTCTAAAGGTACATAATCATCATCAGTTTTAATTATAATGTCAGCATACCTCGCTATAAGCTTTTCTGCTACCGCTAAGTGACCATTTTCAACAGCTAAGTGTAGAGGGGTACTGCCTTCCTTGTTCTGCTCATTAACCTTAGCCCCTTTCTCTATAAGCTTTTTTACTACCTCTAAATGACCATTTTTAACAGCCAAGTGCAAAGGTGTGTAACCATCAATACCTTTAGTTTCAATATCAGCCCCCTTCTTAAGAAGTTCTCTAACCTCACTAAGGTATCCTGCTTCTGCAGCACCAATTAATAAACTATCATTATTTAAAGTCATTTGTTCCTCCACATTTACAAAAACTTACCTAACTTAACTAAGTAATTACACTCTAGCAAGCTACTCTTACCCTAGGCTTTTTTCTTTCCTCAAGTAAAACAACAATATGCTCTTTCAAGCAACACAGAAAGTACCATCTCCCCTCAAATAAGAATTCTGGAACGCCTTCACATAACATAGCTCACTAATAAACGTAAAACTACCTTAGCTATTACACACTTACATACCATAAAAATTAGCAATCCAATGTGTTTCAGGCATAGTACTCCATTTTTAAAACTTGTCAACCACTATTTAGAAATTTTTTTTGGAATAATTTTTGATGAAAGTCTTTATCGTGTGTTCTTTATTCATTCTCACAATCCGTGGACGGTGTAGTGGCTAAAAATTCACTTAAGGCCGGTGTCTCTATAGATGTTATAGCTGAAATAACTGACCTTTCCCTTGATGAAATTGCACAACTTCAGGAATAAATAGCCTAACGTCGTTGTGACCTCTCTAGTTGATTATCTACTGTTACACCACTTAAATAAGATTCGGGCTTACCGTCTGTTCCGCTAGTAGCTCCTGGTAACTGACTTCCTGTAGGATTATTAGCTACAAAACTAGCACCACCGCTACATAATTCCAGTCCTTTAGCCACTGATGTACCTTTTAAGAAAGGCTTTTTAGATAGCTCTGTTGCACCAGATGCATGCTGGTCTGAAGCCTTAGAGGATTGCTCCATTTGCTGTTTTGTCAGTACAAGTTCTTTCTTGTCTAAAAGCTCTTCTATATGGCTTTTCATACGTTCCAGAAATTTCTTGGTTTGCTTAAACTCTGGGCACGCTTGTTTTGCAGACGAATACAAGGTTTTCGATATTTCAGAAAAATTCCCATTTATTAGTTGTCCAACTATATCTGATTGTGGTTTTATAGGATCAAAATTTAAATTTGTTACTGATATTCCTGATTCAACTGCTGTTTTCTTCAATACTTGTTCAAATTCATTTATAATATCTGATGCATAGTACTCCGCTTCTGGTAAGGATATTGTAGGCTGGTCCACTGTAGAAATGTATTTTTGTCCTGTAATTTTTCTTATGAATACATCCAACAGAAAAAGCGTGCTATTTACATCAGTACCTTGAGTTGTTATAGCTTTAGAAGGTTGAGAATGCTCCATATCTATAGCTGACTTAAAAGGAGAAGAGATAAACTGAAAAACACCCATAACAGTATCTGCAACAGCATGAGCAGCAACATTTATCCATGAAGATGGCTTACTTGCTCCACTTGTAGCTCCCCCTTTGTTATAGCCTGTCTCATCATTTTGTAATGAATTTTCTGGTACATCTTGTCTAGCTGCTACCTCAGGTTGATTACTTAAATCTGTAGCAGGAAGCTTACGCGATGAGCGATCGTAGTGACGAGGGTGGTCTCCATGGTGATGACGACGCTTACGTTGTACAGGCTTCTCGTTTTGTTTCCCTCTTAAAAAGTTTGCTATTTCTGATCTACCCAACCTATTTGCTACCTCTAGAGGTGTTTCACCCTTACCATTTTTAGCATTAATGTCAGCATCTCTCTGAACAAGAAATTCAACTATACCAAGTTTATTATAGTAAACAGCCTCATGTAAAACAGTAAAACCATTATTTACTGTGGCCTCAATGTTAGCATCTTTATCAAGAAGAAGCCCAGTTATTTCAGATCCGCTATTGTACTGAGCAGCAACATGTAGAGGTGTTTTGTGATCTTTTGCTTGAGCATCAATGTCTGCCTTTTTATCTACAAGAAAACTGACAATATCAGGTTCATTGTAATAGACAGCATAGTGTAGAGGCGTCCAACCGTACTGATCTCCAGCATTAATGCTACCACTCTTTTCCAAAAGTAGTTCGAACACACCTTTGAATAAATTTAAGTTACCATTGTAGACAGCGTAGTGTAAAAGATTCCAATCTTTCGACCATTTATCTTTGTCTTTAGCATCAGTATCACTTCTGCTAGCATTATTAGCAAGAAAGTGCTTGACTTCATCCAACTTACCTTCCTTAATATCATTATTTATAGAAAGGATTCCAGCTGCTTCTAATTTAAAATACTCTCTTGCTACCTCTAAAGGTGTTTTACCATTGTTATCTTTAGCATCAATGTTAGCTTGATTAGTTACTAGATACCGTAGTACACCTATGTGATTATTCATAACAGCAAAGTGCATAGGACTTCTGCCAAAAATATCTTCAGCATTAACATTAGCTCTTTTATTAACCAAAAACTTAGCAACCTCTAAATGACCTTTCAATGCAGCCCAATGTAGCAATGTACAATCATATTTATCAGTAGCATTAACATTCACATCTCCTTCAACAAGAAACTTTACTGTGTCCAAGTTACCACTCCAAGCATAATAATACGCGCCATGACTATCTTTGCTCACATCCTGAGCAACAAGGCTTTTAATTTTCTCAAGATCATTACCTTGTACAGTGATTAATAACTCTTTATCTAAGTGTGCCTGCATTAAAATTCTTTTTACGCCTGCATTAAATCCTGTGTCCTCTAGAGGAGTTTTACCATTGTTATCTTTAGCATCAATGTTAGCACCTTCCCTTATAAGATCCTTTACCATATTTGAAGAATCAAGCCAAGAAGCATAATGTAGAGGAGTCTTACCATCCTTATCTTTAGCACTAACGTCAGCTTTCCTGCTAATCAAAGCTTTAACTTCATTACGATCACCAACTTGTACTGCTTTCAACAGTTGTTCATTTAATTGCACTTGTTTTAAATATTGTACAACACCATCATATTTTCGATCAATAGAAATATCTAAAGGTGTTTTACCGTCTCTGTCTCTAGACTCAATATCAGCACCTTTACTTACAAGAAATTTCACTGTATCAAGGGCATTGTAGTATACAGCATAGTGTAAAGGTGTCCAATCACTACTATCTTTAGTATTAACGATAGCATCTTTATCTTGAAGAAATTGAAATATATCTTTAATTAAATGCAAGTCACCATTATAAACAGCATAGTGTACAGTAGTCCAACTTTTTGATAGTTGATCTTTATTTGTAACATCATCTGGACCCCTTTCAGCAGTTTTGTCAAGGAAAAGGTTAACTATATCCCACTTACCATTTTTAGCAGCATATTGCAGCGGTGTATAACCGAACTCATCTTTTTCATTTATAAGAAACTTTATGCTTTCAATTTTATCCACAATGAGGCTAATAGTATCGAAATTGCCTACTTGAACAGCAATGTGCAAAGGAGTTTGGTTATTGTTATCTTTAGCATCAATATTAGCTCCTTTTCTCATAAGCAGCTCAACTACATCTAATTTACCCTCCTTAACAGCCAAGTGCAAAGGTATCCAACCGTCACTGTTTTTAACGCTAATATGAGTATTATTATCTAAAAGCAATTCGACCAAATTTAAATTACCTTCTTCAGCAGCATAATGCAGTATTGTGTTACCATACTTATCCTGTTTTGTTATGAGATAATTCACTATTTCTGCTTTATGACATTCATGTGCTATTTCAAAAATTGTCTTACCATTACCGTCTTTAGAATAAATGTAGGCTCCTTTATTAAGAAGAAGTTGTACCATGTTCAAATTACCCAAAGTAACAGCACGACTTAAAGGAGTCCTACCATCATTATCTTCAGCTTCAATGTCTGCACCTTTATTGAGAAGAAGTTGAACCATATCAGGCTTATCAAGACTAACAGCATGCTGCAAAGGAGTCCTGCCATCATTATCTTTAGCCTCAATATCTGCACCTTTATTGAGAAGAAGTTGAACCATATTAGGCTTATCAAGACTAACAGCACGACTTAAAGGAGTCTTACCATCATTATCTCTAGCTTCAATATCCGTACCTTCACTAATAAGAAGTTGTGCCATTGCGTAATTATTTGTAATAACAGCATGGTGTAGTGTATTGACTGAATCTAAATTATCTTTCTCAACAGCCTCATCTAAAGGTAATCCCGAAACAAGTGCAGCTATTTGAGGTATACTACTTACTCTATTTTTTTCTTGATTAAATTCTTCTATAATGTCTTCTTGATTGCAAGCAACAAATATACATTTTGGGTTAAAAACTATAGCATCGTTAAAAGCGAACATTATCTTTTGGCCAGTAACCCAATTTTCCACTTTTACAATAGTATTATTTCCAGATGATAAAATTAAATTCTTATCAACGATTCTCATATCACAATCTAGTATAGACCTATTCTTTAAATCTACTAAACCAACTTGATATTTATCAGTAGGTTGATTATGATAAATTTTTAAACCTTCTTCCCCTGGCAGGTAATACCTAAAAGAACTAGGGTCATCTGCTTTTTCTCTAAATTCCTCTGGTTTTATAATACTATTGTTCAACTCTATTGGTAAATTCCACTGCCTATGGACATGAGAATAGTAATTTAATATAACCGACACTCCTTGATCTGATAACAATAGTAAATTATCACTTGACCTAAAAAAGGCTATCTTATCTGAATCAAACTTGAGACAATCATGATTATTTAATAACTCACGGACGTCAATGCTAAATGGTTCATTTACTTGTAGTGCACTAGAACAAAATAGCAGCTTGCTGCTGTTAATTTCATTCATTTTCTCCTGTATTGATATTGTTGTATCATTAAATTCAATAGATAATGTTTCCATTTTAGGTTCTCTATAGAAATTACTCAGCAATATAGTACAAATATTGTTTTCTCCTGTGCTAGAATCAGTAATTATTACCAAGTCATCCCTTAAACGTAAAAAGGTATAATGTCCTGCTTGTTTATGTACAATTAATTTATTTCCTTCTTCTATATCTTTAGCTGTTATAACAATAGTTTTAGTATTCTCATCGAAAATTAAAGGTAAAGGTAAAGGTAAAGGACTTAGAATCCAATTATTACCATTACGTTCAAGTTGCATGTTTATATTAAGAACAACATGAAGTTTCTGATACCACTGCACACCATTTTTTAGCCTTATTGGAAATTTTAATGGAGATCGTTCCATTTCTAATTTTATCAGCAAATCATCTTTATCTTGAGAGACATTTAATGAACTGAACTGTATATCTTTCATATCCTTTACTGTGTTCCTTAAGTCTAGTGTATCTATAGAACTTTCCTTACTAACATCATAAATGCTCACTTCTTTCTGAGTTGGAGTAATTACATATACATTTTCACCACCATTTCCGACTAAGTGACTCTTGTGTAAAGGATCATTACTCATTACCTCATGTTTTCCATGCCCGATTACAACAAGCTCATCTTGAAATTTTGCAAAGACGGTTGCACTTAGCCTGTTCGCTATAGCCGGATAGTTTCTTACAATTTCGTCAATAGGTTTATTAGTGTTTTGTAGTAGATATAAACTACCCCCATTTCCAATTTTAACTTCAGTTTTATCATCTGTTAGTACATAAGATGCATTATTTGCAACATTTTTAATATCTATGTCAAATACACCTAAAGGACTCTGCTGAAAATTAAATTTAACATCTTTTATTGGGTAGTTAGTATTTTTACCCGGAAGATCATGAACCTTAACGTTTTTTAAATCAGGAAGAGCATAATTAAATAAGAAACTGTGCTGTAATTTATCTGTTTGGCGATTAATATTAATGTTGGCCCTTCCCTCACCATGAAAGGGAATATAACTAAAATTTCCGTTGTAAGAGCGGTTTATGATCTCGGTATTAGGCCTTACTGCTATTGTCAATTTACCGGAACCAGTAACATGATTTATGAAAATTTTGTCAGGATGGTTATTGTCTTTTCCACCTCCACCATCAACATATTTTAAATCGCTACTACATTGTACTTCATCCTGTTCTTTTTCTCTACCAAGAATTGTTTGTATGTTCATTAATTTAAAAGATGAACAAGTATTTTTACCATCACTACTAATAGAAAAGTACCCAAAAAAGGTCCTCATAATCTTTATGGAGTAACCTAAAGCAAACTTTGTTAAGTCCAACGTATCACTCCCACGGCCCCCATTTATAATCCCACTACTATAACCATTACCTTGCAAGATAAAGAAGTCGTCTTTACTTCCTCCAGTAAAATTTTTATTTCCATCTCCTGCAAGGAAAATATTAGGACTATCCTGGAATCCGATTACCTCATCATCACCTTCACCCAAATCAGTTAAAGTATAATCCCCTGTTCTATTAGTTGAGTAAGACAAGCCTATTGCATTTTCACAAAGGTAAGCTCCACCTCTTGGAACTGATTCCCAATCTCCTTCCGGTAAGCAGAATAACTCCCCATCTCTTGGATTATCTGGCCTTGATCTGCTCCACTTAATATCGCCTATCTTTTCATTAAGAAGCACTTTATTATCTCGATCTACGTACATAAATTCTCTGAAAATCAACTTACCAGTAGGAAAAACATATCTCCGAATTCCAGTATGTTGCTTCAAGAAACCTACAGCATTTTCAACCAAGTGACTATTAGCCTGCTTCTCTTTTATTAATTTTTCTATATACTCTTCAGGCTTTATATGGAGAAATGCACGCCACCCTTCCTTAAATTTTTCCCACCCTGTTAAATGAATAATTTTATCTTCTTGTTCAACTGCCTTCACGGATAAATAAATGTCAGTGCCAATAAATACAAGAGCCGTTATTCCAGCTCCAATAGGACCAGTGACTGATGATACACCACTTAGTATTCCAGCAACTTCAGCAACTTCTATGCCGATTGCTGCTGCATCAACTGTAAGGGCAATACTATCTCCTACTATACCAGCCATAGCATTTTTATCACCAGATTTAAATGCCTTAACTTGATTTGCTAAATCATAAGCGATAAAAGCAGAAGTCGCCCGTGCGAGGAAAGGTGATGCTACTTTTAAAGACTTGCCAAGAAATACCTTGCCTTCTGAAATAAATTGTTCTCCTTTTATTGCTACAGTATTTGCAACTTTACCAAGTAAGTGACTACCTCCAATAAAACCCAAGTTAATTGCTACTCCTTCTAAATTGCCACTTAGGATATCACCTATAAGATTTTTGTACATCATACCTTCCATAGCCCAGCCAGATATTCTACCTACTCTGTTTAGATGGCTCATGGCCTCTGGGCTACTGTTAATTTTATTGATAATATTCTGAGATTCACTTCCTCCCTCATCTAAAAATTTTCTGTAAGTAAGACCTACACCTTTTGCTGCTTCACTTATCTTTTCCTCTACTCCAGATCTTCTTAAAATATCTTTTATTTTTTCTGATTTATTTGCTTCTTTTTCACTGATCTTTTCTTTAATCTCTTCCATAACATCCCTAATCTCTGGATCTATTGAATTCAGATCTATATCTTTAACCTTTGCTATAAATGCTTCTTCAATATTTTGATCTATAGCTTCGCCTTTAGATATATGCTCAGAAACCTTAAAAAGCTGATCATAAAATTCAATGCTCTTTGTTCTTTCTCTTATTTCATCAGTATCAAATAATTCTTTAATACGTCGTTCTTTTTTTTCTTTCTCTTCAATACTTTCCTCATCACGTGAGTCTATGCAGGCCATACCTATATTGCGTTTTTTTCTACTTCCATTGCATCGCTGATTAAAAAGATCCATTGAATCCTCTAAAATATCTTCTGGTCCTAGAGAAAATTTAAGTACCGAGCTATGAACTACTTTAACAGGAATAAATCCTTCTTCGCTTGTTCTACTTGCTAAAACAAGAGAATTTGCATTACTAGCTTTTTTGTCAAAAACAACACCGATAAATTTCACTTCATCACCATCTGTAAGTGTTTTATACGTTACACCTTTTGCATATCTCTCGATTATCTGCTTATTTGCTTTTTCTTTTAACTTATCAGCACTTATCTTTTCTTCTGGCCCTTTAAGCTCTAGTCCTATAGGAGTGTATTCCTTAGCATTACCTTGATCTGCAAACTTAATACCGTGAACCAGCATATCAACACGTTTCCCTCTACCAGTTTGAAACTCAGTTAAAACTAATGCTCTAGTTTCTGGCGATTCCTGTAACCTTAGATCACTATAATGACTAAGCGCTCCATCCAATACTCCCTGGAAATTAGTTTCTTTGTTAATGAGAGTTTTAAAAGGTAACATTCCTTCTCCAATTTTTCTGAATAACCCATTATACTCATCTATTGATGAAGACTGAGCAGAAGTAAGTTGAGAGTCTAATACTCTATCAAATGTTTCTTTTAGCTGATCAGGATAAGGAACATTCTCAAAAGTACCTTGAAACTTATTGGCTTTTTTGTTGTTGTACTGTTCTAAAGAAATAGGCTCATTGGCCTCTATACTAAAATGTTTTTTAAAGTTTGACTTTTGTTTGATGTTAAAATTAAGATTTAACTCAGCTATTTTTCTATTTCCTATTTTCTCGTTTAGGTTATTAAGTGGAACTCCTTTACTCAGTACCTCTGCTCTTCCATCAGCTTCAATAACATTAATTACATAAACTAGCTTCTCGGTACCTTCTGGAATCAGCACCATTGTTACAACTGCATGGCTTTTATCAAGACCTGTTGACCTGCTGGACGTTGAGGTCTACTAGACTCATGAGCTTCAGTAGGTATATTTTCACTGTAAATAAAAACATGCTTTTCAAATTCAGTTCCTAAAGCTTCATTTAACAATAACGATTGTCCTAATAAAATCTACTGAAATAATGATTATCTCCCTTCTCTCCTGTGCCAGGAAACGTATGATAAATGCGTTCTAAATTATCTTTTATTTGTTTTTCCAACTCTCCTATATCAATCCTACGCATACCCCAGTCATCAGTAGATTTTAGCATATCTTGAAAAAGAGGAACAATTTCTCCCTCACGACTTTTTGCTTCAATATTGGAAAACAGGAGATCGATAATCAAGATTTACACCAACACACAGAATATTGTCTGCAGTAGTTAAAACTCGCATAACATTTGGTTGAAAGCCTTTTGCATAATCCGTCGCTTGTTGCAGGGCATCACCTGGTGCAGTACCACGAACTGTTCCTGCTTTTAATTCAATGATAATAGGAATGGAATCTAACGCACGATCAGGGCCACGGGCTAGTAAAACAATATCCGCATAACCTCTTCCTGCAAATTGCTCTAAGTAAACTCTAAGGTTATATCTATAGCGGAAATTCATAAAAACACCAGCCACAAATCCATGATGTGCTGCCTCACGTGCTTCTTTAGCGTAGCTAAGTGAGTACTCATATTTGGAATGAACTTTACCAATTTTTTCAAGGACTTTTTCAGAAGATTCTTTAACTCTCTGCATATCAGTACCAGTCAGCTTTGCTATATCATCTTCTGGTTTGCTCCATAGTCCTTTCTCTATTTTATGAAAGCCATGACTAGCAGCAGAGTCAGATATTTCTTGAACTTCTGTCTTAACAAAAATACCATTTTTCCCTTTAGAGATTCGTACTAACCTGGGTTTCATCTCATCTCTACCCTTAATCCTATCCTTTATAGCTCCAACTTCACCAATCAGGGTGTTTTTATCTGTCCAAATCAGGTTCTTTTTTAATATTTCTTCCAACTCGCAAGAAGTAAATTGACCTTTGGACTCATCTTTTGATTCTGAAATAGAAAATAATTTGATATTATCAATGGCACTTCTATCATTTTTAATTTCACCATCCTTAATAACAACTACCTTTAAAGTTTCCTTAGTGTCAAAACGAAAAGAAATCTCTTTAATGCCTAACTTCTCTGCTATTTCTGCATTCAGCAGCGTAGAAAAGCTTCCGAAGAAAAAGTGAGAAAAAACCCTTTCTTTTCTACAGAATGCATATAAGATGGAATCTGATCAACATACGACTGAAACCTTGCCTTGAAGGATTCATCAACCCCACTGCTCTGCTGAACTGAAGTGCTAGCTGCTGCTTCTCGAATTAGTAATTCTATTAACTCAAAATCTTGTGGTCTTTCTTCGTTTGGCATAAATACCCCTTTATAATATGTCTACCTTTTACTTAAACTATGTGCCTTACTTAACTTAACTTCAGTTAAATCAGTACTTAAATTCTCAAGCTCTCTATCTACGGACTTACCATATGATAGGAATTTATCCAATGAACCCTCATCTCCTCTTTCCTTTAATATGGAACGTATATGATCGGCTTGTTTGGTATTCATAAATTCTTTAACCTGATCAGGATTAGCCTTATCCAAAACTGCCCATACTGGTTCCATACAACCCTTCTCAACTAGAGGCACTAATAACCTTCCTTGAAAGACAGAATTGCTCATCATTTCTTCATTTAATGCTGAGGTACGATGACTATCAAATCCTTCTTTCATCCACATGTGTGTAAAAAGCTTTACACCTGAATCTATATAATGCCCAGAACATTTCTTTATTTCTATAAATCGCAACCAAGTACAATACTTACCTTCTGGAACATCAAATGGTTTTAAGCAATCAAACAATCCTTGAAATTGATCAAAGCGGAGTGCACCCTGTAGTGTGTTTAAACTACCGTAATGACGATTTTCAGCTAAATCTCTTTTTAAAAGTTCTGGATATTTATCAGGACTCATTTGACTAAAGCAAAACTCGAATATCTCAGGATAACTGTTACAATGATTCCCTGCTGCATACACTGCATGTTTCATAAAGATTTCATCTTTCTGCTGAGTACTTAATTTATCTTCAGGTAGAGACTTTATTTTATTCCAGAAAAATTCCACTGCTTCTGCTCGTTTAAGATCCATAGCACATTTAAGTCCATACTCATATGGATGACGACCATTTAAATTTAATTTAGAGATGTAACCACTGACAAAATGTGACCAAAAAACTATCAAAGGATTACCTGTTAAACACTTAACCAAGTGATTATACTCTAGTAAGCTACTCTTGCCTTAAGCTGACAACCCTTTTTTTCTCTCCTCAAATAAAGCAATAATATCTTCTTCCAAGCAACACTTACAAGCAATGTCATACTTATCAAAGAAATTACCTGAATCTGGTGCAATCAATTTTTACCTACCATTTGCCTGTCAAGCTTGACTCCATGTAAACCATCTATTTCCTTCGAGCAATCCTCACTAGATAGTACTCGTGCAAGAAAATTGTGCCCTTTTCGGCCACTTCTTTGGTGTAAACGCCAACTTGCATAGCACCAGCGTTCAATTTGAAAGACTTTGGATGCCCTATAAGGATCATCCTCTTTAATGCAAGAAAACAAAATTTCTGGAATATCCGAACGCAACATAGCTACCCCCCTGAAATGAATAGACTTTAACCCCTTACATACCATAAAGGTTTAATGTATTTTGGACATGTTACTCCATCTTTAAAACTTGTCAATCCCTAATTTAAAATTTTTTTGAAATAATTTTTGATGGAAGTCTTTTAATAAATTATTACTAATTTAGCAATATATACTATTAAAAACCTAAATAATTCAACCATTTCCAGCAACAAAAACCAGCAAGCGTGAGAAGAGTTTGTTTTGGGATGCGTTGGTCTACCAAATGATCTGTGCGAACTTTTTTATATTATAATTTTATTATATGCCAAAACCAGCTACATTGGCTCACTTTCGCTAAATCCACATACGAACTAATTTCCCTGACTTTGTTGCAAAGATTGCAAGTTCCTATTTTCATAACCCTACTTTTACGTAGCTTGTTCTCACAAAGATACGATTTTTTGGGATCTTTGAAGAAGTAAATAATTGAAATCTTTGTAATACTTGGTTGCAATGTTTTTTAGAGACAAAAGGTATTTTCCTATATCTGAATACAATAAATTTGTAATTCTGAAAAAATATAAAACTATTGCTAATTATAATAATTGTGTAATAATTAAAACATAAGTTTTTAAGTTAAGTTAGTGTTATGGGTAATCAATTGGAAGAAGTATCTAATCCAATAAATATTCAAGCAGATTTAGAAGAGAACAGTATGGTTGATGGAATAGAAAAGCGGTCAAAAGAACAAGGTTTTTATGCAACACAGACAATACCAATTTATCAAGTTAATCAAAATATTACGTATTCATATTTAGCTACGCTCGATAGTCACTTAAAAACAGATGAGCATTGTGTACACGAAAGTAATATACATACTGACTTACTTAATTTTGCTTTTCATGGTTCCTTAGAGAAAGTTCAAGATCTATTAAACAAAGGAGCTAGCGTTGAGACAGAAGACAACGATGGTAACACGCCTTTGCATTTTGCTGCTAGCAAGGGCCACTTCGTAATCGTTGAAGCCCTGTTAGAAAAAGGGGCTACTGTTGAGGTAAAAAACAATGAAGGCGCTACTGCGCTGCATATTGCTGCTCAGATGGGTCACTTAAACGTAGTTCAATTTCTGCTAGATAATGGTACTGATGTTGATGCGCAAAAATATAATGGTGACACTGCCTTACATATTGCTGTTGAAGCAGGCAAATTAGAAGTAGTTCAATTTCTGTTAAAAAGAGGTGCTAGTTTTGAGATACGAGGTTATCAAGACTGCACTGCTTTGCATTGTGCTGCTATAGGGGGAAACTTGAAAATAGTTCAGTTTTTATTGGGCAAAATGAATAATGCTGACATACGAAAGAATAGTTTCAAATGTGTCTTGCATATTGCTGCTCGAAAGGGTTACTTAGAAATCGTTAAAGCTCTATTAGACAAAGGTACTGATATTAATGCAACAAACTATGACGGCGATACTGCTTTAAATGAAGCTGCTGGATGTGGTCGTTTGAAAGTAGTTCAATTTTTGTTAGACAAAGGAGCTAGTTTTGAAGCACGAAACGAAGAAGGATGCACTGCTTTGCATATTGCTTGTGAGGTGGGCTATTTAGGCATAGTTAAAGCTCTGTTAGAAAAGGGATCTGATGTTAATGTAGTAAGCAAAAAAAATGGCGATACTCCATTACATGAAGCTGCTAGAATGAATCGCTACGATATAGTTGAATATCTTGTAGAGGAAGAAAAGGCTACTATTGATGTAAAAAACTTTAGATGTGAGACTCCTTCCGATTTGGCGGATTCCAATGGTTACAAAGATATAGTTAAGTATCTTAGTCTTCGAGTAAGGGAGTATCCCAAAACCTCGGGAAGTCTGGCTGACAATAAAAATGTGATACAGTATCAAAAAGTGACAGAAAATAAACACCTAACTATAACTAATAGAGCAATAAAGACCAGTTTCTGTGTAGGCATAATGACCATGTTGACAAGTGTAGCTATTGGATGTATTGCTATTCATCTTAGTTTATCAATATCAGCTACTGCTGCATTGATTGTTGGGGCCATTGCTGGTGGCATTACATATGCAGTATTAAAGCCTAGTAGTAGGCTAAATGAATGTGAAGTGAATAGGCAAAGCTTACCTCAAATGCCTAAGGACGAATGTTGCATGTCATATTAGTTCTTGCATTTTATGTCATGCGTGTAAAAATGGTGCGTAGTATTTTTAACCGAGGTGGAGTTATGGAATTGAATAAATTGCAGGAAGTATTAAGTACTGCTAACGCTGATGTTGGTTTAAGTAAGAGTAATGTAGTTAGTAAAATAGAAGAGAGATTAAAACAAGTAGATCCAGGTACATTGTGCCAATTAAGTTTTGCTGTTTTAAAAAACAACAAACAAATGGTAGAAACCCTTATAAAAGGAGGAGCTGATGTTAACACAATTGATGCGTACAATCGTGATCCATTATATTATGCTATCTCACAAGGGAACACAAGAATGGTAGAGATCCTAATAAAAAATGGAGCAAGTGTTAATAAGAAGTATAATGACGGAAGCACTCCTCTACATCATGCTGTCTTGAGCCAAAAAATAAAAATAGTAGAGTATCTTATAAACAATGGGGCTGATGTTAATGCGTTAGATGAAAAACGGCGCACTCCATTATACTTAGCTGGACGAAGTACACAAATGGTCTCGATTCTCATGAAGAAGGGAGCATTCCCTTTACTGGAAAACAGAGATATTGAATTTTTAAAGGATCTAGCTAAACGCATTAAAGATGATGATACAGAGTATTTAAAGGAGGTAAAGGTAGAACAGAAGGAGGGGCGGGTAGATGATAAGTATGAGTCAATTAAATACTCGTTGCTGCTTAGTGATAACAGCTCTTTGACCTCTATTATTAAAAGGGAAAAATTCAAAAATTTAATATCTGATTGGTCTTTCAACGTACCTGATTTAAAAGATAACCAAAAAAATTTGAATAAGGCACTGTTAAATCTTCTTACAGACTTTCCATTTTGTGACATTACAAGGTTTGAGGACTTTTTACACGATAACAAAGGTGATGATCTAAAAGCTGTTCTCAATCTTCAAAGGGGAGAATCCAAATTGACAATACTACATGTAATACAAGGTATGGAGTATTTAGCAGTGGAAAAAGACATAGGTTGTGCAGTTAGTGCATTTATGACTTTACTTTTAAAATCTGGTGCTGATCCTAACATAGTTAACAGTGAAGGGCAAACACCTTTGCACTATGCTGCTTATTATAATACTTTAAATATACCTTTGCTTCTGAAAAAAGGAGCACGTAGTCAACCTGACAGACAAGGAAAAACTCCTCTAGACATTGTAATTATTAACAAAAAACCTTTTGAAGTGAATCTTTTAGAACAGATCTTTTTAACTCAGGAGCAATTGGAAGCAAAAAATGATTTAGAAGGTGTTTGCGGTCATAGCTTTAACACTAATCGACTAAGAAAGTTTTTCAATCAGCACAAAGGAAATGAAGGTCTTAAAGAGATTCTCAATCTCCGTGATTGCGAAGGAAAGTCTCGAGTTTTTCAAAAGATTAGGGAGGCTTGTTATGGTAATGAAACTCATTTCAAAGAAGCAAAAAAGTTGCTGCTAGAAGCAGGAGCGATTGATTACGAAGAGTGGAAGGACAAAAAACGTTTGCCTAAGCTTAGAACTCTATGGGATGATTTAATATTAGATCAGTCGGAAAAGTTGAAAATATTTTTGGGTAGGGTAAATAAATCCAAAGATATAGATGAGTTAAAACGCGTTGTAAACGAAGCTATAGAACTTGGGGTAAGGCTGAACTTTCCTAACCAGGGTAGTATATACGGAAAGGTATATGAAAAGGAATATAGTTTTACAGATTTTGTGATAAGAAAGATTAGTGAATTAAGAAAGAGTTCCGAAGGTTCAAGGAATATAGAGGTTGCTAGTGGTATAGTATGTCAATTGATATCAAAAGGGGCAATTTTGTACAACATAAGCAGTATATATGTAATTGACGAACTGGAAGAGTTTGAAAGCCACAAAGCTAATATGAAAAACGCTTATGCAGATTATGAGAATCGTGCTTTAGATTTCATAACAATCGTTCAAAGCGCAACAAGTGGTAAGGTAAGAGACGTAAAAATCGACAACTCTACTCTCTGTCTTGAATATTCACAGGATAGTAAAGTAGATGTTGCAAAGATTACAAATGGAGCAAGGGGTTTAGGTATCACTCAGGAAGGTGTACAATACGGAAGAAATATAATAAAGATAGGTAAGAGTGAGGTAGAAATTATAACGGAAAACGCTATAAGGAATTATGTAGGCCTAGCAGATGGTAGTAATATAGTATTGACTTTCGATACTGGCTTGGGAGAGTTGGAAGTGAGATTATACCCTGATAAGCAAAATCTAATAAAGGTAGAAGTAGAAGATCAAGAAAAGTGGAAAAAATTACAGAATTGTGAGGAACGAATAGGGGAAAAATGTTTGCTTGGTGGGTGTTCAGTACGTGATGCTATTGAACGAGGTTTTTTTACTAGATCTGGAGAGTTGATTCGTTCTGAAACAATTAGTCAATCTGATGCAACAAAAGTGGGCCCTTGGGCAAAGCGCGAAAAAATGAGAAAAGCTTCAAGTCTTGAAGAAACAGTAGGCCGTTCTCTATAATGAAGTGATGGTGATGTTAAGTTAACATTTTAAAAGATTTTTTGAGAAATTTGTCTTATTTGTATCTGTTCAGCCTGTAAAAGACAAGATTTGATCTGACAGACAAGAATTAACTGACAGAAGAATTGAGGTAGTCAAAACTAATATCAGGCTCTTGTGTAATGCTACTAATATTTTTCTGAAAAGCAATATATTTGCTATCAAGAAAAGTTTGCATAGGCGTTTTGCCATAGCAATATTTACCCGAGTGAGGTCTTGTCTCATTATAAGAACGCAACCAATGATCAACATCAATCTGTAGATCTTCCAAAGAACTGTAGATTTTCTTTCTAAAGATGATATTGTAACACTCATCTTGCATGGTTCTATGAAACCTTTTACATATGCCATTAGTCTGTGGAGAGTTGGCTTTAGTTCTAGAATGATCGATGTTTTCTATGCCCAAATAAAGCTGATAAGCGTGATTTTCGGGCTTGCCACAGTACTCCGTACCCCTATCAGTTAAAATGCGTAATAATGGAATTTTCTGCTCATCAAAAAATGGAATAACTCTATCGTTGAGAAGATCTGCAGCTGTAATAGCTGTTCTGTCCGTGTAAAGTTTAACCATTGCAACTCTGGAATAAGTATCAACAAAAGTTTGCTGATAAATGCGCCCTATACCTTTGATATTGCCCACATAATAGGTATCTTGAGAACCCAAATAACCTGGATGTTGCGTCTCAATTTCACCATGAGCTTCCCTTTGTTCTTTCACTTTTTCTAAAGCTGCAAGTTGTTCTTCAGTTAAAATGATTCCGTCTTGAGCTACTTTTGTCTCTAGTGCTTTAAGTCTCTTTTTGAGAGTTTCAAGGTCATTTCTTAGCCATACAGACCTTACTCCTCCCTGAGAAATTATTATACCTCTTTTTCTCAGTTCATTTGCAGCTCTTTCTTGCCCATATGCTGGAAATTCTGTTGCTATACCAATCACTGCTCTTTCTATATCGTCGGAAACTCTGTTTGCTAATAGCGGTTTTTTCTTACTTATTTCATGTAATGCTTCCTCTCCTCCATTTTCATATAACTCCTTAAAGCGATAAAATGTATCTCTTGAGTATCCCATCACTTTGCATGCTTGAGACACATTTCCTAGTTGTTTTGCTAGTTCTAATAATCCTAGCTTTGGTTTTAATATTTTTGTCTGTATTGTACTCATATCTAACACTCCTTTATTTTTATTATTTTTAACTTACTTTTTTAAAGTGTCAGGTCAAGTCTTATTTAATACACTTTTCTTGATAGCAAATATATTGCTTTTCAGAAAAATATTAGTAGCATTACACAAGAGCCTGATATTAGTTTTGACTACCTCAATTCTTCTGTCAGTTAATTCTTGTCTGTCAGATCAAATCTTGTCTTTTACACCTTCCACTAGCTTTACTACGCTCGTCACCTTACGCAGCATAATGGTTCGTTCCAGGTTGCTGGCTAGGCTTTGCCTGGGTTGGATTTTCACCAACTGAACTTTACGCACTTCTTGGCGCACTCATGATGTTTTTCCCCCTATTAAGATTTATTGATTTAGTTGTAGTAGTTGAAATAGCAAACCGGTTAAGTTGCCTAGTTTGGTTCTTTTTTTCAATCAAAGGTATTCTACTGTTTTAAATTCCCTGTAAAGATTTAGCTTATCTTTTACATCTAAACAGCATTAACACGATTTGGCTTTTTGTAGATGAGTAATTCTCTAGGGATTATCCTATTGAATTCTATGATATTATTTTTTGTAACATTATTATACACGTCATGGCATTAAGGGTATTTATGACTCAAAACTTGTTTTTGACCTGCAGGCTCAATGACAAAATTCAGTAAAAAACTCAGGGTATCTTTTGGCGGATTACATAACATTATAGCGGCTGCATGTCTTTTAAAATTTTTCTACATTCAGCCAAATCGCGCTTAAACTAAGCGTCAGCACATTATTATAGCGCCAATTTAAAGTATTAGAGAGTCAAAACTCGCACTACGGGGTTTCTTTTGCCTTTTTTTTTCATTTGGTAAATTTCTTAAATATTTATAGTTAAACGACAATCGTCATACCGCTACGTGTTAGCGGCTAAGAGATACCGCGGCGGTATGACGGTTAAGTATCCCGCTACTTGTTAGCAGGATCTATGCTAAGAGATACCGTGACGGTATGACGTAGAAGCTATACTTTTATAAATTTGTTAAGTGGAATTTTTATATTGAGTAATTGTATTTATAATACATTATTTTGTATAATTGATTTTTTAAATTATTATATTAACTCTAATATTTTTGATTTAATGAAAGATGATATTATTTATCACTCTCACTTAGGCGTATACGGTTTAATTTTAAAACCTAAAAGTATAGTTTTGGTGAAAAAAGTCGAGGTCCTTATAAAGGGTTGTTTGATTTACCAGGTAGAAATTGCTGAAACGCTTGAAGAGGCACTTGTAAGAGAAATTAGAGAAGAAACAGGTTGTTTAGTGAAACAATACGACCAAATCCAAACAGTTACTAGCCTATATCATTATAATGAAGACAATGTAAATAAATGTCTAAAACATATAGCAGTTTTATACAAAATTGAAATCATAGGAGAAATAAAGCGAGAATCTGATGGAAAAGATTCTGATGGTTGTATATGGCAAAGTATAGATACTATAAACTATAAAAAAATTTCTCCGATAGTTCATATAGCAAGTAAATTCATAAAATGAAGACTATTATTTTTATTACAGGTGTATCTACGGTTGGAAAATCAAGTTTGGCTCATATATTAGGTTCAAAGCTTTTTATGCCTAGAAACTTTGCAATTCCACTAACTATAGCTAACCCAAGAAAGGTTTCCCTACGTCATACCGCCGCGGTATCTCGGCATAGATTCCGCTAACTAGTAGCGGAATGACGAATTTGTTGTTTTTCAAATTGTAGGTAAACCTAAGCCACTTTAGCTATACTTGTAGAGAAAAAAGAATAGATGATGATCCTAAATATTTAATAAATTTGACTACCGAGGAATTTCAAAAATCTCAATTTTTTATTAATTGTGAGATGTGGTACATTCTATCTTCATACAGCTTCCTCTTCATACCTCAACTAATGAAATTAGAAGCATCAACTCCCTTCTGCAAGCAAGCAGCAATAACAGTGTTCATCATTAGAAATGCAATGGTCATTGGGCCAACGCCCCCGGGTACTGGGGTAATAGCTTTGACTTTTTCTTTTATTCCCCCGAAGTCAACATCACCTACGAGCTTACTTTGTTCTCCTACGTTAACGCTATTTATGCCAACATCGATCACTATTGCACCTTTCTTTATCCAGTCTGCTTGAACAAAATTTGGCTTTCCGACTGCTGCAACTACTATATCCGCTTTAGAGCAATATTCAGCTAAATCTTTGCTTTGTGAATGCAAGATGGTGACAGTGCAGTTTTCTTGCAATAGCAGGTAAAACATTGGCTTGCCCACGATATTTGACCTACCAATTACCACTGCGTTTTTACCGGAAAGGTTCTCTTCAATTGACTTAATTAAATGCAAAGAACCTTTAGGAGTGCAAGGTATAAGGCAGTTTTTTTCACCTTTAACTAATTTGCCAACGTTTTCATCATGAAAGCCATCTACATCTTTTTCAACACTTACTGTGTTAATTACTCTGCTTGCACTAATATGATTTGGTAAAGGCAATTGCACTAAAATGCCATGCACAGATGGATCTTCATTTAATTCATTGATTTTTTCAATTAATTCATCTTCTGAAATATTATCAGGCAAAACAATGGTCCCAGAACTTATGCCTATTGATTCTGCTTTTTTCTGTTTGTTGCGAACATAAACCTGACTTGCTGGATTGCTGCCCACGAGAATTACTTTCAGGCAAGGAAAAATGTTATACTCTCTCTTTAAAATATCAATTTTTTGTGATAGCCTCTCACATAGGTCGTTTGCTATTTTTTTACCATCAATAATAATTGTCACTTCCTTGCCACTCCTTAAAGTCGGGTAATTTGATATCAAATAAATCCAATACTTTGCCAACAGAATGATTAATAATATCATCCAACGATTTTGGTTTAATATAAAAAGCTGGTACTGGTGGAGCAATAATTGCTCCCATCTCCGCTAATTTTAACATATTTTGTAAATGCCCAAGATGCAGTGGTGACTCTCGCACCATAAGAACTAACTTTCTTCTTTCTTTTAGCGTTACATCTGCAGCCCTTGTCAATAGATTGGAAGTAACACCTGATGCGATTTCAGACATTGTCTTCATAGAGCATGGTGCTACAATCATCCCTGAGGTTTTAAATGAGCCGCTTGCTATTTTTTCTCCAATCTTTTCTTCAGAATAGTAAAAATCTGCAAGTGATGTAATATCTTCAAGTTTTTCTTTAATCTCGTGAGCTAAAGTTATTTTCCCAGCACGACTTATCACTAAATGAGTTTCATAATCGACGTCTTTCAACGCTTCTAAAATACGCACACCGTAAATAGAACCAGATGCTCCACTTATTCCAATTACAATTCTGCTATTCACTTAACTCTTCTTCGTAGCTCATTCCCAATGCACGTTTATAGGTATCAAGCAATATTTCTTGTTCCTCTCTGTCATCATCATCCATCTTCCTCAGCCTAATAATTTGTTTCATCACTTTTATATCCCAACCTTCATCTGCGGCTTTTGCATATACATCACGAATGTGATCTTGCACATCCCTCTTTTCTTGTTCAAGTTTTTCGATTCTCTCTATGTAACCCTTCAACTCTTCAGCCGTTATTTTTACTGTATCTTCCATGAAACTCCACTAATTAATTGCTGCCACTAATATTACCAGTTTTTACTTGCACTTCAACAACAGTAATAATATTTTTATCTTTTTTTAAAATCTTAAAGCGAAAACCATACATGGAAAACTCCTCGCCTTCGTCAGGAATGCGCTCTATTTCATTCACAATCATACCTGCTAGAGTTGTAGCTTCTTCATCAGGGAGATTCCAGTATAACTGCCTGTTAATGTCCCTAATAGTAGATTTTCCTTCTATGTGATACATATTATCAGATATTTTCTTTATAAAATTCTCCGTAATCAAATCATGTTCATCCGAAATTTCTCCAACTATTTCTTCCAGTATATCCTCAAGAGTTACAATTCCCTGCAGTGCTCCATACTCATCAATAACAAATGCAAGGTGTTTCCTGTTCTTACGGAAGTTGTGAAGTTGCACGCTGAGCGGTGTACTTTCTGGTATGAACCAAGGCCTTGACATAACTTGGGTAATGTCAACTCCTTCCGCTTTATTATTCTTTTCACGCAAAGCATTTATTAGAGCTTTCACGTGAATTACACCTACAATGTTATCTGGTTCCTTCTGCCATAAAGGTACTCTACTGTGACTGCTGGTTAAAATCTCTCTTATTAACTCTTCTTTATTCCGATCTATATCAAGAGAAAATAGGTTTCTTCTATGGGTCATAATTTGTGATATCTCTGTCTCAGCCAAATCAAGTATGCTGCTTAGCATATCTAAATCCTGTTGCAACATAGTTCCTTCACTGCGGTGAAGAGTAATCATATTACGCATTGCATCCGCTGCAGATATCACTTCCTTATCTTTATGCAGCCCACATAATTTTAGGATGAGGTTAACAATAAATTGAATACCTAGTGTCAATGGAGAAAAAATCTTTACAAAAAACAATACAAAATAAGCAGAAAATGATGCAAATTTTTCAGGATTTTGAATAGCATAAGTTTTTGGTAGAACTTCGCAGAACAATAAAATACAAAATGTCATTATAATTGTTGATAGGAGAATGCCCTCATTTCCAAAAAGATTGATAAATATTGCTGTAAATAAAGCAGAGCAAGTAATATTAATAATTGTATTGCCGAGCAATACCGTTCCTATTGTCAATTCTTTCCTATTTAATAAGCGATCTATTACCCTGGCTTTTTTGTTACCGTCTAGCTTTAGCTTATTAACTCGAGAACGGCTAATTGAGGTTAAGCCTATTTCTGCTCCTGAGAACAAAAACGATAAAACTAACAAAACAAAAATTGCTGATGATACTAAGACCAATAACCAATCCATTAAAGTACGATGTTATTGTGATAAAAAATAAAATTAATTTTACATGTTATGAGAGGCATTTGCAAGCCTGAATTTATATTGCCGAATTTTATATACCTTTAATCTTAAAAAACAAATCATAAAGCATATTACACGCTGCGTTCACATGCTCATCCTCAATGATAAGTGGTGGGGTTACCCTTACTACTTTGTTGTTTAAAACCCTAGTTATTATTAAACCTTTATCAAGAGATCGACTAATAATTTTATCAGCTACAAGAGTTGCTAGTTCTATTCCCATTAGTAACCCTTCTCCACGAACTTCTAAAATCATCTCAGGAAATTCTTTAGCTAAAAGCAACAGCTTTTCTTTTAAATATTTACTAATTCTTTTAACATGATCAAAAAAGCCTTCTTTTAGCATTATATCGAGCACTGCATTACCAACAGTCATGGCAAGTGGATTGCCACCATAGGTTGATCCATGAGTTCCTGGAGTAATTGCTTCTGCTATATAATCTTTCACTAAACATGCAGCTACAGGAAAACCGTTACCCATAGCCTTCGCACAGGTTAGCATATCAGGTTCAATGCCGACATTTTGATAATGAAATAAAGAACCGATGCGTCCATATCCGCACTGCACTTCATCAAAGCACAAAATTATTCCTTGAGCTTTTGTTATTTCCCTTACTTTTTGAAGATATTCTACGTCTAGTGGATATACTCCACCTTCACTTTGTATGGGCTCTAAAAACACAGCAGCTGTCTCATCGCTGATTTTTTTCTCCAAAGCTTTAATGTCATTTCTTGGCACTTTATCAAAACCAGAAAGAAGCGGAGCAAAACCTTCGCGTGGTTTTTCACTGCCTCCAGCAGAAATTGCAGCAATACTGCGGCCATGAAACCCTCCTTCAATTGTAATAATACGATTACGTTTTGCTTGCCCTTTCAAGTAAAAATAACGACGAATAAACTTAATTGCAGCTTCTGTTGCTTCAAGCCCACTTGAGCAGAAAAAAACTTTATCTGCAAAAGTAAGAGTTGTTAAACGCTCGGCAAGCCTTTCTTGCTCGGGAATAGTAAAAATGTTAGAGCAGTGCCATAGTGAGCTCAATTGCTCTTTCAGCTTATCTGTAATGTATGGATGACAATGCCCTAAAGAAGTTGTAGAAATACCTGCAGCAAAATCTAAATATTTTTTACCACCTATATCAAAAAGATATACCCCTTCTCCCCTAACTATAGGAGTGTCAAGTCTATTATACGCATTAACAACATGATCCATTTTATAAGTATTGTGGTGTTATCTATACTATACCTGAAATGAATCCATTAACACAAAGCTTTTCCTTTAACCTCTTTATGCTACTTCAACTAAAAATTTGGCTAATGCAAACCTTTTTTGTCATTCTATAGCTAAAGTGACTTGGTTTTACCAACACTTATTAGCCATTGTAAAAGTTTTTGTTTCTATTGAATGATAGTTGTAGCCTATGCAAGAAGTTTATTGACTTTGAGCGCACTTTAGCCTATACAATTTTAATATCTTAAACTACTGGACATGCCCGATCTAAAGACAATGATGTTAAATTTTGGACCTCAGCACCCAGCTGCACATGGAGTGTTGCGTCTTGTTTTAGAGATGGATGGTGAAGTGATCGAGAGGGCAGATCCCCATATTGGGCTTCTGCACCGCGGTACTGAAAAATTAATAGAACATAAAACGTATCTTCAAGCTTTGCCTTATTTTGATCGCCTTGATTACGTATCACCAATGTCACAAGAGCATGCATATTCACTTTGTGTGGAGAAATTGTTGCAATGTGAAGTGCCAATTAGGGCAAAGTATTTACGTGTCTTGTTTTGTGAACTGACGAGAATACTAAATCATTTACTGAACGTTTCTTCTCAAGCACTTGATGTTGGAGCAATGACCCCTCTTTTATGGCTCTTTGAAGAAAGAGAAAAAATACTGGAATTT
Organism: Wolbachia endosymbiont of Ceratosolen solmsi; assembly: GCF_017869155.1. Taxonomy (NCBI): domain Bacteria; kingdom Pseudomonadati; phylum Pseudomonadota; class Alphaproteobacteria; order Rickettsiales; family Anaplasmataceae; genus Wolbachia; species Wolbachia endosymbiont of Ceratosolen solmsi. Next base: position 785,184 of record NZ_CP054598.1, read on the forward strand.
TACGAAAGAGCTTCAGGTGCAAGGTTTCACGCAGCTTACATCAGGCCAGGTGGAATTGCAGCAGATGTTCCAGAAGATTTGATTGAGGATATTGCAAAGTTTATAGAGCAATTTCCAAAATATATAGACGATGTTGATGAACTTTTAACAGAAAATAGGATATGGAAGCAACGCACTGTAGGAATTAGTGAAATATCAATTAAACAGGCACTTGATTGGGGCTTTAGTGGCCCAATGTTGCGCGCTGCTGGGCTTGCTTGGGATTTGCGAAAAAGCCAGCCATATGAGATATATGATCAACTAGATTTTGATATACCGATCGGCCAAAATGGCGACTGTTATGACCGTTATCTAGTTAGAATGGCAGAGATTAGGCAATCTATCAGTTTGGTGAAGCAGTGCATAGAGAAAATGCCTGAAGGGCAAATAAAAACTGAAGATAGAAAAATTTCTCCACCGTCAAGAGCAGAGATGAAAAAATCTATGGAAGCTCTGATTCACCATTTTAAGCTCTATTCAGAAGGATATCACGTACCAGAAGGTGAGGCTTACGCAGTTGTTGAGGCACCAAAAGGTGAGTTTGGAGTGTATATAGTTTCAGATGGTACCAATAGACCTTATAGGTGCCGAATAAGAGCACCTGGCTTTGCGCATTTACAAGCCTTAGACTTTATGGCAAAAGGACACATGCTTGCTGACGTTGCAGCAATTATTGGCTCACTCGATATAGTTTTTGGTGAGATTGATAGGTAATCATTGGTACCCGTTCAGGCAATGGCGTCATGCAAGTAGCTGACACATAACTGTACGAACATTTGTTTGCAAAGGCAGTATGTTAAGTGTTATAGCCGATTTTGCCTCAAACACAAAGGCAGTGCCTTGACTACTTGGATCCAGAAAAATTGATTGTGTACTATACAACATTTTCGATTAAAAGCGTAACCGTTCACTGTTAGACTGCATTCTGTGATTTTTAGCAAAACATGATCTTTCATTTGAGCTTCCTTCAATTTAAAATAAATACAGAAAATTGCTGCCTATAGCTAAACTGACCTTACCCAGAAAAAGTGGAGAGAAAGAAAGGAGTTTTTTCGGGTAAAATAAAATTTTGGAGGATTAGAAATGGCAAGAGAATATAAGGCAGAATTCAAATTGGAAGCTGTTAAGCTGACAAATGAACAAAGAAAGGTAGGTCAACCAGTTGCAAAAGTAGCAAGAGATCTAGGAATAAGGGATAGTGTATTAGGAAAATGGATGAAGAAATATAACGAAAAAAAGTCAGCGGCAAATGCATTTCCAGATGTAGCACCTTATGACAAAGAGAGATTTGATTTACAGAAAGAGTTAGCAAAAGTAACAAGAGAAAGAGACATTTTAAAAAAAGCCCTGGCCAGTCAAAAAGAGTAAAATATTTTTTCATAAAAGAGCATAGTAAACACTATAAAGTGCAGGAATTATGTAGGGTTTTCTGCTAGTGGCTACTATAAGTGGACTACAAGGAAAATAAGCAGTAGAGAATCAGCAAATAAAGAGTCATTAGCAGATATTCAAAAAATATATCAAGCTTCTAAATGTAGATATGGAGCTCCTAAAATTCATTCTGAATTAAAGGCTTTGGGTAAAAGTTGCAACTTAAAAACAGTGCAAAGTATTATGCAGAAAAATGGTATTCAGGCTATATTGAGAAGAAAATTTAAAATTAAGAAACAACAAACGGACAGTAGCTCCCAATATATTAGACCAAAACTTTATTGTCGATCAACCAAATAAAGTATGGGATTACTTATATAAAAACCAAAGAAGGATGGCTATATTTGGCAACAATAATCGATCTATATTTACGCATGGTAGTTAATGAGCAGTTCAATAAATTGGTTATGGACTCTTTATTAATGGACGTTAACAAGCGTAAACCTGCCAAAAATCTACTATTACATAGTGATAAAGGTTCACAATATACTTCGCAAGGTTATCAATATCTCTTAGCTGTAAAGAATATAGATGAGTCATAAAGGTTGTTGTTACAACAATTCTGTTGTGGAAAGCTTCTTTAGCTCATTGAAAAGAGAAATACTTATTGATACTTCACAACACTCTGCTCAACAAACTAGAACTGCAATATTTGAATACATAGAAATTTTTTATAACAAACAACGTCACTATTAACTATTGCATTCCAGAACAATTTGATGCATCATTCTTTTTGTAAAAAACATTCCAAACTTTCTCTCCACTTTTTCTGGGTAAGGTCAATAAACTATAACATTTTTACTTAATTTTGTCAACTTCTCTATTCGTTGAAAAAACAATCTTGCATAAAAAAATCAACTCATCTCTTCCAAAGGCTCTATATTGAAGATAGAAAGTCCAGAAGCGATGACGTGCGCTAAGGCTTGCACGAGAAACATTCTTGCAGCGGTGAGGTTTAAGTTGTCTTCCAGTATGAAACGCATGTTTAAATCACTCTTGCCATACCCCCATAAAACGTGAAACGCTTCTGCAACTTCAAGTAAGTAGAAAGTAATTCTGTGTGGCTCACAAAGCCTTGCTGCAATTTCTACCACATCTGGCCACTTTGCTAAGGTTTTTATGAGGAAGAGCTCTCCACCTGTCCTTAAAAGTGAAGGATCTGCTGTTGGGAGCTCTTTTGGAGCATTACGCATTAACGAATGAGCACGAGCATGCGCATATTGCACGTAAAAAATAGGGTTGTCTTTTGACTGTTCTTTAACTTTAGCAAAATCAAAGTCCAAGACCATATCATTCTTGCGTGTTAGCATTATAAAACGAGTTATGTCCCTGCCAACTTCTTCCACTACATCCCTTGCTGTGAGGAAATTTCCTGATCTTTTGGACATCTTAACAGGTTTGCCGTTCTCGAAAAAATTCACAATATTATGCAGTTTTACCTCTATTTTTGCTTGATCATCACTGAGCGCAGAGACGACTGCTTTGAGTCTTTTGACATAACCGCCGTGGTCACTACCAAGCTCTACGATCATATTGTTAAAACCACGCGATATCTTATCAAAATGGTAAGCGATATCCGAGGCAAAATAAGTCCAACTGCCGTCCTCTTTCTTCAATGCACGGTCAACGTCATCACCAAATTTTGTAGAGCGAAATAGCATCTCTTTTCTGGAAGTCCAATTTTCGCTTTCTTTGCCTTTTGGTTTCTCCAGGTACCCTTCATACACTAGACCCTTGTCAGACAATATCTTTATACTCTCTTCAATTTTGCCACTTTTTTGTAGCTCATACTCTGAAGTAAAAACATCATGATTTACTCCAAGTAAGTTCATGTCTTCCTTTATAATTTCTAAGATAGAACTTAAAGTATAGTCTCTAATCACTTGATTATCTTGCTTTTCTAGAAGCTCTGCGCCATATTTTTTGGCCAGCCCCTCCCCTATCGGTTTTAAATATTCACCTGGGTATAAACCTTTTTCAACACTAATTTTTTCTCCCAGAGCTTCTTTATATCGCAAATACACTGACCGAATTAGCGTATCTATCTGTGCTCCAGCATCATTAATATAGTATTCCTTAGTAACTTTATAACCAACTTTTTTCAATAAATTTGCCAGAACGTCACCAAATACTGCCCCTCTTGCATGACCAATATGCAGTGGACCAGTTGGATTTGCAGATACAAATTCAACATTGATGGCCTGATTGTTCCCTATATCTAGGGTGCCAAACTCTGTTTTTAGCTCATTTATTTGTTTTAAAATTCCATGCCACACTTCTATTTTTAAGTGCATGTTGATGAAACCAGAGCCTGCTATTTCCACTTTTGCAACTTCATCAAAAAGTTCAAATTCTTTGGCTAAAACCTCTGCAATTTCAATGGGATTCTTCTTTTCATGCTTTGCAAGCACCATAGCAACATTTGTGTAAATGTCTCCATGGACTCTATTGCTTGGAGGCTCTATGATAAAGTTTGCTGCACTTGTGCTTATAACACCCCTTTGTTTCAACTCATTCAATTTACTAAAGATTAGAGAGGAAATCTGCTTAAAAATGTTCATTCACTATATTGCTATAAAATCTATAGCAGTATAGTGAATAAGTGGGACTAGTTGAAGGTTTATCTTAACTATTTTATCTTCCTGGATCAGAGTTTATATTAAGTCGTTGCCGTAACCATGGTAAGAGAAAGCCATACCTTCGCTGTAACCATCATTACCAGCATCAGGCTCTTCAACATCATCAGGTTCTTTAACACCATCAGGTTCTTTAACATCATCAGGCTCTTTCTCTTTCTTTAGTTCATTCTTAATATTTTCTTTCAGTTCATTCTTAGTCTTATCATCAATCTCAAACTTAAAACATTTTTTCAGTTCATTCATAGTCTTATCATCAATCTTACACTTAAGATCTTTACCACATTTATCATAAATCAACTTACCCTTATTGACTTTACAATCATCCAACTTTGTGAACAAATTAATTTTCAACATATCACTGACATAGCACGTATCAAGTGGCAATATACGTACATGATTTGCATTTTTTTGATTCGGACAAGAAAAAGTATTCGTTGGCATAAAATATCTCCATTAGTAAATAAAATTATTAAAAAATTAACCATAAGATGGAAGTGTGTACTAACAATGTACACACTGTATTACTTTTATATAATATGAACAGTGCCTTCTAACACTGACATATTGTGGGTAGAAAAAAAGGCTTCAGCACTTTTTGCATCTAATATAGAAGAGTTTATTACTTCTACACATTTATCACATTCAGAATTGTTTTCACAACTGCCCACAAGTTTACCATCTATAACCTGAAGGTTGTTTTTAGCATTTTGAATAGTTTTTGCACATTCTTTAAACTTGTAGCCTGTTGGCTCTCTGGTCTCAATATCAAGAATATCATCAGTTATTGGGTTGACCGTTATTGCAAGCTTTGAAAAATCAACGATTGTTTTAGATTCAGGTTCAGGCTTAACTTGTGGACAAGGGGGACAAGCAGGACAAGCAGGAGCAGGGGGGCAAGCAGGAGCAGGGGGGCAAACAGTATCAGGACAAGCAGGACAAGGTGGTATATTTAAATCGAGTCCATCATGCCGCGAGTCAAAGCGGTTATGGCAACGTGGGTCAAAGTTATGATGGTACCGTGGGTCAGTTATGCAAGCCATACGCGTCAAGTTAAGGAATGTAGAGAGCTTAAAGTAGATACCCTGGTCTTCCTATATCTGTCTTTCAAAGAAAACTTTGACCAGATTATAGTAAGCTTTTTTAGAAAAATTTTTAAATTATTGACAATATTGTTTAATATCAAAAAGAGCTCTCTAACCCGCCTTTTCAATTCAATAAATGCCTTTGTTAAACTGAGCTCCGTGTTCTTTTTTAGTTTTACACAGCCAATCATTCCGTGAAATACGAGAATAGCACATAATTTTGCGTATAGCTCGCACAATACTCTAAATGGATTTGTCTTTCCTTTTAGTTTATCAAGATTGATATGACTTTTATATAGTTTAAATAGTAATTCGATTTGCCATCTTACTCTATAAACCGTCAATATTTGTTCAGCATTAATTTTACTCTCTGGAACATTAGTTATAAATATTGACCAATCTAATAACTTTTGATTCTTTTGAGAAGATGTATATCCATGTGACTTTGCTAATTTATTAGCCTTTCTTCTTCTAGCCATAGACTGTTCTTCAGTTAGCTTTTGACATATAATTCTTACCTTAATTTTTACTTCCTTTCCTAATAATACTTCTTTTTCTGAAGATAATTGACCTTCCAAATACTCCAATAGCTCTATTTTTTGATTTGTTTCTATATCATATATATTGGTATCAGACTTATAACGACTAACAAAATATGCACCTGCTTCATCAATCTGTTTAAAAGAACTAGGCACAAAGTAGCCCAAGTCAAATATTAGCAAATCATTGGCTGATAAACCGTTCAGATAATCCCTATAACCTTGATCCGACCTTATTCCTTCCATAAAATTTAACTTATCTAGCGCTTGATTCAGGTAATCAAAGACTAACTGTAGCTTTATTCCTGATTTGGTATTATTCTCACAATCTCTATAGCTACTGCCATATCCTTTGTACATATCTTCTATGCTACTGGGCAGGCTAATGTAGCTGCTATCCAATAATTTAACGCTTCCAAATTGCTGTAAAATTTTGCAATCAATCTGTAGACTTTTTTTAAATAAACACAAAGCTTCGTTATACATTTTTTTCATGAACTCAACTGCTTCTTCACTAAACCTAAAATCTAAACCCTGTTTTGTAATTTCTATCGAGTCTTCATTTAGCAATTGGCACATTGTTTCTATGCTGCAATCATCAACTCCTATGTTACCAAAAACCATAGCTTTTATGAATGATGAGCCATTAAGTTTTCTCTTTCTTTTTATAAAACCTACTGCAATTGATATTTCGTCTGCTTTTTCATTAAAGAATTCATTGAGGTCTTTTGATAAGCAAGCTATTCTGTCCATTGTAAGTTCTCTCATTCATATATCCAAGAGAATTTATACTTTATTATTTTCCTTCACTCTATCAACTTTACTTACACTTTTCCTTAACTTGACGCGTATGGTTATGCAAGCTGTGCGCACAGGAGTACATGAATCCATACGTGGATACGAAGAAAAATTGTAAGTCATAAAAATCCTTTAAAAAGCAACTATTAGATTATTATAGGATAAAAAAGTTAATGATTTAATAATTTTAAGGCTAAAATTAGCATATACAAAGTCCTTAACCTACAGTACATTTCAAAATACGACTTTAATGTAGCAGATATTAGAGTTAAAAGTTTTACTATGGTAGAATAATGTGATAAGATTCCAAGAAGAAGCTGTCAGTAGTCAAATTAGTCGTGTTGCTGAAATAAATTGTAATATATGGTTACTGTGAATAACAATTGCTTATCTTCTCAAGCAAAACATGAAACACATGGGTTGAATAACACCCATGTGCTCTTGGAAGCACGTATAGCTAGACGTGCGTTTATGAGTTGTTTAAAAACAATCTTCTAACAAAGAAACCCAAATTCATCACAAGGATTATGACATGTGTCATAATAATTATGATATGAGTTAAAATGATTGTGGCACGAATTAGTAGCACAAGGTGCGTATGCAGGTGCACAAGCTTGTGCACAGTTCGATACTGGTGTTGGTGAAACTGATGCTGGCGAATTAAAAGCCGTACATGGTAGTTTTGGTAAATGACTATAATTATAAACCATAATGATCCTTTAAAAAATACTATGAGATTATTATAAATTAAAATAATTAAAAATTTAATAATTTAAATTATAAATCTAGCATATCAACTAACGGTATGATTTAAATTTTTTTTCAACTCCACTGTATCTTCGCCAGTTTTGCATACATCCCGTCTTCACTTATTAGAGAGTTGTGAGTTCCTATTGGCAACCGTAGCTCAGTTGGCAGAGCGTTAGTTTGTAGTGCTGAATGTCGCCAGTTCGATCCTGGTTACTCACTCTATTTTTCTGCAAAAATGCCATCTGGGCTGAAAAGCCCAGAAAGCATTCAGTCTTATATAAAATTAGTATCAACAGAAACAAGACTATCCTCATTATCATAATAGTAAGGATTTGTTTTTTCCGTACTATCAAAAACAGTTTTTAATAGTACTTCCTTATCACTGTCCCATGCAACTTTCTTCATAATTTTAGCAAAATCTTCACACTTTTTGTCAACTCCACAGTCCTTTATTTTGCCATTAGCCTTTAGATAAGGCTTTAATGAACTATACAATATCTGAGTGTTATTGCCCTCTTTATCTATCATTTGTCCTAATGTGTTAACAAGTATCAATGGTGCAATTTGTTTTGCTTTCGCAACAATTGTTCGATCGGACTCTCTAATGAGATCAGGACATGATTCTCTCATAAAAAAGCTTTTGTTGTATTCTTTATTATTATGATAACCGGCAGGGTAACAGAAACTCTTAATTTCATCGTCTTGACAGGCTATCTCTTGTGGATTATCCATACATTTTTTACATGACATATTACTAAAATAGTGTGCTGAATCAAAAAGCTCTGTAAAGGCAAATTTAAAATTTACTACACCGTAATAACCCTCTATTCCCTTTTCTATATATGTCGCAATTTTAGGATTACTATACATCTCAGGATACAATTCCTTTAGTAAATCAGATGTATTAAAACCTTGATGACCTATCTTATTATAAGCTGTATACCAAGAAGCATATGCTCCACAATTTTCAGCTTGGGAACAATCTAAGGTTATTTCTTGAGATGTAATGACACTTGCTTTTCCAGTTTCATCTTCTTTCTCATCAGTATCAGGTTTGTTTGTACCAGTTTCATCTCCTTTTTCACCAGTATCAGGTTTGCCTGTACCAATTCCTTTCTCTTTTTTGCATTCTTCAGCTTCTTTTTTATACCACTCAACCTCTGCCTTTGCCATTCCAATTTTACACTTTACAACTTCTTCTTTGGCTTTCTCAACTTTCTTTTCACACTGTACAAATGCTTCTTTTATCCCTTCAGCCTCCTCTTTTGCTTTTCCAGCGTCTGCTTTTGCCTGTTTAGCTTCTGCTTTCACTTTTTCAATCTCATCTTGAGCTTGTTTTATTGCTAAATCGGCTTTTGCTTTAGCATCATCTTTTGCACGTTCTATTGCCTGTTTAGCATCATCTTTTATCCTCTCAGCATCTTTTTCACATTTCGCAAACTGCTCTTTTGCTTCTTTAGCTTCACCATGTGCTTGTTTTACTGCCTTTTTAGCACCATCTTCTGCCTTCTTAGCCCTGTCTTTGCACTCTTCAAGTGTTTCTCTGGTAAATTCATCATCCTTTTTCTCTTTTTCGATCTGATCTCTTAGACCCGTAACCTGATCCTCAGTTACTACCTTATCATCAGTTACTACCTGATCTTCAGTTGTGATTTTATCCTTGATCGTCTCATCTACACCCTCATCACTATAAGAAAATTTGTTAGTATATGAATAGCGATTATTGATTTTATCACTATAGTTATGTTTTAACATAGAGACCTCCTATACAGTTAAAATTGGAATTACATTAAGATAGAACAAGCTATGAATATAACATGAATGAAAGAAACCACAGGTCACGAAATTTCCGGATAACTATGGAACCATTATAAAATAATAAAATTAAAAAATTAATAATTTTAATTTTAAATCTAGCATACTCATTAAATCAACAACGATATAGCTTAAATTCTCTTTTAATTTACACAATATTTCATGCCTACTGTATCTTCGCCAGTTTTGCATACAGCCCGTCTTTACTTATTAGAGAGTCATGAGTTCCTACTTCTTCTACTTTTCCATGATTAATTACTATAATCTTGTCAGTCTTGAGTGCGGTTGATAGCCTGTGTGTAATTACGATTGTTGTTCTGTTTTGCATTAACTTGCTCAAGGCTTTTTGCACGAGGTTCTCACTTTTGTAATCAAGGGCAGAGGTTGCTTCATCCAGTATTAAAACCTGAGGATTGTTGAGTATGGCCCTTGCTATTACAATACGTTGTTTTTGTCCTTCAGAAAGTTTTAATCCTCTTTTTCCTACAAATGTATCAAATTTATCAGGCAGCTTATCAATAAATTCCATCGCATAAGCGCTGATGGCTGCTTGCTTCACTTCCTCATATTCGGCACCTGGTTTGCCATATAGTATATTTTCCATTATTGAGCAAGAAAATATCATGTGATCTTGTGGCACTAAGCCAAACAACGATCTGAGGTCATTTAGCGCAATTGACTTAATATTGTGCCCATCGATAGTAATGCTACCTTTGTTTGGATCATGAAAACGGAGCAGAAGCTTTAAAATGGTGCTTTTACCACTGCCAGATGGTCCAACAATTGATACTGCTTGACCTGCCTCTATAGAAAATGATACGTTATTTAACGCTGGCTTATCAGACTGAGATTCATAAAAAAATGTTACGCCATTAAACGAAATTCCCTTTTGAACACTACAAATTTTTATAGGATCATCGGGATCTGCTATAGAGCTTTTCATATTTTTAAATTCAAATAAACGCTCTACTATTCCAAGACCTCGTTGTAAATCACTGATATTATCGCTCAAATTATTTATAGCTCCTGCTGCGAGCGCTGAATAAAACACAAATGAGGAGAGTTTTCCAATAGTTATATTATTGCTTAAGACTTCTTTAATACCAAAAAAGAGCAAAACAACTAGTGAACCTATCACACACGTGATAACTAGAGTTACTAAAATAGCACGCAAGAGTACTAATTTTACGTATGATTTTGATACTGAGTTTAAATGTTCCTTAAAACGGATTTTTTCGTTTTCCTCGAGTACAAACGATTTGATAGTCACTATAGATCTAAAATTTTCCTCACTAAATGACGCAAGCTCACTTAATTTATCCTGGGCAAAGCGTGCATAGCTACGCACTTTTTTTCCAAGTGAGGTCATGATAATGAGTAGTATAGGTATTATTGCAGCTGCATACGCAGTTAGTTGTATATTTGTATACAATAACATAGCAACACTACCAATCAGAATCACAAAATTTCGTAATATGGTTAGTAAGCTGCTGTTTATTATTGATTGCAGCACAGAGGTATCAGTAACTAACGCTGAAATAACATCTTGTACGCCTGTGTTCTCAAAGAAACTTGGTTGCAAGTTAGTGATACTGCTATATAAGTCATATCTGATTCTTGCGATAACTTTCTCGCTGCCAATGCCAATGAAATATAACCGAGTAAATGCAGTGAGAGAAATGGCTAAAACTATAAGTATTGCAACTAATAGTTTGGTAGTAAAATCGTGCTCTGTGCCAGAATCAATTATATTGCTTAAGCCTCTGCCAAAGAGGAGGATCATTAAGGCTGAAAATAAAACTGCAATAAAAGCTATGATGAAATAAGATAGATTAGGCTTTATATAGTAAAATAACTGCCTAATATTAGATCGCATCTTATTTTAAAGTTTCTAAAGTTAAGTATATAGATTCTAGTTTCAGGGGAAAGGGAAAAGGTGTAGTATGAAGCAATTTAGGTTCTGCAGCTGTTGTGATTTTAGTCCACCAAGAAAGGGTAGTAGCTCGCAGAAACAAAAAACTTGCTTGACAAACTCCGCCAGCCCTCTTATCATGAAACTGAAGCTATTGTATTTGCTTTCGCCAATCTGCAGATTAAAAGGTAAGGATTACTTAATGTATTGGCGTCTTATGTTCAATTTTTTGCAGTATATAGATACTGTATGTCTTTACAAAACTTCATCTACATCTAGATTTTTATCTAAATAAGCTGAACGCGCTTATAAAGCGTTACAAGACATCAAAAAATGCCAATACTCGACAGAGATAGTAAAAGACTAGCTAACTCGGGGATTCTTTGTCTTTTTTTCTGCTTAGTAAATTTCTTAAACATTTGCAGCGTAGGTTAGTTGCAATTAAAAGCAGCTAAATTGCAGTGTTTAAGACTTAAAAAACGCCAATACTGAAAATAGACAATGACTAGGGTTTCTTTTGCCTTTTTTTCGTTTGGTAAATTCCTTAATATTTATAGCTAAACGACAATCGTCATCCCGCTACGTGTTAGCGGGATCTCTTGTTAGCGGCTGAGATACCGCGAATGAATCGCGGTATGACAGTGTAGATAGTAATTCGTCATTCCGCTACGTGTTAGCGGGATCTAGAAATACCGTGAATGAATCGCGGTATGACGGTTTGCGGTGGTATGACGATAAGCTCGTCATACCGCTACGTGTTAGCGCCGCAGCGGTATAGCTATACTTAAAAATATGGTTGAATAGTTGTTAATAATAGTGTATAATTATTAATCTTTTCTCAGTATTTTTACTATGGCTCTTTCTAAATTTCTCGATCCAAAATTGGACCTAACATTTAAAAAAATATTTGGTACTGAGAGAAATAAGAATATTCTTATTCATTTTTTGAACGATATTTTAGGATGTACTGAAGTCAACACTATACAAGAAGTAGAATTCTTAAGCACCATTATGGACCCTGAAATTGCTTCTGATAAACAAAGCATTGTTGATGTTCTTTGCAGGGATTCTAGTGGGAACAGGTATATAATTGAGATGCAGCTCACTCGTGATAAAGGCTTTGAAAAACGTGCACAACTTTATGCTGCTAAGGCTTACTCAAGACAAGCTGATAAATCTGATAAATACGTTGATTTAAAGAAGATTTTCTTTATCGCGATTTCAAATTGTACCTTATTCCCTGATAAGCTTGACTATATATCTAGCCATACCATAAGAGATGAGAAAACCAATGAGCATGACTTAAAAGATTTTCAATTTATCTTCATAGAGCTGCCAAAATTTCCTAAGAGTAGAGAAGAACAACTAGAAAGTGTAGTAGACCGTTGGCTATTTTTTTTCAAATATGCAGATGAAACAACGGACGAAGATCTCAGAAAAATTGCTGAAAAATCACCAATAATAAAGCTAGCATATGATGAATTAGATAAGTTTCACTGGAATGAAAAAGATCTAATAGCTTATGAAGAAAGAATAATGGATCTGCGCAAAGAAGAAGCCATTCTTGAATACAGACTTGATCTTGCTAAAGAGGAAGGTAGAAAAGAGAGGGAAATTGAAGTCGCAAAGAATCTACTTAAAGCAGGTGTTTCTTTTAATATTATAGCTCAAACTACTGGTCTTTCTATGAGTGAGATCAAAGAATTGCAGAATTAAGTGTGAATGGTTACGAAAAATATAAGTTTTTGCGATAAACGACATAGTGATGTATTTGTTGTTCAGCATGTCAGTGGAATATTTTCTGAAAAATTTCCACATAACTCTTTCAGATTTCATAATATCTCTTGCCACTCATCTGAACAGATACCCATTTTGGAGGGATACCAATAATAGTTGTGAGCGGTACAAGTTTAGTCCATATACCTTCCAAGCATAATACGCTCACGAAACTTTAATGCAATAGCTTGATTTCTACTAAAAGACAGCATTATGCCAAGTGCGATGCTCGAAGATAAAAGAGAAGAACCACCATAGCTAAGTAACGGCAGGGTTATGCCGGTGGTTGGAAAAACACTCAATGTTACCCCTATGTTTATTATGAATTGTGTGATGAATTGCATTGAGATACCGAGAATCACTAACAGATTAAATAATTCATTTTCCCTATATGCAACGTAAAGCAAACGGGCGGAAATGATGCCAAATAACATCAATGTGGCTAAGCACGTAATCAAACCAAATTCTTCTGCTAAAACAGAAAACACAAAATCTGTATGACAATCAGGAAGAGAGGCTTTTACGCTACCTTCACCAGGTCCAACCCCAGTTAATTGACCTCTTTTGAATGCTTCTAATGATTTTGTGACTTGAAAGTTATCGCGCTGCGTAAAAAAGACAAAATTGTAAATCCTTTGCTTTATATGTGGGAGGCATAAGTAAGCTATTGTAGTTCCAGTTGTGGCCATTCCTATTATGCATAGAAAGTATAAAAATGGTATACATGCAATAAACATTTGACCAATAAAAGAATATGTTAAAAGCATAGACATACTGAAATCAGGTTGCAAAAGTAACAACACAAAAACTAACAGAAATATTATGATTGATATGTGTATTTTAAACTTCATTTCGCTGGCCAAGATACTAGCTATAACAACAGAAAAAAATGGCCTTACAAACTCAGATGGTTGAACTGAAATTTTGACAATATGTAACCATCGTTTCGCACCTTTTACCTCTATACCAAGTATTATCGCAATTGCTACTAGAATAGTAAATAAAATGAAACCTGCGAACGAGAGGTTAAGTATAGTTCTTGTGTTGAGAAAAGAAAATGTCACCAAGGTAATTAGTGACAGGACTATATAAATTGTGTGACGCCGTATAAAATAATCTTGTGGTAAAGAAAGACGCTGCGCAATTACAGGGCTTGCTGAATAAACAAGAATGAAGCTTATAGTGAGCAAAAAAAACACTGGAAGGATGAGATAGTAATCCAGCGTTCTATACCAGAGTTTAATATTCATTTTGTTCCAATGTGTAATGCCACTATTCCATAGCTCATATTATGAAACTCAACATTCTTAAAGCCTACCTCTTCAATTTCCATTTTAAAATCAGCCTGAGTTGGAAACTCTCTAATGCTCCTCACTAAATATTCATAAGAACTCTTGTCTTTAGCAACTATGCTGCCAATTTTAGGAATTACTTTAAATGAATATAAGTCATAAAGTTTGGTAAATATCTCATTTTGATAGTGCATAGGGGCAAATTCTAAGCAGATAAATTTTCCATGTGGTTTTAATACCCTGTGCGCCTCATTTAAAGCCTTCTTGCGGTCAGAAACGTTTCGAATGCCAAAAGCTATTGTGCAATAATCAAATTCGGAGTCTTCAAATGGTAAACTTTCTGCACTTGCACATACCCAATCAAAATTAATTTGGTTTGAATTTATAGCTTTATCACGTCCTCTGTTTAGCATGTTTTGATTTATATCGCATACTGTAACCTTAGCACTTGGCTCTTTTCTTACTACTCTTATTGCTATATCTCCAGTTCCTCCAGCAACATCTAAAACCTTAGAGTTTTTTGTAAAATGCACACTATTTACCATCTTATCTTTCCATAATCTGTGCATTCCGAGGCTCATTATATCATTCATGGTGTCGTAGCGACTTGCCACGGAATCGAATACCTCTTTAACTAATTGTGATTTCTTCTCGATTTTTATAGTAGACATTACGTAAAAACTCCTTTATAATTAGTAAAAATTAATTTGAATTAACACAAATGTCAACGACAGGCCTTGAGCCTGTTAAAATCTTCTTCAGCGTGGTATGATGACCGAGTTAGTGGGCTTGATGCAACCACTAGGAACCCTTTGGAGTAAGCGATATATTTATAATGCTCAAATTCCTCTGGGGTAACATACCTATCAAGTTTTGCATGTTTTGGAGTTGGTTGTAGATATTGACCAATTGTAATAAAATCAACCTCAGCACTGCGCAAATCGTCCATAACCTGAAGTATTTCCTCTTTTGTTTCTCCAAGACCAACCATAAGCCCTGACTTTGTGAAAACTTTAGAATTAATCTGCTTTACCATCTTCAGTAAATATAGTGAATGAAAATAGCGAGCTCGTGGTCTTATTTTTGCATACAATCTCGGCACTGTTTCAATATTGTGGTTATAGACATCAGGTGATGCAACAGCGATTGCTTCAAATGCTCCTTTCTTATTTAAAAAATCAGGAGTTAAAATCTCTATTGTTGTTTCTGAAGTTATCTTTCTAATTTCTTCTATGCACTGTATAAACTGATTTGCGCCACCATCTGGTAAATCATCACGATCAACGGAAGTAATAACAACATGCTTTAAGTTTAACTTTTTTATTGCTTTTGCTAAATTTTCTGGTTCATGAGGATCTAGTTTATCAGGAATGCCAGTTGCAACGTTGCAAAATGCACAAGCACGAGTGCAAACAGAACCAAGAATCATCACAGTAGCATGACGTTTATTCCAACATTCACCAATGTTTGGACATGCAGCCTCTTCGCACACTGTATGCAAGTTATGCAGTTTAACGATGTTTAAGGTCTCATTGAACACTTCACCGGTCGGAGCTTTTGCTCTGAGCCATTGAGGTTTGCTATGCATCTGAAACTGCTAACTCTACCTCTTGCTTTACTAAAACTTTTTTCAACCTTCTTTTTATCTTCTGCGCTTTCTCACTTAGTTTAATCGTTCTTGTGTTGAGCAAAAAAGCATCTAAATCACCTTTGTAATCTATAGTTCTCAAAGTTCTTGTTGCCACACGAAATCTAAACTTTTTATTCAATATATCACTTGTCAACGTAACCTTATGTAAATTTAAAAGAAAGGTACGCTTTGTTTTACGATTTGAATGTGATACCTTATTACCAAAAGATTTTTTTCTATTTGTTAATTCACAAACTCTACTCACTTCAATATACCAAATTATTCTATGTACTTAGATTACCTTATATAGTCAAATAGTCAATACTCTCTTGCTTAATTTTTATACCATATACTGCTTTATAGCCAAAAAATATCGTAATTTTTTCTATTATAAGAGAAATCATATGCTGAATTTCCAATGCTTTGCTGCCATTTGTTACTACCAGATGCAACACACCCGAATTTATATTCTGTGCATATGAGATCTTTTTCGGTTTTGTACACTCTGCTATTTCTTTCCCTACTATATTTCGCCAGTTTAAAATAAGACGTATTTCATTTTTGCTAATTTTATTTTTCATGCATTTTAATGCATAGTTTTCTATTATAGACTTTAATTTTTTTGGACCGCTACGTTTGAGCATTTTTCTGTTTTTTTAGTAGGTAGATAATATAAAAGTATACATATAACTTGAGATTTTGTCATTACTGCTACATGTTTGTGAGATACCGTGACGGTATGACCATAATCGTCACTCCGCAACGCATATTGCATAGTCGTCATTCCGCGGCGTGTTCGCGGAATCTAGCTCTGGTCACGCTACTTAGATGACAACCTTCTAACTGCTTTACAAACCTCTAGTCTCACACCGTAAAAGCAGTATTTTTATGCAAAACTTATCTCAACGTAGCACTTGTCAAGATCGTTCCATTTACCAAATTTTGTGCTGTCATCTTTGCCTCATAATTAACCTTATAGCTGTTTTAATTGTAATTAGTTAAATTATTATTAACTTGCCAGGCTAGATCCAAAAAATAGCATAATCCATATGCAAATTGTAATAGAAATCACGTTTGCGTATGGTTTATTGCTATGCGGTTAATCTTTCCTCAATCCAAGCTGCCTGAATGGCTTCGAGTATTTTCTCGTTACAGCGTTTTTCATCATCATCAAATTCCTCTAAACTCAAGACCTTTTTTTTAAGCTCAGTGAATCTGATACTAATTATATTCTCATTTGGAAATTTTTCCTCCAGAGCTTCCACAATATCTTCTATATCAAGCCATTTCATACTTTTTTGTATTTATCTGCTAAGTTAAATTGGTGCCCATGGGGAGACTTGAACTCCCAAGGTCGCAAAACCCACGGATTTTAAGTCCGCTGCGTCTACCGATTCCGCCACACGGGCTTTTTTTATCTATCTAGAGTAAAACTCTACTACTAAATTGACTTCCATGTCTGCTGAATAAGGAACCTCAGAATATTGAGGTGACCTCAAATACTTCACTGAATGCTCTTTACTATCTGCTTCTAAATAATCCGGAGCCTTGCGCTCTTGTTTTTGTTCAGCCTCTACTACTACAGGGATTTTTGCTGCCCTTTCTCTTATTTTTATTATATCACCTGGCTTCACTCGATAACTCGATATGTTAACCACCTTATCATTAACTGTAACGTGCTTGTGAGATATGAGCTGCTTTGCTGAGTAAATTGTTGGAACAAGACCAGAGTGGTATAAAACAGAACTTAATCTCGATTCTAAGATACCGATAAAATTATCAGCCGTATAACCCTTTCTGTTATAAGCATCTAAAAATGTACGTCTGAGCTGCTTACTTGAAATCGCATAGTAAAACTTAAATTTCTTATGCGCAGCAAACTGCTTACCAAAGTCGGATAACTTCTTGAATCCAAGAATACCATGTTGACCTGGAGGGTATTTCCTTTTGTTTACTGGGTCTTTAGCTCTACCCCATAAATTTACACCAAGTCTACGGCTAATCCTATACTTTCTAGTGATAACAGTTGTCATATAAAAACTCTCACGATTTAACTTTAGATTATTAAGGATTTTAGCACTCAGTGTCAACTTGTTTTTGCTGATATAATCTTTTATACTTCATTTTTAAGTTTTTCTATTAACACATGAATCATTCACATTTGGAATCTATGGCAAACGCCATCCGTTTTTTATCAATTGATGCAGTACAAAAAGCAAACTCTGGACACCCAGGTATGCCACTTGGCATGGCAGATGTTGCAACTGTTTTGTTTGCTAAATATCTGAATCATAATCCTGATGATTCTAAATGGTTCAATAGAGATCGCTTTGTTTTATCAAACGGTCATGGGTCAATGTTACTATATTCAATATTATATTTGACAGGTTATATTAGCATAGATGAGCTAAAGAACTTCAGGCAAATGGGATCCAAGACCCCAGGTCATCCAGAGTTTGGCTTGACTTCCGGAGTAGAGGCAACAACAGGCCCTTTAGGGCAGGGGTTTGCCGCTGCTGTTGGCATGGCACTTGCTGAATCGATACTTGAAAAGCAGTTTAGAATCAATCACTACACTTACGTGATGCTAGGGGATGGCTGTCTTATGGAAGGAATAAGCCATGAAGCAGCATCACTTGCTGGGCATCGGCATCTTAAATTGAATAAGCTTATAGCTCTTTTTGATGATAATGATATTTCTATAGATGGCGCTACTTGCCTTTCCTGTTCTGACGATGTAGAGAAACGCTTCTTAGCGTATGGATGGAATGTTGACAAAATTGATGGCCATGATTTTGATGCCATATCCTTTGCAATAGAGCAAGCAAAAAAGTCTGATAAACCTACAATGATCTGCTGCAAAACCATTATCGGAAAATTTTCAAGCCGTGCTGGCACATCCTCTGCTCACAGTGGTGCTTTTTCGGAGGAAGACATCAAACAGATGAGAGAGAAATTAAACTGGAATTATGAACCATTCCATGTACCAGAAGATGTGAAAAATGCCTGGAAGAAAACTGTTGAGAGAGCAAAACAAAATTACAATTCATTGTCATTCCAGTGCGTGACACTGGAATCCAGAGAAAAAAATGAAGAACTAAAAAGAAGACTTGATAAGCGTTTGCCGGATAATATCGCTGGTGTTTTAGCTGACCTGAAGAAACAAATATGTGAGCTAATGCCAAACGAAGCTACTCGATCTTCTTTTGGTAGGGTAATGGAACTTTTAACACAACATATGCCGGAATTAATCGGCGGTTCTGCTGATCTTACCTGGTCAAATTGCACTAAATATAAGCACATGCAGGTAATAAATAGCAATAATTATAGTGGCTCTTATGTCCACTATGGAGTGAGAGAGCACGCTATGGCAGCATGTATGAATGGTATGGCACTTCACGGCGCGATTCTTCCTTATGGCGGCACTTTTTTGGTATTTTCCGACTATTGTCGTCCTGCTATACGTCTTTCAGCTCTGATGAAGCAGCAGGTTATGTATGTCATGACTCACGACTCAATTGGAGTGGGAGAAGATGGCCCAACTCATCAGCCAATAGAGCATTTAGCCTCTTTGCGTGCTATACCAAATCTATATGTTTTTAGGCCAGCCGATGCAGTTGAAACTCTGGATTGTGTTAGCATTGCACTCGAAAAGAAAGAATCTCCAGCACTGTTTGCGCTCTCAAGGCAAAACGTAAGTTACATGCGCAAGTTCTACTCTGATATCGATCAATCTGCTAATTTATCGAAGTTTGGTGCATATATTTTGTGTGAATGTTCAAAAGAATTAAAAGTGACGATATTTGCTACGGGGTCCGAGGTTGAAATTGCAGTTGAAACAAGGGAGAAATTGCAGGAAAAGGGTATAGGTACAAGGATTGTTTCTATGCCATGCTGGAGGCTTTTTGACGAGCAAAGCGATGAATATAAAGCGGCAATATTAAATAATGACAGCATTAAAGTTGCAATTGAAGCCGGAAGTGAAATGGGTTGGCATAAATACATAGGTTCAAACGGTATATTTATTGGCATGAAAAGCTTCGGAGAATCAGCACCTTATAAAACACTTTATGAGCATTTTAATATCAACGCTGATCATGTGGTAAAATGTGTGTGTGAGAAACTGGTTTACATTCAGTAGACTTCTTGCATAACCATATGAAAGCCCACTCTTCTTTGTCATTCCAGCGCGTGACGTTATTTCCATCCAAGATGATGTCATTCCAGCACTTGACACTGGCATCTAGTTTTCTTTACAAATTCACCAAAAGTGCTTCATTCTATAACGCAAAACCCATACTCACCAAACCCAATGCATTACTTGCAATTAAGTTTCCTGGATCCCAGTGTCTGGGCACTGGGATGACACCTCTGGGCACTGCCGTCATAAAGGAACCAGTGTCAGCTACTTGAATACATACCACCATGTCATTCCAGCGCGTGACGCTGGAATCTAGTAAACCTCTGGCTATATTATGTCATTGCCTTCTGAACTACTTGGTGATTCTAATACAACTGGTTGATCAAATTCAGATGATGATTGTGTTGGCTCATCAGACCCAAACAACCATGAAAAAAACCCACCAAAAAATGATGCAACTAATGAAAAAGGCTTCATAAGTATACTAAACAAACTACCAAAAAAGAGCTCGGCTGTTCTTCTGTTTGTGCAGGTTCTGTGGAAGCAACATAATTTACACCGTTGTCTTGTACATCAGTTCCTTGTCCTGCACTGGTGGTCCCCTGTTGTGTTTGTGGTGTTCCACTCCCCGAATTTACAGTTTTATCAGCTTCTTGCTTTGTAATGTCTGATCCTGATTGAGCATCACCTTCTTGTTTTTCTTTCTCTCGTGTACCAGCATCTTCCTCTGAATTTTCTTCATTGTCCGTCGATGGCTTAGAACCGTCGCCAGGGTTTTTTGCATTCCTTAATAGAGCTTGTATTTCTTTATCAGTGGCTAAATTTAAGGGAGTTTTTTCATTTTTATCTTTTATATTAACATCTGCCCCTTTATCCAATAGAGCTTGCACCACCTGCTGATAACCACTTTCAGCAGCAAAGTGTAAAGGAGTCTTTCCACCTTGATCTTTTGCATTAATATCGATTCCTTTTACTTGCAGTAGGGCTTCTACTACCTCTTTATGGCCCCATACAGCAGCAATATGTAAAGGAGTCTCTCCTTTATCATTTTCTACCTTAACATCTGCTCCTTCACTTATTAGACGGGTTACTGCATCAATATCACCTCTTTCAACAGCCTTAAAAAATTATCTCTACTTTGTGAACTACTCATCCTACACCTCTTTGTAAAACTATATTGTTATGATAAAGCCGTTAATAATCTATGAGCTCTCACCCCCTGTAAAATTATATTATCATGATAAAGTCATTAATAACCCATGAGCTCTGGATCACGCAAATAATGGTTATTCCCTGTGTTTTTCAGTACATTTGAGCTGGCTGTACATAAGAATTGCAATTGTAGAGCATGCTATTGTTAATAGTAAATTTGGTAAAATACCATAGCGAAAAAATTTTCCTACTATATATATTCCAATAGCCCCAAACATCATATTGCAGAATGAGAGAACTGCACTACCAAGCCCTATACCTTTGATCGTTTCTAAAGCAGAAGTTACGTTATTGCTTATTATTAATGCAAGTCCGATATTGGCTGGAATCCAAACAGTTTGAAGAATTAATATATTTAACTTGTCCGCGAAATAAAAATATACCAATAAACTATCGGATATTATCGGTAACACCAAACCTATTATTAGCATTTTGCTAACCCCTACTTTTGGTACATACCTTCTATTAATTAAAGTTCCAATTATGTAAAATATGACTATGATCGATATGAGGTAGCCAAAATACTGTACTTCAATGCCCATCGATTCAAATATGAAAGGGTAGTTAGCAATGTATGCCCAAAGCCACATGAAAGTTAATCCATGAATGGCTGAAAACCCAAGGAAACGATAATTTCTAAATATTGATATATATTGCTTGCAGATATTAGTAGTTATGTTAGTTATACTGGTTTCATTTTTATTTACAGTGAGTGTTTCTTGTAACTTAAAGTAGATAAAAATAAGTATAGCAATTGCTGCAAGTGATATAATAAAAAACAAAAATTTCCAACTATACCCATGTGAAATTATATAACTGCCCACCACTGGAGCTATTCCAGGTGAGAGTGCCACAACCATATTTAATTTTGAAATGACTCTCGAGTATTCACTACCCGAGTACATATCCCTTATTGCTGCATACCCAACAACACCTGCAACACCAGCCCCTGTTCCTTGTATGAAGCGAATTAGTATCAAGAGCGCAATACTGTCGGCTATATAACACATGACACTTGCCAAAGTAAAAATTGTCATACCAATCAGCATCATTGGACGCCTACCATAATGGTCCGATAATGGACCATAAATTAAGCCAGATACTGCAAATCCAACTAGATTCAAGCTAATTGTAAGCTGCACTACACTGCCTTCTACTTTAAAATAATTGGCAATGCTTGGTAGTGCAACTGAGTATAGGTCAGTTGCCATATCGACAATTGCTACAGACAATATCATAATAAGAGAGATGATATTTTGCGGAAGAGCTGTTTTCACTTAATGATTTACTGGATTAAATATACTTAATTATAATGTATTTTTTTCATTAGTATAAGTACAATGTTACATAGTAAACGATGTCATTCGAGTAGCGGACACTGAAATCTTAAGCTAAAATCATGAAAAGCCTGAATTTCAATACCTTATCTTTGATTATTCACTTTAAGCTTTAAGTCTTCAACAGAAGATGCATTTGCCTCACTTACTACCTTTAGTGGTTCACCAAGATTATGCTCTATTTTTATATTACGCTCAGGATCGTACTCTATTCTTGTATCAAACTCAAAGCCCAATTTCTCACAAAGTTTTTTGAAATACTCAATAAGCTTATTTATAATATAAGTAAGCTTATCAAACAAACCGTCATCACCAGCTTTATAGTCCTCTAACTCTTTAGGAATGGTAAGCAATACCTTACCGTCTTCATACGTCACATTTTCATCCTTACATTTCAGCTTAAACTCCGCTGAACTGCAAAAACCTGGTGTTTCGATATATGTACAATCATCATAGTTAAGCATTTTTGTATATTTCATGCTAAAACTAAGCTTTATACAATTGGGTTCACGACAATCCATAATATACTCTCTTGTCATACAGTTGCCTTGCGTTGACAAATGAAAAGATCCAAGAGCTTGATTCATATCATTAGGAAGAAAATGAGTATATCCGCCCTGATAATAGTTATTTATTAACTCCTCAATAATAGAGTTATTGGGAATTGTTGCACCAACGTGTTTAAACATTTCTGTAAAAATTTGTCTGAGAAATGGACGATAATTCCCTTTTCCGTTTTCATCCCGTAGAATTAGATTTTTATGGTTTGAATACAGATTGTTAATAAATTCGTTAGTTATTTTTTGTCCGTTAATAGCAAGGCCGTGTGTTCTATTAAGATCCTTATATGTTCCCTCACCAGAAATTACTTCGTCCCAAGTGTTAGCTTTGAAATCAGCATATTTGAGCTTCTTCACTTCAGCTTTCAACGCATTGACCATTTCCTTTGACATGTTATATCTCTACCATTAATACCTGTATATTAATTTTAGCACTTACTTTATTAAATTTCAATTACTCAAGACCTTCGCTTCCGTATTATCCAATGAATCACCATAAGTCACTGCTTTAAGGAAAAGTCGTTTTCCTGGTTGCACTTCAAAAGATATTATTGAATCATCAAGTAGAACAAATTTTTCACCTGTGGTGTGCTGATACTCTTTGGTGCCTTCTTGCCCTCTAATTAGGTTGCTAAGCTTATATTTATTTTTATCTATTAGTTCAGCACTCTGGAACTTTATCACCTCTTTTCCAACCAGTGCTAAATTGCTTACATTTATAGTACTAACGTTAGTGCTTGTAAAACCCTCTTCCGTCATCCCAGTGCCCAGACACTGGGATCCAGGAGAAATATAGTCAAGCGCTGGGATGACACCATCACTTAAATAATGGTTATATGAAGAACTCAATATACCAAAACGTAGCACTACTATAAGCCCCTCGTCGGTAGATTCCATTACATATCCGTAAGTAGACTGCTTGTTTGTGCTTGCAATAGGCTTATAATCCTTATCGTTGTACGAAATAAAGAGTGTTGCTCCCTTCCAATTCTTTTCCTCACTAATTAAAGTAAAGCTTGCACTATTACCTTTAATATCCGGTAAATCTATCATTTTTACGATGGTTTTGCTAATGTGAGAGGGAGGGTATTCCTTCAGCATAAGTGACCTTGTTGAAGGAAAAGAAAGCTTATATATAGAGTGATCATAACCAACGCCAATTACTTGAATGGACATGCTTTCGAATTTTGTTTTTATAATTCTCACCGTATGCTTTTTCTTACCGTCTAAAATCGTTATTACATCACTTGGCACAAGCCACGCATATTTTATCGGCAGCTTGAAATTGTATATATTTCTCTCTTGCCACGAAGAATAAAGTAAAACCTCAGCTATATTTTGCGCCTCTCCCTCCTCCATAATGAGCGGTATTTCAACTGTTATAGCAGCGCCTTGCTTTGGCAACTCAGCATATTTAACATCAATTGGATAGCCAAAATTGCGATTAAAATAAACGACGTTAACTTTATTGTTTAAATCTAATTGACTGATATTAGCAAGTTTTGAATTGTTACTGAAAACCATTTCACCAATTGGTATTCCAGTCGCAACTCCCCTGCCCTTTTGGACAAATTTCAGTTTAGAGTCCTGTTCAACCACATCAAAAAAATAGCAACTTTGCAGCATTTTAATAATTGAACGTACCGATTGCTGTTCGTTTATCACATACCCAGACAATAACCCTTTGACGTTGCTTGCATCGAACTGATCGCTTTTTAAACCTGTTTTTTGTAACAGATCCGATAAAACATCGGAAATATTAAGCTGTGAAAGCTTTCCCTGAATCCAATGTCCTGTCTGCCAATTATGGCAGTCAGTCCACATATCACACAAATTGGGGAAATAAGGAAATGGCCTTGCATCCCATGCCCAGAGAAACATTTTTTCTACCATTTCTGAACTTTGCCACTTTTTTAGCGTTCCTTCAATTGCAATTTTTTGCGAAAGAAAGCTCACCTCTCCGTTTGAATATCGTGGATATTTGCTCTCTATGCTGCCTTTGTCAACAAACACATTTGGCTCATTAGTGCAGCCGTTCATACTGGGAAATCCATATTCAGTAAACCATATTTTTTCATTTTTGGTTGCCATTTTGTTTTACTACCACCGGGGTTTATGTGAGTTTCACTCCACCATTTCTCTATATTTTTCCACGCATACCTGCTGTCGTTATACTTTACTTTTTCAGACTCACTCTTTGAGTAATCATAGAAATAATCATACCCCACTCCACTGCTCCAACCACCCATTACATCTTCCGCAGAATAGCCAAAAGGAGGCTCTGGACCATCAGTCAGTGGAAAATAAGCATCTATGCCAACAACGTCGATGTACTCTGAAGACCACAGTTCATCCATATTATACCAACCATCATATGAATGGTATTCGCTCCAATCTGCAGCGTAGGTAACTGTTACTTCTTTTCCAAGATTAAGTTTTATTCGCTTTGCAAGCTTGACCAGCTCTATAACGGCAGGGTAATTCCCTTGTTCATCCCTGATTTTGGTAAGTTGCGCAAATTCAGAACCAATGATAAACCCTTCCACTTTAGTTTGTTTGGCAATGCTTGCATAATGCTCTATAAATTTGTTGTACTGATTCTTAAAAAATCACTTATATCTTCAGGAGCCCCACTCAATCTTCCTCGCCACTCTTTGTTCTTTGTATCAAGTAATGGCATTGGATAGAGCATCACCTTATAACCTCTGCTGTGCAGCTCTTCTATATATCTAGTTAACGCTGCATCACTAACTGTGCCACCATACCTTGGGTTTCCACTCGCATCTTTTGAAATTAGCTGAGCATTATCTCTGGTTACACCCCCTACTTGCCAATCATCAGGTAATATCGCGGAATCATCTTGAAATTCAACTGCAGGGTATATTTTACAATCTTTAATGTTCAGATTATTCACAAACCAATTGACTACCACCGACACCAACTCAACATTTGGCAAATCTTCTTTTAATTGATCCAAAGAAAGCATTGCATCGCTCTTTTAAGTGTGGTTGTTGTGATTTACCCTTTGCGCCAGCCCATATGGGATATATTGGTTGCTGCTTATTTTCTCTTGCGCGATTTTCTTCTGTATTTTTGTATCATATACAAACTCACCTGAACCTGGTATGATATTGATATTCCGAATATTTTTTGCTACTGAAAATTCATTTGACTTTACTGCAGTTTGCACTTCAAACGTAAATACCGGAACATGATTATTATAGTCTGCTAAAGGAAAATTCTTGATGACTATGTAAGATATTCCCCTATAAGCCGGCACATTCCCCTCTCCTTCAATTGATGACATAAATGGATCAGGATTTTGGTCTTCTCTGCCGCTGTAAAAAGTATAATCTATTTCATCAAAGCTAAGTGATGTTGTATCTGCCCAGATTCTGTTTAATTTTTCTACTTTCCCCTTGCAGATCGCAATTGCAAGCGTTGCATAGTAATTATATGTAACGTTCATACCTCTTCCAATTTTACTTTTGGTGGTTATCGCCTCTTCTTTTATTGGCTGTGCCCAAATAATATTCCCTGCAACACGAGCAGTGCCATAGATAATTGGGATCGTTCTGCCGTAGGTTGAGGTTTGAACTTGCAGATTTTTTAGCCTTGCCCCATGCGTTACTTTTTGCTCGGCTTCAAGGCCGAACATTGCCCCATCTAGCTGTGCACCAAGAAGAGCACCAAGTTCTGAGCCGATAATCCGGCCAATTGGCCCAAAAATGCTGCCTGCTTGACCAAAAATTGATGATAAAATTATTGTAGACATGGTAATCCTCCTTTTTGTTTCTATAGTTAATGTAGGCTCTACGTCATGCCGCCGCGCCGCTAACAAGCAGCGGGATGACGAGCTTATCGTTATGCCGCCGCGAACCGTCATACCGTCACGGTATCTCTAGATCCTGCTAACACGTAGCAGGGTACTTAACCGTCATACCGCGATTCATTCGCGGTATCTCTTAGCCGCTAACAAGCAGCGGAATGACGAATTTGTCGTTTTACAGCCACTTGGATGACAATTTGCTACTAAATAGTAGGAAATTCAATAATTTACAATGAATAGTTGAAGTTTGTAATTAAGAAAAGCACATGGTGTAGCTATAATCATTGTAAGCAACAATAAGAAAGTGCGGAAGTAGAAATTTGAGTTGACAAAATAAGAAAAAATATAGTATATTAATAATATTGATATTAACTTAAACTAATTATGCCAGCAGTAGTAAATACACCAGACAACATACAAAGACCGTCAAAATTAAAAAAAGCAAAAGAAATTCTGCTAGCTCCTGTAAGGTGGCTAATCATAGGTTTATCTGTAGTACTTTTGATAATATTTGTTATTTCTTTCCTGGTGTTTCTCTCAATCGCCAATGTATTGAGTAAGCTATATCTTTTTGCAGGAGGCAAAGCACCAGAATGGTTAGAGCAAAGAGCTGAAGCATTTATGGAGGCAGCACGTATTCCACAAACAACGCATGATACTGATGTAAATGATGCAATTAATATTAACGTTCAAAAGCTAAAAGAAAACTACGGTGAGCCTGATATTGATGATAAGTTTATAGAGGAAATAGAAGGATTTATTGATCAGTTAGAGTGCATAGCAAATGGCACACAAAAAGCTGCAGATAAAGATCAACTTATAGAAGATGAGAAAAAACATGCACTTGAGTGCTTGAAGCGTATAAAAAATAACCCTGGTACACATAGTGGAAGCGGGTTAACATTGAAGCAAGTTTTAAATTTAGTTTGGAAGGCTTGCAACGATCAAACTAGAGCAAATAATATAGCTATTAATACCCGCATATCACAGAGAAAATATCAACTGGTTAAACATTTAGTAGAATCGCAAACAGAATACGGAGTGCGTGGTGGTCGTGGTTCAAGTGCATGTTTTACTGGCACATTTAACAGTATTGTCTCTTCCTTGTACACTTTTGAAGAGTTTTCCTTCTTGCAAAAAGCAGATAAGAATACTATAAAGCAGGAATTTGAAAATGAGCTGCAAAAAAAGGGAGAAGAACTATTTAATCAGCTTTCCAATGATAAAGAAAAAAAAGAAGTTGCAGAAGCTTTAAGTAATCCTTCTACAAATTTCTTTTCAAGCTATGTAGAGTCATTTAAAAACCACTCTGCACGTGCAGTTTTAGGTGATAAAGAATGCGACAAATTAGTTAAAACTCATTTTAGTAATCTTCAGTACAATAAAACAATATCACGCTTTACCTAAAGTAATCACTTAACTAACGGCAAAGTGATACCATGCTGATTCATGTATTTTCCTTTCATATCATCATATGATTTCTCGCATTCACTTTCGCCGCTTAAAAATACGAATTGGCATGCGCCTTCATTAGCGTAAATTTTTGCAGGAAGTGGAGTGGTGTTTGAGAATTCGAGTGTGACATGACCTTCCCATCCAGGTTCTAAGGGAGTAACGTTTACTATAATTCCACATCTTGCGTAAGTTGATTTACCAACACAAATGACCAGTACATTCCTTGGTATACGAAAATATTCCACTGTACTTGCAAGCACAAAGCTATTTGGTGGAATTATGCATACGTCTGTTTCTTTATCTATAAAACTATTCTCAGAAAAATTTTTAGGGTCCACGATGGCTGAATTAACGTTAGTAAAAATTTTAAATTTATTATCCACTCTTGCATCGTAACCGTAAGATGATAGTCCGAAAGATATAACACCTTTGCTGCTTTTGTGATTCACAAAAGGCTCTATCATTCCAAAGTTTTCAGCTTTTTCTCTTATCCATTTATCTGGCATAACTGCCATAACTGTTCCTTAAAGTTGTGTAATACTTACAATAATATAAAATAAAATTTAAATGTAAACTGTAGCTTTTGTCATGCAATTAAAGCTTTTCAGTTTGATGTTTTGTTACAATAATTAGATTTATGTTCTTAACTAAAAATAATGCTTAGAAACTTTCTCCTGATTTTTGTATTCGTATTATTCACGCCGCCGTCAAATGCTGATGCCAGGAAATACATCAGAATTGTTGGATCTTCAACTGTTTTTCCTTTTATCTCGTTTATAGCCGAGGAGTTCAATCGTGTATTCCCTTTTAAGACTCCAGTTGTGGAATCAATAGGAAGTGGATCAGGGTTCAAAATGTTTTGCTCAGGAATAGGGGAAGACACGCCAGACATCACCACTTCATCTCGCCCTATAAAGGAAGTAGAAAGAGAACTATGTAAAAGAAATAAAATTAATGAAGTGATAGAGATCATCATTGGCTATGATGGAATTGTCATTGCAAATTCAAATCAAAGCCATAGATTTGATTTCACAAAGAAGGACTTATTTGAAACTTTATCTGCATATTCTCAAGAAAATGATAAATTAGTAAAAAATAATAAGAAGTTTTGGTCTGATGTAAATCAAGCCTTACCAAAAACAGAAATTGAAATTTATGGTCCACATCAAAATACAGGCACATACGAAACTTTGGTTAATTCTATTATGCTTGATCAATATTCATGCATGAACTCGAGAATTTTCAAAGAGAATTATAAAGATCAGGAAGAAAGAAAGAAAGCATGTGGTAATATAAGGGATGACGGAAGGTATATAGAAGTTGGAATTAATGAAAACATAATAATACAAAAATTGAAAAGTAACAAGAACGCTTTAGGGATATTTAGTTTTAGCTTTTTAATGAGGAATCAAGATAAAATACAAGGGAGCACAATTGCAGGAATTGAGCCAACTTACGAAAATATATCATCGGGAAAATATATATTAGCAAGACCTCTATACCTTTATATAAAGAAAGAACACCTGGATACTGTTGATGGATTAAGAGAATTCATAAAAGAAATTATAGATTCGATCGGCATTGAAGATGGGTACCTATCTAGGCTTGGTCTAATTCCACTTTCAAGTGAAGATATAAAGAAAGCTTCAGCAAAGGTTTATGATATAACGTGACGGCAACGTTTCTTTTATATTCTTTGTTCTAGCGTAGTCAGACCCAGCGCGGCGCGCTGGGATGACAATGGATTACTAATTAGACAGTTCTGCGTTGTTGCAACACCCCAGAAACAACCGGGTCCGAGCTTTTCGTATTTGGGCTTTCTGATTTCTCACAAACTCCTCCAATATAAGCTAGTACAGCCAATGCTGAAACTGCTAAAACTTCTAAAACTAATGCAACTACAGGATATGCCAGCACATAGGCTGCAATAGCACCAACTACGCATAGTTCAACAACGCCCAGAGCGATCTTCCCTTTGTGTTCACTCCAGAAGTTTGTATCGTTTTTTTCTGGGGTTTTGTTGTCTGCAGTTGGTGCAGAGTTTACGGTGTTTTGATCTAGATCAGTGTCATCTATAAAGTTAAGATCATCATTCTCAGACGGATCCTGATTGATTTCTTGTGAAAATCGAGTCGCATACTCTTTATCCCATGCTATCTGATCATTAATCTTGGCATTATCTAGTTCATTTTTACTAAGTTTTTCCTCAAATTCTTGAATCAAATCTTGAAAGCATTGCTCACCTACTCCAGGTATTTTAGCAAAACGTTTTTGTGCACATGTAAGTTTATCCATTACATAGTTATTTCCATTGGGCTCGAACCCAAGGAGCCCTGGAGAAGCAGCATCAAACATTAATTTAAAGCTTTCTTTTATCTTTTCCACATCTTCTTGGTTCAATTCTTCACTATATTCAACTTTCAGAGGATAAACTAAAAGGGCATCTACTCTTCCACTACTCCAATATACCTCTCTCGCTCTAAAACCCTTTCTACATCTTCACCACAATTCTCTAATGCTGCTTTAACTTGATCAATATCAAGGTTTTCTATTGCTTCTTGTAAGTTGGAATCAAGATCCATTACCCACTTGTGATCTTCTATTTTTTGAACAACTTGTACAAGAGCAAAATATTCTGTGCTATGAGGGTCAAATTTTCCTTGAAAGCGTTTAAGATCATCTATTGTATCCGTAAAATATGGTTGATCTTCAAAAGATTTTGTTACCTTGTAATCACACAAAAAATCACGAGTTTTTGATCAGCTTCCTTCCAAATTAGTTCAATGATCCCTACTTTAGTGTTAACGCTAGTTTTAGTACAGCCAATAACATCATTTAAATGGTACCTTTGTCACTAGTCATAGTCCCCTCGTGGCTCAAAACTGCTTGTATATCATTATGTTCCTTATTGTTGAGTACGTTCTGGACTTCTTGAAAATTGTCATTCCTGACTGCCTGTCTTAATGAACCTAGAATTTCTTCTTGTGCATCAGTTAATTCAACCATATCTTACCTCTAATAAAAATTTAATTATCATACATATTTACAAGTAAATCAAGTATATTGTTAATAACTGTTAATAAAGGCCAACAAAATGCTTGACGTTAGAGTAGCTTTTATGGCTTTGTATAGCGAGGAAGTAACTCTATGAAAATCATCAACGTTTACAAACTTTACGTTCAATTGCATTTATTGTGGGAATATTCCTATTGCTATTTAGCTTAGCAATGCTTATTCCTGCTATTACCAATAAGTATCTCAGCTACGAATGGAAAAATTTTTTCGCTGGATTCATAATTACCTGCACATCTGGCGCAATTTTTATTTTACTCGGTAAATTAAGTAGATTGCATGGAATGCCAGCAATTTTTGCGATTACTAGTTGCACCTGGATTGCCTTGTCTCTGTTTGCAGCTATTCCTTTCTATTTTGATAATCTGAGCTATGTTGATGCATTGTTTGAAACGATATCTGGCATCACAACCACAGGGGCAACTATATTTAATGATATTGAAAAACAATCTCCAGGAATACTGCTGTGGAGAGCAATGCTACACGGCATGGGGTTTTGGTGTAATCACTTTAGGAATTGCAGTTTTTCCTATGTTTAAGGTTCTCAGCCTAAATAATTTACTTTATTCTGAATATTCAGATGCTACCAAAAGGAAGTTGCCGAACACGCGAAGCGTAGTGATTCATGTTACGGCAATATATTATGGCTTAATTTTGTTATGCATATTTTCCTATTATCTATCTGGTATGCCACTATTTGATGCAATATGTCACGGAATGTCTGCTGTATCAACTGGTGGATTTGCTAACTATAATGATTCTATAGGGCACTATAATAATCCCATACTAGAAGCCATAACGATCGTTTTTATGATTTTGGGTTCTCTGCCTTTTCTTAGCTATTTAAAAATTATAAGACGGTTAGACATTTGCTATGATGAACAGGTCTCTTACTTTGTTAAGATAGCTACTATCTCATCTTTATTTGCTTGTTTTTGGTTGTATAAAAATGTTGATTTAGGAGTGTCATTATCATTTAGATGCAGCACATTTACCATCACTTCCTTGATTACGTCAACTGGTTATGCAATCTGTAATCATATAGATTGGAGTTTCATTTCAGTCTTAGCTTTTTTTCTAACCTTTGTTGGTGGATGTAGCGGTTCTTCAAGTGGTGGTGTCAAAATCTTCCGCTTGATTGTTCTTTTAAGGTCTATAAGAAATTACTTTTACCTTTTATTAAACCCTGATGCAGACAATGGAGTAAAATTCAATGGAAAAATTCTGGAGAATGATGAAGTTCACTCTGTCTTTATATTTTTTGCAATTTTCATGTTAACGTTTACCATTTCATCAATAGTGATGTCTTACTTAAGCAATGCAGACTTTATAACTAGCATCAGTTCAGTCTCTGCAACGCTTACAAACTCTGGCCCGGGATTTAGTAATTTAATAGGTCCTTCGGGTAATTATTCCTCTTTCAGTAATGAAGTAAAATTATTTCTATCGTTTTTAATGCTGCTTGGCAGACTTGAAATATTGCCAATCTATTTTTGTATAGGTAATTTATTCTTATTTAATAGAGAGAAATAGTTGGTGAAACTTGATATTATAGCTAAACTGACTTACGACAATTTGAAAAACCGTCATTCCGCTACTCGTTAGCGATATCTATACCGCGAATAAATCCACAGATGTACGAACATTGTGATTTGGGCACACCAGGAAGAATGTCATCCAAGTAGCCCCTTTCTCGTCATCCCGCTACTTGTTAGCGGGATCTATGCTAAGAGATACCGCGAATGAATCGCGGCATGACGGTTCGCGGCGGTATAGCTATAGATAGTATTAGCTATTTAATAAAAAGATCGTAGCTAAACCAAGAAATATAAAAGCTGAGAGAATATCAGTTGTTGCCGATGTTAGGATTGAAGAAGAAACGGCAGGGTCAGACTTTAAGCGATGAAGCATTATAGGAATGAAAGTTCCGATGAACGTTGCAATAATTGACATCATAATCATGGAGACCACAAAAATCATCTCCACTTTGAAGTTGTGAAACCTTATTGCTAACACTACTAATGAAATAGTAGATAAGATCACCCCGTTTATAAGACCTATTAAAAATTCTTTCATCAGTATTCTTTTTGCATTTTGCTCAGTTAGATATTTTGTTGCGATTGCCCGGATGGTTAGCGTTACTGTTTGGGATCCTGCATTTCCGCTCATTGATGCAATTATCGGCATGATTACTGGCAGCACTATAAAACTCTTTATTACATCATCGAAAAAGCCAACTACTATGGAACACATTGTTGCAGCTAAGAGGTTAAACAGTAACCAAGGTAGCCTTTTAATTATAGTTTTATGTATAGGGGCATTTATATCGGCTTTAGAAGATACACCGCTTATTTTGAGTGCATCCTCTTCTGTTTCTTGTTGAACAACTTTTATCACATCTTCAATTAAGATCACACCAATAATTTTACCATTCTTATTTACTACCGGAGCCGATAATAGAGAGTAATCTTTAAATATTCTTGCTACTTCCTCTTGGTCTACTCCAGTTTTAATGATTTTTATGTCATGATCCATTATCTCTTTTATTATTGTGTCTCCTGAGTGAGATATTACCTTATTTAAATTAACACTGCCTATAGGCTCTAATTTTGAGTTGATAATGAATATCTGGTGAAATTTTTCTGGTATTTTTTTATAGTTGCACACAAATTCTGTCAGTTGATTTATTGTCCAATAATATGGAGCTATAACCATATCTTTATGTATTAACCTTCCTGCACTTTCTTCTGGATATGATAGCAACTCCTCTACCGATTTCTGAGTTTTGCTGGGCAAATAGTAAAGTATATTTTCTACAGACTTTCTATCTAAATCTTTCACTATGGTTACTATATCTTCTACATCAAGGAGCATTAGTAACTTTGCTGTATTTTCTATTCCCAATGTTTCTATGATCTCTATTTGTAAATCTGGCACTACATGCACTAGGGCATCACTTAACAAATGTTGATCGAGGATATTAACTAATTTCTCCCTGTGATCACTGATTGAAGTAGATAAAAAATAAGCTAACTGAACGCTATCTATCGTTTTTACAATACTACAAACATTCTCTAGCTCCTCGTTATCAAGTGACTCTATTAAGTCATCAATAGCCTTTTTGTCTAAACCATAATGAGAACTTATTTTAATATTCATTACTTTACCTTATTTTTTAATAAATATACGCGCTTGATTTCCTTAAACATTAAAGTATAATGAAATTATTTAAATTAACTATCATATGGTTAAATTTCTATTTTGTTTACTGTTATTGTTATTGATAGTAAATATATTAAAATCTAAAGTATAATGAAAACTTATCCAGAAATTCTTGAACACTTTCAAAGCTTAAATAAAAGTATTTCTCTTATCAGGAGGTGTCTTTGACATAGAAAAATTAAAGTTGCACCTTGAAGAGCTTGACTCCCAAGCGTCGAATGATGACCTATGGCAAGATAACCAAAAAGCACAAGAAGTTTTAAAAGAACGTTCTAAAATTAAGAATGACGTAGAGTCGTTTTTAAAGCTGGAAAGCGATTACAACGATGCCATCAGCTTAATGAAGTCTGCTATTGATGAAAATGATGAAGAATTTTTCTCTGAAGTTGAAAATGAATTAGCTAAGCTAGAGAAATTAATCAAGTATAAAGAAACAGAGTCCTTATTTACTGGTGAAGCAGATAATAATAACTGCTTTTTAGAAATCCACTCAGGAGCTGGCGGAACCGAGAGCAATGATTGGGCTGAAATGCTGATGCGCATGTATATAAGGTGGGCAGAAATTTATCACAACTTTAAAGTTGAAGTTGTAGAAAAATTAGAAGGAGAGTCAGTTGGTATAAAGTCTGCAATGATAAAAATCGTTGGAGAAAAAGCTTATGGGTGGGCAAAAAGTGAAAGTGGAATTCACAGGCTGGTTAGAATATCGCCGTTTGATGCAAATGGTAAACGTCATACCAGTTTTGCAAGTGTAGGAGTAACTCCAGTGATAGAAGATTCAATTGATATTGCTGTGGATGAAAAGGATCTAAAGATCGACACCTACCGAGCTTCTGGAGCAGGCGGTCAGCATGTGAACAAAACTGAAAGTGCGGTACGCATTACGCATATTCCAACTGGTGTTGTAGTTCAATGCCAAAATGGTCGTTCTCAACACAGAAATAAAGATGAGGCATTGAAATTACTTAAAGGACGTTTATACCAAATTGAACTGGAAAAAAAAGAACAGAAAATGGCTGAAGAATATGGTAAAAAATGCGATATAGGCTGGGGTAATCAGATCAGATCGTACGTTATGCATCCATATCAAATGGTGAAGGATTTAAGAACCGGACATGAAGTGGGCAATATAAATTCTGTTTTTGATGGTAATATAGATTGTTTCATAGTTAGTGTGCTTACTAAGCAAAATTAGGTAGGGTTGACTTTCTTGCCATAATATATGATAATTAAAATATTGTTAAAGTAGGAGTAAAGTTATGGCGATTAAATATGATCAGTGGAAAAGTGACCTTACCCAGAAAAAGTGGAGAGAAAGTTTGGAATGTTTTTTACAAAAAGAATGATGCATCAAATTGTTCTGGAATGCAATAGTTAATAGTGACGTTGTTTGTTATAAAAAATTTCTATGTATTCAAATATTGCAGTTCTAGTTTGTTGAGCAGAGTGTTGTGAAGTATCAATAAGTATTTCTCTTTTCAATGAGCTAAAGAAGCTTTCCACAACAGAATTGTTGTAACAACAACCTTTATGACTCATCTATATTCTTTACAGCTAAGAGATATTGATAACCTTGCGAAGTATATTGTGAACCTTTATCACTATGTAATAGTAGATTTTTGGCAGGTTTACGCTTGTTAACGTCCATTAATAAAGAGTCCATAACCAATTTATTGAACTGCTCATTAACTACCATGCGTAAATATAGATCGATTATTGTTGCCAAATATAGCCATCCTTCTTTGGTTTTTATATAAGTAATCCCATACTTTATTTGGTTGATCGACAATAAAGTTTTGGTCTAATATATTGGGAGCTACTGTCCGTTTGTTGTTTCTTAATTTTAAATTTTCTTCTCAATATAGCCTGAATACCATTTTTCTGCATAATACTTTGCACTGTTTTTAAGTTGCAACTTTTACCCAAAGCCTTTAATTCAGAATGAATTTTAGGAGCTCCATATCTACATTTAGAAGCTTGATATATTTTTTGAATATCTGCTAATGACTCTTTATTTGCTGATTCTCTACTGCTTATTTTCCTTGTAGTCCACTTATAGTAGCCACTAGCAGAAAACCCTACATAATTCCTGCACTTTATAGTGTTTACTATGCTCTTTTATGAAAAAATATTTTACTCTTTTTGACTGGCCAGGGCTTTTTTTAAAATGTCTCTTTCTCTTGTTACTTTTGCTAACTCTTTCTGTAAATCAAATCTCTCTTTGTCATAAGGTGCTACATCTGGAAATGCATTTGCCGCTGACTTTTTTTCGTTATATTTCTTCATCCATTTTCCTAATACACTATCCCTTATTCCTAGATCTCTTGCTACTTTTGCAACTGGTTGACCTACCTTTCTTTGTTCATTTGTCAGCTTAACAGCTTCCAATTTGAATTCTGCCTTATATTCTCTTGCCATTTCTAATCCTTCAAAATTTTATTTTACCCGAAAAAACTCCTTTCTTTCTCTCCACTTTTTCTGGGTAAGGTCAGAAATTTAATGATCCAGGATATACTCCTTTGTTAAGGGAGATTGAGCATTTTCGAATATTTCTTGAGTGCTTCCAGACTCAACAATTCTGCCATTATGAAAGAAAATTACACTATCAGATAACTTTTTAGCTTGCTTCATTGAATGAGTCACCATAATTATAGTAAATCTTAATTTCAGCTCTTGTATAAGATTTTCGATTGCATTGGTTGCCATTGGATCAAGAGCAGAGCACGGTTCATCCATTAATAAAATAGTTGGCTTCACTGCAATTGCGCGAGCGATGCATAGCCTCTGTTGTTGGCCACCGGATAAATTGAGTGCGCTATCTTGCAATCTGTCCTTCAATTCTTCCCATAAACCAACCTTGGTTAAACTATTTTCCACCATCTCATTCAATTTTTGCTTATCCTTCGCCATACCATGCAATTTTGGCCCACAAGCAACATTATCATATATTGATTTTGGAAAAGGATTTGGCTTTTGAAATACCATACCAACTTTTGCTCTAAGTAGTACAACATCCATATCGCGTGAATATATATCACCCAGCCCATC
This sequence comes from Wolbachia endosymbiont of Ceratosolen solmsi, assembly GCF_017869155.1. NCBI lineage: Bacteria > Pseudomonadati > Pseudomonadota > Alphaproteobacteria > Rickettsiales > Anaplasmataceae > Wolbachia > Wolbachia endosymbiont of Ceratosolen solmsi. The sequence continues at coordinate 822,763 of NZ_CP054598.1, forward strand.
GATATCTAATTCACCAACAGTTTTGCAACCTGGTACATAGTCATTCATACGATTAAAACAACGCAAAAATGTTGATTTACCGCACCCGGATGGTCCGATAAAAGTAGTAACTTTTCTTTTATAAATATTCAAATTTATATCGAATAAAACTTGCTTAGAGCCGTACCAGAGATTTAAATCTTTAACAGAGGCACGTGTATTGCTCATATCACATCCTGCATTGAATAGAGCCCCGGAATTTCTCTTTTATTTTCGTATAGCCATACTGCTGCTTGAACAGCTCCTCTAGCAAATGTTGTGCGATCAATTGCTTTGTGGTTTAGTTCTATCCGTTCATCAGAATTAACAAACATCACGCTGTGATCTCCTATTACTCCACCTCCACGAGATACTGCAAAACCTATTCCCCCCTTTTTCCTTATGTTTGAACCACTATGTAAATATTGATTGGACTGAAAATCCACTTTTGAAGCGTTAGCAATTGTTTTGCCAAGTTCTATAGCTGTTCCAGATGGTGAATCCTTTTTTAAGTTATGATGCATTTCCCAAATCTCAACGTCATATTCATTACCTAAAAGCTCAGCAGCTTTTTTTACCAATTTCAGCAACACATTAACCCCAACACTCATATTTGCTGACCATAATATTGGAACTTCAGCAGCATATTCTTTCAAATCGACACCTTCTATTCCAGTTGTGCCACTAACCAGCGGTGTTTTAAATTTTACAGCTGCTTTAAGGCAGTCTAACATACATTCTTTAGTTGTAAAATCTATTACAACGTCAGATGACTCAAATATGCCACTAATAGAACTTGTAACTTTAATTCCTAGATTGGCTATAATTGGTCCAATATCTGAATCTATGTACTTACTACCTGAACGGGCAACAGCACCTGCTATTTCCACTTTGGTATTTGTAATTAATTCATTGAGTATTTTTTTGCCCATTCTGCCTAAGCAGCCTATTACTCCAACTCTGATTTTCATAAAACTTTTTACGTTTATTAAGAATGTTAGGCCTTTTTTTAAGCTCTGTCACTTCTGATCTATATTCTATAGCTGTACGAACACTGCAATTTCAGATCCCAGTGCCTTGACCACAACTATTGCAATATGGTACATAGTGAACGATGTCATTCCAGTCTGGAATCTAGCCTTTCTGCAATCTCATCGAAAACGTTGTAACCACTTTCTATGCTAGTTTGCTTGCTTACAAGCAAACTTTTCTGGATCCCAGTGTCTGGGCACTGGGATGACAGGAGAAGGCACTGGGATGACAAGAATAGGGCACTGGGATCTAGTGGGCTCAAACTACAATGTTTGTACAGCTGTGATCTATATTCTATAGCTGAATAATTTAACAATTCAAAATGAATACATATCCTATTGAGCTCTATATTACATACCAGGTTGCTCTGCCTTTTCCATGCTGAGTAATGTGATTACTCTTTACGAGATTAGATACGTGCTTCTTTAAGGTATTGCAGTTTGCTTTAGTAATATTTTCCAAATCCTTAATTGTAAGACGTCCATGTTTGCTGAGTAGTGCTAGTATTTCAGCAGAAAGTGGTGGTAAATAGAGATTTAACACTTTTTCATGTGACACCTTTTGTTCAAGATAAAATTTTTGCTTTTGTAGTGACCTTAAAAAGAACATAAGCCATGGATTAAAATCATTGCTGCTCGTCTTCAAGGATTGTTGAGTACGACGCAAAGCTAAGTAGTAACTCTCCTTATTACTTTCAAGGGAACTGTAAGGTACATAGATATACCCTAACTTTAGTAACAAGAAAGTTGTGAGAATGCGTGATAATCTGCCATTTCCATCCTGGAAGGGATGAATAGCTAAAAAAGTAACTATAAAAATGCCAATAATTAATAGAGGGTGTAACGATTTCACCTCTAATTGCTGGCTAGTCCAATAAATAAGTTCTTGCATTTGTGTTGCTGTCTCAAATGGAGAGGCTGTTTCAAAAACTATGCCCAAGCTTTTTCCAGATTCATCAAACGCTTCAACATGATTGGGGAATTTTTTATATTCTCCCATGTGCCTTTGATCTTTATATGAAAATTGTAAAAGCCAGATGTGAAACTGTTTTATAGTGTTTTCTGTAAATGGCATCTTGTTAAAGTTTTGAAATACTTCTTCACACACATACGCATATCCGGCTATTTCTCGTTCATCTAGAGAACGAAATGAGCGTGTATCAAGTTTGGATAGTAATTGCTCAACTTCACGGTCTGATAATCTTGCCCCTTCAATACGAGTAGAAGAACCAATACTTTCAATTGTTGCAATTTTCTTGAGCATTTGTAAACGTTCTGGAGCTAAATTACCAAACAATTGCCATGCTCCTTTAAATTCATCAATTTCAGCAACTAATTTTAACATTTCAGGTGTTATTACAATTTTTGAAATGTCAAACATATCTGTATTTTTATCTAGTTATATTCAATTATATTCGAAAATATCCTATTAGCAAAGAATACTTGTGAGACACACACTAAAGAATGAATTTTGGTAGGCATAAAAGCAGCTATTTTATGTTAAAATACAACATTTTGATGAAATTATAAGAAAGGCTGGATCCGAGTAGTCAGCTACCCGTCAGTGCATGTTGAAAAATCATTTTATGATCTAAATCAGTTTTTTTACAGGTAACTTCTAAGCTTATCAATTTTTCCAAGATCTTCTTAAGTTCTGAAAGTTGCAAACTTTTCAAATGAGATTTAAAACTCTGCAATTGTTTAAAAAACAATGGAGGGCTTAGCTGATCAATCGCAGCCTGCTCACTCATTCCACCTTGCACTGACAGCAAAACGTTTTCAAGGCGTAGGAAATAATTTGATATAATGCGAATTAGCGCTATCGGTGAAAAATTTTCTTGCGATACCAATGCATCAGAAATTCTAATGAAGCGCAACATATCTTTACTTGCTATGGCAGAACATAAATCATCAAGTGTAGCATAGTCGTTGCCGGAAGTTGAAAAGCATAATTCTATATCAGTAAGTTTTAGGTCTTTTCTCTCCCCTAAGTATAAAACTAACTTCTCAAGTTCTGAACATATAGGCAGCTTGCTATGATTAAAGTAAGATTGCAAATGGTAGATTATCTCATTTGTGCATTTTATATCATTTTGTTTTAAGTAACTTGATATAATGTCATAAAGATTGCTGTTGCTGTCCTTATAGCAAGCAATCACACCAAAAATTTTTGAACTCTCCATATAACTTTTAGTCGCAGAATTATATGGAAGATCACTTGCTACCATCATTACATAGTGACCACTTGCGTTATAATCCAATACGTTTTTTAACTCTTTGGATATACCTCCACTCACATTTATCAGCTTAATTAATTTTTTGCTGGTAAACATCGAAACGTTTGCCAATTCAGAAAACAGTAAACTGGGTGACTTATTCACTATTGCAAAATCCATCACCTGAACTGAATACTCACCCAAATTAGCAATTATTTCTTGTACATAAAAATCAACCCTACTGTTATCACTTCCATGAATTAACACACCACGTAAAGCATCAGGTTTCTCTAGGAATTTTTTAACTTTGGATGGTGTGACCCTCATGCTATCTATATGATATCATTCTCATTTGACTGTACATGAGTATCCAAAGACTCTGAGTCTCCTTGTGCAATATTATGCACATCACCTGCTACATCATCTGACTCTTCTGTTTTTCCTGTAATATAATTATAAAATTTTTTCACAGGTTGAGATATATATTTGGAAAAAAATCCTTCTTCGCTCATATTGCTTACTCCATAAAATTAACAACTTATCATTAGCATATAAATAATAGTATAGCAAAAACTATTTTGTGCTAAGATAGTGATGTTTTATAATGAGTATATTACAAAATTATTAACATTCGAGATCAAAATTAAGCCAACCTGCTTAATACTAGCCTTATAAAATAAGCGATAATTAAATATACCGCTGCAACAAGTATAATTGCAGGTCCAGTTAACAAATCAAAACTTGCAGATAACATGAGACCTGATATCCCAGAGATCACAGAAAAAACTGTTGCAACAATAATCATCTGCATTGGAGTTTTCGAAATGAGCCTTGCAGATGCTGCTGGTATTAGCAAAAATGCAGCAATGAGTAATATTCCTATTAGTTGGGCAGCAATTGCTATAAATATAGCAAGAGTGATTAAAAATTCTAGTCTAACAAAGGTAACATTAATTTTTTCAACTACTGCTAAATCTTGATTAATTGAAATCATTAACCAATAACGCCATCTAAATATTAATATCAAAGTAACTACTGCAGAGGTTAAAAAAATCAATACTATATCACTTTGATCGAGCGTTAATATATCACCAAACAGTGAGCTAATAATACTATTATTGCCAGATGGAAGAAAAGACATAAGTATTAAACTCGATGATAAAACTACATTGGTAACAATGTTCAATATCGTATCAGCAGAATATAATCTGTTAAAATTAAGAGAAAGTAGTATAGCAAATGTAATTGCAATGAGCATTATGCTAAGCGATGGGCTAATCTTAAAGATTAAAGCAAGTGCAACACCAAGCAACGAAGAATGGGACAAACTATCACCAAGATAAGATAACCTTTGCCATATCATAAACGATCCTAAAGCGCCTGTTACTAGGCTAATTACAACTACTGCAACTAGACTATTGATGAAAAAGTCCTGGGTAAGCATGCTATATGGCTATTAGATAACTGACAACAAATCTATCTTCGGATATTAAAACGTTATGGGTTCTGCATGCAGAACCTGTTGTCATAAATTCAAAATTTAAACCTTTTTGTTCCATAAGATAGGACTTCACTGAAGAACTTAGTATATTGCGTGTTTTACCAGTACCTATTATCAAAATTTCTATTTCCTCTGTTAAAAAAGATTTAAAATGTTCCTTGCTATTTATATCACTTTCTTTCAATTTAATCACCTTTTCAGGAAAAATTATAATTGAGCCGCAATATTCTCTATTATTCACCAAAAATTTTCCTTCCCTGTAACCATTTATAAGATTTTTATTCTCGGAAATTAAGGGCATAAGTCAAACTATTAATTGAGTGTCACATACCCACCATTCTGGTTGCTTTTTTCCGATATTAACTGCAGCAGCTTTTGCATTTTCCTCACTATCGAATATTCCAAAACATGATACACCACTGCCTGACATGCGAGAAAGTATAGAGCCTTCTTGTGACTCAAGTGTTGATATCACATCCTTAATTTCAGGTACAAAGCTTATTGCTATTTCTTGAAGATCGTTTCTCGTCTCTTTAAGAAGCTTCAACAAATCCTTTTCAGCGTCATCGCTCCATTTAATTGGCTCAGAAAATTTTCCTTCATGTTTGGAAAATACCTCTGGTGTACTCAAAAACCTTTTTTTCGGTTTCACAAGCACCACATTTGTAGGTAAAGAGAATTTTTTAATGTGGCATAATTCTTCGCCAATACCTCTAACAAAAACTGGCTTGCTATCTACGCTTGCGGGAACATCAGCACCAACGTTTAAGGCTATTTCATTTAAAATCGTCCTATCAATCTCCCACAGCTTCCCTAGCGTACGTACCACAGCTCCAGCATCTGAGGATCCGCTACCAAGTCCTGCAGCAATTGGTATGTTTTTTACAACCTTTACAGTGACTTTAGTGCGTACAGGAGCATGCCTAAGCAGCAGATTAACCGCTTTCATTACAGTGTTATACTGGTTATTTATTCTAGACTCGGAGTTTATAAATTCAACTGTAGAGTTATCGTATCTAGAATCCTTCTCACCTACTTTTATTTCCAAAAAATTAGAGAGATTAGCAAAGACAAATAAACCTTCAATCAAGTGATACCCTGTTTCTTTTTTGTCTACAACATGCAAAAAAAGATTGATTTTTGCAGGCGCCTTTACACAAAAACTTTTCATTATATATCTTCACTAACACTATTTTTACATTATATGTATAATGCTATTCTAGTCAACTTTTATAAGGTTCTCGCACTTCTGATGAGATCAAATGCCATAAATCCTAATTTCTCTGTGTGGGTAAATGCGTCCGCTGGTACAGGCAAAACAAAAATCTTAATAGACAGAGTATTGAGACTTTTATTAGAAAACAAAAGAAATATTCTTTGCTTAACATTCACCAATGCTGCAGCAAACGAGATGGAGAATCGCATTCACAGCATACTCAGTAAGTGGGCAATATGTTCAGATAGTGAATTAATAATGGATCTGGAACAACTAGATTTCTTTCCGATGTACCCCTACTTGTCATCCCAGTGCGTGACACTGGGATCCAGAAAAAATAAAGATTATTTAACAAGAGCAAGAAGGCTTTTCTCTGAACTGGAAAATCTTGGTCTAACTATACAAACCATACACGCTTTCTGTTACAAATTAATTTCCAGCTTTCCCATAGAAGCTGGCATTGCTCCAAATTGCACGCTGAGTGAATGTAAAGAATTACATTCACTCATATTCAATAAAGTGCTTCATAACGAAACTGTGCAGGATGATATCAACCTTATTGCAACTGAAATTGATGAAAATAAACTACGCGATTTGCTTTATACTTTATGTGTAAAAAGATCGATGTCAGCAAATGATTCGAAATATATCAAAGATAAATTGAGCGCCCCAGATGGAATTCATGACTTACAGAGTGAAACAATTGAGCACGTGGGAAGACTAGCCGAGATATTAAGTGAAGGCAGTAAAAGAGATCAGAGTTATAGTGAAATACTTTATTCTACTGTCATCCCAGCTGGGATCCAGAAAAAAAGAACCAGTGTCAGCTACTCGGATGACACCGGAATAAAGTGGAATGACACCAAAATAGAAAACCTAGCCAAGGTATTTCTAAAATCAGAATCGCACGAAAAAAAGAGCATATCATCCATTGCAACAAAAAGTATTTTGGAGAAATTCAAAGATGCAGAGCAAATAATAGAGAGCGTTCAGAATGTAGTATTTACCCATATAAGAGACATGAACTCTTATCAAATATTCAAGAGAACCAGTAGCTTACTTGGTATATTTAAAGTATATGTTGATCTATACAGTAGCGAAAAATCAAAAAATGCACTGCTTGACTACAATGATATAATTGGCTTAGCAACAAATCTTCTCAGCAATCCAAACTATAAAGATTGGATATTGTTTAACTTGGATCAAAAAATAGATCACATCCTTGTTGATGAGGCACAAGACAATAGCATCAGCCAGTGGAAAATTATAACAAATCTCTGCGATGAATTTTTTGCCGGTAATGATGAAAAGCGAACCTTATTTGTAGTTGGTGACGTAAAACAATCAATATACAGATTTCAAGGAGCAAATCCCCATCTATTCAACTATATGCAACAATACTTTCATACGAAAACTGGTGTTAGAGATTGGATATCATGCCAACTTGAAAAGTCATTTCGCTCAACTCCAGAAGTTTTGATGCTTGTAGATAGAATATTTAATAACTTCCGCGCAGAAATATCTTTTAATGATAATGAAATAAAACATGTTCCACATAGAGAAAATGACCAAGGATATATTGAAATTTGGCCAGCGTTACCAAGGCGCAAAGAGAAAGAACAGCGAGCTTTACAAATTCCTCTGACATGCAAGGAAGGTTATACAATAGCAGATCGATTACTTGCTCAAACAATAGCTAACAGAATTCACAATTGGTTAAACGAAGGGCGGATTTTAGTCGCTAAAGATCGCCATATAGAGCCAAGAGACATTATGATTTTGGTGCGACAACGAAACGTGTTAGTTGATTACATAATAAGCGAACTTAAAAAAGCAAATGTGCCAGTTGTAGGCCGGGATTATTTTAGAATTATGGACTATATAGCCGTGCAGGACTTAATAGCTTTGGCCGAATTTTTACTCCTCCAGGCAAATGATTTAGCTCTTGCAAATGCTTTAAAATCACCGCTATTTAATTTCACCGAGGATGATTTATTTAACATTGCATACGACCGTAAGGAGCATTCACTATGGGAAAGAATTCAGGATTATTCTGTGGTTATCTATAGTGAATTAAACTATCTCATTAACTTATCTCGCATAGAGTCTCCTCTTGCACTATTTACACATATATTGCGCACAGGTAAGAAGAAATTTGCTGCAAGGCTAGGTCTTGAGTGCTTTGAGGTTCTAGACGAATTTATGAACCTTGTGTTGCAATTTGAAAACCCATCTCTTCAAGCGTTTGTTCAATGGATCAAGGAGAATAATCCGGAGATTAAGAATGATATGCAATCAGAACGCAATGCTGTGCGAATAATGACGATTCACAAATCAAAAGGCCTGCAAGCTCCCATAGTATTTTTGGTTGATACAAATACGGTGCCAAGAAGCAATGAAAGTATCATCTTTGATGGAATGGAAGTGCCATTTTGGTGTAGAAAAAACAACAATGCTTATTGTGATCAAGTAAAAAGAGAGAAAAAACTAGAGGATTATAATGAATATTTGCGTTTATTATACGTAGCACTCACGCGTGCTGAAGATGAGTTATACATCTTAAGCAAAGAGGCAGTGCAAAAGGGCTCTTGGTATGATTTAATCACTCAGTATGGAACATCATATGAAAAGAAACAAGCATGCTTACAGCCAATATTTAAAGAAAAAGTTGAAGTGCTATGTGTGAACGCAAACTACCCTTACATTTATAAAAAACGTGATTACTTTGACGTTCCGGTCATTTCTCTTCCGCCAAACCTATCAATGTCATTCCAGCACGTAACGCTGGAACCTAGAGAAAAAAAGCCAGTGTCTAGCTACTTGAATGACAAAAAAAAGAGCACTGGGATGACAGATGGTTATGCAAGAGGCCTAATAATTCACAGCATATTGCAGTATATGCCCAAGATAGAAAAAGAAAGGAGAAAAAATTGGGTCAGAAAATACCTTGATAACATCAACACCAGTGAAGATAAGGATGAAATTTACAGTAAAATATTGGCCTTTAATGAAAAATATGGCTATTTGTTTGACTTAGGAGGCAAATCAGAGATTACACTGAGTGGAATAATCGATGGCGAACCAGTATTAGTACGACTAGATAGGCTATGCATAACGCAAGATAAAGCAATCATAATTGACTACAAGTCACACCGTAACGTTTCTGTTTCCTTATTAAATGAAATAAAAAAACAGATGTTAATCTATAAAACCTTAGTACAAGAAATATATCCAAACAAGCAAGTAGAGTGCGTGGTTATTTGGGTGGAAGATTTAACCATTCAATCTGACTTTTAACGAAACTTGATTGCAAGAAATAGCTACTACGTCATACCACCGCGAACCGTCATACCGCGATTCATTCCACAACTGTACGAACATTGCGATTTGGGCCTACCAGAAGGGTGTCATGAAAGTAGCTGACACTGGTTCCTTTATGACGGTGTCATCCCAGTGCCCTGACTACTTGGATCCAGGAAACTTAATTGCAAGTAATGCATTGGGTTTGGTGAGTATGGGTTTTGCGTTATAGAATGAAGCACTTTTGGTGAATTTGTAAAGAAAACTGGATTCCAGTGTCAAGCACTGGAATGACAAGTTCTCGGCAACCCCTACGTCATCCCGTCACGGTATCTCTTAGCCGCTAACACGTAGCGGAATGACGATTGTCGGTAAATCTAAGTTACTGTAGCTATAAAGGCTTTCACAACAACCTATTTTCCTTGAAACTAAAATAGCTACTGAATGTAATAATAATGTGGTCTATTAATTCTATTCCTATACTTTGGCAAGCTTCTGCTAGTTGTCTAGTGAGAGATATATCGCTATTTGAAGGTTGTGTATCTCCGCTTGGATGATTGTGAGATATTACAATGGATATTGAACCAATCAAAAGTGCGCGCTTGATGATCTCTCTGACATAAAGAGGAGTTTGATCTACTGTACCAATATTTTGCAGGTCTTCCGCTATTAGACGATACTTTTTATTCATATAGATGACACGAAAATTTTCCTTATTGAGGCTTCCTATACTTATTCTTAAATAATCAAGCAATTTTTCCCAGTTATCGATTACAGGCAGGTTTTTTATTTCTTCTCTTGCAGAACGAACAAAGGCTTGTTTTACACAAAAGATGGCAGATATCGCTGCATTGCTGACATCATCAACGTTTTGCAGCGCTTCCAGGTCAGCATTAAAAACTTTATTCAAACTGCCAAAATTTTCTATCAAACTCTTTGCTATCGGCTTTACATCAATTCTACTGTATGCTGAATATAAAATGTGCTCTAAAACCTCATAATCAAGTAATGATTGTCCATTATCTAAAATAATTTTCTCCCTTAGGCGCTTTCTATGCACCTTTTTGTAATTTTTCATCATCAATGAATTGCTTATCTCTTGTATAATAAGAAATTAGATTTTTAAGTAAAATATTTAATAAAGCGCATGACCCACAATTGTAAGAACATTCATTTTTAAAGACAGCAAATGGTGTCATGAAAGTAGCTGAGACACTGTCCTCCTTTGTCATACGAGTAGCTGACACTGGTTCCTTTACGACGGCAGTGCCCAGAGGTGTCATCCCAGTGCATGCACATAGTGCAAAAAATTAAAAATAAGACGCCAATACGTAATACTGTTGTCGTTTAATCTGCACAGATTGAAGATAAATGAATACCTTAAGTATCATGATAAAGGGGCTGGCGAAGGGTGTCAAGTAGTTTTTAGCTCTGCCTTCTAAGGCTTTTACTCGTGACAACCACTGTGCCTGCGATCTTATCGTGCCAAGTTTGACAGCGTTTGTTGAAATTTGACCATAAAAAGCCCAAGAACAATGGTGCAACTGACAATATAAAGGAAAAAAATCTCTTTGTTGCTTGTTTTAGGGTCATCTTTTCGAAAGTTTGTGCATCCACAACTCTAAGCCCAAATAATAGTTTTCCAGGTGTAGTAGCAAACTTTACCCACATATATATTACATAGCAAAAGAGCATAATAATTTAATTTATTTCCAACACTACTAATTGTCCCTTTTGCTGACTCAATTGATGTATCACAAGTGTTTTTCAAGCTGCTTCCAAAGCTATTAAGTGCACTTTTTACTGGTTCAAATGACGTACCATAAACATCTTTTAAGCCATCTTTAACAATACGAGTTACACGACCACTAATAAATGCTTCTTTTGTAGAAGTAAATGCTTTTTCAGATGCTGTTTTGATATCCTTTGCAAACTCAGCTGATGGCATAGTATCATAAATATTTTTTAATTTATTTGATTTAGGATTAGTAATTTTATAAGTCTACTCTGCGTTGTCTTTTCTTCCGCAGACAGTGGTGCTTGCATTGGGGATTTTGCAGCAATTTGACTTAATATTTTGCTATCCTCTGAGTTCATAAAGAGCTGATTTAAGGCTTGGCTGCAAAACTGCAAGAACAAAACGATAATAATCAAATCAAGCAATACTGATATATAGCGCCTGAGGCCCGTTACATAACATATCCCATTTTCATCTTTCTTTACCTTTTGAATAACATTTATAGAAGAAAAAATAGAAAATAAACGATTAAAAAATTTATGTAACATATATATACTTTCCAATATTTAACGTGCCCCTGGCCGGACTTGAACCAGCATGCTTTTGCAAGCAACAGATTTTGAGTCTGCCGTGTCTACCATTCCACCACAGGGGCATTAAGTTTTAATGCTATAGGCAACACGGAATTAGTCAAATTTTTTTGCCTTTACATCTTTCAAATTAGGACTAAATATTCTACAATAATCAACAGTTACTCTCAAAACTTAAAATGAATGAATTAGCCAATCTCCTCAGTTCAAGAAGTGTAGATAAGGAAATATGTAAATTACCGCATAATTTAGAAGCTGAACAGATGCTTATTGGTGCAATGATTCGTGATAATAGAATCTGTGATGCAGTTGAAGACACAATTACAGCAGAAAATTTCTATGATCCACTGCATCAAAGTATTTTTACGCAAATATCTAAAACCAGGAAACACGGTATAGTTGCCAATGAACTGAGCCTCAAAATGTTTTTTGAGAACGACCAAGCGTTTACCGAGTGTGGCGGGGTAGAGTACTTAGCAAAGCTTGCAGCGAAGGCAAGTATTGCACTTGATATTTATAATTTGACTAGAATAATCCGTGATACTTACTTAAGGAGATGTTTAATTAAGCTCGGGCAAGAAATAGTTGGTGATAGCTACAACTACGATATTGAAAATCCTGCACAGGCGCAAATTGAACAAGCAATGACAAAATTGTTCAATTTGGCAGTAAAAAAACAAGGTGAGAAAACATATATAAAACTTGCAAGTTCAATTAAAGATGTAGTTGAGAAGATCAGCACACTGAAAAATAATCCAGAAGCGCTAGGCGTTACAACCGGACTTCAAGATCTAAATCAGCTTCTTGGTGGTCTACAAAAATCTGATTTATTAATTTTAGCTGCAAGGCCTTCTATGGGTAAAACAGCATTGGCGCTAAACATTGCACTTAATGCTTGTAAGATGTTGCAAAAAAGAGCAGATAAACAACACCATGTAGCGTTTTTCTCACTTGAAATGTCAGCAGAGCAATTAACTGCAAGGCTGATCACTATAGATTCAGGGATTAGTTATTATAAGGCATTAACCGGGAGAATTAGTGATTTTGAATTGCATGAATTTATCAATACTAGTACAGAATTATCTGAACTGCCTTTCATCATAGATGACACCCCTGCGCTATCAATTAGTGCCCTTCGCACCAGAATACGCTTGCTGTATCAATTATATAATGTAGAAGTGGTATTCATTGATTATTTGCAGCTAATCAGAGGAACAACAAAAAGGAGTAATGAAAATAGAGTGCAAGAAATCTCGGAAGTGACGCAGGGTTTGAAAGCAATTGCAAAGGAGCTAAATATTCCCATTGTTGCACTATCTCAGCTCTCTCGTTCTGTTGAGCAGAGGGATGATAAAAAACCACAACTTTCTGATTTACGTGATTCAGGGAGCATAGAGCAAGACGCAGATATAGTAATGTTTCTCTATAGAGAAGAGTATTATGAACTAAGAAAACAGCCAAATGAAGGAAACAATAAACATCGGGAATGGCAAGAGAAAATGGAAAAAATTAGAAACATTGCAGAGCTCATTATTGCAAAGCAGAGAAATGGACCAATTGGCAGTGTGAAGCTATATTTTGACTCTAACAGAGGTGCATTCAAAGATTACACGGAAAGGCATAGTTCATAGCTTGACAGCAATCTTCTTGTTCCCAAGTTCATTGATTATTTTTTTATGTAAAGATAGCTTGACAATTTCTTAAAAATCCTTTTATATATGGTATTATATTTTATAATACGTGAGATGATGAATAAAAACAATGTACCCTATTATATAGCTGGAACTCTGGCTGCTTTAACTTTATTAGCATCTGGAGTGTTTGCTGCAGCTCCTTATATTGGTTTCTTAGCTCCAGTTGCAGCATTAAGTGTTGGCCTTCCATTTATTATTGGTGGTGCTGTATTTTCTGCTGTAGCTATTGCACTTTCGTATGCAGCAGTTAGTAAGAACAAAACTATTTCTGAGAAGGAAGCTCAGCTTTCTGATGAAAAAAGTAAAGTAGAAGCTAAAGGTAAAATAATTTCTGAGAAAGTAAAAGAAATATCCGAAAAAAATACTCAACTGGCTAATCAAGCAAAAGAGATAGAAGATAAAGATAAAACTATTTCTGAGAAAGATCGGGAGATTTTTAGAATGAAAAATGAGTTGGCTGCAACCAGAAGGATTAATGCTTCTCAGCCAGGTAATGCGGTAGAATTTGATAGCATAAACCAGCAGCTTACTAAGAGAGATTTCGAAGTACAAACTCAAGAGCAAGCCATTATTTCACAAGCAAAAGGGACAATTAGTAGTGTTGGAAATAAATTAAAAAATGTTTATGATACTATGCCATCAACTAAAATAGAATTTTCATGGGTCTCAGAAAAATTTTCACCATACTGGAATAGTGTTAAAAACTTGATGTTTGGTAATAAGGCAGATCAAGCAAGTGGTGCTAGTCAACTTTCAAGTGAATCTCAAGGTAATGGTATTGTTATTCCAGAGGGGGCAAAGCTAGAGCTTTCTCCAATATTATTTGATTTTTTGTTTAGAGAAAAACAGAAGATGGTAAGGCAATTTTTAAGAGAGCAAACTGATGAAAAAAAGAATGTGGCTACACAAGAAAATTTAAAAACTGAGACTCCTAGCCAGGAAAATCAGATGAATATTGATAACGTTCCTAAGCAACCTGATCATTTAAATGTTGATGCTGCTAAAAGTTATTTAATGAGTCTTTCTGAGGATCAGGATGTATTTTATGATGCAGAATCTGGTGATGAAAAAGGTACTGAGATTTCTAGCCCAGAAAGTCAGCCAACTAAAGAAGAAAATGGTCAAGGCTGGTTTGCATGGAGCCTAGGAAAGGTTAAGTCGGCAATGACTGAAGTAGTAGTGATAGGTGCTGATGTTACTAAACCATATTGTGCTAAAGTAACTAAGGCACTTGCCACCTAACTTGAATATGTAGACAGCGGTGTGCACCGTCGTTAACTAAAGATAATCCCATCCAGGAGAAATAGTTTTTACACTATTTCTCCTCTTTAGCATCAACCCTCAAAAAAACCGGCGTAGGTTTAGGCAATGTTATGCCTGAACTTACGCACGCGTCGCACAAAGATTTTAAATCTCGTTGTTCTTTCGGAATTTGCAGTTGATTTAGTATCATCTCTGCTGACTTGGGAACGATTGGCTGCAATAAAATGCCTATTATCCTGATATATTCCAGTAACTTGTAAATTACTAAATTCATGCGCTCTCTGTCAGTTTTGCTTAGTGTCCAGGGTGCACTTTTGTCTATGTAGGCATTTGCTTCAGAAGAGATGTTGATGATTAGAAGTATGATATGGTTAAATTCATACTTTGATAGGTGATTCATCACTTGATCGAGTATAGCTTTGCAACCTGGAAGACTTTCTTCACCTTTAAGTAGGCTTTGATCGATTGTTGGTACAATTCCAGAACATTGCTTGTGTAAAAATGAAATTGTTCTTTGCACTAAATTGCCTATGTTGTTTGCCAGTTCTGAATTTATCCGGCTGATCATATTTTTCTTACTAAAGTTGCCATCTTGGCCGAAGCTTGCTTCCCTGAGGAGAAAATAGCGTAGCTGATCAACACCAAACTCTTGAGCGAGGCCAATTGGATCTATGACATTACCAAGGGACTTGGATATTTTCTCTCCCTCGTTCAACCACCAACCATGAACTGCAATTTGTTTTGGCAGTGGTAGGTCTGCTGCAAGGAGAATCGCTGGCCAATATACAGCATGAAAGCGCAATATGTCTTTACCGATTACATGAACGTTGAAAGAGTTGTCAGCTAGGTTTGCAGCGCTTGACACTGGAATCTGCGTTTTCCCTTGGTTTGGTGTCATTCCAGTGCTTGACACTGGAATCTGTGTTTCTGGTTCTGCCCAAAACCTCTTATATTCCTCACCTTCAGTACTAGGTAAACCTATTGATGTAAGATAATTGGTTAATGCATCTATCCAGACATAGATTACGTGTTTGTCATTACCTGGTACTTTTATTCCCCAGTTAAAACTAGTGCGAGAGATTGAGAGGTCAATGAGCCCTGATCTTACAAACGATATCACTTCATTTCTTCTGCTCTCAGGAAAGATAAAACTTGGCTGATTTTTATAGAGTTCCAGTAATTTGTCTTGCCAGTTTGACAAGCGAAAAAAGTAGCTCTCTTCTTTTATCCACTGAACTTCTGCGCCTGTTGGTGCTTTGCCATCTATCAGCTCTGATTCCTGATAAAATGCTTCATCACGAACTGAATACCAACCCGAATAGGAATCCAAATATATTTGCCCTCTCTCTTCAAGTCTATTCCATAAAGCTATAACTGCTTTTTTGTGACGTTCCTCCGTAGTGCGAATAAAATCGTCATACTCAAAATTCATGAACTTAGCCAATTCTTTAAATGAAACGCTCACATCATCTGTAAATTCTTTTGGCTGCATTTCCTTTGCTTTAGCTGCTTTTTCTATTTTTTGTCCATGTTCATCTGTACCGGTGGTAAATTTGACATTTTTCCCAGCTAGTTTCATGAACCTTGCCACCACGTCACACAAGAGAGAAGTGTATGCATGACCAATATGCGGCTTATCGTTTACGTAATATACTGGCGTGGTGATGTAAAAGTTCTCGAATTGTTCCATGGTTTAGCATTTTGATAAAAATCAACTGAGTTAATTATAGTATTAAAAAGGCAGTAATAAATAAATATTGATTGGGTTAAGCATAATTTTTGAAAAAAGCTATTTACTGAAATTTTATTAAAATAAGAAACAATCAGGCATGATTATTGAAAGAACAATGAGAAATTTTCTTGTAATTCTATTTATAGTTTTCTATGCATTTGATGCACACGCTGATGGAGCAACAGATGTAATGTGTAATGTAATAGGTTACGTTCATGGAATAGGTGGACCAATGATTACAGTGGTAATAATTGGTTCAAGCTTACTTGCAATATTTGGCAGAATGCCTTGGCCTGCACTTTTCGCACTGGGTATGTTTGTTGCTGTGTTTTTTGGTGCTCCTCAAATTGTAACAAAGGTAACAGAAAAAGAAGTTTGTTGTCTTTTTAAAGGTCAAACCTTGGAGAATGGAAAGTGTGTTGCTGCTCCTGGATATGAACGTGTAGGTACAGGTTATGCTTGTCGTTCCGGTTGGGCGCTAACTAATAAAGGCTACTGTATAAAAGCTGGCCAAGATCCTTCAAAGTATTGGAAGTGAAAATGGTGCTTTTATAGAGTTAAATCTAACAAACCGCAGAGTATATAATTAACATCCACGCCTTTAGTTAGATTCCACTCACGCTTTATTACGTTGTACTCCATGCCAGCCATGTTTTGCAGCGTTACATTATTTTCTCTTAAGTGATTTGCAATTTCTGACGGCTTGAGAAATTTATTCCAGTTATGTGTACCTTTTGGCAGCCAATTTAATATGTACTCTGCACCAATTATTGCAAGGCAGAAGGATTTGATAGTTCTATTTATTGTGGATATAAAGATTAACCCCTCAGGTTTTAGCAGTTCTATCGCTTTTTTCATGAAAAGCTCTAAATTATCCACATGTTCAACTACTTCCATCAACAGAACCACGTCGTACTTCTTGTCATTGCTTAGCTCTTCAATGCTGGTGTGTATATATTCTATATTTAACCCTACTTTTTTTGCATGTGAATGCGCTACTTTTATGTTTTCTTCACATACATCTATTCCCACAACGTTAATGCCAACGCGTGCCATTGACTCTGACAAAATGCCACCACCACACCCGACATCAAGCAATGATAATTCTTTTAAATTGCATTTTTTTAACTCTTTTATTTTCTCAATAATGTAAGATACTCTAACAGGATTCATCATGTGCAATGGTTTGAATTTGCCGTTCTCATCCCACCACTGGCCTGCCATTTTAGCGAATTTTGATATTTCATCTTCGTTATAAGTTTTTGTTTTTTTTTTCTTAGAGGTTATATTGCTGAGTTTATCAAGGCGTTTTTTATGTCTGCTTTCTTTTGAAAATTCTGTTTCGAGGAATTGTTTGACTATGTCTTTTGCTAATCCACTCGCAGTAAACCCTGCACCAAGACACAGTACATTTGCGTTGCCATGCTCGCGAGCTAATTTTGCGATCTCAACACTGTTACATAAAGCAGCGTAGATTCCTTCAAAACGATTTGCCACAGTACTCATGCCCAAACCTGTACCACAAATTAATATCCCATAATTTGCTTTTTTGCTTGTTATATCTTCTACAACTTTAACAGCATAGTTTGGGTAATCTACACACTTTTGCTTAGCAGTGCAGCCTTGATCTACTACTCTGTAACCTAGGGCTTCCAGGTAAGGTTTTATTTCTGATTTTAATTCATAACCAGCATGATCTGAGGCAATTGATACTATACCTAACATATAAGAAATAAGGACATTTTATATGGGTTTGAACTTTCTGTCAAGTCATTCAATGCTTCTGACCTTTTGGGAGTTCTAAAGCTATAGCTAAGGTTTTCCTACGTCATACCGCAATTCATTCCACAACTGTACGAACATTGTGATTTGAGAATAATCTCCGCCAGGAAGGGTGTCATCCCAGTGCTTTGGCACTGAGATCCAGAAAACTTAATTTTAAATAAGTACACCAGATAGCTGTATAATAAGAACTGGATTCCAGTGTCAAGCACTGGAATGACACCTTCTGTATAAATATTAAGAAATTTACCAAACGAAAAAAAAGGCAAAAGAAGCCCCGTGGTTGGCTAATTACTTACATTATACTTTCAAGTATGGCGTTTTTTTATTCTAAACACTTAATAACCGCGATTTAGCTGCTTTTAAGCTGCAACTAATCTAAATTATAAACGTTAAGAAATTTACTAAACAGAAAAAAAGGCAAAAGAAGCCCTAGGGTAGCTAGTTATTCACTATCCATTTTTTAAGTTGGCGTTTTTTAATGTTTTAAATGCTTTATAAGCGTATTTCAGCTTGTGTAGGTCAAAACACGGAATTTGATAAAGACATAAGGTGCACATAGTGCAAAAAATTAAACATGAGACGCCAGATACGTTGAGTTTTTTGTCATTTAATCTGTACAGAGAAGATAAATAAATAGCTTCAGTTTCATGATAAGGGCGCTGGCGAGGTTTGTCAAGGAAGTTTTACCTGGATGACAGGATTGCTCTTGAATTTGTATAGCTACATTGTCGGTAAATCTAAATTGCTTTAGTTATAGAAATAAATTTCGAGTCAGATGTGTATAAATTCTATATAATTTTTATCCTACTACTAATTTAACAAGATGGATCATATAGATATTATAAAATCAAAATTATTATTATCCGACATAGTAGGTAAAAAAGTCAGATTAATAAAAAGAGGAGATAGTTTTGTTGGGCTCTGTCCATTTCATAACGAAAAAACCCCATCTTTTTCGGTGAGCAATACTAAGGGGTTATATTACTGTTTTGGTTGCTTGGCTAGTGGTGATGCATTTGAATTTATTTCACAAACTGAAGGATTAAGCTTTAAAGAAGCATTGGAAAAATTAGCATCGGTTACAGGTGTTGAACTGCCCAAAAATCTTAGTATTACAAAAGAGGACAATAAACTATTTTTAGCGCTTGATTTAGCTGCAAATTGGTTTGCACAAAAAAATCAAGGTGTTGTAGATTATTTAAAGCAGCGTAAGATTTCACCTAAAATCATAGATAAATTTAAGATAGGTTATGCACCAAGCTCTGGTTTGAAAGAGTATTTAAACTCTTCAGGTATTGAAGACAGAATTTTGATTGATATTGGATTAGTAAACAAAAATTTTCATGATTATTTTTATGACCGGCTGATATTTCCTATACAGAGCATTGCAGGGAGAGTTATTGGTTTTGGCGGACGTGTGCTAAGTTCTGAGCAACAGCCGAAATATTTAAACAGTCCAGAGAGTCAGCTCTTTAAGAAGAGGGAGAATTTATACGGATTAAACTTTGCTTTAAGCGAAATACGTAAAAAACAGCACATACTCGTTGTTGAAGGATATATGGACGCTATAGCGCTACATCAAGCAGGAATTAGTAATGCAGTTGCTCCGCTTGGTACCGCAATTTCTGCAGAGCAGATAAAAAATCTATGGAGATTTGCTAAAGAAATCTCCATCTGTATGGATGGCGATAGTGCTGGACGTCATGCTGCTACTCGAGTTGCAGAACTTGCTCTGCCAATATTAGAGCCTGGATACACGTTAAAGTTTGTGACTTTGCCAAGTAATAAAGATCCATACGATATATGTAACGAACTGGCATACAAGAAAGAAGACGTGTTGACTGCTCTTGACCATTCAACAAAACTGCATTCTGAATATTTATGGCATCACATAATCGATAGCAATTTGCAAAATTATGAAAAACTTGCTCCGGAAAAATATTCAATTCTTGAGCACAAGTTCATGGAATATGTAAATACTATTAGCAACAGCAGTATTAGAAGGTATTACAGAGATTATTTTTACAATAAGGCTAGTGAACTAAGAAGTAGCTTCAAAAAACAGATTTTTAATAGTAAAACTGGAGCAACAAAAGGTGAGTATCTTCATAACAAATCTCCAGAGCTAATTGAAGCAGAGCAAAATCAGGCCGTAATTTTGCGTATAGCCGTAGAATTTCCTGAAATTTTGAACCGTCCTATATTTTTTGAGCAATTTTCTCATTTTGAATTTACTAATGAGATGAAAAGATTACAACAGCGTGTAATTGATGTAATAAGTAACAAAAGCAAACTCGATAAAGAGGCTTTGTTACAAGAATTGAAACAGTTTAACGTTATAAAGTATGTATTTGAAAAAACTAGTGTACTAAATAGCCAACTGAACGAGAGAAAATCTGCAGAAATTGTGTGGAATAATATAGTGTTACTAAAAGAATTAAATGCATTACGAAAAGAAAGAACCGAAGCGAGGCTGAGCGGTAATCTTGACTTAGAAGAAAGGTTAATAGAACAAATAGAGCAAATAGAAAGTAGTATACAAGAAATGCAAATGGAGTTTATTGAAAAGTAGATATCGTCTCGTTAGTCAACAAGAAAATTACAAAATAAGACAATATTTTACATAAGATTGAAATTTTTAACTAATTAAGCCTTCCTCCAACAGCTTTGCCCTGTAGTTTTTGATATGGTTAGGATCACTTGAAAATGTATAATTTTTGTAGTTAGCTCTGCTATGCATATAAAGCTTACTATTGACTTTTATCACATTATCTCACATTATCTCACATTATCTCACATAATATGCATGTGAGAAGAATATGAACTGGAAGAATTTTCGTCTTAGTACACGTCTCAACCTAGAAGGGCCTGTAATTGAACAAGTGTACGAGTTAATTACTGCAGTTGATAGTGTTAAAAATAGCTGGCAGATAACGAAAAAACTACTACCACAAACAATTGAAAGATTAACTCATTCAGTTATTGTTACATCTTCTGGCGCTTCTAACCGTATTGAAGGAAATCGTCTAACCGATAAAGAAGTTGAGGATCTATATAAAAACCTACGTGTCAAAAAATTTAAAAATAGAGATGAGCAAGAAATTGCTGGCTACTTAGAAATGCTTACACTAATATTTCATGATTATACGGATATTCCAATTAGTGAGTCATCAATATTGCACATTAACAACCAGATGCTACTTTATAGTGAAAAAGATTTGTATCATAGAGGAAAATACAAAGCAAGTTCTAATAGAGTTGAGGCAAAAGATCAGAATGGAAAAGTTGTTGGTATAATTTTTGATCCCACACCACCTTACCTTGTTAGAAAGGAAGTACAAGAGCTTATTGATTGGTATCACTGGTCCTTAAATAATAAATTTAAGCATCCTCTTATTATTGTTGCTAACTTTGTTTTTGAGTATCTGGCAATACACCCTTTTCAAGATGGAAATGGCAGAACTAGTAGATTGATGACTAATTTAATGCTGTTGCAGCAGGGTTATGATTTTGTATCTATTGTATCACATGAAAAGATAATTGAAACTAACAAACTTGATTACTACTTAGCGCTTAATAAAACACAAAGTAGCTGGAAAAGTGGCAAAAAAGATATTTCCCCGTGGTTAATATTTTTTCTTAATGTACTCAAAACGCAAGCAAATGAGGCGCATTATATTCTTGAGAGGGAGAATACTGAATATTTATTATCAAGAAAACAATTGTTCTTCTGGGAATGGGCACTTAGCCTTGCAGATAAAGAATTTAGTAGAAAAGATGCTATAGAAGCTCTAGGATTTCCTCCAAGAACAGTAGAGGCAATTACAAAGAAACTGCTAGGGATGAAATACTTACAGCGTCTTGGAGAAGGCAAAGCCACTAGATATAAAGTTATTATTTAAAAGTTTTAGTATATTTTTCAAGATTTTTTTAAATCCAGTCTTATGCACAACTTTGTTTGCAATTTTACATTTTTATTCGATTAAAAATTGCATTTTAGCAATAAAAAACTTACTTATTGTAGGAAAATCTTGTGTTTGTTCTCATATAAAACTATTTATGGAGTGACAATGGTACATGTATTATACTTACATTTCTGATTCGAAAATTTATGCAGTTGTTTCTAACAAGATTGGTCAACAAATTCTATTGTTTAAAGGTGAGAAACAAAGTAATCATCATTTCCAGTATTGCTTTTATTCTACTGTTTTTTATCAGCAGTGCATTTTTAAAAAAAGATCAGGCGGTTCATAGCGATAATGCAACTAGTAGCTTTTCAGTAAAAACTCAAGAATGTGCGCCGCAAAACCGCACTATATATTTAAATTTTTCTGGTACAGTAAATCCCTTACATAGAGCTAGCCTTGTCTCAAAAATAAGTGGTAAGATTATTGCTATTTATTTACCTGATGGTGAAAAGGTAAAAAGAGATGATGTAGTGTTAAAGATAGAAGATTATGACAGGATTGAGCAAGCTCAGAAAGCCAAAGCTTTATTAAAGCAGCGTGAATTGAGTATGATTCCTCTCACAAACTGAATAAAAAAGGCTATGGGGCACAAATACAAGTAGAAGCAGCTTTTACTGCGTTACAAAGTGCAAAAGCTGACCTAAAAAGGCTAGAATTGGATTTAGAAAATACTGCAGTCACATCTCCTATAGATGGTTATATTGATAAAATCAATGCAAACGAAGGGGATTTTGTTAATGCTGGGCAAAAAATAGCTGACGTGGTTAATTTCGATCAAATTCTTGTGGTGTTATACGTTTCGGAAAATGAAGTAAGTAAAATAGAGCTAGGCAGCACAGCTCAAATTAATTTACTGGACGGAAAAGAATTGGCAGGTGAAGTAAGTTTTATTAGTAAAATTGCTGAGCCTAAAACTGGGTCTTATAGGGTAGAGGTAAAGGTAACTAATAATAAAATGATATCCTTGCAGGGATTAACTGCCAACGTAAGACTACCTTCAGGCGAAAGATTTGCATATAAAATTCCTTCTTCAGCCCTGAGCTTAAGTGACGAGGGTGCTCTTGGAATAAAGATTGTTGATGACAATAATTATGTAGTATTTGCACCAATAGAAATTGTTGATCATGAGAGCGATGGGGTTTGGATAGTAGCAAATAACGAAGATAAACCCATAAAGTTAATAGTATTGGGCCACCTATTTGTTAAGCCTGGTGATAAGGTTTAAGACATAAGATCCTTTGACCTTACCCAGAAAAAGTGGAGAGAAAGTGTGGAATGTTTTTTACAAAAAGAATGATGCATCAAATTGTTCTGGAATGCAATAGTTAATAGTGACGTTGTTTGTTATAAAAAATTTCTATGTATTCAAATATTGCAGTTCTAGTTTGTTGAGCAGAGTGTTGTGAAGTATCAATAAGTATTTCTCTTTTCAATGAGCTAAAGAAGCTTTCC
>NZ_CP054598.1:846607-945680 GCF_017869155.1 Wolbachia endosymbiont of Ceratosolen solmsi
GATTCTCTACTGCTTATTTTCCTTGTAGTCCACTTATAGTAGCCACTAGCAGAAAACCCTACATAATTCCTGCACTTTATAGTGTTTACTATGCTCTTTTATGAAAAAATATTTTACTCTTTTTGACTGGCCAGGGCTTTTTTTAAAATGTCTCTTTCTCTTGTTACTTTTGCTAACTCTTTCTGTAAATCAAATCTCTCTTTGTCATAAGGTGCTACATCTGGAAATGCATTTGCCGCTGACTTTTTTTCGTTATATTTCTTCATCCATTTTCCTAATACACTATCCCTTATTCCTAGATCTCTTGCTACTTTTGCAACTGGTTGACCTACCTTTCTTTGTTCATTTGTCAGCTTAACAGCTTCCAATTTGAATTCTGCCTTATATTCTCTTGCCATTTCTAATCCTCCAAAATTTTATTTTACCCAAAAAAACTCTTTTCTTTCTCTCCACTTTTTCTGGGTAAGGTCATGCAGCTTTTGGGTAATTTAATGGTAAAAATTTTAGAGAGAAATTTTATACACTATCGCTGACATTTTTCCTTAAGTTGACGCCATTGTCTGTTCAGCTAAGCGGTGTGAGAGACAATATAGCTAAACTGACTTAGATTTACCGACAATTTGAAAAACCGTCATCCCGCTACGTGTTAGCGCCGCGGCGGTATGACGTAGGGAGATCTCTACTGCTATTTCACGTCAAGAACAACCATAAGTTCATTAGGGTTCACATAACCTAAAGCATTTTTTGCTTGCTCATCAAGCAGATCTAAATCTAAGCTTTTTTCATATAAGCCAAATACTTTGTTGTCCAACTTTTCCTTTTCAGAAGAGACATCCTTTAGCAAAAGTTTATTGTACTCGATTTCTTTTTTTAAATCGATTAACGTCAATAAGCCACGTTTACCTGTAATTGTGCTAATGCTGAAATATAATGTAAGGGAAGAAATGAGTAAGGCTGCGCTTAAACACAGTAACTTTTGCTTCTTTTTAGATATAAGCACCGTACTTTCACATATAAAAAATATATAACATGAAAAGGTGAACAAAAAGCTAAGAACCTTGACGCGCTTTACACCTTGGCTTTACCTTATTTATAATGTAAATCTTACCACCCCTTTTCACAACTTTACAATTTTTATCTCTGTTACGATGAGATTTTAGCGACCCTTTGACTTTCATATCTATAGTAAGAATTAAATTACTTTACATTATAATCACTTATCAAGAGTTAGTCAATTGATAACATTTTATTAAAATATTGTATAATTGTTGCTGATACTTCTTCGATCGACTTTTGCGTGACATCGATAATTGGCCAGTTATTCTGTTTAAAGAGCTCCTCTGCTTCTTTAATTTCCTTTTCTACTTTCTCAGGGTTAGCATATATATTATTATCTTCGTTGTTAATTGAAGTAAGTCTATTTTTGCGTATTTCTATTAGCCTACTTACGTCTATTGTTACCCCTATCGTTAGTTTATTTTTTAATTTTGCCAAGTCAACATAAAAGGGTACTCCACTAACAAAAGGAATATTTGCAACTTTATAGCCTCGGTAAGCTAAATACGTACTGGTGGGAGATTTTGATGTACGTGAAACTCCAACCAAAATTATATCTGCTTTATCAATATCTTGAATATTTTGTCCATCATCATGATTAATAGTGTAGTTTATTGCCTCAATGCGCTGAAAATATTCGTTATTTATCTCAGTATGCAAGTCAAGCTTTTCGTCTTTTTCAATTTCAAGATAGGACGAAATTTCTCTAATAATATGTGATAATATTGCTCTATAGGGAATTTTCAACTTTATACAGTTATCTTTTAAATATTTTCTTAGCTCATCATCAGTAATAGTGCATATAACAAAATTATGCTCATCACTTTTCCTATTAATTTCCTCCAGAATTTTGTCAATCTGCTCCTCTTTTTTCACAAAAGACCAAACATATTCGATCGTTTCTATAGAACGAAAGTGTTTCAGAGCTGATTTTGCAACTGATATAACAGTTTCACCACTTGAATCTGATACTAAGTGTAGATTAAGCTTTTTAAGGGTCATATACTAAAAATAATAGCTAGCAATCTGCTACTGAAATTATGCTAATTTGTTGACCTACGTAAATATAGAAAAACTATCCTGTTGATAAAACTCAAACTAATTGGTAAATTCTTAACACAATTATTCTCAAAACGAATGTTTTTATTAAAGCCTACAAATTTCTCTTATTTTTCTAAGAAAGCTCTACCTTGGCTTGGGGTTATTTGTTTCGCATGTTTTTTAATTGGAATGTCTTTGGCGTTATTCTTCTCTCCAGAAGATTATAAACAAGGAGAAATTGTACGAATCATGTACATTCATGTGCCTTCTGCATGGCTTGCTCTTGGAATATATGGATTAATTGCATCACTCAGTTTCATTTCATTGGTATGGAACAATAGCGTTGCTAGTGTCTTGGCACATGCTGCTGCTCCTGCAGGGACAATCTTTTCGGCAATATGTTTAATCACAGGCAGCATCTGGGGAAAAGGAACCTGGGGCACTTGGTGGGTATGGGATGCAAGACTTACTTCAATGCTGATTTTACTTTTCCTATATGTTGGCTACCTTTCATTGTGGAGCGCTTTTGATAATGAAGCGAGGGCAGAAAAATCAGCAGCAGTATTTGCCATCTTTAGTGCTATAAATATTCCTATAGTAAAATTTTCCGTGAATTTATGGTCCACTCTCCATCAGCCAGCAAGCATTTTGAGAAAAGGTGGAATAGCAATAGAAAGTTCCCTGCTGTTGCCACTGGTTGCAATGTTTATGTTTTGTGCCACATTTTTTTTAGTAGTGTGGATACTGTATTCACTTTACTTAATTAATTTATATAAGATAAAGAGAGAAATCAGTATGCGGTATTAGGTAGCTTTGTAAGTATACAGGTAAATATGCTAGAGAAAATTAGGCAAAATATCTTTGGTCACTTTAAATACTTGCCTGCTGAAACTGAAGAACGTGCTATGTTATGTGATCTAACTAATTTTAAAAGCAGCAATGACCAACTAACTAGAATAGATCAGGGGTATTGAATCGAGATCAACTTGAACATTTTACCAACGTTCTTGAAACATATGATGCAACGGCACGTAGTTTTTACGATGAGGTGCGCTGTAAAATAGCAACCGTTGCAACCATGAACTCTAAAATATTTAAAGAGCCTACTAATATCTTTAAGGTAAATGTTCATGTGATTCCGCAGAATAATTCTGTTTTTTGATTCTATCTGTCCATTTATCATTTTCTATATCTTGTTTGTTGGTTGCTTTTTTTTCTTGCTCAACAATTGCCTTATCTATCTCCTTATGAATTGCATCAATTGCATTAATCGCACCTCCTTTTTTGTATACTTCGCTTTTCCCTTCAATAATTAACTTAATAAAAGTATTTACAACAGACTGCACTTGATTATGATTAACCTGACCTTTTATCAAAGAAGGTAAAGAGCCTAATTCCATCAATACTTCTGGTGCTGTTTTATCTTGAGTGGAAAGTCCTAAATTATCTGCTACTTTACTTATTAATAACTCTCTGTGTTCTTTATTATCTTCCAATTTAGCATAATCACTCAATAGATCTATAACGGTAGATACTCTGACTTCAACAATATCATCAACATCTTCATCTTCTAGAGCAACTCCTGACCCCAATAACCTCTCTCTGAGATTTTCGCTTAAAAGATTGATAAATTCTTCATTTGCATCTGATCCTGTGGTTGATATTGTACCATCTAAATAGTTACTTTGAGCACCGAAGCCATGCTCTATTTGTATTTTTGTCTCAGGTTTAAATCCTAATTTTGCACAGAATTTCTGAAAATATTCTTTAATAATGTCAAACAAGCTCTTGCCATTATCTTTATAATTTTTTAACTCTTTAGGAATAGTAAGTGACAATTTACCATCTCTGTATGTTACAAAGTCTTCACCATTGTGAGATTCAATTGTAAATTCCAATGAACTAGACAGATTACATATCTTATCGC
This sequence comes from Wolbachia endosymbiont of Ceratosolen solmsi, assembly GCF_017869155.1. Taxonomy (NCBI): domain Bacteria; kingdom Pseudomonadati; phylum Pseudomonadota; class Alphaproteobacteria; order Rickettsiales; family Anaplasmataceae; genus Wolbachia; species Wolbachia endosymbiont of Ceratosolen solmsi. The sequence continues at coordinate 850,632 of NZ_CP054598.1, forward strand.
CATGCATAACTTGATTTTTAACAGAGAGTATTGGTAGCCTCATATCAGATCTAATTCTCACATTATTTTGGTTAGCACAATCAATGTTTATTACTTTTTTAGGATTTTCTACTATGAACGACTGTCCAAGTGCAAGTTGGGTTTGTATAAATGGAGCAGCCTCATACCCTGCTTGATTACAATTGGTAACTAGCTCTTCTAAAATAGCATCACTTGGAACTTCTGCCCCAGCGTATCTGAACATTTTTTTGAAAACTTCTTTTGCAAAGGAACGGTAATCCTTGTTTTCATCTTTCTCTGTTGGTAATAGATGGATATACCTTTGGCCAGCATTGTAAAATTCTTCAAATTCTTTCTTATATGAATCGGTTTTTTGATGATTGGCAGTTTTGGAATTTTCACAGTGATTTTTCCATAGCTCACCCAATGCATTACTTACAAGCTCTTTCTCAATATCTTCGAGTACTGAAGCAACAAAAGCTTTGCCATGATCCGTATCTATTTCTCTTGTTCCTTTTTTGTTAAATATTTCGTCATTATATATATCATCACTATTAAAAAGTTCGCTTTTGCGGTGCTTAGCTCCTTCCTTAAATGCAATAATAAGATTTTTATCTATTTCTTTTCCGTTAATAATAAAATTCATCCTTTGAAAATCTAAGAACATTGTTTCACCGGAATTCGCTAATTTATTATCTTGATCTGCTCTTAATTTACTAAAATTGAACTCTTTAGCTGTGGCCTTTAATCTAACTACTGGACTCTTATTATTTTTTCCTTTTGTCTCTTTCATAAATAACACCTTACTGTAAATATGCTGTAAGTTATATCATATAATGATGAATAATTTGGTAATATATTAAGAAAATCGACAGTATATTTCTTTATTTAAGGGGTGTAGGAAAGGCGTAGATTTCTCTTTTCATTTGTAGCGTACTGTATTAATATTTATGTATTAATTTAGAAAATAATGATGAATAACATTGTAATTATTGGTCTGCAATGGGGTGACGAAGGCAAGGGTAAAATAGTAGATTATCTTTCTGAGAATGCAGATGTAGTTGTGAGATTTCAGGGAGGAAATAATGCAGGGCACACTATAGTAGTAGATGATGAGGTTTATAAATTAAATTTACTGCCCTCTGCTGTTTTGAGGCCAGGCAAAATATCTATTATAGGAAACGGTGTTGCTCTTGATTCGCATGCTCTAGTTTCAGAAATAGAGTCATTGAAAGTTAAAGGAGTGGACATAAACTATAACAACTTGATGGTATCCGAGAGCTGTCCATTAATACTTAGCGTACATAAGGACAAGGAAAAGCTATTTGAAGATTTAAACGGAAATCACAAAATTGGTACAACAAACAAAGGGATAGGGCCATGTTATGAAGATAAAGTTGGCAGGAGAGCTATACGCCTTTGTGACTTAGAAAACGCAGATGAGCTCAACAAAAGAGTGGATACTCTTCTGAATTACCACAATGCTATCAGAAAAGGCCTTAACTACCAGGTGGTTAAAAAAGAAGAAATATTAAAGGAAATTCAAGAGATTTCAGAAAAAATTCTTCCATATAAAAAACCTGTATGGAAGATATTAAATGACTTGATGAAAGAAGGTAAGAAAATAATATTTGAAGGTGCCCAAGGCGCATTTTTAGATATCGACCACGGAACTTACCCTTTTGTTACTTCAAGTAATACCGTAGCATCGCAAGCAATAACAGGCTCAGGATTATCCTCCAATGCTTACATTATTGGTGTGGTAAAAGCTTATACAACAAGAGTGGGCAATGGTCCATTCCCTACTGAGCAAAAGAACGAAGTGGGGAACAGCTTATTTACTATAGGCAAGGAACTTGGAACAGTGAGCAATAGGAGAAGGCGTTGCGGATGGTTCGATGCAGTTTTAGTGCGCCAGGCCGTACAACTCTCTGGAGTTTCAAGCATTGTATTAACCAAATTAGATGTGCTTGATTCTTTTGATACAATTAAAATATGCACTGGTTACAAGTATAGCGGAAAAATGTATGATTATTTACCCGCATCGCATTCAATACAAGGGGAATTAGAGCCAATATATGAAGAGTTTCCTGGCTGGAAAGAAAACACTCAAGGTAAAAGGTCGATTAAAGCATTGCCTATCAATTTAATAAAATATATAGACAGGTTAGAAAAATTAATAGGTGTACCAATTCATCTAATCTCAACTAGTCCAAAGAGAGAGGATGTTATTAAGCTTAAAGATTTCTGAAAACGTCTTTGTATCTTAGAGCCTGTACGTAATCTCAAAAAAGAGATAAAGTGAGAGGATAAAGTATATAAAGTAGGATATGCGAAGTTTATAACCAAGTGACATAAGTCGAGAAAAGTTTGAGATTATTGTAGCAGATCTGGAATCTTGCAGAAAGAAGACAAAACCAAGAACACTTGATTTACATGATGTATTTTGTGGAGTGTTATACGTGTTAAAAAGTGGTTGCCAGTGGAGAATGGTATCAAAAGAGTTCCCAAAATGGCGCAATTGTTACGACTATTTTAAGAAGTGGAGTGAAAAACCAGATGCAAATAAAGAAAGTGTTCTGGAGCTGGTATTAAAAAAAAATAATTGCGACAAAACAATGGTCGGAAAAGCTTCTGCATAATTGATGCACAGAGTATAAAAAATGCAGATACTGCTGAAGCTATGATGCAGGCAAGAAGATTTCAGGGCCGTATTGCAGTAGATACGCAAGCATGCAATTTATACAACAACAGCAGAGATAACTGACCGTAGCAGTGCTGTGAGAATGGTCGAAAATGCAAAAGAAAACCTCTCGGGAGTTAAAAATGTACTGGTTGATGCAGGCTATACTGGAAAGAATTTTGTAACTCAAATAAAAACGATTATTGGTGCAACCGTTGAAGTGATCAAAAGAAATGAATTACGTTCCTTTGTTGTATTGCCCAAAAGATGGGTTGTGGAGCGATCTTTTGCTTGGTTAGAAAAATGTAGAAGATTGTGGAAAAATTGTGAGCGAAAACTCAATACTAGCCTACAAATGGTAGTTCTGGCTTTCACTGCCTTACTTCTGAAAAAATTATGAACAGGCTCTTACTAACTCTTATCTAATAAAAAAAATACTTGTGTAACTTCGAATAGTCTATTATGCAAGACAGCAGTATAAACATGTAGTAAGAAATGTATAATGAAAAATAAAAGCTCAAGTTTAACACTTGCAGTTATTTTTACACAATTAAGTAATCATAAAAGTTAGTGTAGGACCAGGTTATACAGTTTGATTTCTTTTAATATATGTTAATTGGTATAATATAAATATAGTTAAGGAGGTGTATTATGATTGGAAGTTTGGCTAAAGAAGAAAAAACAGCAGAGGCAGGAAAAACAGGTGATCAACTTGAAAAGTGTATTGGACCAACTTCACTGAATAGGGAGGTTTATTGCTCTACGCTTATCTACTATACATTAAAAGAGTTATATTCACAATTAGGTGATATCTCTTATGCTAATAAAACAAGATCAGAAAAAGAAATAATCAATTTTTATGTTCTACCTCAATTTGCACGTTTTAAAGAAATTATTGATGAAGATATAAAAAAAGATCCTTCGTTTGCAAATTCTGCTATTGTAAAGTTTTGCTCCTCAATTATAAAAAATAACAAATTACTTAAAGAATTAGAAGAAGTTAGTATTCCTGCCAAAAACTCTAGTGTAAAGGCAAGGGTAAGCTTTCAACTGAAAAATCTGAAAGAAAAGGTGTGGTTCTTAAGAGAACTAAAGGAAAAAAAAGAATTTCACTTACGTGCAGGGGCTTTTGGGGATGGGTGGAGTTTTTATGACCTAATAAACGATAGAGATTTTAAACAAACGTACATAGATAAAGCAGTAACAGAGTCTGCTAATAAGAGCTTTAAGGAAGATATAGATAAATGCATAGAGTTGGCAGAGCAGGGAAAAAAAACTGCAAGTAAATATTTTGAGAGGAAAGACGTAGAGCTTCAAGCTTATTACACAGAAACTGATAATGCTCATAGAGTTTTGAATGTTAACCTTATTAATTACAATAAAAGTGAGCCAACAAGAATTAGTGACATTTTACAGCAAGAGAAAGATATTAAAAAATTGAATATCTATTGCAATAAAAAACATGAAATATACGCTTATCAAGAAGATAAGAAAAGATATTATGAATTTAAAGAAGGCACATGTTATGAAATGACAAGCACTTGGCCTATAAAGGATGAGTTCGGGAATGTTTCAATTTGTACCATGATTATGAATGTGAGTAGCGGTCGCATAACTGAAGTACTAAAATTTAATGGTGAAGATTTTGTTTCATCGGAGGAGATCTTAGAATTGATAAAGCAAAATGATGAATTATATATTCAAAGTCTCTCCTTATATGATGCTGTACTAGAAAAGGGTAAGGCTGCTGATGTTGTGCCTACTGCTAATAACAATTTTCAAAATGAATCTATAGTGGCCTATCGCAAGGAACCAGAGGGGGAATTAGACCCTAAAGTTGATGCTGACAATAGCCTTCCTCCTTCTATTAATAGCAATGCATCAACTCAAACGGAAGTCAATTTACAACACACTGAAACTCAAACAGAAGTTGCTTCACAACAAATCGAAACTAAAACGGAAGTCAATTTACAGCACACTGGAACTCAGACAGAATTTGCTTCACAACAAATGGATGAATTGATTTTAAATAATCAGATGCTGTCCGAAAAAAACGTTGAATTGAAGCAAGAAATGTCAAATTTGAAAAAAGAAGCTGTTGAATTGAAGCAAGAAATAGAAGCAGGGTTGCAAGTGATAAATAAAAAGCACCATGAATTAATACAAGAAAATCAGCGACTACAGGAGAAACTAGAAACAACCCAAGCAGAAGCTAATCAAACAATTGTAAAGTTAGAGAAGCAGAATAGCGATTTACAAGACAGGTTTGAAAAAGAGGAGCAAAAAAACACGGAATTGCAAACTGAACTGGCACAAAAAAATGAAGAATTAGCAGGTGTGTTAAAAGAGCTACAAGGGAAAGCACAAGAACTTAAAGGTGTATATGAAGAAAAAAGAAAGCTAAAGGAAGAGCTGAAAATTGTTAATGCAGGAAAGAAGAATTTGGAAAAAGAGCTAAATCAAGCACGAGAAGATGCGGAACAGATAATGGTTGAACGACGCCAGCAGAAAGAGCGCTTGAAAGATCAGCTAAGAGAATTAGATCAGGAATATAAGGTACAAGTAGAAATTGGGCAAAAGATTAAAGAATCAGATAGGCAGGATAGCGATTTACAAGATACACTTGGAGAAGAGAGACTAAAACTCAACATTGAAGAACTAGAAAACGAGTACGAGGAATTTCCAGGAGATAAGGTGCTTACACTTGAACTCACTAAAGATGAAGATAAAGTCGAAGAGTTAAGAAACGAGCTAGAGCGTGAGAAAGAAAAGTGTAAACAATTATTAGAAGAAGAAAATGAATGGGGTGATGAATTGGTAGGAATGCTTGATGGACTGGAAGAAAAAATTCGTGCTGATGAACAAAGGAGCTTCAACAATCAATTAACGGGAGAAATTTCTAATGAGTCTGGTAATGCTCCACGACAGAAGAAAAGGTTATCCAAATCTTCAAGCGTTGATAATGAGTCTTATGTTCCACTGAGAGAGAAGACAACATTACTCAGATCTTTAAGCGTTGATAGTGGACTTGATAGCGATGAAGAAAATTGTGATAATGATTTATCTTTCAACATAAGTCCTATAAGTTCTATTGAGAAGGTGGCAGAGAGTAGAAACGTAGGTAGGGTGTGAAGATGGTTGGGGTTAAGTTGCAACTTAAGTGGGGCGCAAAAGGTCTTTTGTGTTGATAATAATTTAAAATCTATAGTAGACTAAAAAAGATTATTAAATTATAATATAACATATGATAAAAGACGAGAAATCGAAAACAATTTTTGAAGTGGAAGGGGCAGTAACTGCTTTACTACCTGCAGCAGAATTTAGAGTGAAACTGGACAATGAACATGAGATTATCTGTCATGTATCAGGGAAAGTGAGAAGAAGTAAAATACGCATCATTATAGGGGATAGGGTGTTAGTTGAGATGAGCATTTACGATAGGAATGCGAGAAAGGGTAGGATCATTAGAAGGCTTAAAGGTACAAGTGACAGAACGATCTCTAAATAATCTTATTCTTGCTTCATCATCGAAAAGGCGTATAGCTTTACTAAAACAAATAAACATTGAGCCAGGTTTAATTTTGCCAGCAGATATAGATGAAGCCCCTTTAAAAAAGGAACTTCCGAAGGATTACTCAATCCGTATGGCAAAAAGTAAAGCGGAGAAAATACAAAGCTCAAATCCAAATTACTTTGTGCTTGGTGTTGATACAGTTGTTGCTTGTGGTAGAAGGATATTGCTCAAAGCTGAAAACGTTGAGCAAGCAGAAAAATGTATCCGCTTGTTATCAGGAAGAAGGCATAGAGTATACACCAGTGTATGTCTATTAACTCCCGATCAATCTAAACAACATATCAGGACTGTGGTTACAATAGTGAAATTTAAACGTCTCAGTGAACAAGAAATTAAGTATTATTTAGCATCAGAAGAGTGGAAAAATAGGGCGGGGGGATGCAATATACAAGGCCTAGCTGGAGTGTTCGTATTGTTCTTACGCGGCTCCTACTCTTCCGTTATAGGGTTACCATTACATGAAACCTATTGTTTGCTAAGCAATTATTTTAACTTCAATTTATATTGAAATACCTTTATTAGTATCTTTTTTTTGTTGTGACTCAGCAACCTGTTTAGCCCAATCTAGTGGTCTTTTATTTCTGTTAGCTAATGCAATTCTATTGCGATCATAACCATCAGTGTGTTCTGTTAAAGTATCTCCTCTTTCTTCTTCTATTACTCCAGCTTTCAGTTGTGCTTCATCTTTCTCTAGTAATTTATATAGTTCGCTATTTTTATCTACAGTTGGATTAGTGTCATTATTTTCTCGTTCTGCCACTGTTTTTTCTAACCACTTACGTATAGGGTCATATTGTTTACCTTCTCCTATCTTTTCTAAAATGTTTTCTGAGAATGAATCTTTAGGAATATTTTCTTTAGTAGCCTGTTGTGCCGGTTCTCTTAACCCTTTATCCGGGTTTCCCAATGCTCCTTTTAACTCACTCGTATCTCCGATTTCTTTTTGTTCAATGTTTTCTAAGCTCTTCTTTAACTGTTCAGGATTTACTTGAGATTGTTCATTATTGTCATGAGTTGGAGATGAATAGCCCGAATCGTTTGCTTTTATGTCTGTTGAGCTGTCTTTTAGCAACCCAACTTCTCTCAAGCGTTTTTTAGTTTCTTCGCTAATCTGACTCTGATCAGCTGGTTTTAACCCGAGATTTTCTTGACCTAATGTATTTTTAAGTTCTTCAAATAGAGTTAGATTACTTTGTCTAATATGTTCTTCTAATTTCCTTCCTACCTGTTTTAAATCTGTTTGAGATTTACTATCACTATTAGTTGGAGATATATAGCCTGAATCACTTATACTATTTGGTGTTGAAGCAGAGACACTAACAGTTGGACCTTCCACTATTTTTACATCTGCTAAATCGTCTTTTTGCAATCCATCTTCTTTATCTTGTGACAGTTTATCAGTAGGATCAACTTGCCTTAATCCTCTATTATCCTGCTGTGATCTATCTCTGATTTCTTTAAGAAGATTTTCAGGTGGAGTTTGATCACTTTGTTCAATGTTCTCTAAGCTCTTCTTTAACTGTTCAGGATTTACTTGAGATTGTTCATTATTGTCATGAGTTGGAGATGAATAGCCCGAGTCACTTTTATTATTGAGTGCTGTAGCAGAGAGCGGCTGTTCACTTTCTTTCCACTTAGCATCACTAGCATCTTGGTTATCACTGTTATCTGGAGAAGATGAATAAGGAATTCTGTCCTTTAATGTCTCTAACGGTGATGGGTTATTTTTTCTACTTCCTGCAATTGATGCTTTTCTATCATCAACATCAATGTGCCGTAAGTTGTTTTTCTTGAAATTTCTGATGTCTTGTAACAGATCGCCTTTGCTATTTCCTTCTTGTTGCTGGGTTTTAGGTTGTTGCTGATCATTAGGTGTTTGCTCACTTCTATCTGGTTTTTGGCTTCCAGGTACAGCATGTCCAAATGTAGGATTGTCATACCGTTCATCTTCTTGCCTATTATCTTGATTGTGGCTTACAGACTTGGTGAAAGTAGAACTATCTGAAGAATCAGAAGTTGCACCTTTTTGCTGATTATTAGGTGTTTGCTCATTTTCGCGCAAGTCATCTGGTTTTTGGCTTCCAGATTTGGCTCCCCCTTGCTCATCGAAAACACCTTTTTTAGGTGGTAGTGAACTAGTTCTAGGTGGAAGTGGCGGAGGAGTTTTTTTGTTCTGAGGATTCTCCTCAAAAAGCGATTGTAGGTTATAAACTTGACCTCCCGAATTTGCTTCTCGTGCTGCTTGTCTAAGCTCACGCTTTTCTTTAGCCTCCTGAGAATTAATTTTATCATCAAAATCTTTTCCAATTCCGCTATCGTAAGACTGCCTTCTGCTGTTAGATTGTGGTCCAAAATGTGAATGGTGATCTTCTTTTTTTCGAGTTATATCAGTAGCTTGAACGCTAACATCTCTATTAACATCAATTCTTGTTGTAGTTTCAGATGATAGCTCGTTACTGTCTTTATTATGTTGCACCTCATTCACTTTTCCTTGTCCTTTCTCCCTGAATTGTATTTCATGCAAGAATAAACCACCTATTTTTACATCTCTGTTTACTTCTAACCGTTCTAGAGAAAAATCATCACCTTTAACAAGGTCTACACCGTTAGCATCAATCTTAATTTTGATCTTACATTCCTTCCCCTCCGCATACCACTTTAAAGTCATTTCATATGAACCATCAGTTACGACATAATGTCTTATTTTTTTCCCTTCTTCCTCGGCAACAAAACCATGCATTCCGCTCTTTCCATCACTATGCAATGTTGAAAATCCCGAGATTTCATTCTTCTCACAAAAATCACTGTTTAAAAATTCGCTGATTTTAAACTCTTTTTTGTTATTTCCCAGCGTAATACTTGCGTGATTACCGTATATTGAAACTCCTGCAACATCATCAACATACTCTTTCAACCTTTCTTTAACTTCACTTTCAAGGTCTTGTCCAGCTTTCTTTGTCTTGTCGCATTTCTGAAGAATAACTCCATATGCTTTATCTTTGTTTTCTTCTTCGTCCCAATTCCAGTTGGCGTGTTTTGTTAAAAACTTTACTGTGTTAAAATCAACTCTAGCATTATAAATTGGGTCGTCTTCCTTTCTTATTTTATCAAATAAAGGAAAAATTTCTTGAATGCGCTCATTATAAATGTGTTCTTGTTGTGTATCGTTAGTGCCCATATATCCCTCACTAATAACCCTCTGCCTTTAGTTCTAGCTAATACTAGCTAATATAATTATCACAAGCATTGGTTGAATTTTTATTAAGGAAGGTTGTGTTACTAATGTGATGACACAAGCTATTTTATGGTAACATCAAACGATTTAAGTTGTCATTCCAGTCTGGAATCCAGCCTTTCACGAACCCCATCAAAAATGTTGTGTTTTAACATAAGATTAGCTACTTTTATGCTCACTAACTTAGTGCCAATCAAGATTCCTGGATCCCAGTGTCTGGGCACTGGGATGACATCCTTCTTGGCGGAAATCACTCTTATATCACAACAGCTGCATAGCCTAAATTGCTTTAGCTATAGCTCTGTTTTTGCAACTTCAAATATCTGCTACTCATAGTAAACACTTCTGGATCTTGAGAGGTTAGCTTGAGTATAGCGAGTATGTTGATAAACAACAAAGCAGCAATCGAGATATCAGCAACATCCCATAGCAACCGGACCTTACCTATCGCACCAAGCGGAATGATCATGGTAAAAATTACAATCCAGATTTTAGTGTATTTATTATCCATAGACACATAGCGTATTGTCTGTTTTGAGCAAAAAAACCAAGTAAAAATAGTAGTAAAAGCAAAACAAAACATTATGGCCATAATTAAATAGTCAATATAAGGCCAATTCATTGCCTTTCTAAAAGCAAATATGCACATGTTAGTGCTCTCTAAATCAGTAATCCAAGAATCTGTGACAAGCAGTACCATTGTTGTAATAAACACTATAAACGCAACTATAAAAGGCGATATTATCGTAATTAGACTCTGCTCAATAATAAATTTATTGTTATTTTTCTTAGGAACAATTGAAGAATGTACGATTCCTTCAAGGCCAAGCCCTATATCTGTTGCAAAAATACCTCGCAAAGTTCCAACTTGAATAATAGTCAACATTTCTAAAATCAAACCTAAAGATAAACCAGAGTTAAAGCTACTGGTTGTAAAAAAACTGCTTGTTATTAGTTTTAGAGAAGGAAGAATATTTTCACTAAATTTAAATAATATGATACCGCAAAGTGTGAGGTAACTTACCGTCATTATCGGTATCATAGCCGATATAAAAATTTTAATTTTTTTTAAGCTGAGAGCTGCAACAACAAAAAATATTATGGCCATTACAATGCCACCAATGACTACAGGCACATCTATCATGTTAAGTGGTATTGATAGAGAATTTACCTGAACAAGGTTACCAACTGTTATTGAAACCATTATCATAACAACTAGAAACACAATTGTAGCTTTTCTAGAGTTAAATGCATCAGCCATGTAGGCTACAGGGCCGCCTATAAACCGTCCGTTCTTTTCCTTTCTGGTTTTTATACTTAGATAACAAGTGACATATTTTATCACAGAAGTGATAACAATAATTATCGCCATCCACAAAATAGAGCCCGGTCCTCCGGTTTTTAGAGCAACAGCAGTTCCTGAAATATTTCCTACTCCCAAATTTCCCCCTAAAATTGTAAACAGAGCGGCTATAGAAGAAAATTTATTTTCTCCTTTTTTAGCTCCAAGGAGTGAAAGGGCGTATGGTAATCTAAATACCTGTAGCCATTTTAGTTTAATCGATAGGTAAACACCAGCAACTAGCATGAGTAATATTGTTGGCAGTAATAAAACAAACTTTACTGTATCCATCTGTAAAAGTGAGATTTTTATTTGAGTATACAACAAAAATTGAAAATACCTAACCTATTTTCTATGTATGACTTCGTTTCCGTCATTCTAGAAACCTTTTCTTGTCATCCAAGTAGCGTGACATATAACTGTACGAACATTGTAATATGGTACAATGTTAAGACGATGTCATCCCAGTGTCTGGGCACTGGGATGACATCTTTTTTCTTGGTACAAATTACTCTTATATCTCAATGTTCGTACGGTTAGTGCGTGACACTTGTATCTTTATGATGTGAGGCATTAGAGCTAAAATACCTCACAGGGAGGGTGAAGCTGATGCGACACTAATGCCATTAAGCCAGATTTTGCTTCCCTCCCATAGAGTTAAAGACTGAACAGTATCTTTTGGAATTATATCACGTATTACAAGGTTAGTCTAAACTCTCAGTTTATTTATAGTCTTGGAGGCAATTTTATGCAAGTAAATGCTATTTTGGGTGTGGATATTTCAAAAAAGAAATTTGATGTTTGTTTGTTAGTGGACAGTAAAAAACGACACAAAGTCTTTCAAAATAATCAAGATGGTTTTGCAAAACTTGTAGTTTGGTGCAATGGCCATGGAGCAAATCTTACTCATTTATGTCTTGAAGCAACTAGTTGGTATGGAGAAGATTTGGCTACTTTTATGCATGATTTAGGACATAATGTCAGTATAGTAAACCCAGAAAGCTTTTGGCAAAAGTGAGCTGCTCAGAAATAAGACAGATAAATCAGATGCAGCTATGATAGCTAGATTTTGTATCGCCAACAAACCTGCTCTTTGGAAGCCCATTGCACCTGAAATGAGGCATTTGAGGGCGTTGCATGCAATCGCTAAAAGATGATAAGGTGCAACAGACAAATCGCTTGGAAAACAAAAATATGCATTCCAGTTGCAAAGAAGCTATATCTAAAGTAATTTTGGCAATAGAGGAGCAAATTATTGTTCTCGAAAAAGAAATTAATGAGCATATAAATAACTATCCACATCTAAAAAATATGGTGGAAAACCTTAAGACTATAAAAGGTATAGGATATCTTACTGCTGTTGCTGTTGTCGCAGAAATGCCATCAGTTGATAACTTTGACAATGCTAAACAATTTACAGCTTTTGCTGCCAGGACATTATCAATCGGGATCGTCAGTAAGTAAGAGAAGTTGCATATGCAAAATAGGATCTGAGCGTATTCGAAAAGCTCTTTATATGCCAGCTATAGTAGTCAAAAACCATAATAATCATTTTCAAAAGTTTTGTCAGCGTCTAGCAAGTAAAGGCAAATGTCCAAAAGTCATAGTTCTTGCGTTAATGCGAAAATTAATGCATGTCTTTTTTGGTATTCTTAAAAAGAATCAACCATTTAATTGTAATTTTGTTGGATAATTTGTTTGACAGCAGAGACAGTATCTGGGATCTAAATTTTTTATGTGAAACCATTATGTTTATATACTTGTAGGCCCAAGTTCCTCACATAGTGAACAAAAAAGTAAATGAGATTCCAGTGTCACGCGCTGGAATGACACCTACCCCATGAGAACTCTATTTTTCATACCACTCATTTATAAGTTTATTGATATCAGAATCTATAAAATCCTTTAATGGTTGCCTGATTTTTATCTCAACATTTTTAGGGATGCACCTATCTTTACATATCGCATAATTTATATGGAAGTTAAGGTCAATATACCCTTGATTTAAAAATATATTCATCTTAAAGGGAAATAATACCATATCCTCATATACGTTACTTACAAACGTCTCTCTCCCTACTTTATCTTTATGTTCCTTTGGAATAGGCCAGTGAATATTTATATCTGATGCATTACCTTTGTAACTAATAGACGTGGGAAGGCCAAAATCTCCAGGATCTTTATAATATATGTGCCAGCCTGGTTCTACTGTAACCTTTATTGCACCTTTAAGAGTGAAGCTTGCTTCATTTATCTCGCCAATAAGTAAATCAAATTTTGCAATTTCCTCGTCAGCATATAGTTGAGCGCAAGAAAAAAATAAAAATAATATTAAATATATATATATTTTCATTAAGGTAAATTTCTCCTTTTATAGAGAAAGTGATTTAGATTTTAATTATTACATTTAATAGCATTATATAGATTATTTATTAATATAGCATTATGCTATAGCTAAACTGACTTACAACAATCTGAAAAACGACAAATTCGTCATTCCGCTACTTGTTAGCGGAATCTATGCCGAGATACCGCGAATGAATCCACAACTGTACGAACATTGTGATTTTGGCCCATAAGGAGGGTGTCATCCCAGTGCTTGACACTGGGATCCAGGAATTTTATTAAGTTGGCAAGCATAAAAATAGCTGTTTTTTGTTAAAATACAATGTCTTGATGATTATGGAAATGCTGGATTCCAGTGTCAAGCACTGGAATGACATCATCCTTTTTCCTGAATTCCAGTGTCAGCTACTTTCATGACATCGTTTACTATGTGCCATATTGTAATGTTCGTACAGTTGTGGAATGAATCGCGGTATGACGTGTTAGCTATAGTATAAATATACTAGGGATTATAGTTCTTTTATGCTGCCTTTTTGTTATTAGACAACCACAATATAAAGGCATGAAACGGATGCAAACAGTAGTGCATTTCTGCACCAAACGTATTACCTTTAACGAATAGTAAAATGTGAGATTTTTTGGAACTACCGTGGAGCAATTGCTCCACGGTTTCATTCTACTTAGAATCCACCCATGCCACTCATTTCTCCTGCACCCATAGGAGATGAAGCATTTTCTTTGCTTGGTACATCAACTATCATAGATTCAGTAGTTATCAGCACACTCGCAACAGATACCGCTGTTTCAAAAGCAATACGCACCACTTTTGCTGGATCAATCACACCAGCTGTAAATGCATTAGCGTAATTCATAGCCTCAACGTTGTATATAAGCTCTTTATCATTCTGCTTAATCAAATAGTCAATTATAACAGCAGATTCAAGACCAGCATTTTTGACTAACCTTCTAATTGGAGCACTGAGAACTTTCTTGATAATGTTTATGCCTATTTGTTCCTCGTCACTTGCACCTTTTAATTTGTCGAGAACAGATGAAGCATAAAGAAGCGCAACCCCACCACCTGGAACTATACCTTCTTCAATTGCAGCTCTTGTTGCATGCAGCGCATCTTCGACTCTATCTCTACGTTCTTTAACTTCCACTTCAGTTGCTCCACCAACTTTGAGCACAGCAACGCCACCTGATAATTTCGCTAAACGTTCTCTTAGCTTTTCTTTATCATAATCAGAAGTTGAAGTTTCAATTTGAGATTTAATCTGCTCGATTCTAGCTTTCACACTGTCAGAATCGCTATTTTCGCTGACAACTGTGGTATTATCTTTAGTAATTTTAACATTTTTAGCCGTACCAAGATCATCAAGCGTGAGATCTTCCATCTTGATTCCAAGTTCATCTTTTATGACGTACTTAGCACCAGTTAAAGTTGCTATGTCTTCGAGCATCTCCTTTCTTCTGTCACCAAAACCTGGAGCTTTTACTGCAGCAACTTTTAAACCACCACGCAATTTATTGATAACTAAAGTGCTTAATGCTTCACCTTCGATATCCTCTGCAATAATAACCAAAGGTTTACCAGATTTAACAATAGCTTCAAGAATAGGAAGTAAAGGTTGAATAATATTTAATTTTTTCTCTGTAATTAATAGATAAGGATTATCAAGCTCCACGATCATTTTTTCATTATTTGTAATAAAATACGGAGAGAGATAACCGCGATCAAATTGCATGCCAGTAGTCAGCTCAACTTCTAACTCTTTTGAACCTTTACTCTCTTCAACAGTTATTACACCCTCTTTTCCAACTTTTTTCACGGAATCAGCAATACTGTTACCTATATCCTTATCACCATTTGCAGATATTATTGCAACTTGTGCCACTTCGTCTATTTTCTCTAGAGAAATTGTACGAGACATTGACGTAATTTCCTTTAATATTACATCTTTTGCCTTCTGTATTCCGTTTTTAATACCAACACGATCGTTTCCAGCAGCAATTGATTTTGAAGCTTCCATTATCATGTTGCTAGTTAGTATTGAGCACGTTGTTGTACCATCACCAACTTTATCGTTACATTGAGAACAACTTTGTGCAAAGATGCTTGCTATTACAGCGTTTAATGGTTTTTCAGGCTTGATACCCTTCATCACCTTATAACCATCTTTTGTAATTTCTGGTGCTCCATAGGGCTTATTAATCCCTACTGTTTTTCCTCTAGGTCCCGCAGTTATTGCCACCGTTGAGTCTACTATTGCTGCGACTTCACGAAAGGCTTCTTGCAACTGCTCACCTGATACTACTACATTAGTCATTTTTATCACCTCTTGTTAATAAAAAATTTAGAAAACTATAATAAAATCATTCACAATGCGTCATGTTGCGCTTTGTTTAAGTTTAGTAAAATAAAGACTGCTATTTAATGACAGCAAGTATATCGGACTCTTTCATCACGATAAGCTTTTCATCATTATGTTCTATTTCTGTACCAGCCCATTGACGATAGAACACTTTATCACCAGCTTTCACAGTTAAAGTTACGCGTTCGCCACTTGAATTGCGTGAACCTTCACCAATTGCTATAACTTCACCTTTAGTAGGTTTCTTTTCAGCACTTGATGGAAGCACAATTCCACCTTGCTTTTCTTCGCTAATAGGCTTGATCAGCACGCTATCATCTAATACATTTAAACTTATACTTGACATTTGTTTTTCCTCATCAACAAATTAACTTATAAGTTTATATATATACTCGTAAGTTAGATTTCAAGGGCTGGAGCTTGTAAAATATGCACGCCATTATAAAATATGCACGCCAAAAGCAGTTTCTAAAAGAGCCTAATGTTATATAATAAAATTTAGATTTATTTATAGAGATTTCATGAGTTATATACCATTTTTAAGTCGTGGTGTGATAGTGCTATATGGGCCTGACACTAGAGATTTTCTGCAGGGTATTATAACCAATGATATTAATAAGTTGGATAGCCAAAAAGCCATTTACTCTTTATTGCTTAGCCCTCAGGGAAAATATCTATATGATTTTTTTCTTATTGAATATGGTAAATACACCCTCTTAGAGTGCGAAAACATGCACTTGCAGCAAATAATCGAGAAACTGGATTTGCTTAAAACTTACTTGAGAGTGAAGATTAAAGACGTTAGCGCACTATATAAGGTTGGAGTTTTGTTTAATACTAAGTTGGCGGAGTGTAGTGGTAAGTCACAAGTTATTTTTCAAGATCCAAGGCACAAGCTGCTAGGAATGAGGATCATACATAAAGATGAAATAAAAGAGCCGGTTGGGGATTTTACTCAGTATGAAAAAGTTAGAATTCAAAATCTCGTTCCAGATGGAGCGAAAGATATGGTGCAGAATTCATCGTTTCCGCTGCAATTTTTAATCGATAAGGTAAACGGTATAAGCTTTAATAAGGGGTGTTATATAGGTCAGGAAGTTGTAAATCGAATGAGCAGACAAGAAATATTCAGAAGAAAACTTTACCTTGTTGAGGGGGATAACGCACTTCCAGATATTGGCACTAAAGTGACAAATGAAAACAATGAGGAAATAGGGGAACTGCGCTCTAGTGTAGACAACATTGGATTTGCATTGCTTAATACTGGAAAGAGCCATGCAAATTTATATGCAGATGGAGTTAGGTGCGTTAAGACGTTGAAGTCTTAAGGTAGCGCATATAGAAACGAAAAAACTTACTTGACACCCTTCGCCAGCGCCCTTATCATGATAGTGAAGCTATTGTATTTGCTTTCGCCAATCTGCAGATTAAAAGGTAAGGATTACTTAATGTATTGGCGTCTTATGTTCAATTTTTTGCAGTATATAGATACTGTATGTCTTTACAAAACTTCATCTACATCTAGATTTTTATCTAAATAAGCTGAACGCGCTTATAAAGCGTTACAAGACATCAAAAAATGCCAATACTCGACAGAGATAGTAAAAGACTAGCTAACTCGGGGATTCTTTGTCTTTTTTTCTGCTTAGTAAATTTCTTAAACATTTGCAGCGTAAGTTAGTTGCAATTAAAAGCGGCTGAATCTCGCTTGTCAAGCGTTTAAAACATAAAAAACGCCAATATTTTAAAGCGGATAATAACCCCAGGGCTTCTTTTGCCTTTTTTTTCGTTTGGTAAATTTCTTAATGTTTATGGCTAAACGACAACCGTCATCCCGCTACTTGTTAGCGGCTGAGATACCGCGAATGAATCGCGGTATGACGGTTAAGTAGGGTGTCATCCCAGTGTCACGCACTGGGATGACACCCTCTTGGATGGAAATCAGTGTCAGATAATTTCATGACACCAGTTGTTGTAAACTCACTTTTTCTCGATTTTTTGGTTTATCTTGTCTACCTATTTTGCCACTCTGCTGAACAGATACACTCAACTAATGGTCAATACATCTTCTATTAAAAATTGTACAAATTCATTGCCATTCCAGTAATTCATAGAGATTTTACCCAAAATAGCTTTAACATTACCCTGCATGATAGCAGAGCCAAGATGAGTATTTGCAGAACGAAATGCAATAGCTCTTACCATAACATTATCATCAGCAATAAAACATTTTATATGGTCAACTCCTATAACTTCAGGCTTTCTTATCTTTGCTCCTTGGATAATAAACCTTGGTTCAGGATTTCCAACTCCAAATGGTCCCAAGCGTTGCAATTGATTCCATAAAGACAAATTTATTGCTTTAGCAGTTACTATACTATCAGCTTTTAAAGTTTTCTCATTTATAGAGTTTGAAAATCTTTCAGTAAAAAAATCATGCAAATCATTTATTTTGTCTTCTTTAATTGAAAATCCTGCCGCCATACTATGGCCACCACCTTCAATAATCAAATTTATAAACTTTGCGGAAAGGACTGCAGCACCGATATCAACTCCCAAAATTGATCTACAGCTTGCTTTTCCTATTCCATTATTTAAAGATATCACTACTGTTGGCAAGTGAAACTGCTCCTTTAGCCTTGATGCAATTATACCAATTATTCCCTGGTGCCAATTGCCACTTATCATTATAAAATTCGCACCTGATTGGGCAGACTTTTCCGCTTGTGCTGTAGCTTCCAAGAGAGCCTCATTTTCTAACACTTTTCTTGCATTATTCAAATCTATTAATTTTAGCGCGATTGAATGTGCCTCTTCATCATCATCGGTGGAAAGCAACCTTGCACCAAGCGATGCTTCTCCAATTCTTCCTCCAGCATTTATGCACGGTCCAATGCTAAACCCCAACCGCGAAACACTTGGTTTTTCAAGGATTCCCAAAGCATCAAATAAAACACGCAAGCCAACGTTTTTTCTTGTTGACATAACTTTTAATCCTTGTGAGACAAGTGCTCTATTGAGGCCTGTGATCTGCATAACATCACAGACAGTTCCCAGGGCAACCAAATCCAACAGATCAAATAAATCTGGTTCTTTTTTGTTGGTAAAAAATCCTTGCTCACGTAGGCTTTTATTAAGAGCAACAATTAGCAGAAATGACACTCCAACTGCTGCTAGGTTATTATAAGGAGAGCTCTCATCAAGGCGGTTTGGATTCACAACTGCTACGGCGCTTGGTAATTTTTCCGTACCAAGGTGATGGTCAACAACTATAATATCAAGACCAAAAGCCTTTGCATCTTCTATTGGTTGATATGCAAGCGTACCACAATCAACGGAAATACATAAATCAATTCCATTCTTTTTAAGTTGTAATAAAGCATCTGTGTTTAATCCATAACCCTCATCAACACGATCTGGAATGTAGATTATAGAGTGTATATCGATTGCTCTCAGGTACCTGTTAATCAATGCTGACGACGTTGCACCATCAACATCATAGTCACCAAATATTGCAAGGTTTTCATCATTTTTCATTGCCCGTATTATACGAGAAACAGCTTTATCCATATCAAGAAGGTGAAAGGGATCTGGTAATAGCGATCTGATTAGTGGATATAAGAAGTCGCTTGCATTTTCTATGTTAACACCACGAGTAACCAATATTCTTGCTAATATTTCTGGTAACTCAAATCTCTGTGTAAGAGTTAAGATTTGCCTTTGATCTGCTTCTTGCAACTTCCACAATGCATTTGTTATGCTGCGCTTTTCAATTTCAAGTAGCATATTCTTTCTTTGTAAATAAAACTACTTTACCAGAATTTTTAAGCTTGTTCTATAATTGTATTAGACTTCTGCATAACATAAACTAAGTAGAAAAAAGGTATCATCTAAGTAGCTGACACTGGTCTCCATCCAAGAGGGCAGTAGCCCCTTCGGTGTCATTCCAGCGCGTGACCAGGTCTTTTTAGCTATCATAGAATGACAGAAGCAGACACTCCACTTTGTCGTTCCAGTGCCTCCTTTTTTTGTCATTCCAGTGCCTTGACTATGATGGCTTTGTTGCATCGCTAGCTATGATGGATTAAAGATAAAAAAGGTGGAGAATATCAGTAGCTTATTATTCTGGTATTTATAACAAGAACGGTCAGTGAATACCTAAATTTGAGTAAAAGAAATTTCACTACCACTCACTAATCCGGCTAAAATTCAAGAATTTCAATGCTTTAGCTATTTTCAATAGAATTAAATTTATTAATATAAATAACAAATTACTATTCTTAAATTTGATCAGATTGATTGCAAAAAAACAAGATTTTCAATAAGTTGCTTATAATCCTAATTATAGTTAGCCTTTCATAAGTAGCGATGCAACAAAGCCCACTGGGATCCAGGAATTTTATTAAGTTGGTAAGCATAAAAGTGTTATGTAAAATACAACGTTCTTGATGGGATTGCGTGAAATGCTGGATCCCAATGTTTGGGCACTGGGATGACAAAGGAGGACAGTGTCAGCTACTCGGATGACAAAAAAAGGAGCACTGGGATGACATCATCCTTTTTTTGGGGTTCCAGCGTCACGCGCTACCTTCCGTATAAATATTAAAAAATTTACCAAACGAAAAAAAAGGCAAAAGAAGCCCCGTGGTTGGCTAATTACTTACATTATACTTTCAAGTATGGCGTTTTTTTATTCTAAACGTTTAATAACCGCGATTCAGTTGCTTTTAAGCCGCAACTAATCTAAATTATAAACATTAAGAAATTTACTAAACAGAAAAAAAGGCAAAAGAAACCCTAGGGTAGCTAGTTATTCACTATCCATTTTTTAAATCGGCGTTTTTTGATGTTTTAAATGCTTTATAAGCGCATTTCAGCTTATATTAGGTAAAAACCTAGAATTTTATAAAGACATAAGGTGCACATAGTGCAAAAAATTAAACATGGGACGCCAGATACGTGAGTTTTTTGTCATTTAATCTGTACAGAGAAGATAAATAAATAGCTTCAGTTTCATGATAAGGGGGCTGGCGGAGTTTGTCAAGTAAGTTTTTTTGTTTCTATGGGTCAGTTGGTACGCGCTTTGCCTTTTAACAGATGTAAAAGCACAATTATTACGAACAACATTCCACCAACAACTGATATAGCGCCACCTATAATGAAGCACGTGCGTGCTAACATTGATGAAATACTTGGCAGATCTGCAACCTTCCTTAAAGCACCATATCCACCAAGCCACACAAGACCAGTGATATGGAGAAAATGCCCTATACTGTAGGCATAAATCTGTAATCTTACCATGGAACCTTTTATCTCTTTAAAGTTTAATTTGGGTAACAGCCAATAAATGAAATTCATAAAAGCTATAGTGATCCCAACTACAGAACCGTGATAATGAGCGGGAATGGTGACATTTCCTTCAATAGTCAACACTCCGAGCACATCTCCATAAGTGAACAACAAAAATGAATGTAATAAATAGTTGCTTTTATCATTAATAAAAGTTCTGATGTTGCAGCACACTAATATTATCAAAAAGCACGGCAAAACTGCTCCAGCAATCCTCATATGCCAAGTAAAAAACTGTATTAACTTGGCACTATCAACTGGATAAACAAAATATACAAACGGTGCTCCTACAGCTAAAATCGTGTTTATAAATAGTGGTAAAATAGTAATTTTATTGCTTGAAGCTAAACTAACATCACTGATCATTAAATAGACTAAAAACATTCCTTGAGTAAAAGCAAACTGCAATAAATGTCCGCCTCCCCAAAAGAGATATTCGTAAAATAAATTATTATCTGAGTGATATAGACCTGGAGGCATATTATTATATGCTAAAACAAAGCAAAGAAATGACGATACAAGTATAATAACTAGCCCAATTTGCCCAACAGAGAGAAATGAAACCTCTTTTTTTGATGTGTATGCTAGCATTGTATTTACTAATATACTGGCAATAAATAAACTGAGTCCAAACAAAAATAATTTGTTTTGTAACACGGGAATATAATTACTTTTGATAACTTCAGTGTTTGGAACGAATGCGGATATAAACATGAGCAGCATCGAAAGGGTTGATAGAACCCATGAAAAGTTAAACCAACTATTGGTATTTTGTAGGTTTATGATAAAGAGCAGAGATATTATAGAGCACATCCACACTAAAATTGACAAGTTCACGTGTATTACCAGCGCATTATCAAAAATATATTGTGCAGAAGGAACAAGAGAGGAGATAAAAGGCAATCGTAGAAAAATAACAATTATTGACAGTAACCCAGAGCAAGCAAGAGCACATACTGCCAAGAACATCCATTTTCTACAGAGCGGAGCGTTGTCTTGTATATTAAGCACAATCTTTTTTCTCAATTTTGTTCAATACAATATATAACACTGCAATAATACCTAAAACATAGCAATAGTATACGTGTGGCACGACTGCCAAAGGTGAAACTCCAGCAATAGTGCTAGCCAAAAGCAATTGAGCGTCATACGGTATTAATCCTTGAAATACACAAGAAAATATGCCTAGCCATGCTGCACTATAGTAAGGCGGTATTTCATATTTCTTAGCAATATCTCTAGCAATTTCACCACTAAAAATTATAGCGATGGTGTTATTTGCAAGTAAAATATCAAATATGCTGACTATTTTTGCAATAAATAATTGCGCAGTTTTTTGTCCACCACGTTGTATCATAACCCAAGATGAAAGTTTATCTGCAAGCTCATTAGAATTTTTACCTACCAGTCCTGAAAGCCCGCCAACCATCAATGACAGTAGCATAATTTCATGCATACTCATAAACCCCTTAGTGATGTTTTGGCTTAAAAACAATAAACCATAATTGTTGTTATTTATAAATCCAATGATTCCAGCAAAAGTTATGCTTAAAACCAATGCCGTAAATACATTTATTCCAAAGTTTGCAAGCAATATAAGTATTATGTAAGGAGTCACAAGCAATAAAGAATACTCCTTAACTGAAATAGCAGCACTATTGCTTGAGCTATAAAATAATATAATTATTGTGAATATAGAAGCAATTAGTGCCACTTTTGCATTCAGTTTTAATTTTTTCTTTATATCAGCCTTTTGAGACATCACAGATGCAATTGTAGTATCAGAGATAATAGATAAATTGTCGCCAAACATTGCTCCTCCTACAACGGTTGCAACTCCTAAGGAAGGAGAAATCCCAGCTTGTGTCAGTTCAACTGCAATAGGAGCAATTGTTGCAATGGTGCCCATTGATGTACCAATAGCAGTGGAGATGAAAGCTGCTACAAAAAATAATCCTATGAGTAAAAATTGTGTTGGTATAAATGAAAGAGCCAAATTAACTGTGGCATCAGCACTACCGATTGCTTTAGTTACTTCACTGAATGCACCTGCAAGTAAAAAAATGATGCACATAGTGATAATATTACGATCTCTTACCCCATCTAGAAAGGCATACATTTTTTCTTCAGTATTGCCCTTGTATAAAACCCAACCCAGAGCTATGGCAGGAACAATGGCTACTAGTGGAGATAACTGATAAAAAGCATTTGACACGCCAAGAACAGTAAAATATATGCCGCTTCCTACAAAAAGAAATAGGAACAGTAAAATAGGCAAAAATTTGTAAAATAAAACATGCCTCAGCTCTGATAAACGCAAATCAACTATGATATAATTTATATTATTATAAACCACAGTTGGCACCTTGACCAATGTTTTTCTAGAAAGCAATCCACCAGAAAAGGTTTCCATGAAAAGGACTATTATAATATATCATCTACTTGAATTAAACTGGGAGATAGAATAAGTAAAAAATATGAATGACATAACAACAAAGCAAGTCATATCCTTATGGGATGCACAAGTTGGTGGATTCTTGCCAGATAAAAGAGAAATGGAGATTGATAATATTTTTTTAATCTAATGCTTCAATGTTTCCGACATAGGAAAAGTATCATCTTTACTTTCTATAGAGGAAGGCACACTATTTTGATTATCATCACCATCAATTGGAGTAGTAGGGTGCATTAAAGCAACTTTCATAACTTCATCAATATTCTTAGCAAAAACTACGTTGATCCCCTCTTTGATGCTTGCCGGAATCTCTTGCATATCTTTCTCATTTTCACTTGGTATAATCACAGTTTTGATTGATCCTCTGAGCGCTGCAAGCAATTTTTCTCTTAAGCCCCCAATAGCTAAAACTCTACCACGCAATGTCACTTCGCCTGTCATAGCAACATTTTTGTTAACTGGTATATTCGTCATAAGAGAAACAATAGACGTACATACCGCGCCGCCAGCAGAAGGGCCATCTTTTGGTACTGCACCCTCAGGTACATGTAAATGTATATCATTATTTTGGAATTTTTCGGGCTTTATACCAAAAAACAAACAATTTGATCGAATATAACTATACGCAGCTTTTATAGATTCTTGCATAACCTCTCCAAGCTTTCCTGTGTATTTTATTTCTCCCTTGCCCGGAATTAGGACTGATTCTATCATCAAAATATCACCACCTGTTTCAGTATAGGCGAGCCCAGTTACTATTCCTACTAAACTCTCATTTTCCGCAATGCCAAAGGTATATTTACGTACCCCTAAATAATCTTGTAAATTGTCAACCCCTACGGATATTTTCTTATTTTTATCAGTCAATATTTCTTTAACTGCCTTTCTCATGAGCTTTGCAAGCTCCCTTTCCATACTCCGCACACCACTTTCACGTGTATATAAACGTATCAACTCGTATAACGCCTCATTAGTTATGTCCCATTCCTTCTGATACAAACCATGCTCCTTCTTTAACTTCGGAATAAGGTGGTGTGTAGCAATACTGATTTTTTCATCTTCAGTATACCCGGACAATTGTATAATTTCCATCCTATCACGCAAAGGATGTGGTAAATTTAAGCTGTTTGCCGTAGCTACAAACATTACACTTGAAAGATCAAACTCAACTTCCAAGTAATGATCCGTAAAGTGTTTATTGTGCTCAGTATCTAAAACCTCAAGTAATGCAGATGCAGGATCGCCACGCGAATCAGAACCCATCTTATCTATTTCATCAAGCAGAAAAAGCGGGTTGCATGAATTAGCTTTTTTCATGTGTTGAATGATTTTACCAGGCATTGAGCCAATATAAGTTTTCCTATGCCCTCGTATCTCAGACTCATCACGCACACCACCAAGAGCTATGCGAACAAAATCTCTTCCTACTGCTCTTGCCATAGACTTAGCTAAAGAAGTTTTACCAACACCTGGCGGTCCAACTAAGCAAAGTATAGGACCTTTTATCTCTTTTACTCTTTTTAATACCGCTAAAAATTCTATTATTCTATCTTTTACTTTCTCTATGCCATAATGATTTTCATCTAAGATTTTCTTAGCTGCATTTAAGTTAATTTTTGCATCTTTGTACTTTCCCCATGGCAACTCAAGCAACCAATGCAAGTAACTAGATATAACTGTAGCTTCAGGAGAAATGGGATTCATTTTCTTGTATCTCTTCAAATCAGTTATAGCTTTCTCTCTTGCTTCCTGAGAAAGCTTTGTTTCATTTATCTTTTTTTCAAATTCATTGAGTATATTCCCTTCATCACCATTCTCAAATTCGCCTAATTCTTTCTGTATAGCTTTCAATTGCTCGTTAAGGTAGTAAACTTTCTGAGTGCTTTCAACTTGCGATTTAATTGTCTTATATAAACGGTTTTGTGCGTTCAAAATACTCATTTCTCTCTCAATAAAAGCAAAAGCTTTTTTTAAACGCTCTTCTGGGTCATAAGCCTCAAGTATACTTTGTTTATCTGATACTTTTATATTTAAATGTGAAGCTACCGTGTCTACAAGTTGATCAACTTCTTTGATTTGATCAATGGAGTTAATGGCAACCTCGGGTTGATTTTTCTTGTTTAGCTTACACCAGCTATCGAACGCGTCTACAACAGACCGCCTTAAAGCTTCTAAATCAATATTGTCTTCATCTTCTTTATAATGATTGTCTAACTCTACCCTGGCTTGTAATAAAGTATGAGAGCTAATATATTCTACAACTCTTCCCCTTCTTATCCCCCGGATTATAACTTTTACTGCATTGTCAGGTAATTTTATTAACGGTTGTACAATGCTTGCTAACACACCTACTTCATAAAGATCTTCAGGCTCTGGATTATCAACAGAGCCATCTTTCTGTGCTACAAGAAAAATCTCATTTTGGTGATTACTACTACTTATTGCATACTCTAGTGCATTAACAGATTTTTCTCTGCCTATGAATAAAGGCACCATTATATTTGGAAAAATTACTACATCTCTTAAAGGTAATACTGGCAATGCAGTAAAACTAGAGCTTACAGCACGTTCAATGTTCATAATATATGCCTCAAATTAATCATTAACCGTTATAACATTGCCATTGTTATTATGATTAACCGTTGCTTTTCCTAATTCTACCATTTTCTTAGTGATTACTATAGTGCTACCTTCAAAGCCTCCGTTTCCAGATGTATACATAATGTCAAGCAAAAGTGACTCCAAGATAGCACGTAACATTCTTGCACCTGTTTTGTAGCTTATAGCCTTTTTAGCAATAGCTGATATTGCTTCATCTGAAAACTCAAGGTTTACTTTGCTAAACGCAAGCAATGCTTTGTACTGTTTTATTAGTGCATTCCTTGGCTCTGTCAACACATGTATTAAATCTTCATGATCCAGCTCATCTAAAACAGCAGTTATTGGAACCCGCCCTACAAATTCGGGTATTAAACCGAATTTGATTAAATCTTCAGGTTGAACATCATGTAAAGCATTCTTTTTCTTTTGCTCTTTAGACTGACTTATATCTGCTCCAAAGCCAACTGACGTTCCCTTTTTTCTCGCTTCAATAATTTTATCGAGGCCTTCAAAAGCTCCTCCACAAATAAACAGTATGTTACTAGTATCCACTTGTATAAACTCTTGTTGCGGGTGTTTTCGCCCTCCTTGTGGCGGAACATAAGCAACTGTACCCTCCATAATCTTAAGCAGAGCTTGCTGGACCCCTTCACCTGAAACGTCACGGGTTATTGAAGTGCTTTCAGATTTTCTTGTAATCTTGTCTATTTCATCTATAAACACTATACCACGCTGTGCTTTTACAACGTCATAATTTGCAGCTTGTAATAAACGCGACAACACGCTTTCTACATCATCACCCACATAACCTGCCTCAGTTAAAGTTGTCGCATCAGCCATAGCAAATGGCACATCTGAAACTTTAGCAAGTGTTTTGGCTAGCAAAGTCTTACCAGAACCAGTGGGACCAATAAGCATTATATTTGACTTCTCGATTTCAATATCACTTATAGCATGAAATTGTACCATGGATTGACAATGGTTATACATAGCTACAGATAAAACGTGTTGCGCGTGTTCTTGACCTACAACATGCTTGCTGAGAAAGTTTTTTATATCCTCAGGTTTCTTTAGTAATAGCTTCATATCAGATATACGATCTGAATTAAAAGATCTATCTTTCTTTTGACTTATTGCTTTATGGGATAATTCTATGCACTCATTACAAATAAACACCTTTAAACCATCCGAAGAGTTAGTAATCAATTTATCTACTTCATCTTGCGCCTTGTTGCAAAAAGAACAGTAGTGTAAATCATTATTGTTATCCATTAACCCACCTTTTGTTTAACTTTAATATTTTCAATTTCAATATCTGTACGCTCAGCTATCACCCTGTCAATTAAGCCAATTTTCCTTGCTTCTTCAGGATCCATGAATTTATCTCTTTCCATCATTCCTTCAATTTTCTTCAGTGAATTTCCAGTATGTTTTTCATAAATTTGATTTAGTTTTTTCTTAACTCGCAAAATTTCATTAGCATGTATTTCTATATCAGTTGCTTGACCATGATAACCACCAGATGGCTGATGTATCATAATTCTTGAATGAGGTAGAGAGTAGCGCTTATCTTTTGTACCAGCTGCAAGCAATAAAGAACCCATAGACGCAGCTTGACCTATACATAAAGTTGAAACGTCTGGGTTTATATACTGCATTGTATCGTAGATCGACAAACCAGCAGTTACAACACCACCTGGTGAGTTGATGTACATACAAATGTCTTTATCGGGATTTTCCGATTCTAAAAATAAAAGCTGTGCTACTATTACACTGGCCATATTGTCTTCAATAGGACCTGTTACAAAAATTATTCTTTCTTTCACTAGTCTTGAATATATGTCATAAGCGCGCTCACCGCGACTAGTTTGTTCAACTACAATTGGTATAAGAGTCATACCTTTTCCTATTAAATATTATCAAATAATTCCTTTAATTCTTTCACAGAAACAATCTGCTCTTCTTTACTAACTTTTTCTATTATATAATCTGTCACTTTATACTCAAGCGCTTGCCCTCTAACTAATTCTTGAAATTGTTTATTTGATTCAAAATGCTTAATTACTCTGTCAAATTGCACATCTTTACTGACATATTGATTTACAATAACACTCAAAACATCATTTTGAGTTAATGATATTTTATGTTCTGCACTAAATTTCATAAATAACATAGCAAGCTTTACACGTTTTTCAGCTTCTTTACGAGAATCATTTTGAGCACCCAATTCTCCTTCCATTCTTTGTTGCTCCTGTTTTACTATGTCTGTGGGTAAATCAAAACTATAATTAGCATCCAAATAATCAAACAGCTCCTTTTTAATTAAGAGATTTCTCATTTCGGTGCACTGATCACCAATCATTTTTTTTGCATGATTTATTAGCAAAGAATAATCTTTAAACCCAATACTCTTAGCTATTTCATCATCATTTTCAAAATCTTTGGCAATTTGAATCTCATTAACTCGCACAGAAAAATCAGCTTCCTGTCCTGCAAGGGAAATGGCTTGGTAATTTTCAGGAAATTTCAACTTAAAGTTCTTTGTTTCTCCCTTTTTCATACCAGTTAATTGATCTTCAAAACCATTAATAAATGTGCCAGACCCTAAATTAACGGCAAAATCTTTGCTACTTCCACCTTGAAAGAGCTTATTCCTAATCCGCCCTTCAAAATCAATTATCAATTTATCCCCATCTTTCGCTTGATAAGAAGCATCATCAACAGAGGCAAAATTGGGGAACTTTGTTTTGATAGAATCAATAAATTCTTTTATATCTTCCTCTTCAATCTTTGCTTCAATTTTCTTTAAGTTTATTTTGTCAAGATCTATCATCGGTACTTCAGGCATCGACTCAAAAGATAGCTTGTATACAAAATTGCCCTCCTCATTTTCTTTGCCCAGATCTGGTAATGATATAACATCAACCTTAGGATAAATGTGAGACTTGACTTCAATTTTTTTCATCAAATCACTTGAGCAATAATCAATTGTATTATTTATCACATATTCCAAAGCCTCGTTTTTATAATTTGCAACAACAAGGTCATAGGGCATCTTTCCAGCCCTAAATCCAGGTGATTTTGCATTTTCTGCTATCTCTTGCAACCTGGAATTTACCTTTTGTTTTATATAATCACTACCAACTGTGATTTCATACTCATACTTTAGTTTATCTATACTAAGCTCTTTGTAGGTATATACGCTACTTACTTCGACTGTATTTTGAGGTATATTATTAGACATCATAATTCATTTATTAACATTTTAATTCATATCTTAATAGAGTCATTTTACCAGAATTTAAGTTAAACACAATCCTTAAGAACAGGTTTTTACACAAACAAAAGTGTATTTAGTGATTATAAATTTTCCCTTAAAACCTAAGTTACATGACTTTAAAGTGCGGATAGAGGGACTTGAACCCCCACGAGCAAGCTCACCAGGACCTAAACCTGGCACGTCTACCAATTCCGCCATATCCGCAAGAAATTTTC
Source organism: Wolbachia endosymbiont of Ceratosolen solmsi (assembly GCF_017869155.1). NCBI lineage: Bacteria > Pseudomonadati > Pseudomonadota > Alphaproteobacteria > Rickettsiales > Anaplasmataceae > Wolbachia > Wolbachia endosymbiont of Ceratosolen solmsi. Next base: position 880,087 of record NZ_CP054598.1, read on the forward strand.
AGTACCCTATTATAGGTATTCCATTAAAAATATTCAAGGTTTAAAGTCTTACTTAATTTATGGTATTTACACAATCAAAAAAGCTTATTAACATTTCTTAATGAAAGCTCTAAACCATGAAAATCAATAATGAGATTAATAACAAGCTTCTTACTCGCAATTTTTTTGATTACACAAAGTGGTTGCACAACCCTTATAATAGGTGGTGTGGTGGCTACAGCGACAGCAACAGCAATAACAATGCAGGACAAATCCTTGGGAAATATCATTGATGATACGACTATGGTCATCAGAATTAATAAGGGGCTCTTAAAACATGGGCTATTTTCATCCATAAAGGTTAAAGTAAGTGAAGGAAGAGTATTGCTCATTGGAAGTGTTGACACTCCTGAAAAACAACTTACAGCAGAAAAAATAGCTTGGCAGCAAAAAGAAATTAAAGAAGTGATAAATGAAATAAGAGTAATACCAATTCAAATGGCTTCCATGCTAGACACCACTGTAGATGGCATGATAACAGCGGAAATAAGAACAAGACTCCTGGGAAAAAGAAATATTAAGTCAATTAATTATAGCGTTAATACGCTTGATAGAGTTGTTTATTTGATGGGTATAGCCCAAAATAAAGCGGAATTAAAAGCTGTAATAGCAATTGCAAGAAAAGTAAAGGGAGTAAAACAAGTTGTAAGTTATGTACGATACAGGTACAGTAAGTTACGCCATTAGGCAAAAATCGCTTTCAAATTATAACATTTGTACAGTTGTGACAATAGGTAGAGAACATAAATGAAAATTGCCTTTCAGATGGATGAAAATATAAATTTTGAAACTGACACTACATTCGTGCTAATAAAGGAAGCACAAAGGAGGAAGCACGAAGTTTTTGTCTATGCTCCTAACAATTTAGCACTAAAGCTAAACCATCCAATTGCTCTGGCTCAGAAAGTCAGCGTTGATGATTTTAGTTTTATCTCTAAAGAGGATGTAGCAATCAACTTGAATGAAATGGACATCATATTTATCAGACAGGATCCACCCTTTGATATGCGTTATATTACAACAACATATATCTTAGAAAAAACCAGCGCATTGGTAATTAACAATCCAACAGAAATAAGAAATTGTCCTGAAAAATTGATAACTTCATTATTTCCAGAGCTAATTCCGCCAACTTTGATTACTGAAAATATATCAATGATTAGAGATTTCTACTACAACTATCAAGATATTATTCTGAAGCCATTGTATAGTTATGGAGGAAACGATGTGATAAGAATACAAGATGAGAATAGTATTCAAGTAGTAGTGGATCTCATGATAGCAAAATACGAATGCCCTGTGATTGCACAATCATTTTGTAAAAACATAGATAAAGATAAAAGAATATTGCTACTTTATGGCCAACCAATTGGTGTAATGAAACGAATTCCAAAAATCAGTGGAGAGATCAGAACAAACATGCGACTTGGAGCAAGTTTTGAGCCCGCTCAAATGAACGATAGAAACAATGAAATATGTAACAAAATTGGTCCTGAATTAAAGAAAAGAGGGCTAATATTTGTTGGTATTGATATTATAGATGACTTCCTGCTCGAAATTAACACAACTTCACCCACGGGAGTAGTTTATATCAATAAATTGTATAATATATCGCTAGAAAAGGATCTTTGGGACGTGTTTGAAGAAAAAGCAAGCAGCCATCAACTAAACCTGTGAACAATCACCTTAACAAACTCAGTAGTCCCATTCTTTATCCCTGTTTTTTCTGTACTATTGGTCATATCACGCAATTTTTGAGAATTATTTAATAGATCAAATAGTACCTCTGTTAGATTTTTTTTTGCTTCACTATTCTGCTCAACTATTATAGCTGCTCTCGAGTCTTCAATATATTTTGCGTTATAAAATTGGTGATTATCTTTTGAGTAAGGGTAAGGAATATATATAGCAGAACGCCTAGCAAGAGTGATCTCTGCTATTGAAGTTGCTCCTGCTCTGCTAATTACCAAGTGAGCATTGGCCAGTCTATTCTCCATATCATCAAAAAATTCACTCAATTCACAATCGATCTTTTCACTTTTGTATAGACTTTTGACCTTGTTTACATTTTTCTTCGTACATTGCTGCGTCACTCTAATTTTCTTTTTCATTTTAATAGGTAAATCACAAATTACGCTGCTTACTACATCATCAAAAAAATTTGCACCTTGGCTGCCTGCTATGACCAATATATTTAGGATTTTCTCAGTGCTAGAATGGCTCTGTGCTTTTATATCAACAAAATTTCCTGTAAAAATACATTTATTGCCCTCTGCATATTTAGTCTCCGGAAAGCTGGTTGCAATTAATTTTGCACTCTTGAAAAAGAATCTATTTACTCTCCCTAAAACTGTGTTTTGTTCATGTAAAATTATAGGTATAGAAAGAACTCTTGCTGCAAGAAGAGTTGGAAAAGAAGCATAGCTACCAAAACCAATGACCGATTTTGGTTTTAATTTTCTTACTTGATACAGTGCTAACATAGAGCTGTATATCAAGAAAAGGAAAAACTTAAATTTGTTGCTGCTTGGTCTACGTAATGGTAAGGTGTAGCTTTCTATGTCGGTATTTTTATTTGTTTTTTTATCAGTGAATAATATGCAATTGTATCCTTGTGTCTTTAGTGCTTTTGCTAAAGCTATGGCCGGAAAGATATGCCCACCTGTGCCACCTGTTGCTAAAATAATATCCATCTGTAAATAATAAATCCTAGATTGTTAACTGTTATTTAACAATTTGCACGTAGAATTTTATTAAGCGTTATGATAGTTGAGTTAAAAATGCCTAAAAGTAATAGTAAAAAAGAACCTAATGAGAAAAATAAACCTCAAGAACAAAGAGAAGGCAGAAGCGGAGGTTTTTTAGAACTGCTAAAAAATATAATAAAAATTCTTTTCAATTCGGTCGTTGACCTACCTGAGCACGAGCAGCATAATAAAATGAAAAGCACTAATCTACAACAAGGTTTGGATACTAAAGGAAAAGGCCCAGAAGATCTTCATCCAAAGGCAAAGCTTGAAGTTAAAGAAGCAGCTAAGGGATTGAAAGAAGAGTTACAGAATTCTGATGCTGGTGGTAATCAATCTATTGAAACTAAAGTGCCTAATCAAACTACTACTCAAGACATTGACAACTCTAAAACGATGGAACGTTAGTTCAACTATTTAACATCTGCAGCAAGCACTGATTCATGTATCATCTCTGAAATGGTTGGATGAGGAAAAATCGTAGATTTTATGTCGAAGTCTGTTCCTTCTAGTTGCTTTGCAAGAGCAAAATTGCTAATTAACTCCGTTACTTCTGCACCTATCATGTGGCTACCCAGAATTTCTCCGGTTTTTTTATCTATAATCGTTTTCACTAACCCTTCAGTTTCACTGAGTGCAACAGACTTACCATTAAAATTAGAGTGAAATTTTCCTATTTTTATATCATACCCACCTTTTATTGCCTGTTCCTCAGTAAGGCCGATGCTCGCTATTTGTGGATGAGAATAAGTGCAATTTGGTATGCATTCTTTTTTTAACGCATGAGCATTTTTACCAGCAATCTTTTCAATGCAGATCACGGCTTCATGGCTCGCTTTATGTGCTAAACATGGTGGGCCAGCTACATCACCTATTGCATACACATTTGATTCACTAGTTTCATACCATTCATTCGTTTCAATAAAGCCAGAAGTGCTTAATTTAATTTTTGTATTTTCTAAACCTATATTTTCAATATTTGCTTGAATTCCAACCGCAACAATCACCTTATCAAATTCTTTGCTTTCACCACTACTTAGTAGCACTTGAGCAGAGTCTTTACTTTTAGTAAGAGCTTTTACGCTACTGTTTGTATATATTTTTATCCCCTGTTTTGTGAATATTTCTTGTGCTAAATCTGAAATGTCCTTATCCTCCAGCGGCAAAATAGTGCTCTTTATCTCTATGATTGTTACATCAACCCCCAAAGTACTATAAAAACTTGCAAATTCTATTCCAATTGCACCAGACCCTATAATTAGTAGCGATTTTGGTAATCTCTCTGGAGTCATAGCGTGCTGCGCATTCCATATTAAATCTCCATCTGCCTCTATTCCAGGCAGATTCCGTGCCCTCACGCCTGTTGCTAAAATGATATGCTTGGAAACAATTTCTTGTTCTTCCTTATCGCTAACGACTTTTATAGTACCATTGCCTGCAAGTTTACCAAAACCTTGATGAACTTTGATATTATTTTTTTTCATCAAATATGCAACACCGCTTGACAATTTATCAACAACGTTTCTTGAGTATTTCACTATTGATTGTATATCAAAATTCGCTCCCTTTACTTCTATACCAAACTCTTTTGATCTTTTTATTAGCCTATAAACCTCAGATGCTCTAAGCAGTGATTTTGTTGGTATACATCCCCAATTTAAGCATATACCGCCTAAATTTTTTTCTTTTTCCACAATTGCAGTTTTAAACCCAAGCTGTGCCGCCCTAATTGCCGCTATATAACCACCAGGACCGCTACCTATAACCGTAATATCATACTCATTCATCAGTTTTCTTCGTATTCAAAAAGATTATATATAACAGATGGAACCCATACAATCAATGGTCTGTCATCTACCGTCTTAAGAGTCAAGATAAAAGTTGTTATTTTTTATCATGGCATTTAAACAAACGATATTTTTCTCATGACAGCAACTAATGCAACCTTAGCAGCTTTGCCAGAATCAACCAAACGCTGATAAAACGCTTTCATTTTTCTGTTGTGGCGCATAGCAACAAGAGCTGACATGTATAGTGCTTTCCTTGCATAAAACCTGCCTCCTTTGATTTGAGCTTTGCCAACTTTTCTTCCACTTTCACTAGTTTTAGGTGCAACTCCAACTAAGCATGCAATTTCTCTATTCTCTAATCTACCAAGCTCAGGCACCTCTGTCAGTAGAACGCTCGCCGTCTTTGACCAATACCTTTATAGCTGATTAAAAGCTCATTTTTTCCTTTCAATTCAAGGTCAGAATCTATTGTGTCTTCTATGTCTTGCCTAATTTCTTTCAATTGTTTTTCAGCAAACCCTATCTGTCTTTCTATGTATTCTCTAGCTTTTCCCGTCGCACTTTGCAGGCGACACTTGTTTGCATGAATTGCATCATTTAAATTACGCTCAACTGCCCCCAGCTCCTTTAATTCCTCTTGCTTTTGTGAAATTATACATCCTTTTACTTCACCGTCTTTACTGACAAATTCAGCGTATTTTTCCAGTAATTTAGCATCTAACTTGTCAGTTTTTGCAAAATGATTGCAAGCTTTGGCAAATGCATATACCCGATTCGGGTGAGCTTTATGGACAGTTATCTTGCAACAATTTTATAATGAGCTTTTCATAGCCACCAGTTTACATATAACTTGATGGGTAAATCGACTATATTTGTTTCTATAAACTTAGATATAGCATCACTCACGTTTGCTATGCGCTTATGCTTGCCATTAATTGAGATGTCCAATGCTTCCTTGGAAACATCTACTCCCATGAAAATTATTCTAGCCATTTTTGTACCTATAAATATAATCAAACAATAATGCAAAATGCTGTATACAGGATTGTAATTCGATCTTTTAGATCCACCTACCGTTCGTACTACATTTTGCTTTAAGCCTTACTATTACCCACAAATAAAAACATAATATTGTATTTACTCAAATAATTTAATTTTATTAACCTGAAAGCTTATTAGACTAAAATTATTAAACTAAGAGTTATAATTTTAGCAACTAAAAGCTGTAAATTGCACCATATAAACAGTTATTTCAAGCAAAAGTTATGCCATTAAGAGCTATGCAACAAACATTTATATTTGTGGGTAATAGTAAGATCTAAATCCGATAGAGCATTGTTGGCACACCATCAAAAGTCGCCTCAGACCTCTAATGCATCAATGTACAAACTTACACCTTTTAATTGGTAATACCATTTTAGACGTTTATCATTCGTTTTAGAAAATACTATAGTAGCGGAATGACGAATTTTTGTTTTTCAAATTGTCAGTAAATCTAAGTCAGTTTAGCTATATAAAACATAGTATAAAAAGAGCTATTTTAGCAAAATTTTAAACAAATAAAGTTAATTACTTCACAATTGATACCTTACGAGAAAAGCACATTTGATACAGATTTAAAATACAAGTTAACGAATTATTATGATTTTTACCAAGATAATAATATAGTAAGGTTTGGTAGTGAGGTATCAAAATGGAAAAATACACCAACGCATGGTTTAATAAGAAAGATAATCATGATTGTGCAAATGATGGCACTTGCGGGCAATCTATAAAGGATTTTAGGATTGGTAATTCTGATATTTCTTTTTTTGATAGTAACAAAAACTTAATTGCCAAAGTACCTAAACTACCAAAGTATTCTAGTGATAAATATGGGCATCAATTGTATAAAGAAGCCGAGTCAAAGCAGTTCAATTATTTTTCCACAAATATACATGATGTTTTGTCTAACAGCTTTACCGTTAAATACGGGTATATAAATTGTACTATAAAATACGACAACTTATCTGAGCAGGAACAAAACCAAATAGAAACAGACATTAAAACTGCCTATGAGGCATTTAAAGAAAAGTTTTGCTTCAAAGATAGTAGCATAAGTAAAAATATAACGGTTTACATTTTCAATAATAGAAGCGATTATACAAAGTATAACAATCTTCTCGGCATAGATGAAGATGGTAGTCCAGGATATATTACACGAGGAGTAACAGATTGTCAGAATATTCTGACATATAAGCAAAGTGCCATGGATTTTGTTCTGGGTCATGAGCTAGGCCACATATTTCAATTGTGTTTTTCACCATCGGCAACAGTCCAAACTTTGAGTATTCTGGATACTGAACTCATAGCAAATGTTGTTGGACGAGAAGTAGAAGAAAAAAATTATAAAGCTATTTGCAAGCAGATGGGTGTAGATGAATATAAATACGATGGATGGAGTTTTATTTTTAAATACATAGGTACAACTGGTAGTGTATACCGCCTAAACCTTTCAGAAGAAGAGAAATTTCAAATTATACAACGTGTCAAGAGTTCTGGACTAGATGAATATGAAGACCATGGATGGATGTTTAAATTTAAATATAAAGATACAACTGGTAGTATATACCTCAAGGACCTTTCAGAAGATGAAAAATTTCAAATTATACAACGTGTCAAGAATTCTGGACTAGATGAATATGAAGACCATGGATGGATATTTAGTTTTAAATACAAAGGCACCACTTATAACGTAAGATGCAAGTACTTTTCAGAAGAAGAAAAATTTCAATTTATCAAAGACATTAAGAACTCTCATGAATCGCTCGTTAGTGAATGTGATGGATTGGGGAATGAGAATACAGTTTTATCGATTCACGTTGATGAAAATAAGGAGATAAGTCGAATGTATTTTCGAAACTCCGACAAAAATATATTCAAACAGCTAGATAAGACACTTATAAGCAGAAGTAAGTCTGAAGAAGAGGTAAATGAAAACCGCACGAATCCAGAGCCAGAAGAAGAACAAAAATGTGATGACTACACAGAGGTTACAGGAATGTTGCAATTTAAGTACAAAGGGACCAATTATGCTATACAACACAGAGGTTACCTTTTAGTAGAAGAAGAAAAACTTCGATTGATTCAAGATATAAAGAACTCTCATGAATCGCTCGTTAGTGAACGTTATAGATTAAATGAAGGGTCATTAAGTCAGAATGCAACTGTAGTAATTTTTGTTGATGAAAACAAGGACATAGAGAAAATGTATTTTCATAATCCAGACAAGAATATGTCCAAATGGTTAGATAAGACACTCATAAGCAGAAGTAAGCCTGAACAAGATGTGGATGACACAGCAGGAAAAGAGCCTGAACCAGAATCAGCCGAAGAGGATACTCAGCAACCCAGTAATTTCTTATCCAATATTTTTTCAGCAATTAAATCCATTATTGATTCTATCTCATCACTCTTTTCATGGTTATTTGGGTCGAAAGAGAAAGAGTCTAATCAACAATCTGATGATAATCCTTCTTTGTTTAAGCTCGATGCTAATGAGTTAGATCACGAAGTTAAGCCTGATGCCAATGAGTTAGGTCACGATGTTAGAGATCACTTATCAGACAATTATAACCATTACAACTCATCTGATGGGCTAATGTAATATAGCTAATTTACAGTATCTGTTCAGATGCATGGCTAATGTACAAATATTGAAACAAAAATTCCAGTGCCCCTGTGATGTCATTCCAGTGCTTGACACTGGGATGGCTTTGTTGCATAGCAACTGAAAAAATCTGGTGGCTACTGACAAAATTCATTATAAAATAGCCATTTAACCTTGAAAGAAAAAATATGCCACAAAAAATGAGGGTCAGTAACCATAGCGAATATAACAAATTTCTAGAAAAAAGAGGAAATATTTTTCATTATATCAACGAAGCCATAGAAAAGTGGTACGAGAATGGTCCAAAAATACCAGGTGGCAACAATATTTATAGCGATAAAGTTGTAATTTTGGTGCACATAATAACTTGTTTATTTAGAATAGGCCTGAGGCAAACAGTTGGGTTTATAGCAGGATACCTTGAGCAAATTGGGAAAAATTTGCAAGTTATCAGCTATTCACAATCATCAAGAAGGTTTAAGAAACTCAATATTAAGATCAATGATTGCAGAAAATAATATGGAAGATATCGAAATTGCTATAGACAGTACAGGAATTAGTATATACAACAACACTCCTGGTCATAGCAAAGAAAATAGCGAAGATAGAAAGTATCGCAGCTATGAACAGACAAGAAAATTGCATGTAATGTTGAATACAAACAGCAAAAAAGCCATAGCTGTAAAATACAGTAACGGCTGATCACTATGGAGCTTGTGATTTGCTAAAAGAAGTCGATTTTCAGTATGTCATAAAAGTACTATATGCAGATAGGGCATATGACAGAGAAAAGCTCTATAAGCTGTGTAATCAATATGGTATAAAAACGAAAATTCCTCCGAAAAACAACGCAGCAGAGCATCCAAAGTTAGACTATATGGCTGAGAGAAATTCTGCAGTCAAGCTCATAAAGTCATATGATGAAGATGGTATAAAGAAGTGGAAAAAAGAGATGAGTTATGGAAAAAGATCTTATATAGAAGGTTTTTTCTCGCGACTGAAACAAACATTCGGGTTTAGTTTTAGGAATAAATCTGAGACAAATAGAGAGAAGGAACTACTTGTTAAATGCTATTTGCTCAATAAGTTCACTGATATTGGTATGGCTAAATTTGAGATAGCTTCATAAATTTATTGTGCGTTACCTACTATCCGAAGAGCGATGCAACAAAGCCAAACCAGTGTCACGCACTGGGATGACACCCATTTGTTCCTATAGTTGTCTTTTCTCGTCTACCTTATTTTGCCACTCTGCTGAACAGATACAATTTACAACCACCCCCCTACCCTTTTTAGTTGTTCAGCAAATATAGAGAGGTTAAAGGGAGTGGTATTACTTAAACAACTAAATAAAAACCAGGTAGATCATTCTGAAATTCTTGCATTTTTGTCCATAATTTTGTTAAATAACTTCCCTTTTGGTCATATCGAACCAAATTTCTTTTTCACACCACCTTTTAAGCCACTTTCGTTAGTTTTTGTCATAATGCGATCAAACACTCCCAATAACCTCTTTAATAGGTTTGGAGTTAGCGAAGAGATAAGATCAACAGATACGTTATTGTTTTTGTCATCACCACTTGCTTTATAGTCTATTGAAACGATTCCCCTACTTTTCCCACCAGTAAGAAGTTTTCCAATTATAGGAATTTTTAACAAAGATTTATTAATTGAATATGCTGGTATTACTTGTCCTGCAACCTGGAATTTATAATTTCTAATATCGAGCTTACCACCAGTGCTAATACCTAACTCCGCCCCTTCAAGCCAAGATTCTTCAATTTCAATAGTGCCATCTTTGTATGAAAAAGGTGCATTACATTTGTAAAAGTATACACCTTCATTTTTTATGGCATTTACAATGCCAGGCAATGAAGACATCGACAATAAAGTAGTAAGTAGTGGAGCATCTTTGATGTAGAAATTGCTAATGGATAACGTACCATAATGTTCTCCACTTTCTCTCTGAGGAGAGAGATAAAAAGACAATTTGCCGTTTTTAATTGATTTACTAATGCCTAAGGAACGCAAAAGCATACCTGAATTATCCGCATATATTTCGAGCCCTATTCCACTGTATTCTGCTAGTATGTTGCTGCTATCTTCCAGAAACTGCCCTGTAAATTGACTTCCATTGCAATTACCTTTAGTACAGGTTACATTCAGCTTAGCATTTTTGATAACGATGCCTTCTTTCATAATTACATTGTCAACATTCATACTAATCTCTATATCTTTATTTAATCCATTACTGTTTTTGCCAAGCAAGCCTAAAATATCACTTAAGTTAATTTCCTCACCATAAATAGTTATGGCATTTTTCTCCTTACCTGATTCAATTTCTATACTAAAATCATTATCAGGCAATTTAAAGCTACTAGAATTTAAATATAAATTTCCATTTTCTACTCTTCCGCTGAATTTTATATCTAGGTCATTTCCTACAATGTCTAATTTATCTACTAACAATTCACCTGCTCCTTTTAACCTTGTAGAAAACAAAATTTTATTGTGATCTTCAAAGCGATTTTTCCACCCTAAGTAGCTTGAATGTGATTCAAATTCTGATAAATCTATATCACCATTAACATACCCCGTCTTATCTTGATTTATCACTGACTCTAAATTTGCACTGACATAGCCACTATCAAAATTAAATATTTGAGCGGGTAAATCTCCGGTCAAATTCCAGGCGAAACTTTCATTCCTATTGCTACTTTTCAGGTCAAATAATAGCTGTGTGTTATTCACCATACCACTACCATTTAAATCTATAAAGTCACTGCCAAAACTAAGCTTAATATCATATTTACCAAGACTTGCATTATAGACGGCCAAATTGTCAATTTCAGAATGAAAATTTGCTGAGAAGTCTACTTTTTTGTCATCAGCATTTAGATTAAAAATGCGAAAATTAAATACGGATTTTGCCATTCCACTTACTTTATCCCTTTCAACCTTCACCACATCATCCAGCTTAAATCTTATAGGCTCATATAAACCATACGCATCACTTACAGCTTTGCCATTAATGGTTAGAACTGAATCTTCCTTATTTAGAGATTTCATTTCAATATCACCACCATTAACAGTGAAATTCTGAAACTTAGCGCTATTTACAGTAATTTCAAGATCGTTATTCTTGATGATCAAATCACCCTTTAATTCCTTTACTTGCTCAAAATCTTCATCAAATTTTACGCTACCGTTTTCTATATCAGCAACAATTACAATGTCTGACAGATCGTCATCAACCAAATTGTTAATTTTGCCATTGAAACTTACAATGGTATTTAAAACATCCCCATCAATATTATCACAATACCAGCTTTTAAATTTACTATTTACTACACTATCTGTTATATAAGTACATAAATCCTTTGCAGCAAACTTACTAATATTAATTCTAAGCAAAGCATGACTTGTACCAAAGTTCATTTTGCCTATTAAAGAGAGATACGTGTCATTTAACTTAAAATGGAAGTTTTTTACACTAATAATTCCATTACTATATGTTAAATTTATATTTACATTAGTTAAGGCCAAATTTTTGTTCAAATAATTTTCTGTATTCAATACGTATATATTTCCATCTACAATTTCATCCTTTTTATTAATTTTCACTGAGAAGCTTCCTTTGAATCCTATATTTTTGTCCAAATTGTAGCTTTTAACTAATGTAGAAAACTCGCTTAATAGTCCCAATTTTAGATCATAAAATGTCCCGTACACATTTAGCAAATTGTTGCGATTTTTTATCGTAATTGATAAATCATCCAAAAATCCCTTTTCATCTTTTGTATTCACATGAATATCTAAAACATTAAAATCTTCCCCCTTCCCTATATACAATTTATCAATAAAAAATTCATCTTCCGTGCCTTTATTAATAGCGATGTTAGTAAATTCAATTTTTGAATCCGCATTTAAGTCAAAAAAAAATTCCCTTATTGTTTTTAATAGATTTTTTGCACTGCTTTCTGTCATCTTGAAATTCTTCCCTGTCATCCCAGTATCTTTTTTTCCTGTCATCCAAGTAGCTTGACTACTTGTTTCTTTTTTTCTAGGTTCCAGCGTCACGCGCTGGAATGACACCGAAGGAAGGCGGTTATTACTTAAATAATGATTATCCAAAAGGTCTAATGAGTTTTGCGGATTAACATTAATTTCTTCTCTCTTGATATATACACGCACATTATCAGCTAAAACTTGAGAAAATTTTATGTTACCTTTAAATAAGGAACTTAACTTAAAATGTACAAAAAGCTCAGGAACTTTTATAGTAAAATTAGGGTTTGCTATTGCCAAATCTGTAATGACTAAATACGGATCTTTGCTACCTTTCTGCCAAACAACTGAGGTATTCTCCACATTAACGCTTGAGCCAACAAATATTTTTGATATTTTATGTTTAACATAAAAATTAACATAATTAATATTGATTTCTAAAGGCTTTAAAAAAATAAAGAAGCACAATATGAACAATAAAGCTACGGAAAATAATACAGTAATTTTTTTAAGCATTGATTATTGCTTTTCTTGCTAAACTATCAGCCTCCTCATTATACTTATTGCCACTGTGTGCTTTAACCCACTTCCAATCAATTTCGTGTTGTAAAGCAACGTTGTCTAACTCTTTCCACAATTCCATATTTTTTACTGATTTTTTATTACTTGTTTTCCAACCATTCATTTTCCACTTATTTATCCACTCTGTTATGCCATGTTTAACATAGAGACTATCCGTATATAAATTAATATTACAAGAAAATTTCAATACTTTCAGCCCATTGATCACCGCTGTTAACTCCATTTTATTGTTTGTGGTATTTTCTTCTCTACCATAAATGTCTTTTCTATAATCTTGAAATAATATGATAGCTGCCCATCCTCCCGCTCCAGGATTACCAGAACACGCCCCATCCGTATATATTGTCACTTCCTTTTTGCTCATCTTTAACTGTAATGAATTAATAAAGTATATAGTTGCTTCTATGAAAGCACAATTTCTAAAGGTAGTTTAAGCTGCACCTTTAAATTTTATTATAGAAACAAAAAAAAGTGTGACAACGAGCATTACCAAAAGGAAAAGTAAAAAATAGTTTTTATGCTTCTGCCGTTCTTTCATAATTAAAATAAATCAATAGAACAAAAAATAATACTGGCGAATAGGGAAAATAGATAAGAAATTGAATAAGAAAACATTTTTTTCTGTGAGTTGTGGTTCTTGAATCTGAGAATTGATATAGCGTACCAAATAAAAACGCACCCTTCAAAGGTTGCCATGCTTAGATAAAGTAAAGCCTTTTTCAAGAATAGAGCTGGAAGCAAGCTAGTTAGCACCAGCAAAACACTATAAATTAATATATATTTTCTTGTTTTCTTCGGACCATAAACAATATTGAACATTGGAATCGATGCCTTTACATAGTCTTCAGACTTATTTAAAGATAGGGCCCAAAAGTGTGGTGGAGTCCACATAAAAATTACTAAAAATAAAATGAAACTTTCCCAACTTACAGAATTAGTCACAGCTGCCCAGCCAATCATTGGAGGGAAAGCACCTGCTGCACCACCGATAACGATATTCTGCGGAGTGCGTCTTTTGAGCCAGATCGTATATACAAAAACGTAAAACAATATGCTGATTGCAAGTAAAGCAGCAGAAATATAGTTTACTGCTATTGCCATGATAAATACTGATAATATTCCAAGAGTGATACCAAATTCAAGCGCGCTTTCTGCAGAAACTCTACCTGAGGGTATAGGGCGGTTTTTTGTCCTTTCCATGAGCAGATCTATATCTCTGTCATACCACATATTTATAGCACCTGCAGATCCTGAGCCAAGAGCAACACATATAAGAGATATTAATGCTAGAAAAGGATGCATACCACCTGGTGCAGCAACCATACCGGCAACTGCAGTAAATACCACAAGATACATTATCCTTGGCTTCAGCAAACGCCAAAAATCCAGTATTGTTGATTCAACATTTAGCAAAACACTTGTGTACATTCTATTTTACCACTGGTGGCTTTTCGAAAGTATGAAAAGGCGGTGGTGAAGATACCGTCCATTCCAAGGTGTCACCTTTCCAAGGATTATCTCCAGCTTTCTTGCCCCATTTGAAGAGATGTATAACTATAAACACAAAAAACATAACTGAAACAAAGGACATATATGAGCCAATTGAGGATATATAATTCCAAGGGATAAACGCATCAGGATAATCAGGTATACGTCTTGGCATACCAGCTAATCCCAAGAAATGTTGAGGTAAAAAAGTGATATTGGTGCTAATAAAAGTAAGCCAAAAGTGGATTTGACCTAAGCGCTCATTATATTGTTTACCCGACATTTTACCAATCCAATAATAAAAGCCAGCAAAAGCTCCAAATAATGCAGCAAGTGACATGACATAATGGAAGTGAGCAACAACATAATAGGTGTCGTGCAAGAGCTTATCTATTCCACCATGAGAAAGAATTATTCCCGTTATGCCACCGCCAACAAACATGAAAATAAAACCTAGTGCAAATAGCATAGGGGTCTTAAACTCAATTGCTCCACCCCACATAGTTGCAATCCAGCTAAAGACTTTTACACCAGTTATAACACCGATAAAAATTGTGGTAGTGCTAAAAAATGCAGCAGCGTCAGCACTAAGCCCAACAGTGAACATATGGTGAGCCCAAACCATAAAGCCAAATACTGCTATACCTATCATTGCATAAACCATCCCTATGTAACCAAATACAGGTCTGTGAGAAAAAGTTGATACAACCTGACTTATGATGCCAAATGCAGGAAAAATAATTACGTAAACTTCTGGATGACCAAAAAACCAAAATAGATGTTGAAATAACACAGGATCGCCGCCACCGGCAGGATCAAAAAAGGAAGTACCAATATTGCGATCAGTAAGAAGCATAGTTATAGCACCGGCAAGCACTGGTAAGACAACAATCAACATAAATGCTGTTAACAAGACAGACCAAACAAACAGTGGCATCTTAGTTAATGACATGCCTTTTGCGCGCATGTTAAATATAGTAACTATAAAGTTGATCGCCCCAACAATTGACGACATACCAGCAACATGGAGTGCAAGTATAGCAATGTCAACTCCTGCACTTGGATGGGACATTACCTGTGATAAAGGTGGATATAAAGTCCAACCTGTACCTGGACCTTCACCAATAAACACTGAGAGAATGAGCAAAATAAAAGATGACACTAATAACCAGAAACTCAAATTATTCATACGAGGAAACGCCATATCTGGTGCGCCAATCATGAGAGGTACAAACCAGTTACCAAATCCTCCCATGAGGGCTGGCATTATCATAAAAAACACCATTATCAACGCATGCCCTGTAACCATTACGTTATATAATTGATAGTTATTGTTAAGTATATTAATGTGCATTAGCTGAGTGCGAATAATCACCGATAATAATCCACCAATAATTCCAGCTAATATGGAAAAAATAATGTACAGTGTCCCTATATCTTTATGATTGGTGGAAAACAACCAACGCTTTATGCCCTTTGGTACGTCACTCATATCTATACTCCAAATTTAACTCACTAATTTTCTATTTTCAATCCACTTATTAAAATCTTCTTTGCTTACTGCTTCAACAACAATTGGCATAAATCCATGGCCTTGACCACACAATTCGTAGCACTGCCCATAATAAACACCAGGCTTTTTGATATTAAACCACGCCTCATTCAGCCTACCTGGTATCGCATCAATTTTTACACCAAAAGCTGGTACTCCCCAGCTATGTATAACATCTCCTGCTGTAACTTGTAAACGAACGTTAGCATTAACGGGTAAAACGATGTTGTTATCAACAGAGAACAGCTTTAAATCTCCTTCGATAAAGTCTTCTTTTCCCTTAATATAACTATCAAATGACACACCTTGATATTCTGGATATTGGTAACTCCAATACCATTGATGGCCAATAACTTTCAGTGTTATATCAGCTTTCGGTATTTCTTCCTGTAGCTTCAGTAATTTAGCGTTTTCAAAGGCTAATATACCAACAATGATAGTTGGTATAACAAACCAAATAATTTCTAAAGGAACACTATGGGTAGTTTTACTTATGTTTGTTACTTTGCTTTTACGAAAGCGAAACGCTATATAAGCAAGCAGCGCCCACACAAAAAGCATTATTGTAACCATCACAAGCATCACAAACGAATGTGACCTAACTACAGCCTCCATTACTTCAGTTGCAGGAGCAGGAAATCCAAATTGCCAGGAAGTAGGAGCAGAGGCAACAGATATATTTGAGTAAAATATTATCAATAGTGCAAATAACTTCACCATATCTTTTGTTTGTTTGCTATAAAACTAAGTGATATACTGTATAATAGTATATATAAACTTACTATGCAAATAGAGATTAGTGATGGTTAATAATTTTTTAGCATTCAACAAGTATAATAGTACAATACTAATTGAGGAAAAAAGCATTTACATAAATCTATTGTAAGTAAAAATATTATAATATTTTAAATTAAGTATTTACTTTAAGTAAATTTTATAATAAGTTTAATAGTGTCTGTTACTGCTAATAACCCTCTAGCCTCACACCTAAAAGCAGTAACAGACACTATTAAACTTTATGACAAGTTTATAATCTGTAAGATCAAAGTCTTACAAGTTTCTTTATTTAATTATACATTGCAGTTTGTTAATTAACTTTTAATGCCTATGGTGGCATTTACAGCTTGGACCAAAGGTTTATGTATTATAGAAAATAATTATAAAAAAAACACACTATTTGTATACCATACAAACTTTTTTTATTCTGCATAGCTGAGTTACTAGATTCTGTAAACGAAATCTTTAGAGAAGCCAAATGGGCAAAGTTTCATGAAGGTCTTTGGCATCTCTTAGCATAGATCCCTTACTTAACCATCATACCGCGATTCATTCGCAGTATCTCAAAGCATAGATCCCGCTAACACGTAGCGGGATGACGATTGTCGTTTAGCCATAAACATTAAGAAATTTACCAAATAAAAAAAAGGCAAAAGAAGCCCTGGGGTTATTATCCGCTTTAAAATATTGGCGTTTTTTATGTTTTAAACGCTTGACAAGCGAAATTCAGCTGCTTTTAATTGCAACTAACCTACGCTGCAAATGTTTAAGAAATTTACTAAGCAGAAAAAAAGACAAAGAATCCCCGAGTTAGCTAGTCTTTTACTATCTCTGTCGAGTATTGGCATTTTTTGATGTCTTGTAACGCTTTATAAGCGCGTTTCGGCTTATATAGGTAAAAACCCCAGAATTTTTAAAGACATGCGATGCACGTAGTGCGAAAAATTAAACATGAGACGCCAAATACCCTAAGTTTGACTCGCGACATAATGTTGAACATTTTTTTTGCATTTCCAGAGCAAGTTCTTGAAACCTAAACATTATATGTACATCATCATGATCAATTCTAATGCATCTAACTAATGCTATGATGACCTTACCCAGAAAAAGTGGAGAGAAAGTGTGGAATGTTTTTTACAAAAAGAATGATGCATCAAATTGTTCTGGAATGCAATAGTTAATAGTGACGTTGTTTGTTATAAAAAATTTCTATGTATTCAAATATTGCAGTTCTAGTTTGTTGAGCAGAGTGTTGTGAAGTATCAATAAGTATTTCTCTTTTCAATGAGCTAAAGAAGCTTTCCACAACAGAATTGTTGTAACAACAACCTTTATGACTCATCTATATTCTTTACAGCTAAGAGATATTGATAACCTTGCGAAGTATATTGTGAACCTTTATCACTATGTAATAGTAGATTTTTGNTTTAAACTTTCTTCTCAGTATAGCCCTGATGTCATTTTTCTGCATAATACTTTGCACTGTTTTTAAGTTGCAACTTTTACCCAAAGCCTTTAATTCAGAATGAATTTTAGGAGCTCCATATCTACATTTAGAAGCTTGATATATTTTTTGAATAGCTTCGAGTAGCTCTTTATTTGCTGATTCTCTACTGCTTATTTTCCTTGTAGTCCACTTATAGTAGCCACTAGCAGAAAATCCTACATAATTTCTGTACTTTATAGCAGTTACTATATAAAAAAATATTTTACTCTTTTTGACTGGCCAGGGCTTTTTTTTAAATGTCTCTTTCCCTTGTTACTCTTGCTTTGTAAATCAAACCTCTCTTTGTCGTAAGGAGCCATGTTACCTCTACCTGGAAATGCATCTGCTGCCGACTTTTTTTCGTTGTGTTTCTTTATCCATTTTCCTAATAAACCACCCTTTATTCCTAAATCTCTTGCTATTTTTGTAATTGTTTGACCTGCCTTTCTTTGTTCATTTGTCAGCTTAACAGCTTCCAATTTGAATTCTGCTGTATATTCTCTTACCATTTCTAATCCTCCAAAATTTTATTTTACCCGAAAAAACTCCTTTCTTTCTCTCCACTTTTTCTGGGTAAGGTCAAACAATGACTATGCAAAAAAACTAATAACATGTATAATCTATAAATAATTTCTGAGGTAGATTGTGAAACTAGGTGTTAATATCGATCACGTTGCAACCCTCCGCAACGCACGCGGAACTTCTTATCCAGATCCATTGAAAGCAGCAGAAATAGCCATTGACGCTGGAGCAGACTTTATTACTGTACACTTACGAGAAGATAGAAGGCATATTAGAGATGAAGACGTATTTAACCTAAAAAAAAGCATTAGCACTGAGTTAAATCTTGAAATTGCAGCCACGGAAGAAATGCTTGAAATAGCAAAAAAGGTAAAACCCTATTCGATTAGTATAGTACCAGAAAAAAGAGAAGAATTAACAACCGAAGGTGGCCTGGATATCGTGAATATGCACAGTAAACTTTCTAGTATAATAGAGGAAATGCATAGCTCTAGCATAAAAGTCTCACTGTTTATCGATCCAAATATTGATCAACTAACATATCTTGAAAAGCTAGGGACAAAACCTGACATAATAGAAATTCACACAGGGGATTACTGTGATAATCCATCAGAAAAAAAGTTACAGTTAATTACTAATGCTGCAGAGTACGTCAATAAATTAGGAATAGAATGCCACGCAGGACATGGCATAACTTATAAACACGCTAAGAAGATGACAAGAATACCTCACATCTCAGCTCTTAACATAGGCCACTATTTAATTAGCGAAGCTGTATTTTACGGCTTACACAGCGTAGTAAAAACAATGAAAATGACAATGTCTAACTAACTGCTGCTTTTTCCTTCTCATTTAAAATACTTAAAAGAGTTTGGCTTGCTTTAAATTTTACCCTTGTCTTTTTAGGAACAGTCATGATCTCACCACTTTGGGGGTTACGACATTGTTTTTCCTGACTGATAGCAGTAGAAAATGTTCCTATTCCATGCAAACGTATTTCACCTTTCCCATGCAGCTCATTCTTTATTATTTTAATAAACGCATCATGAATCTTGCTCAAATCAGATTTTGTTATATCTATATTCTGACTAGAACAATCTTCCTTTAATTGTTTTATTATATCTTCTTTACTCATAAATTACCTTAATATTGAAAAAATCACATAAATAGCATATTATGTTGACACCGATAGTCAACTAAATTCATCACAAAAATAGAGGATATCATACATTTTTGCAAATATTTGTATAATACTTACAAAAAAACACCACTATAAAATAACTATCTCTTAGAAAATTGACACTTTTTCCGAGCTTTATGTTGACCATATTTCTTACGTTCAACAACACGTGAATCTCTAGTTAAGAACTCACCATTACGTAATATAGAATGCAAATCTTGGCTTACGCTACTTAAAGCTCTGCTTATTCCATGAGCTAGAGCACCTGCTTGACCAGATAGCCCTCCACCTTTTACAGTTGCAAATACATCATATTTATCTAACATAGAGGTTGCAACAAATGGCATTTTTACTGTTTGGCACACTGACTCTCTTTTAAAATAAGAAATTAGATCGCCTTTTTTGTTAACACTAAATTTTCCACTCCCCGGCTTTATCCATACTCTTGCTACAGATTCTTTTCTTCGGCCTGTAGCATATAAACGACCAAGCGAATCAACTGCTGATTTAATTGTCTTTTCTGACCAATCATTGTTATTTATTGTAGAACTCTTCATTTTTACTCCATTACTTTTTATTTTTACGATTCAAAGAGGCAAAATCTATCTTTTCAGGTTGCTGTCCTTGATGCTTATGCTCTGAACCAGAATAAACATACAAATTTTCAAAGCGTCTACGTGCCATAGGCCCATCATCAAGCATCCTTTTCACTGCCATTTCTATTACACGCTCAGGAAATTTGCCATTTAAAATATTATCTGGAGTAGTTTTCTTCAAACCACCAGAATAACCTGTATGCTTATAGTAAATTTTATCTTTAAGCTTCTTTCCGGTGAAATGCACCTTTTCTGCGTTGATAATAATTACATTATCGCCACAATCCATATGAGGTGTATACTCAGGTTTATGCTTTCCACGTAATAGTGTCGCTACAAATGCTGCAAGCCTCCCTACCACTAATCCTTCTGCATCTATGACAAACCACTTTTTATTGATTTGTTTCTCCTTTAAGAAAAAAGTCTTCATTATTTGATCCAACAATAGTAAGCTATGATATACTTAATTTCTCAATAGTGTCAACAATATTAGTTATTGATTATTAAAGTAATTTATGTTAGTAATTGAGCTGCGCAACCAATATGCATAGGAATTAGAATGTTTCGATTGATTATCACACTTGCGATAATTTTTAATACTATAAGTTGCTATGCAACCGATGTGGGAGAAGTGATAAGCAAAGCCATCAAAAATAGCTCAAAAATAAAGTCTCAATTTTACCAATATAAAAGCGCAGAAAAACACTATAAATCTTCTGGGTTAGCTGGATTTTTACCTGACATTAATTTGCAATACAATTTCGATAGTAACTTTAATCTTGATACATCTGAAAAAAAACTTACATTGCGCCAGAAATTAATCGATGGCGGTGGTACCTTTGCCACATTCAGTCGATCAAGCCATCTTCTCAAAGCAGAAAAGATGCGATTTCAGCAATTAAAACAAGAGCTTGCACTTAATGCTGTGAAAGCATATGTTAATGTTTTACAAAAGACAGAAATATTAAAGCTTAGAGAACATAAAGAACGCGTTTCTTTGGAACATTTGTCAGCTATGAAAAAACGCTTTTCCCTTGGAGAGGTAACCAATGCTGAAGTTTTGTTAGCAAAAGCAAAATTTTCGTCTTCTATATCCGAAAGAGTTGATGCTGAAGGTAAATTAAAGTTGGTAAATATTGCTTATTATCATTTGATTGGCGAAGATGCTGATGACCTTTCTGAAGCTAATGATAAACTACCTTCTGTTCCAGAGCTAAATGAATGTTTACAGTTAGCAAAAACCAATAATTTATCTCTAAAAGCAGCAGTTTATCAAAAAAGAGCAGCCGGAATGGAAGTGATTGCTGAAAGCTCCAAGTGGCTTCCTTCTTTAAATCTAAGTGCAAGCAAAAATTTTGGGGAGGATGGTATGAAGGTAGACAAACTATTAGAAAATGTTCATGTAGTTTTTACTCTTGATGTTCCAATCTTTAAGAGAGGAGTTAATGCTTTTGGTGTCAGTAAAGCTAAAATGGATGCAAAAAAATCTACCTACGATTATTATGAAACGGTAAAAAATATAGAACAAGCAGTTGTAAATGCTTGGAATAATGTGTTGACAGCAAAGGCCATTATCAAAGCAAGTCAAGAAGCGGAAAAAGCAGCAGCTCTAGCATTGGAAGGAGTTGAGCAAGAAGTAAACTTAAATTTAAAGAGTACATCTGACCTTTTGGACACTGAAGATGCATTATTTAAAGCACGTTCAGACTTAGTTGAAGCAAAAAGCAATTATGTGATTAGTGTTTACAACTTGCTTTTTATGATAAATAGTATAGACCTCTAAATTTAATGGTATTAGCACTATGCATGATGAACAAGGCAATCAATCTGTAAAAGATATCCTAGAAGATATAAAAAAAGCTATATCGGGTAAAAACGCGAGTAACGATAAAGCAGAAATAAAGGATGAAAATGATGATGTGCTATACCTTGAGGAAGAGTATCCAGAAGAAATAGAAGAAGATGGCAAAAAAGAAAATAATGAAAAAGAGGACATTGATAATGATGACCAAAGTGAGGAAATGGCTTGCAACAATAACCAATTTAATGGCCATAGCTACAATTCAGAAGAAAAAAAAGATATTTATTTGTACGATAATATCCAAATGAGTAATAACAAAGCGAGTAATAGCGGCTTACAAGCGCAAAATAACGATCATCTAATTTTAAAAGAGAATATGGAAGAGATCAAAGCGTTGCTTGGAAAAATGCAAAACGAATTACAGCATAAACAACAAAAAAAAGCGAACCTTACTGTTGAAGAATTAGTTACATCTCTTTTAAAACCTCAGCTCTCAGAATGGCTGAATAAATATCTACATGCACTGGTAAAAGAAGTAGTTGAAAAAGAGCTTAAAGATATAATCAATAATAAGTAGGGTATTAGCAATAAAAACTAGAGTAAAGACGGCTAGAGGCAGAAAACTATCTTCAACAAGGTGGCTACATCGTCATTTGAATGATCAGTATGTGCAAAAAACTAGCAAGGATGGTTATAGGTCACGCTCAGCATATAAGCTGGTAGAAATGGATAACAAATTTAAATTATTCCAAGAAGGGCAAAAAATTATTGATCTTGGTGCTTCTCCTGGTGGATGGTCACAAGTTGCATCTCAGAAAGGTGCAAATGTGGTTGCTCTTGACATAAAACCAATGAACGCAATTAATGGAGTAGAGTTTATACAATGTGATATTATCAATGAGTTTGAAATTTTAAGAGAAAAATTCAAGGATCAAAAATTTGATGTAATTTTATCTGACATGGCGCCCGAATCTTGTGGTTTAAAATCGTTGGATCATATCAGAATTATGCTTTTATGTGAGGCAGCGCTCAATTTTGCAAAGCATTTCTTGAGCCATGGTGGCACGTTTGTAGTAAAAATTTTCCAAGGAGAATCTGATAAAGATTTTTGTAACGAGCTAAAAAAAATGTTTAAAACAGTAAAATACTTTAAACCAAAGTCAAGTAGATCTGAATCTACAGAAATGTATTTGGTAAGTTTAGGCTTTATTGGCAGCAGACTTTCTATATAATATTAATCCAAGTAGCCCACAGAAACGAAAAAACTTCCTTGACAAACTCCGCCAGCACTCTTATCATGAAACTGAAGCTATTGTATTTGCTTTCGCCAATCTGCAGATTAAAAGGTAAGGATTACTTAATGTATCGGCGTCTTATGTTCAATTTTTTGCAGTATATAGATACTGTATGTCTTTACAAAACTTCATCTACATCTAGATTTTTATCTAAATAAGCTGAACGCGCTTATAAAGCGTTACAAGACATCAAAAAATGCCAATACTCGACAGAGATAGTAAAAGACTAGCTAACTCGGGGATTCTTTGTCTTTTTTTCTGCTTAGTAAATTTCTTAAACATTTGCAGCGTAAGTTAGTTGCAATTAAAAGCAGCTAAATCTTGCTTGTCAAGCGTTTAAAACATAAAAAACGCCAATATTTTAAAGCGGATAATAACCACGGGGCTTCTTTTGCCTTTTTTTCATTTGGTAAATTTCTTAATATTTATAGCAACATGAATTGGGCAGGAAGGTGTCATTCCAGTGCTCCTTTTTTTGTCACCCGAGCCCCTATGATGTCATTCCAGTGCTTGACACTGGGATCCAGTTTTCCATATAATCTCATCGAAAATGTTGTAACCACTTTCTATGCTAGTTTGCTTGCTCACAAGCAAACTTTCCTGGATCCCAGTGTCTGGGCACTGGGATGACAGAAGAAGGAGGCGCTGCCGTCTTGGATGAAAAGGCTGGATTCCAGTGTCAGCTACTTTCATGACATCATCATAAGGTAAACCAGTGTCAGCTACTCGGATGACAGGAGAAGGGGCTACTTGAATGACGGTGTCGGTAAACTTAGAGCTATAATAACTATTTGCCTTTTTTCTGCTTAGGTTATGCAAGAAGTCTACTGTCTGAGAAAAAGTAGATAAAGGGTGAAGAAAGATAGAAGTGTTTAGATAGCTTAAAAAGAACGTTAAGTCATGCTTTTTATTTATATTGACAGCGTATATGACATCGTTTACGATTAAAGTTAATAACAATAATTTATATTTATCATGTTTGCAGTAATTGAGACTGGTGGAAAGCAATATTTAGTAAAAGAAGGTAGTATAATAAAGGTAGAGAAGTTAGAAGCTGAAGAAAAAAAAGAGGTGGAAATCAATAAGGTGATTTGTATTTCAAATAATGGCTTATCTTATTCATCTAATGCTACTGTTAAAGCTGAAGTGTTGCAGCAGTGCAGGGGGGAAAAAATTATAATCTTTAAGAAGAAAAGAAGAAAAAATTACCGTAGGAAAACTGGTCATAGGCAGTATATAACTGTTCTTCGTATAAATGAAATTAGTCTTCAAAAGTAAGAGGTAAGATATGGCAACTAAAAAATCAGGTGGTAGTTCCTGTAATGGTAGAGATTCAGCGGGTCGTAGGTTAGGAATAAAGAAGAATGGGAAGGTTATTCCTGGTAACATAATTGTGCGCCAAAGAGGCACAAAATTCCATCCTGGGAAGAATGTTGGTATAGGTAAAGATCATACGATTTTTGCTAAAATAGAAGGCTGGGTCAGCTTTAGAAGGTCAGCAAATAAAAAGACTTTTATTGATATCGTGCCTACAGATAATATGAAAGCTTCAGCTTGAATAAATCATGGGTCTGTAGCTCAGGTGGTTAGAGCGCACGCCTGATAAGCGTGAGGTCGGAGGTTCAACTCTTCCCAGACCCACCATTTAGTAGTTACTAACTGTGTTTTCTATAGCGGTTTTGATATTGTATAAGCAAAAACATGAGTTTATATAAAAATTTAGTAACCAGTGAATCAGTGGCGGCTGGTCATCCAGATAAAGTAGCAGATCAAATTTCAGATGCAATACTTGATGAGTACCTTTTTACTGATCCTTTTGCGCGAGCTGCAATAGAGACTTTAGTCACCAAAGATAACGTTATTATAGCTGGGGAAGTGTTTGGGCCTAACATCAAAAATAGCAGGATTGAAAGTATTGTACGGAATACAATAAAAGATATTGGTTACAAGCACGATGGGTTCCACTGGAGAAAAGTGAAAGTAAATATATTGCTGCATGAGCAATCAAATGACATTGCAATAGGGGTGGATCAAGGTGCTGGAGATCAGGGCATAATGTATGGCTATGCAACAACAGAGACAGAAAACCTTATGCCGGCACCCATTTTTTATGCACACTCGATTCTGAAAAATATCATGAGCGCAGTTAAAGAAGCAAAACTTGGTCCAGATGCAAAGTCACAAATCACTTTGGCATATGAGAATAACCTCCCGGTACGTGCTGAAAGTATTATTGTCTCGATACAGCACCCTGAGAATTTGGATCAATCAAAAGTAAAAGAAATAATTTACCCTTACATAGTTTCATCTTTACCTGAAGGATGGATGTGTCCTGAGGAAAATCTCTTAGTCAATCCAACTGGTAGATTTGTTATTGGTGGGCCAGTTGGTGATTGTGGATTAACCGGACGAAAAATTATGGTTGATACTTATGGGGGTTATATTCCACACGGTGGAGGGGCATTTTCCGGAAAAGATGCAACTAAAGTTGATAGATCTGCAGCTTATATGGCAAGATACCTTGCTAAAAATATTGTCTTTGCAGGTTTGGCTGAACGTTGTCTTGTGCAGCTTTCTTATGCAATTGGTGTATCAAAACCTACTTCATTCTATATTGATACATTTGGTGCGAATAAGGTAGAGGAAAGAGTAATTAAAAAGTTTATCGAGAATAATATAGATTTATCAACAAAAGGCATAATCAAGCATTTATCGCTTAATTGCCCTATATATAAACGTACAGCCTGTTATGGACATTTTGGTAAACAGTCGGAAAGGGACGGTGGATTTTCTTGGGAAAACATGGACTTATCTGCTGATCTTTGTAGAGAATTCAATATAGAAGGTAATAGTAAAATTTCTTTAGATTGCTAAAATTTTTGATTTACAGCCTCATATTTATATACTAGCTTATTGTTAAAGCATAGCACGCTTTTTCATAATAATTATACCATATTAGTAATAATTTTTATATTCAATTTTTATTGTGAGGCTTATAAAGTGTATAACGAAATAGAAGGAGAACTGTACAACGTAATTGTAAAAGAGTTTTCTGATCTTATTGATAAAATAAAAGAACACCCTTTTAATGTTGAATTGATAAATAATACATTAGATTATGAAAAATTCAAATTCTACCTTCAGCAGGATTTTCTGTATTGTATAGATTGCGCTCGTGCTTTTTTAATTGTTGCAGCTAGAGTTGATGATATTGAAATGATGAGTAGTTTAATCAATTTGGCACAAGGAGCATTTTATGTTCGAGAACAGTATAAAAAATATTTTGAAGATTGTGATCTATCTGATGATCACAAAAAGTCAAGAGCTTGTTCTGCCTTTACTGACTTTTTCATGAGTGCCGCATATCACAATTCTGTTAATGAAGCTTTAGTAGCATCTTATTCTTGCTTTAACATATACCAAATCGTTATACGCCATATGGTAAATGAGATAACAACTAAAGGGGTTAAAAATAACAAATACAAAGAGTGGATCAACATTTATAGTAGCGAAACAGTAAATGCTGTAATTGATGAGGTTACTGATATTACAAATAAGCTATATAAAAAAGCTAGTGACTGTGAAAAAAAGAGGATGTATGAGTTTTTTAAGAAAGGGCTGGAATTAGAAATAATGTTTTTGGATGAGGCATATTACTCTAATATATCTAGCAAAGAATATTAGCAGCGGATTATTTACGTTAACTTGATCTTTTATCGATAACTACAGTGTTCAGTGGCATAATTAGGAGCTGTTACGGGTCAAATCTTTTAAAGGATATAATTGAGCATCCTTTTAATGTTGAGTTAGCGAATAACACCCTAAATATAGAGAACTTCAAATTCTATGCTCAACAAAAGACGTTGTTCTTAGGTGATTATATTCGTACCACCTTAATTACTGCATCCAAAATGGAAGATTATAGTAGTATTATCTCGCTTGCTGAAGTAGCCCAAAGAGTAGTGACTGTTAATAGAATGTTATATGACTACTACTTTACTATGTACGGTATAAGTCGCGAAAAGAAATCTTTTGAGTGTTTTAATTTCACTAATTTTCTTTTATCCATCTCGCATAGTAATACCTATGAGGCTATGACGGTTTTGTATTCTTGCATGTTTATATACGAGACTGTCGTTGATAGCATGAAAAATAGATTCAAGAAAAATAATAGATATAGGGATTGGTTTAATTTTTGTTACAGTGATTCAGTAAAGTCTGGATGCATTATTTTGGAAAATATTGTTGATGGATATTGCAGCAGAGCAAGAGAAAACGAAAAGAGCAGAATGCTTGAGTTGTTTAGAATAACTGCACAATTTGTGTTAGATTTTTTGAACGGTGCATATAATTTTTCAAGATTCAATCAATTTCCTAAGGAACATTGACAATTTTAAGCTAATTTGTATCCTTAATAAGTATTTTTTAAAATGCTATGAAAAGTAAAGAACATGATTTTCATTTAGTGGATCCAAGCCCTTGGCCAATTGCTGTATCAGCAGCAATTCTTATTCTTGCACTTGGATTAGTTGGCGCGCTTCATAAACAAATTGTCGGAATGTTTTGTTTAGTTTTGGGAATCTCCGCAGTATCAGGGGTGCTGTTTTATTGGTGGAGAGATGTAATAAGGGAGGCCATTTATGACAAATGTCACACTGCCATTGTAAAACATGGACTCAAATTTGCAATGTACTTGTTTATTCTCTCGGAGGTCGTATTTTTTATAGTGTTCTTTTGTTCATTCTTTAAAGCCTGGCTTGATCCAGTTTTTTTATTTGAGGCGTTTTCTCCTGCAAAAAAAGTTGAATGGCCCCCTGAGGGAATTTTGCCACCTGATCCGTGGTCACTACCATTCATGAATACATTAATATTATTGCTTTCTGGTACAACAATTACTTGGGCAAATCACTCTTTACTTAAAAATGATAAAAAGAGCATGATTAAAATGCTGTCCATAACTATATTGCTTGGAGTTTTTTTTATAATAGTGCAAGCAATAGAGTATCATGAAGCGAGTTTTTCTCTACAAGAAACAGGAGAAAAGCTTATTTATACATCCAATTTTTACATGATTACCGGTTTTCACTGCGCACACGTTATAATAGGAATAATATTTTTATCAGTGTGTTTATTTAGAGCACGGAAAGGCCAATTTACACTTCAGGACCATTTGTGCTTTGAGTTTGCCTCCTGGTATTGGCACTTTGTAGATGTAGTCTGGATATTTTTATTTTTGTTTGTCTATTGGTTAAGCGTTTATTAAGTGGTTAAAATAATAGGTCTAGATCCAGGAATAAGCAAGACTGGGTGGGCCATTATCAGCCTGAACGAAAAAAATAATATTGAATTTTTGGGCGGCGGTACCATATCAACTGATGGTAAATTGGGTACAGGTGAACGCCTACATACAATTTTTGAACAATTAAAGAAAGTAATTTCCCTATACTCTCCGAATGAAGCTGCGGTGGAGAAAATTTTTGTTAATAAAAATCCTAAATCTTCACTAACTTTAGGATATGCAAGAGGGGTTGTAATTTTAGCGTTAAAAATAACAAAGCTAACTATGAATGAATATGATGCAAACTATGTAAAAAAAAGCATTACCGGAAATGGCCATGCTGATAAGGATCAGATGATATTTATGGTGAAGCAAATAGTTAAAAATTTGAGTATAAAATGCCACCATGCTGCTGACGCTCTTGCTGTAGCAATTTGTCATGCTTATACGAAAGGTTCTTGTTTTGTTGAGTAACTTTTATATGGGATTCAGTTTGAAGATTTCCAGATCTGGAAAAACTATTTGATTGTATTTATCTTGTCTAACGTTCGTTGCAAAATAATACATGCGGAGATTTTATCATCTATTTTTTTCGATTTTGTGATTGATATTCCAGTAATTTTTAGTGTATGAGTTGCGATAGATGTTGAGAAGCTTTCGTCTTGTAAGTATATATTTACTTTATATTTTTTTATTATTTTATTTGCGAATTGGATTATAGTTTTACACCATTTAGTTTCTTGCTCGTCCATTTTTAATGGTAGTCCTATTACCATTGATCCAGATTCATTTTCTTTGAATATTCTATGCAGATAACCTAAATCTTTGCTCATATTTTTTCTGTGATATATGCTATGAGCTGTGGCTATGAGCTGTGTTTTATCGCTAAATGCTATGCCTATTTGCTTTTCTCCCATGTCAAGGCACATTATGCGCTTATCTTTTGGAATAGACTTTAGAAACTCATCTGGATTTCTATGTAGCATCTATTAGACTTCCTTTAAAGTGACCTTACCAAAAAAGTGGAGAGAAAGTTAAGAAAATTTTTTACAAAAAGAATAATGAATCAAATTGCTCAGGAATGCAATAGACTTCTTGCATAACCCAAACTAAGTAGAAAAAAGGTATCATCTAAGTAGCTGACACTGGTTTCCATCCAAAAGGGCAGTGCCCCTATGATGTCATTCCAGTGCTTGACACTGGAATCCAGACTTTAATTGTTATACTTGTAAATAAGTCTGGTGAGAATAGACGTTCATCTCAAAATGCAGTATTTTTGTTGAAATAGCTCAACTGGATTCCAGCGTCACGCGCTGGAATGACACCTTTGTGTTTGCATAGCTGTACGAACATTGTGATTTGAGAGCAATCTCCACAAGGGAGGATGTCATTCCAGTGCCCAGACACTGGAATCCAGGAAAAAGAATGGTGTCATCCAAGTAGCTGACACTGGGATGGCTTTGTTGCATCGCTACTTATGAAATGCTAACTATAATTAGGATTATAAGCAACCTATTGAAAATCTTTTTTTTGCAATCAATCTGATCAAATTTAAGAATAGTAATTTGTTATTTATATTAATAAATTTAATTCTATTGAAAATAGCTAAAGCATTGAAATTCTTGAATTTTAGCCGGATTACTGAGTGGTAGTGAAATTTCTTTTACTCAAATTTAGGTATTCACTGACCGTTCTTGTTATAAATACCAGAATAATAAGCTACTGATATTCTCCACCTTTTTTATCTTTAATCCATCATAGCTAGCGATGCAACAAAGCCCACTGGGATCCAGAAGACTTAATTTCAACCAAATAATAAAGGCTGGATCCCAGTGCTTGGCACTGGAATGACAGCAATCCTACGTCATACCGCAATTCATTCGCGGTATCTCGGCCGCTAACAAGTAGCGGGATGACGGTTATCGTTTAGCTACAAACATTAAGAAATTTACCAAACGAAAAAAAAGGCAAAAGAAGCCCCGTGGTTGGCTAATTACTTACATTATACTTTCGAGTATGGCGTTTTTTTATTCTAAACACTTAATAACTGCGATTCAGCTGCTTTTAAACCGCAACTAATCTAAATTATAAACATTAAGAAATTTACTAAACAGAAAAAAGGCAAAAGAAACCCTAGGGTAGCTAGTTATTCACTATCCATTTTTTAAGTTGGCGTTTTTTTATGTTTTAAATGCTTTATAAGCATATTTCAGCTTGTGTAGGTAGAAGTTTTATAAAGACATAAGGTGCACATAGTGCAAAAAATTAAACATGAGACGCCAGATACGTGAGTTTTTTGTCATTTAATCTGTACAGAGAAGATAAATAAATAGCTTCAATTTTATGATAAGAGGGCTGGCGAAGCTTGTCAAGTAATCTTTTGCATTTAACCCGTTTCTATGGGTAAAACAATCTGCATACCACTTAGCTAACATGAGTTTTGTTTTGACTTTTTGTGCTAATTTTGCAGAATATTAAGATTATCATTTAAATAAAATACATGACGAAAGAGGATTGGGAAGCGGTAATTGGGCTTGAGGTACACGCTCAAGTTTCTTCTAATACGAAGCTATTTTCTAGCTCATCAACGGAATTTGGTGCTGAGCATAACACTCAAGTTTCTCTAGTTGATGCGGCAATGCCAGGTACGCTGCCAATACTAAATTATTACTGCATAGAGCAAGCAATACGCACTGGTCTTGCACTTTCTGCAGAAATTAATAAGTATTCTTACTTTGATCGGAAAAATTATTTTTATCCTGATTTACCACAAGGTTACCAGATAACTCAGTTTTTTGAGCCAATAGTTAAAAACGGTAGAGTATTTATCAACGACAATGAAAAAGAAATAAGAATTGCGAGAATTCATTTAGAGCAAGATGCAGGAAAGAGCGTTCATGAGGAAAGCAGAACTTATGTAGATTTAAATCGTGCAGGGGTTGCTTTAATGGAAATTGTTTCAGAACCAGATCTCCGTTCATCTGCAGAAGCTGCAGAATGCATGAAAAGATTGAGGCAGATTTTGCGTTACATTGGTTCGTGTGATGGTGATATGGAAAAGGGATCACTTCGTTGTGATGCAAATGTTTCTGTTCGCCTAAAAGGCAGTAGTACATTTGGCACTCGTTGTGAAATAAAAAATCTGAACTCGATACGTTATATTGTGCAAGCTATAGACTATGAAATACAAAGACAAATTGAAATTTTAGAAAGTGGAGAAGAAATAAGTCAAGATACCTTATTGTTTGATGTCGCTTTGGGAAAAACAAAAGTGATGCGAAACAAAGAAGATGCAAGCGACTATAGATACTTCCCTGAGCCTGATTTATTACCTGTTGAGGTAAGCCAGGATAAAATCGATTCTATTAAATCATCTTTACCTGAGTTGCCAGAGCAGAAAAAGCAGCGATACATTGAAAAATTAGGTATCAACGAATACGATGCAAACGTCATTACTTCCGATAAGGCGATTGCTGATTACTTTGAGGAATTGATAAAAAAACATGATTCAAAGCTCGCGGTCACCTGGTTAACTGTAGAGCTTTTCGGTCGTTTAAATAAAGCAAATATTGATATTGTGAGCTCCCCAATCAAAGCAAATGCTTTGTCCGAGCTCTTAGATTTTATCGTTGATGGAACAATCTCTGCTAAACTTGGTAAACAAGTTTTTGATATTATGTTTGAAACTGGCAAACCTGCATCTCTCATCATAGAAGAGCAGGACCTAAAGCAAATAACCGATAGAGGTCAAATATCAGAAGTTATCGACACAATCATCAATAGCAACCAAGATAAAGTTCAAGAATACAAAAGCGGTAAAACAAAATTATATGGTTTCTTTGTTGGTGAAGTCATGAAATTCACCAAGGGAAAAGCCAGCCCTGATGTTGTGAATTCAATTTTGAGTGAGAGATTAGAGTGAGGTGCCTGTAAGATTATCCTGCTCGGCGGTTAAGCGCACCTTTCATGGTATTATGTATCAAGCGAGATGGCTAATGCTGTTTCCTAAACATGCAGTAGATAGAGAGTATTCTTTCCGCCTATTCACAGAGAAAAAATCAGCTAAGGATTTTGATGATATTGTTCTTCGGTATGAACAAGATGGGAAAATAGTACATAGATTCATACAAGTCAAGCACAGGCAGGGTAGGCACAAAAAGATCAGCATAGGTGACTTATTAACACCGGGAAAGGATGGTGCGTTTGGCTTAATAAAATATCTCATTGCTTATTTAAAGATCAAAAGTAGTGGAGAGTTTGAGGGTGAAATAGAGGATTTTGTCATTATTACAAATGATGATTTTGATTCCGCGGATTCGACATCGCATCCAGTAAGAAAGCTGAGAATGATGCCGAGTGGGAAGAATAAAGGAAAGGAAATTTCAGTCATAAGAATAGACACACAAGATGAGTTTCTGGATGTAGGTGATGGTGTAAGATATAAATTTGATAATAGTATTATCTCATATTTGCAGGAAAATAAGGATTTTGTAAAGCGTGAGGTAGGTAGAGAA
Source organism: Wolbachia endosymbiont of Ceratosolen solmsi (assembly GCF_017869155.1). NCBI lineage: Bacteria > Pseudomonadati > Pseudomonadota > Alphaproteobacteria > Rickettsiales > Anaplasmataceae > Wolbachia > Wolbachia endosymbiont of Ceratosolen solmsi. Next base: position 913,391 of record NZ_CP054598.1, read on the forward strand.
GTCAGCAATAAAGAAATAGAAGACTTTTTAAATAAATTAGTATTTGCAGTCAATTTGCCAAGCGGAACTGAACTTAGTGAAATTATTAAGAGTGAATTGGGCAAGGAATTCAGCAATACTGATGCAAAGCACTTTTACAGCCGTTACCAGGAAGAAGTGCTGATTTTGCTGGAGAAAGAAGAAGAGGAGTTTCTATCATATGAGAAAGCAAAAGCTCTTCTTGAAGAAATAAGAGAGGAAATTTTAGGAGCGGTTTGGTTTGATGTAAGAGGTCCAGTCAGACTATTTACAGGAAGAGATGAGGATTTGGGAATGCTACATGATTCGCTACAACGCAATCCCAAAGGTGCTGTAATTTCATACATAACGTCTATTAGTGGTCCTGGGGGGATGGGAAAAAGCCAGTTAGCTAGAAAATATGCTTGTAAACATAGAAGATATTATGACGACAATGTTATATGGATAGGCGCTGAAAACTTTGAAGCTATGAAAGATTCTTTCTTAAGGTTAGCTAGAAATAGATTAGGTATTTCTCCCAAAGATAAGTATGGAAACGACAAAACGATAGAAACTATTGTTAGAGAAGTATATGCTTTCTTCGCAAGAAGGAGGAGCCTGTTCATTTTCGATAACGTTCAAGAGTACAAAAAGATAAGTAAATTTTTGCCATTTTCTTTATCTCCTGATCTTAACAAGCCTCATATTTTGATTACCTCGCATGATCAGGAACTGGAAAAGGGAATAGACGTTATAAAGCTAGGAGAATTGGAACAAAGAGACGCTATAGAGTTTGTTAAAAAAGGATTTAATATACTAAAAAAAGATAAATCGCAAGATCGGGAGATAGAAAATTTGGTAAGAAGGTTGCAATGCTTTCCTTTAGCTATACAACAAGCAATATCATATATCGAAGGTCAGAGAATAATAGAGAAGTTTAAAATTAGTGATTACCTAAAAGAGTATGAAAAGAAAGCTAAGAAGTTGCTTAAGTCTAAAATATTTCAAGGAATTGATAATAACTATACTAAAACAACTTTTACAGCTTGGGAAGTTACGATGGATAAAGTAAGAAGTGATGAACAATATGGACCATTAGCTTCAGAGATTTTAGATGTTTTGGCTTATTTTGCACCTGATAAAATCGCTAGAGAAATATTCTTAAATTCGGTAAGTGATTATAAGAAAAAGCAGTTAAAGCTAGCCATCCGTTTACTTGTGAGATATTCCATGGTGGGCGGTGAACAAAACCAAAGTGTATTAAATGTCCATAGGTTAGTACAGGAAGTAACAAGATTAAAATTACAAGAGAACCGACAAGAAGAGAAAACCCTCAGAAAGGCTCTAGAATTGATAAACAGTGGTGATTTAGCGAAAGATAGTAAAATTCATGTTGCATCTATTTGGGGATATGCAAGTAAACACGGTAGGTTGATTGATGACTTTTACAAAGATACTAATTTACATTTGCTTGTTGAAAATGATGATTATAAAGCGATTAAAAACTTATTAGCATATATAAAGAAAAAACATCAAGATAAGCTTAGTGAGATTGTTAATGCTAAAGATGGGTGTGATATTGCTCCATTGCATTTAGCTGCTGGAAATGGGAAATTGGACATAGTAAAATACCTGATCAATAAAGGTGCTAGTATTGATGTTAGGGACTGTTTTTACCAAACGCCATTATACTGGGCTGCTAAGAGTGGAGAGTTAGACATGGTAAAATATCTTGTAAATAAAGGCGCTAGTGTTGATATTGAAGATAGTTATGGCTGGACTGCGTTATACTGGGCTGTTGAGAATGAAAATTTTTATATAGCAGAATACCTTATAAAAGAAAAAGGTATTGATGTTAGTGCTAGGTACAGCAATGGCAAAACTATGTTACATGAGGCTATTAGGTTTGCGAAACTGGATGCGGTGAGGTACCTAATTGGTAAAGGAATTGATATTGATATCAAAGACGGATATGGCGGTACTCCATTGCATTGGGCTGCTATCAGAGGAAAGATTGATATGGTAAGATATTTTATAGAGCAAGGTGCTGACGTTAATGCTAAAGATAATGATGATCTAACGTCGTTACACTGGGCAGTTTTATACGCGAACTTGAAGGTAGTAAGATGTCTTGTTGAAGATGGTAGTGATGTTGATGCTAAAGACAAACGTGGCTGGACACCATTGCACTTGATTGCCAAGAATAACCGTCTATTATGGGGGGATGATTTGAATGAAATGTTGGGAACAACAGAATACTTCATTCAAAAAGGTGCTGATGTTAACGCTAAGGATAAAGACGGCAACACACCACTACACCTCGCTGCTATGAATGGAAAGATTGATGTAGCAAAAGTACTACTAAAACACAACGCCGATGTTAACGCTAAAAATAATGAAGGAAGAACAGCATTACATTATGCCACTGATTTCAATCATAGGGACCTTGTGGAGTTACTTTTAGCTCATGGTGCATCCATCCTATGACTTGGGCTTTAATGGCTGTAGTACTATAGCTGTTATACGCCAAAAGTAAGTATTAGATATAACAAATAGAGGAAATTAGATAGAATGATTAAAGGGGCAAGGATATAAAGGTTTAACTTAAAATAACCTGATAAAATTTGAATCACACTTCCAAGTGCCGGCACCCATGAAAGTAATGTAACTGCACAAATCAGTAGATTTTTTACGATTTTTGGTGTTTTATGCTCGTTCTCTAGTTTGCGGTATGATTTTCGTATAGAGATTGTTATTCTACCTAAATACCAGTTAACTATTCCACCAAGGCTTGATCCTAGTACTCCAAAAAATAACATAAGTAGTGGAGTGTAATACGACCTGAAATAAAGCATGGTATTGAACACAAAACCTTGATGTATGGGTAAAACTAACGACGATACTAGACTATCTGTGAATAACAGGAAGTAGTTTTCCATATGAGTTTACCAGGTTGTTGTACCATCTTCATTGTCAGAAATTGTAATCCCCATTTGTTTCAACTGGTCCCTTATTTTGTCTGCAGTATTATAATCTTTATTTTGTTTTGCTGCTCTTCTTAAATCTATCAATCTTTCTATTTCTTGATGACTCACACCAGCAGTAAACCACTCTTGATAACTTGACTCAAGAAGACCAATAAATCTGGCGCTCTTAACAAAACTCTCAGTTAATTTAAGCTTTTCACTTTCATTACTCATTTTGTTAATTTTTGCAGCCATTTCATGTAATATAGCTAGAGCTTCAGGAATGTTTAAGTCGTTTTTTAAAGCGTCTATAAAATCTTTAGAAATCTCTGCGTTACTTTCATCAATACTTATTGTATCTAAACCACGTAATAACCGATAAAATTTATTTAAGGTTTCCTGTGCATCAGAAATAACGTTTTCTGTCCAATCAAGTGGTTTTCTGTAGTGAGTTTTGAGCAGTGCATAGCGTATTACTTCACCCTTTATTCCACTATCTAGCAAATCTCTTACTTTGACTATATTAAATAAGGACTTGCTCATTTTCTCTTCATTTACTGTAAGAAAGCCGTTATGTATCCAGTATTTTGCAAACATTGATCCAGCAAATGCAGACTTACTCTGTGCAATTTCATTTTCATGGTGAGGAAATTGTAAATCTATGCCGCCACCATGAATATCAAAATCTTTGCCAAGGTAAGCATATGACATTGCTGAGCATTCTATATGCCATCCAGGTCTGCCCTCTCCCCATGGGCTATTCCAATAACTTGAAAGTTTGTAGTCAATATCATTTGCAGGCTTCCACAGCACAAAATCTCCAGGGTGCTTTTTATTTTCATTAACTTCAACTCTGCTACCTGGAACCAATTCATCAGTTTTTTTTCCTGATAAAGCACCATATTCATGGTAAGATTCTATATTAAAATACACGTGTTTGTCAGATTCATAAGCGTGGCCTGATTGCAGCAAATGTTCAATTAATTTTATAATGTAATCTACGTTTTCCGTTGCTTTTGGTTCGTATGTTGGTTTTTTACAATTTATGCTTTCCATATCATCATGAAAAGCTTTAATGTAATATGTGGTTATACTTTCTATGTTGCTATTTTTTTCACTTGCTGCATTAATTATCTTATCATCAATGTCGGTTATGTTACGCACATAGGTAACTTTGCCATAACAAAACTTAAGTAGCTGAAATAACACATCATACACAACAACAGACCGTGCATTGCCTATATGTGCTGTGTCATATACTGTTGGTCCGCAAACATACATTTTCACATGATCTTTATCGATAGGTGTAAAAAGCTCCTTTTTTTTTGTTAAGGTGTTGTAAAGCCTAACCATATACGAAGCTTTTGAGAAAAGAAAATGCCCCAATGATAAGTTGTGGCCCTTTGACTACTACAACAAGAGTAAGCAATAACCCACACAATGATATTAGAACTCCCAATATGGATAGAAACCCATCTTTACTCATGATACCAAGCGAAATAAGAGTCGTACCAATTGCAGGAATGAAGTTAGTAAGAGGTAGTGGAAGAGCTATTGATAACGCACAAAGCAGCATTATAAAAGCTAAAATTTTTTCACCGGGCCCATAGAAAATAAAAGACATTCTTGGTCTCATGAACTTTTCTATTTTTTTTAATGCTGGAGAAGTTTTCTCTACCACAAAAGCTAGTGTTGAACGCTGAAAAGACCTTCTTTCCAACCAATGCGGCATCCAAGGAGAATCAAATCCAAATAGAAGCTGCAGTGAGAATAAGATTAAAGGTATAGAAAGAATAGTTGTATAACCAGGTGGAACCGGTATAGGCACCGATAGCGGCAAGGAGAAGATGATTATTAAAATACCAAAACCGCGCTCATGCAAAGCTGTTTTAATGTCAAACAAAGTTACTTTATTGCTATCATTGTTATTGGTATCTGCAACCTCTTTTAGAATATCAGAAGCTAGTTTTTTATCTTTAGTTAGTTTCTCACTTTTTTGCACAATTATCTTTTAATAAAATATTCCTCCTAAGCTAACATAGTTGTTGCTGTATTTCAATATTTATTATTTATTTCATACCAATACTTCATCTCTTTCATTCTTTAACCTGACTAAGTTTTTAAACAGATGACATGCACTAAGGTGCATGTCACGAAGTATGAGGACGCTAACGATCTGGTTCGTTAGACGATAATTTTTCTGAGTCCTTAAGCTCCTGTTTAAGGTTTTTGATGCCTTTTCCTAAATCACCCATAACTTGCGGTAATCTGCCTGCACCAAACAGAACTAAAATTATTATTAAGACTAGAAACAATTGCCATGGTCCTAAACTCATTTTCACCTCCATTTAAAATATTGACCTTTAAATATTAAAACTTGACTGAAGTCAAGTAACACATAGATTATATCACCTTTATTTAATTATAAATCAAGGTTTTTTAATTATTTTATAACAATTCCAGACTAGATTATTTTCTTGCAGCGAATAAGTGGAAACTTTTCGCTTAACTGTAGAGTAGAAGAGAGCTCACTAAAAAACTTTGCTAGCGTATCATCTTGAGGCCTATGGTATATATCGCTAGAAACTCCTGATTGAATAATTTTACCATTTTTCATTACGTAGATAAAATCTGCAACTTTCAATGCTTCTTGCGGGTCATGAGTTACCATTAGCACAGGGATATTTTTACTTCTAAAAAGGGACAATATATGTTGTCTTATTCGGCACTTGAGCAGTATATCTAAATTAGAAAATGGTTCATCTAACAACACAACATCAGGGTTTTGTGCCATCACTCTTGCTATTGCAACTAATTGTTGCTGTCCTCCAGATAAGGCGTTAGGGTACATATTTTCGTATTTTTCTATATTGAGTAACTTCAAAATTTCCAATGCAATTAGGTGCTTTTCTCTCTTGGAAGAGCTGCGGATAGCAAAGGTTATATTTTCTACTACTGTTTTGTGAGGAAATAATGCAGAATGCTGAAAAATCAATCCGATATTTCTATGCTCTATAGCGACTGATGCCTTATTACTTGCAACTAACCTATCATTTATAAAAATAGTTCCATATTTTGGATTTTCTATCCCCGCAATTAATTTCAAAATTGTTGACTTGCCACAGCCAGAATGCCCCAATAAACATGCAACATTTCCTTTCTTTACTTTAATGTTTATATTGCTTAAAGCAAAGTCGTTTTGATTGTTATAGAAATAACCAATATTGTTAACTAGCATTAATCTTACTTAAACCATGTTATTAAATATAATAGCATTATACTCAAGAAGTACAGAAATGTTTTTTGTCGTCATAAATTGGTTATGCAAGAAATCTAGAAAAGAAAGGATTTTTTGCTATAACTTTACATGAATGGTAGGAAACACGGGACTATAGCTCAGCAGGATAGAGCGTTGGACTCCTAATCTGAAGGTCGTGCGTTCGAATCGCACTAGTCCCACCACATTAAATTTCATGGAGATTTTTTTTCACAAATACGCACACCTTTTTTTGCGGTTTTAAGATATAAATTCCCTAATAATAAAACGGGTTTTGTGTCATTCCAGTACTCCTCTCTTATAATTTACGTGTTTAAGAATGACTTCTGCTAAACCTTTACTAATTCCAGGTACGTTTTGAATTTCAGCCAGAGAAGCTTTGCTTATATTTTTCACTGAACCAAAATAAGACATCAACGCTTTTTTTCTTTTGTTGCCAATGCCGGGTATTTTGCTTAATTGTGAAACTATAAACTGTTTATCGCGTTTTTTTCTATGTGAAGTTATCGCAAAACGGTGGGCTTCATTACGCAGCGATTGTAAGTAAAGCATGACTTTGATGTCATTTGCCAGACTGAATTCTTCCCTGCCCAGCATATAAAATCTTTCATTTCCTGCGTTACGATCAGGACCTTTTGCCATACAAGCAAAAGGAACGTTTATATTCAATACTTCCAGTACATTCTGTACTATGGAAACATGTCCTGGTCCACCATCAATCAGTAAAAATCAGGTATTATGCCTTTTATATTGCCGGAGAAACGTCTGGTTAGCACTTCCCTCATCATTTTATAGTCATCGCCTGAAAATTTTTCCTTTATAGTAAATTTTCTGTACTCACTTTTTAAAAAACCCTCCTGCCCTGCAACAACCATTACACCAATTTGTTGGTTTCCAAATATATGGCTATTGTCATAAACCTCAATACGCTTTGGAATATTTGGTAACAAGAAGATTTTGCTAAGCTCCTCAAGCTTTTCTAGGTTATTTCTATAATCGATAAGCTTCTGCTCTAAGCTATGCTGAGAGTTATCATAAACAAATTTCAATAAATCACGCTCTTTTTTATTCTTTGCATGCAGAACTTTTACTGGCTTTTGAGCAACCTTATATAGTGCTTGTTCTATAATTTCCTTATCCACAATAGAATCTGGAACGTAAATTTGTATTGGAGGTATGTTAGCTGAATTATAAAAATTGACCAAAAAGGTGGAAAAATTTCATCATTTGAGTGATCACCACAGTTCTCGGCAAAGTAAGGAGTGCTGCCGTAGTTGTCTTTATTTCTGAACGATAACACACTAATACATGCTAGATCCTCTTCACGTACAATACTGAAGAAATCTGCATCTTTTTCAAAAGAAAAATCCGTGTGCTGTATTTGAATTTGCTCAAGAAACTTTACCCGATCTCTATATATAGCAGCAAGCTCATAGTTTTCTTCACTGCTGCACTTTCTCATTGTGAAAAGTAACTGTTCTTTCACTTCCTTATTTCTTCCAAGCAATGTATTTCGTGCCTGTTTTACTGATTGGCAGTAGTCGTCTTTTGTGATTTTGTTTATGCATGGTGCTGAGCAGCGCTTAATTTGATATTCAATACATGGTCTTTTTGTTGAGGAAAAGTATTGATCTGAACATACTCTTAGGAGAAAAGCTTTTTGCAATGACAATATAGTTTGCTTAACAGCAGCGGCAGATGTAAAGGGACCATAATAATGAAACTCATTTTTCTTAAATTTGCCTCTATATTTTGCTATTCTTGGATAATCGTGCTTGGAAATTGTTATATAAGGATAAAATTTTCCATCCTTGAGCACAATATTATAAAGTGGTTTCAATGATTTTATTAGCTGTGCTTCAAGAAGCAGTGCTTCGATTTCATTCTCAGTGATGAATATTTCAACCTTAATAACCTGTAAGAGCATAACTCTAATTCGTTCAGAAAGGTTTTCGAATTTAAGGTAGTCGGATAATCTCGACTTTAAGTTTTTTGCTTTTCCAACATATAAAACTTTATTCTTATCTCCAACCATCTTATACACGCCACAGGACTGTGGAGATGATTTGATTTGTTCTTTATATTGCCTGAGCATTTATCCATTGCTTAACCTGTATGAGGTTAAAATCTGCTACTAAATGAAAGATGGAAACTACATTTTCAAGCAAAGATAATCTGTTTCTCCTCAGTTTATCAGAATCACAGTTAATCTTTACACTGTCCATAAACTGATTGATAAACGGAGCAAAACCAGCAAGTTCATCAAGTGCTACATTAAAGTGGTTATTTTTTATCGCTTGTTTTATGTTTTTACAAGCAGTTATAGCACAATTTGATAGCGCAATTTCTTCACTTTCAATCAAAAACCTCTTACCGTAAGATGCACTATAAGTAGTGCCATCACTTTTTCTTACTTTGCTCATCATGTTACTGACTCTTTTGTAAGTGCTTAGAATCTGTTCACCTTCTGGCGTACTAAGATAACGATCCAATATAACAGTTTGCTTTTCTGCTGTCAGCAGATCATTAATATCGATTTTATATAGTATTGAATCTACGACATCTTGTCTTATATCTCTATTTTTTAAAATAACCTTGAATCTTTCTAAGCAGAATTTAAATACTAATTCTGAAATTTGTTTTCTATTTGGCTTATCAGCTGACGTTGTATTTTTATTAAATAGAAGTTTTGAATATAAAGATACTGACTTGTCTATCAATAGCCTAATTGGAACATGCAAATTATTTTCAAGTATTGTCCTAATTATACCAATTGTCATTCTCCGCAAACTAAATTGATCATACGAACCAGAGATTTTTTCACCTGCTGCAATTAAACCAACTAAGCTATCCACTTTGTCTGCAATTGACACAGCAATTGCTGAAGGGGATTTAGGGCATTCTTGCTCCGATCTGATTGGCTTATAGTGTTCAGTTATAGCTTCCACTATTTCTTTATCTTCTTGAAAATAAGAAGCATAATATCCACCCATTACTCCTTGTAATTCTGGAAACTCTCTTACTATCGATGTTGCCAAATCAGCTTTTGCCAAATATGCAGCGCGTTCAACTTTTATCAGCGAAGCATGTGGAATAAATATAGCTATATACTTTGACAGAGCCGTAATACGCTTTACCTTTTCTCCAACGCTGCCAAGAGAAGCATGAAATAATATCGAACCTAATTTTTTGACATAATAATCTAGATTTTCCTTTTTATCTTGAGATATTAAAAATTGGGCATCAGCAAGACGTGCTTCTAATATTCTTTCGTGCCCTTTAACAACTTCACCATTGTTGACGTTGACAACAGTGACAAAGTGTGAAATTCTCTTTCCATTACTTAAAGCAAGGTATTTTTGTTGTGTATTAACTATACTAAGTATTACTTCCTTCGGTAATCCAAATGACTTTTCTTGATTTACTTCACCAAACAGCACGATTGGCCACTCTATAAGCCCTGTCAATTCATTTAGTAAATAATCATTTTTCTCAAGTTGTAAATTCTGCTCTTTTGTGAATTTATTAATCTGATCTAGTATAAATTGCTTTCTTTTGTCCATTTGGAGAATTACACTGTTTTTTTCTAGCAATTCAAAATAGTCTTTAGGTGCTTTAACAGTTAACGCTGTACCACTTGAGAGAAATCGATGGCCATATGTTGTGTTAGATGCTGTGATCCCTGCAAAAGACACAGGTATTATTTCGTCATTTAAAATGCATAAAATGTTTTTAATTGGCCTAACCCACCTTTCTTTTCCTTTGCCCCATCTCATACTTTTTGGCCAAGAGAAATTTTTTAATATTTCTCCTAGTTGATTTTTAAGAAACTCTTGAATGTTAAATGAGCAGCTTTCTCTTTTAATGAAGTAAAAATCCTCATTATTTACTTTTCGAACGAGCAAATCTTCTTCATTTTTCTGATATTTTCTTAAAAAACCTTCGATAGCACTTTTTGGTGCGTTAATGTTTGGTCCCTTAACTTCGTTATTGGAATCCTTTAGCTCCAAAGCATTTATGTTGTCGACAAATAGGGTAATGCGACGTGCTGTTACAAAAACCTCCATTGATGTAAATTTTACATTATTTTTGTTAAAAACATTGGCAATACAGCTCTTAACTTGAGTTACAGCTACATTCTGCATTCTCGGTGGTATTTCTTCTGAAAGGCACTCAAATAACAACTGCAACGACATACGCTATTTACTCATGTACAATTCACAACATTTTTTTGTCAGCTCTCTAACTCTACCAATATAAGCTGTACGTTCATTCACACCAAGCACACCTCTTGCATTAAGCAGATTAAGTAGGTGACTAGTTTTAATACATTGGTCATAAGCTGCCATTGGTAGCTCCTTTTCAATAAGGAACTTGCACAATTTTTCCGTATCTTCGAATTGCTGCTGTACCACTTTAGTATCATAATAATCTAATGCTAGATAAGAAAATTCATATTCTCTTTGTTTAAAAATATTTCCGTAAGTTACACCGTTATCGTTCCAAATTATATCGTAAACATTATCTACACCTTGTATGCACATTGCTAAACGTTCCAACCCATATGCCACCTCACCAGGAATCATCTTGCAGTCAATCCCTCCAACTTGCTGTATATAAGTAAGCTGTGTTACTTCCATTCCATTGCATGTAACTTCCCATCCAAGTCCTGATGCACCAACACTTGGGTTTTCCCAATCATCTTCAACAAACTTAATATCATATTTTTCTGTAGATATGCCAAGAACTTTTAAGCTATCTAAATAGACGTCTTGTAAATTATTACCAGATGGCTTTATTATAACTTGATATTGGTAATGTTGATACAAACGATTAGGATTATCACTATAGCGCCCATCTGCTGGCCTAATTACTGGTTGTAGATATGCAATTTTTGCCGGTTTTGTATCAATTGCAGACATAATTGTTGCAGGATGTAATGTGCCAGCACCAACTTCAGATGTGTATGAGTGAAGTATAACACATCCTTCACTAGCCCAAAAATCTTGTAACTCTTTTATTATACTTTGTAAGTTCACACAAATTTCACACTTTTTATACTAAATATATAAATAAATAAGTACTATTCAATACCTATTTTTTTAACAGTATCATGTAAATAATCACCTAAAACTGCTGAACTTTCCCTCACATACTGAATTATGCTTTTATTTAGGACAATTGCATCATGCATAGTTAAATCGCAGAATATAAATGCTGTTAAATACAGTAAAATCACCGCATAAAATGTGTGAAAAATCCCCTCAAATGTAATTGACATTGCATTATTATAGCTGAGCTGTATTGAACTTATTGGCCATGGTTTTATCACTTCTACGACATTAAAAAATACGTAAGGTATCATAAGAAAAAAGAAAAAGTGCATAAAATCATTAAACCAAAATGGGCATTGAAACATCTGCTTACATATATTCCCATAGAGTTTACTTACAGCATAATAAATCGACATCATTGCCGGCATTGAAAGTGCTACAGTCAGTACTTGCCCTGACGCTATTTGTATTACTATTTCTTCACCACTGTTTGCTGAAGGGTCTTGAGCATGAAAAATAAATATTCCAATTAATTGCATTACTAACATAACTATTGCCAATTTTGTAAAAACAGCAGCTACGACTATTCCTGAGTCTGGCATTTTATATAGTAAGTATTCGCCTCCATATGTAAGAATTAATATAACATCGACAATAAATAATATTAAAAAAGAAGACCAATAGTTCTGCCAACTTGGTAAATATCCTATTCCTAAAAGAGAGCTTACTGTTTTAGCAGGAAAAACCTTGCCTAGCATCTTCCCCAAAAATTTAAAAAAAATCCCCATGTTCTAAGTAACACTTGGTTTATATTATTTATAATACTGTATTGTAATAGACTTATCAATAGCTTAAAACATGTATTGGAAGATTTTAGGTAATATGCAGCAACAGTAGAAGAACGTGCGCCAAAAATTTAATAATTTTATAGGGCTTATGCACTTAAATTTTTTGCAATATCAAGTGCAGCGTAAGTGAATATTGCACTTGCACCCGCACGTTTGAAACCAATCAAAGATTCATAAATCACCTTGTCATAATCTAGCCAGCCATTATTTGCAGCAGCTTTTATCATTGCGTACTCACCGCTTACTTGGTAAGCAAAAATCGGAAAATTAAACTTATCACTTGCTGTTTTGATAATATCCAAATATGGCATACCTGGTTTAATCATAATAAAATCTGCACCTTCATTTATATCCATTTCAATTTCGCACATTGCTTCGCGCGCATTTTTATAATCCATTTGATAACCACTTTTGTCTATAGAATGTGATAGCCCACATGAACCAACGACTTGCCTGAATGGAGCATAGAAGCTAGAGCAGTATTTTACTGCATAAGATAATATTAATACGTCTTGAAAATTGTTATCATCTAATGATTTTCTGATTCTTCCTATTCTACCATCCATCATATCAGAAGGAGCAACTACATCACATCCTGATGCTGCTAAAGCAAGTGCTTGCTTACATAATATCGACACGGTTTCATCGTTTTCTACATCCATCTGATTATCTTTTAAAATGCCGTCATGGCCGTGAATAGTGTATGGATCCAATGCAATGTCTGCAATAATACCAATTTCAGGTACCTTTAATTTTACAGCACAAATTGCTCTGCAGATTAAGTTGTCAGAATTATATGCTTCCTCAGCGTTTTCAGATTTTAGTTTACTATCAACTACAGGAAAAATTGCAACAGCATTAATTCCTAAATCTTTAGCTTCCTTAACTATAGACACTAATCCATCTATTGAATAACACTTTACATCTGGTAAGCCAGAAATTGGTTCAGTTGTTTCTTCTCTGTCATGAACAAACAGAGGAAGAACCAGATCGTTTACTGATAAACTATTTTCACTTGTTAAATTGCGAACCCATTTGCTCGAGCGCCTGCGTCTTAATCTTGTATTTGGGAAATTAAACATTGGATCCAGGCAAATTCCCAGTAAAGAGCAACACCCCTGAAATGAGTATTACCCAAAGCACCGATATTGGTAGAAATACTTTCCAACCAAGGCGCATTAGCTGATCATATCGATAACGAGGTATTGTTGCTCTAATCCAAATAAATACGAATAAAAGTATAATTATCTTCAAAACGAACCAAATTAAACCTGGAATTTTATAAAGCAAACCAAGTTCTAACGGAGGATACCATCCTCCTAGAAAGAATATCGTCATCATAGCACTTGCTAGAATCATATTTGCATATTCTCCAAGAAAAAAGAGGGCAAAAGGCATGGATGAATATTCAACGTTATATCCAGAGACTAGCTCTGCTTCAGCTTCTGGTAAATCAAATGGGTGACGATTAGTTTCTGCAAGCAAAGAAATAAAAAATATTATTCCTATAGGCATTAGTAGTAAATCAACCCAAAATGGCATATTGTGTTTCGCTACCACCATCTCTCCAAGATTTAATGTTCCAGTGGTAATAACGACTGCAGCAACTATTAAGCCTATTGAAACTTCATATGAAATCATCTGAGCAGCCGACCGTATAGCACCAAGAAATGCATAATTAGAATTGCTTGACCAGCCTGCAATAATTACGCCGTATACTCCCAGCGACGATATAGCTAGCACGTAAAGCACTCCAACATTAATATTTGCTATAACCTTAGGAATAACTACTTGCTGGCCATTTTCTACAATTACTTCAGCACCAAACGGTATAACTGCCCAGGCAATTAATGCCAAGATAAAGGTAAGCATTGGAGCCATAATGAACAGTATGGTGCTCGCTCTAAATGGTATTATCGGCTCTTTAATCAGTAGCTTAATAGCATCTGCAAATGGCTGCAATAGCCCAAAAGGTCCAACTACACTCGGGCCGTGCCTCAGTTGAATTGCAGCAAGGACCTTACGCTCAAAGTATGTCAAATATGCAACTGAAAGTAGTAGCGGTACTAAAATAAATAAAATATTAACTAGCGTGTTCATAAAAAGCTTTAGTACAATCTGCCATTATTTTTGAAGCGCGACTTATTGAATCCGTCATATAAAAATTACACTCCTTTAAAGTAAAAGGTGTATTACTTAAATTTATTTTACCATTGCTGATTGGTACCCATGTGTTTTTTATCACTTGATCAGCATTTCTAAACTGTGGACCGATAGTATCTAATTTTTTTCTCACGTCAAATAAACTATCATATGGTAAGGAGAGATCCAAATATTGCGAGAGATTTTTAATAATTAACCAGTCCTCCTTTGCTTCACCTGGAGGAAATACAGCTAAATTTGTTCTTTGCACTCGACCTTCAGTGTTTACATAAGTTGCATATTTTTCTGTATATGCAGCACCAGGCAAGATAACATCTGCCACATGTGCACCCTTATCACCGTGATGACCTTGATAAATTACAAATGTGTTTTCTAACTTTGATGTGTCAATTTCATCTGCACCAAGAAGATAAACAACTTCTATTTCACCACTTTCTGCATGTTCCAATATTTGATTAATATCCCTTTCGCCTTTTTTAGGAACAAACCCAATATCTAGCCCACCAACTCTTGCTGCAGCTTTATGCAGCATATTAAAGCCATTCCAGTCATCTCTGACCATGTTAAATTTTTCTGCAATTTTGCCAGCTAGAACTAGAACTGATTCAGAATCGTCTCTTACTAATGCATCTTGACCGATAATCAGCATAGGGCTCTGAGCAGCACTCAGCAGCTTACAGAACTTATGATTTCCATTTGCTATTTCACTCAAAATATCAGGATTATCGCCCAATTTCTCAACATGATACAAATATTCAATGTTAGGACCAACACTTGCAACAGGAAAGTTGCCCTGTAAATATCTCTTTCTCAATCTTACGTTAATGATCGGTGCTTCTATCCTTGGGTTTGTATTTATAAGCAGACACAAATCCGCATTCTCTATACCTTCAATAGTGGTATTGAACACATACGATCCACGATTATTTGGTATAAGTTTTGCACCATCCTGCCTGCAATCTATATTTCCCGAGCTGAGCTTCTGCATCATTTCTTTAAGTAGAAGCATAGACTCACAATCTGCTAAATCACCTGCAATTGCAGCTATTTTATTTGATTTTGTATTCTTTAATTTCTTTGCAGCAACAGTTAATGCCTCATTCCAATCAACTGGGGCTAATTTACCATCTTTTTTTATATAAGGTCGATCAAGACGCTGAACTTTTAGTCCATCATAGGCAAAGCGGGTTTTATCTGATATCCATTCTTCATTTACCTCTTCGCTCAGCCTTGGTAATATCCTCATAACCTCCGGGCCACGATAACCAACTCTAATTGCGCTACCCACAGCATCTAGCACATCTATAGTCTCACAATGTGATAGCTCCCATGGACGCGCTGTAAAGGAGTAAGGCTTTGAAGTTAAAGCTCCTACCGGGCAGAGATCTATGATATTTCCAGATAATTCAGAACTAATATGCCTTTTTATGTAAGTACTAATCTCTACATTTTCTCCCCTTCCGATTCCTCCAAGTTCATTTGTACCTGCAACATCAGACAAAAATCTAACACACCGAGTGCAATGAATGCATCGATTCATCGCAGTCTCAATCAGTGGTCCGAAGTGTTTTTTTGGCACAGCCCTCTTATGCTCATCAAGTCTGCTGGTTCCTTTCCCATAAGCCATCGTGATATCTTGCAAATCGCATTCACCACCCTGATCGCAAATTGGGCAATCAAGCGGGTGGTTAATTAGCAAAAACTCAAGCACACCTTCACGTGCTTTTTTAACCTTAGGGGTATCAGTGTGAATAACCATCCCTTCTGCAACTGGCATTGCACAAGAGGCTACTGGTTTTGGAGGTCCACCCTCCACTTCAACCAAACACATTCTGCAGTTACCAGCAATTGCTAAACGCTCATGATAACAAAAACGTGGAATTTCAACGCCCACGACTTCACAAGCTTGAATTATAGTGAGCCCATGCTCTACTTCACATTCCTTAGAATTAATAGTAACTTTAACCACAACTATTATACAGCTTCCCACTTTATAGGATTGCCGCTTACCTCATCTTCAACCAGATTGCCGTTGTCATATTGAGCAGACATATAATTCATGCGCGAATCACGATCTATATATCTAACAGGTTTTACCGGTTTATCTTTATACATTTTTTGCTCAGCTTTCTTACGCTGAGTAGGGTTATTTTTACTAGCTGTCTTTGCTTTCCCACCTGCTGCCATATAAACTCCTAAAAACTTTTCATTCTATTTTAACACTTAAGTATATAGCGTCAATATTTAATAACTTTAAAATTTCAATAGATCTCTTATTATAATCATTTTACAATCATTGTTTAAATAAAAAGTTACCCCTTGATGCCATTCCAGCGCATGACGCACAGCTGTACGAACATTGCAATTTGCAGGCAATTTGCGTGGCAGATTCAAGTAGCTGACACTGGTTTCCATCCAAGACAGCAGTAGCCCTTTCGGTGTTATTTCAGTGCTTGACACTGAAATCCAGGTTTTGATTGGATACTGAGTTGGTAAGCATAAAAGTGTAGCTAACGCGAGCTCTACGTCATACCGCGATTTATTCGCGGTATCTCAGCCGCTAACAAGAGATCCCGCTAACACGTAGCGGGATGACGGTTGTCGTTTAGCTATAAATATTTAAGAAATTTACTAAATGAAAAAAAAGGCAAAAGAAGCCCTGGGGTTATTATCCGCTTTAAAATATTGGCGTTTTTTATGTTTTAAACACTTGACAAGCAAGATTTAGCTGCTTTTAATTGCAACTAACTTACGCTGCAAATGTTTAAGAAATTTACTAAGCAGAAAAAAAGACAAAGAATCCCCGAGTTAGCTAGTCTTTTACTATCTCTGTCGAGTATTGGCATTTTTTGATGTCTTGTAACGCTTTATAAGCGCGTTCAGCTTATTTAGATAAAAATCTAGATGTAGATGAAGTTTTGTAAAGACATACAGTATCTATATACTGCAAAAAATTGAACATAAGACGCCGATACATTAAGTAATCCTTACCTTTTAATCTGCAGATTGGCGAAAGCAAATACAATAGCTTCAGTTTCATGATAAGAGTGCTGGCGGAGTTTGTCAAGGAAGTTTTTTCGTTTCTAACGATTGTTAACATGCTGCAAAAAACTATGCAAGAGGTCTACCACTTTATTAGGTATTTGTGCAGTTATTGGTGTTATCAAGATACTCCCTAATCTTCTTCAAGTCCTCCCAGGCTAAACGTTTTTGTGCCGGTTGGCGAAGTAGGTAAGCTGGATGAAATATAGCGGCTGTGGTGATTGAATTGGACAAATATTGGTTAGTGTACGTATGAAATCTGCCACGCAAATTCGATATAGTTTTTGTGCTGTCAAGAAGGCTATAACATGCGATTCCCCCGACCAAAATTAAAATTTGTGGTGAAACTAGTGCAACGTGTTTTTCGACAAATGGTCTGCACATATCAAGCTCTAGGTCGGTTGGCTTTCTATTGCCAGGTGGGCGCCAAAATACGGTATTGCTTATATAAACTTTGGTGCGATCAAGATTGATTGCATTTAACATTTTATCGAGCAACATTCCACTTGCACCACAAAATGGTATGCCTTGAAGGTCTTCATTTGCTCCTGGAGCTTCACCAACGAGCATAATTTTTGCATTTGGATTACCATCGGAAAAGACAGTATTAGTTGCAGTTTTTTTTATCTCACAACCTTCAAATGACTTTACTGCACTTCTTAATTCATCCACACTACCACATTTACCTGCAAGTTTCCTTGCTTCAATTATCCAATCACTTGGAAACATGTCTTTTCCATCTTTAGTGTCACCCCAGCGCGTATCTGCATCTTTCTTCTGGGTCCCAGTTTGGATAACAGAGGGTTGCACACTCTCTTTGCTCTCCAATTTTTTCCTCTTCACCCTCCATTAGTGTGCAATCAACGCCCACTTCATGGTAAAATTTTAATAATTCTAGGTCTTTATTGCTCATATTGCTTTTTAATCTTTTGTGCTTTTGTCATCGCCATATCATACTTTAATTTAGATAAATGTCTAATATATAATATGCCGTTTAAGTGATCTAATTCATGCTGAATACACCTTGCAAGCCAACCACTAGCTTTTAGTGTTTGTTCTTCATTATCTAAGTCTTTATATTTCACAGTTAGATACTTTGGACGCTTAATTTCATGACTTTGCTCTGGAATTGAAAGGCATCCTTCCTTGAGAATTACTTGTTCATCGGATAATTCTGTAATCTCAGGATTAATCATGTAAAATTTGCCAGTTGAGCCATATCCTGCTGGCTCATTTTCAATTGTTTCTAGCTGAATATCCATAACAAAAATTCTCTTTAACACTCCAACTTGCACTGCAGCAAGGCCAAGACCTTCTGCATCATACATAGTTTCGAACATGTCGTTTACTAATTCTTTAATTTTATCGTTTATATCTGTTACTTCACTGGCACGTGTGATTAGTCTTTCATCAGGGGCAATTACAATTGGTAATATGGACATAAAAATTATCATTCTATGTTTTACTTTTCCTTTTGTCCAGAATTTAGTGTATATTAAAATGTTGCTATATCTATAATAGAAATATAAATTATTAAAGAAAGCTACAATTTAAATGAAATTGCGTAATAAGGTTAACTAATGTACTCTGCAGTAATAGCAAAACCAAAGAGAAATGTTTTTGCTGTTTTAGACATAGGTACAACAAAAATTATCTGTCTAATCGTTAAGATAAATGGCAACTTCAGCTATAAAGTAACAGGAACGGGTTATAAGATTGCAGAAGGTGTAAACGGTGGATCAATAACTAATGTAAAACACGCAAATTACTCCATCTCATCAACTATAGGTTTAACTGAACAAGTATCAGAAGAAACCATAGATCAGATATATGTGAACATTGCTGGATGTGGCATCTCATCTTTCAATGTACATAATGAAATTATTGCAGCTAACCATGAGATTTCTGAGCGTGATATAAGACGTTTAGTTTTTCAAACATTTGAGAAATATATTGAAGACAATGTTATCATTCACAATATACCACTAAAATATCACTTAGATGACATGACTGACATAAAAGAAGTTGGTGGATTGTACGGAAAAAGACTATCTGCTGATGTTAATGTTGTCACTGCTTCGCGTCCAGCGCTTACCAATATTGAAAACTGTATTACCAATAATGGTGGATTAAATATGGCAGGTTGTATTGCTTCTGCATATTCTGCAGGTCTTGCGTGTCTCAGTGAAGATGAAAAAGAGCTCGGGACTGCTATTGTTGATATAGGCGGTGGGTGCACTGCAATTGGAATTTTCAAAAGAGGGAAACTTGTGTATGCAAGCAGCGTTCCAATTGGTGGCGTTCATATCACTCGAGATATTGCTTACGGGCTATGCACAAGCATAGAACGTGCAGAGTATATAAAAATACTGTATGGTAGCACTATCGTAACTTCAATAGATGAGAACGAATATATTACAGTCCAAAATAGTGAAAATGATGAACCTACTCAAGTATTCAAATCTGAGCTTATTAACATCATAAGACCAAGAGTTGAAGAAATACTTGAAATGGTAAGAGAGCAATTTCAAGAGCAGAAAGATCCAATTAATAAAGTAGTGATCACAGGTGGAACTAGTCAACTTACAAGCATGAAGGAAATTGCAGGCTATATATTCAATAAACAAGTTCGAATTGGGTCCCCTGAATCTCTCAGTGGCCTTGATGGCGAATATGATAAAAATCCTGTATTTTCTGCTGCTATAGGTTCTATAAAGCTAATAGTTGACACTTTTTATAAAAATAACTCTGGTATGTTAGGACAAGATGGTAAAATGAGTAAATTGTATAATTGGGTTAAATCAAAAGTTACAGTTTAATTTTACTGAATGAAATTCTTATATCTATCAAAGGAAACATTATGAATAAAAAACATTGTTTCAAAATTAATAAATTGGTTCGTGATCATACAACTGAAATTATACGTTCCCATGGAATTATTGTTTATGAGAGGGTGATGGAAAAAGATGAATACATTGAACGTCTCAAAGATAAACTTTTAGAAGAAGCAAAGGAAGTTATTGCCTCTAAAACTCCAGATGAAAATCTTGAAGAGTTAGCCGATTTACTTGAGGTCATACATGCATTAGGCAAAGAAAGTGGACTATCAATAGAACAAATTGAAGAAAAGCGTATCTCTAAAAAACAAGAGAGAGGTGGTTTTGAGAATCGTATCTATAATACTTACATTGAGGTGAATTCTAAGAGCATCGATTACTATCACAAAAAACCTTCAGATTATCCTGAGATAATAGTTGTATAGTTCAGATTATTAAATAGACTTCTTGCTTGACCACCTTTCATACAAATGACTTGACGCTAGGATCCATAGGGCTTATTTTCATAATACGCAAAGTTATTACATTTATGTACTGCAAGTAAGCGTACCAATTATAATAAGACATGGAAAATATGAACATAACTATACACTCACAAGAAGATTTTGAATTTATGCGCAAGGCTGGCAGGCTTGCTGCTGAAACTCTTGATTTCATTGCACCGTACGTAAAGGTAGGGGTGACAACTAATGAATTAAATGATCTATGCCATGACTTTATAATTAATGCAGGTGCAATTCCAGCACCACTAAACTATAGGGGGTATCCAAAATCAATTTGCACTTCAAAAAATGCAGTTGTGTGCCATGGTGTTCCCGATGATAAACCGCTTAAAGATGGAGATATTTTAAATATTGATGTCACGGTGATTTTAAATGGTTGGCATGGTGATACAAGTCGCATGTTTTGGGTTGGCAAACCATCAATCAAAGCAAAACGTTTATGTGATGCTACTTATAATGCGTTGATGGAAGCAATCAAACAAGTTAAGCCCGGCAATAAGTTAAATGAAATAGGGCTTGCTATAGAGAAATATATTAGAGATTTTGGATATTCTATCGTACGCAGCTACTGCGGACATGGTATAGGAAAAGTCTTTCATGCTCCACCAAATGTAGTGCATTTCTATGATCAAGATGAAGATCTTGTCTTAAAGGAAGGTATGTTTTTTACAATAGAGCCAATGATTAATGCTGGAAAACATGAGACTCTGCTCAGTAAACTCGATGACTGGACAGTAACAACACGCGATCTTTCACTTTCTGCTCAATTTGAGCATACACTTGGAGTGACAAAAGATGGTGCTGAAATATTCACATTATCACCTAAGAATTGGCATTTCCCACCTTATAATTAGATTTTTTTAAATTCTGCTATACTGCAACTATACTTGGTTTACTTTGGGTGATTTTGAAGAAAGCTCACCCTTAATTTGCGATATAGCAACTAGCCCAATTAATGCACAGAAAATCATGTAAAAACTAGCTGAAGTCTCTTGTCCTGTAACCTTGATAATTGTTGTGCATATAAATGGTGCAAGGCCGCCAAAAAATCCAGCAGCTATATTTCTTGATAAACCAAATCCACTGTACCGAACCTTTGTTGGAAATAATTCGCACATAAGTGCACTGACAGGACCAAGCGATGCAGCTATTGGAATTATAAAAGAGAATGTGTGCCAGCAAGTAATTGCTACTACATAACATTGAAAAAACTGGATAACTCACTATTACAAAAGCTATAAATGCAAACTTCATAACTTTTTCTCTTCCTACCTTATCAGAAAGTATTGCAAACAATACTGTCAATCCTCCGAGCGCAATTTGACTCAGTATTTCCACTATATGATTAAAATGAGTATTTACTGTTAATATTTTATTCGTAAGCACATTGAAAAATACCAGATATATGTAAAGAGATGAGTTTTCAACTATATCAACCCCAACTGATATCAGAAAAGGTTTTTTATAGCTATTTAATAACTCTTTTAATGGCAATTTAGATGGATTTTTCTGTCTTTTATACTCTGGGCTTTCATCAAGTATATATCTCATATATATGCTAATTAATCCCATTGCTAAACTGAAAATGAAAGGTAATCTCCACCCCCAAGATTCAAAATCAGATACTTTTTTGCATATGAGTACCGCTATCAAGCTTAATACTGAACCAAAAATTGCGCTTAATACTTCAATGCTGCCAAAAAATCCTTTTTTGTTTTTAGGAGCATGTTCTATTAAAAATGGTGCATTTCCTGCTTCTCCTCCAAGAGATATACCCTGCAATAACCTTAAACAAACTACCAGCATTGATGCTAGTATTCCAATGCTTTGATAACCTGGAACAAAAGCAATTAATACGGTTGATAGAGTCATTAATATAATCGAGAGCAATAAGGCAACTCTTCTGCCATGCTTATCACCAATGTGACCAAATATAGCAGCACCGACTGGTCTCATTAAGAAACCCACTGCAAACACTCCAAAAGCTTTCAATACGCTGGTTAGTTGATCATCCGATGGAAAAAACACACTACCTATTATGTTTATTAAGTGGCCAAAAAGCATGTGGTCATACCACAATAAAGTGTTACAAATCAAACTTGAAAATATTACTTTTGTTATTTGCTGCATAATTTTCTATAGTTTGTTTAGTATTTAGTAATATACATTACTTTTTTTATATAATAGAAAAATTTGAACATCATATTAATAATAGCATCTTATTAAATCTTAATATTTTTATATCATTGACTATATTCAAGTGTTTTTATATTATTGCCTATATACTTCCATATGTTTTAGTGGGAAGTTATTTTTATTTGTATGCACAGAGTCTCTTGATGGAGCACTATGACACACACTTCAGTTTTGTTAAAAGAGATGCTATCACTACTATCACCGCAGGATGATGGTATATATGTGGACGCCACATTTGGAGCTGGAGGGTATAGCAAAGCAATATTGGAGTCAGCTGATTGCAAAGTATATGCAATTGATAGAGATGAAACGGTAACTAAGTTTTATGATGATTTAAGCATTAGATATCCCGATAGAATAAAACTATTTATTGAGAAGTTTAGTAATGTTAAAAATTTATTAGATAGCAACAATATTGAAGGTATCGATGGAATAGTTTTTGACATCGGAGTTTCATCTATGCAGCTTGATAACGGAGATAGAGGGTTCTCATTTTTACATGATGGTCCACTCGATATGAGTATGGATAACTCTTCTTATATAAACGCTTCAACGTTTGTTAACGCTTTACGCGAAGAAGAAATCGCAAATACTATATATAACTACGGAGGCGAACGTCATTCTCGCAAAATCGCAAGAGCAATAGTAAATGCACGGAAGAAGAAAACTATCAAAACTACATTTGAGCTTGCGGATATTGTACGTTCTGTGGTGTTTCGTGGAAAAAGCAAAATTGATCCTGCAACCAGAACATTTCAGGCAATCAGAATATGGGTAAACGATGAGCTGGGAGAACTTGAAAAGGGCATTAAAGCTGCATCTGAGATTTTAAGTGAGAATGGCAAATTAATTGTCGTCACCTTTCATTCCTTAGAAGATCGTATAGTCAAAACTTTTTTTAAAGATTTATGTGCTACTGATTGCAAGACATTCTCTCTTCTAAATAAAAAAGTGATCGAAGCAAGTATAGAAGAAGTAAGTGCAAATCCGCGTTCACGCTCAGCAAAACTAAGAGCTATACAGAGGTTGTCATGAGAACTTTCTGCATCATCTCAATAGTTATGTTTTTTCTTAGCATTGTAGGACTATTTAAGGTAAAATTACATGTTCAGTCATTAAATAGAGAGCTAATAAAAATAAAAAGTGAAATTAATTTAGTGCAAAGTGATATGAAAGTTTTACAAGCAGAATGGAGCTATTTGAATAATCCAAAAAGGCTTGCAAGTCTTGTAAAGAAATACCTGAAAAATAACTCTTTAATACTGGCTAGCCAGGTTAAAATCTTGACTCTTTAAATGGCCGCAGTGTGCTAGCACAACTTAAAATCCATGATCAACAGTGAGATTAAGTCTTATTTTTTACAGATGAGCACATCACAATAAAACTTACTTTGTATCCGTTCAGGATAGCGGCAAGGTAGTATAACCATAGAGTAAAAGTGAGTTTACAACAAATGGTGTCATCCCAGTGCTTGACACTGGGATCCAGCCTTTCCATAATCATCAAAAACATTGTATTTTAACGTAAAACAGCTATTTTTATGCTTACCAACTTAATAAAATTCCTGGATCCCAGTGGGCTTTGTTGCATCGCTAGCTATGATGGATTAAAGATAAAAAAGATAGCGAATATCAGTAGCTTATTATTCTGGTATTTATAACAAGAACGGTCAGTGAATACCTAAATTTGAGTAAAAGAAATTTCACTACCACTCACTAATCTGGCTAAAATTCAAGAATTTCAATGCTTTAGCTATTTTCAATAGAATTAAATTTATTAATATAAATAACAAATTACTATTCTTAAATTTGATCAGATTGATTGCAAAAAAACAAGATTTTCAATAGGTTGCTTATAATCCTAACTATAGTTAGCCTTTCATAAGTAGCGATGCAACAAAGCCATCCCAGTGTCTGGGCACTGGGATGACAAAGGAGAGCAGTGTCAGCTACTTGCATAACACCATTTGTTGTGCAACTTACTTTAGTATGAAATTGCTTGCGTAAGATTTTGGCAGCCTCTTAACATTTTTTGGCATTTCAATTATGTATTTAACGTTGCGTTTTTTTGCGTAGAATACTGCTTTTTCACGAGAATCAAACTTTAATACAATCTGTTTTTTTGGATCTTTTGAGCCAACCCACCCCATTAAAGGTTCAATGTAGTAAGAGCCAGATTCAATTTTCAGGTGCCAGAAATTTGTATTACCTAAACCAGATTGTGTTGCAGTTTTTGTTGGTTTATAAATCCTAAAAACTACTTTATCATCAATGCCCATAGTTCTTGTTAAATAAGCTTAAATATATATCTAAATAAATCCTTTCACAAACAATTAGTATGAAAGAATGAAGTTTGAAATAAATATTTTTATGTTATATTATTATTAAATTATATTAAAAGGATTAGCTGAATAGGAGTAACCGATGATGCAACAGGAAATAGTAACAATTAATGCAGAGTTACGTGATATAACAAAAACAAAAGCGATGCATTCTCTAAGGAAGAAAGGAAACATCCCTGGAATAATATATGGAAAGGGCCATGATAATGTAAATTTGACATTGTCTGCAAAGGAATTCACGAAGCAATATAAATCAGGTTCTCTTTCTGCACATTTGATAGAGCTGAATATTTCGGGCAAAAAGGAATATGCTCTTGTTCGCGATATCCAATTGCATGTAGTAAAGGATACTGTGCAACATGTTGATTTTCAATTTGTTGATAAAGGCAGTGAAATTAAAATAGACATACCTCTATCATTTGTGAATGAAAGTAAAGCCCC
Organism: Wolbachia endosymbiont of Ceratosolen solmsi; assembly: GCF_017869155.1. Lineage (NCBI taxonomy): Bacteria > Pseudomonadati > Pseudomonadota > Alphaproteobacteria > Rickettsiales > Anaplasmataceae > Wolbachia > Wolbachia endosymbiont of Ceratosolen solmsi. Next base: position 939,056 of record NZ_CP054598.1, read on the forward strand.
AGGGATCAAGTTAGGTGGAGTGCTTAATGTTTTGTGTCGTTCTATTGCTGTTAAATGCTCTCCTGATAAAATACCTCAGGTTATTGAAGTTGATTTATCCGGTAAAATGATTGGCCAGTCTATACATATTAATGATGTAAAATTACCAGAAGGTGTTAAGTTTGTAGCCCATGAAGAAGAAAATTTTACCATTGTTACAATTTCTGCTGCCGATAGTGACGTTGAAGAACCTCAAGCAGAAACAGAGGAATAGTGCACCTGATAGTTGGGCTTGGTAACCCTGGTAGTCAATATGAGTTAACTCATCATAATATCGGCTTCATCGTAGTTGATACAATTTGCAAATATTGGAATTTCCAGTCGTTCTCTAAAAAAGCCGATTATCTAATAACCTCTGGCATAATTAATGATAATAAAATCATGTTAATAAAGCCTTATTCATTTATGAATAATTCAGGCATCCCTGTTGCAAAAATACGAAATTTTTACAAATTATCGCTAGATAATATTGTTGTCATACACGATGACGCTGATTTGGAACTTGGAAGAATAAAAATAAAGAAAGGTGGTAGCTCTGCTGGACATAATGGACTTAAATCCATAGATAGTTTTATTGGCAACGATTATTGGCGCTTGAGATTTGGAGTGGGTAGACCTGAAGATCAAAGAAGCTTAGCAGATTATGTGTTATCAAAATTTTCAAATTTTGATAATGTTACTTCCTTAGTGGAAAAAATAGCAAAAAATATACACTTAATGCTGCAAGGAGATAATACAGCTTTTATCAATTTGATTGTATAATATTACGAAACACAGGGAGTGTATGGTCCCAGAGTGTGATGGTGTGGATTTAGTATGAACAATTCAGGAGATTTTGTCCACTGTAAAGATATAAACTCAAAAGGTGTAAGACCCTTAAGAGTTTTGAGTCTTTTAGCATAATTGTAGGCCATAACAAAGTCATAAAGATGCTCTTTGAGTTGCTGGTGAGACTGATAGTAATACTTCTTAACAGTGGCATTCTTTAAAGTTTTGTTCATACGCTCAACTTGCCCATTTGTCCAAGGATGGCTAACTTTTGTTAGACGGTGTTCAATGTCATTTTCTTCACAAGCTCTATCAAATATATGTTGAAAAGCGTATTTATGGCGTTTTTGGTTGGTAAATTGTACACTGTTATCTGTCAAAATAGTGTGGATTTTATATGGTAAAATTTTAATCAAATTACGTAGAAACTCAGCAGCTATAGGTTTTGTAGCACTTTTATACAACTCAACATACGTAAATTTGGATGTTCTATCTATTGCAACAAACAAATATAACTTTCCTTCTTCTGTTCTGACTTCTGCAATATCAATATGGAAATAGCCTATAGGATATTGTTTGAATTTCTTTTTTGGTTTAACTTCGCCATCAACATCTGGTAGTCTGCTAATGCTGTGCCTCTGTAAGCAACGATGTAGACTAGAGCGAGTCAAGTGTGGGATTGAGGTTTGCAAAGCGTAGAGACAATCATCTAATGGCAATAGAGTATGCTTACGAAATGCAACAATTACAGCCTCCTCTTCTAAAGTTAAAACAGTTGATCTTGCATGCTTTGGACCCATATCAGCGTCTTTGGCAAAAGACCGTTTTCTCCATTTAATGATAGTTTTTGGATTAAGGTTATAGTACCTGGAGAGTTTTGCTATGCTCTCTTTACTATTTTGTATTGCTCTACGAATTGTCTCTGTTGTTTTGGCGCACCCATGTAATATTTGTCCCATAATTCCTCCTTTGATGGTATTGTTTTCTCATATTTTATCATACCATCACACTCTGGGACCATACATCCCCCCTCCCCCCCTAATTCCTATATCAAACCTTTCTTTACTAGATTATATAGTCAATATAAAAAGCCATATAAAATTGCTTCCACTGCTGCCATGAGGAAATTGCTTATTCTTGCTAACTCTTTAGTCAGAGATGACAGGGTTTTTACTGAGGAATATAACTCTCTGTCTGTTTCTATCTAAGAGCCAGCATAGCTGTGGATAAGTACTTTTATCTGTATAAACGTGCTTATCCACAGCTACATCAATTTTTCTATTGACTTTTAACACAACTGCTGAACAGATACATTCGTCATCCCGCTACGTGTTAGCGGCCAAGATACCGCGGCGGTATGCCGTGGGAAACCTGACTTGCATTAGCTATAAAATAGTGATTTATATAAATCCCATAGCATGCCGAATGAAGCGTTTTTTGAGGAAATTTGAATTTTCAACTGCAATCAAGCCAAGATTTCTTAGTGCTTTAGCGCAGAATATTCTGTTGGAAAACATCCTATTTAATCCATCAGTTGCAAGCGCCATTGTAAAATTATCAAAGTATCTGTTACGTGAAATTTTCTTTAATAAATAACTACTGCCAACATCAATACCAGATGCTTTTGCGGCAACTACGTGCTTTATAATACTTTCTACATCTCTAATTCCAAGATTAAGCCCTTGACCTGCAACTGGATGAATTGAATGTGCTGCATCGCCGATAAGCAAAACTCTACCCTTATATAACTTTTTTGCAAAAGCAAAACTTAAAGGATAAAGTTTTCTTTCACCCTCTAATTTTATCTCTCCTAAATAAGAACCAAATCTTTTTTTAAGCTCTATAATAAATTCTTCTTCAGACAGATCCATTAGCATTTTTGAAATTTCAGATTTTTCTGTCCAAACTATCGAAGAAGTATAGCCACCCTTCATCGGTAGAATTGCAAATGGACCGCCAGGAAAAAAACGCTCTACAGCTAAGTTTTGGTGATGCAGTTCATGCTTTACATTAAATACTATGCTACTTTGTTTATAGTCAAATTTCACTGTCGGTATAGAAAATAACTCTGGTAATTTAGAGTTTTTGCCTTCAGCGCAGATAAGTAGCGATGATATTAATTCCTGGTTATTATCAAGAATAACTTCCACATATCCTGAATCATAAGCAATTGTTTTATAGGAATGTGGAGAGTATATATTTAGTTTATTCAGAAAATTATTGTTGATTGCATTCCATATAGCAGCATTGTTAATAACATAACCCATTGGTTCTTCACCAACCATTTTATGATTGTAATGCACAGTAACCGCATCTAATATGCATATATCAAGTATTGGCTCAGCTTCGCTTTCTATAAACTGCCAAATCCCTAATTTTTCCAATATTTTTTTCGAGCCTTGAGAAATAGCAAATGCTCGGTTGTCATCTACTACACGTGGCAAACTATTTTTTTCAATTACAGCTACAGACACAGAGTTACAACTGAGGCCAATTGCAGTAATAAGACCAAGTAACCCACCACCTGAAATGATTACATCATAATTCATTTTATTTACGCTAATTGTAAAATTATATTTTATCTATTTTGAAAATAGTTTAAACAAACTTTATAGACAAAGACCTATAGCTAACCCAAGAAAGGTTGTAACCAGACTGCATTCTGTGATTTTTTTTTAGCAAAGCACGATACACAATCGTCATTCCGCTACTAGTTAGCGGAATCTATGCCGAGATACCGCGGCGGTATGACGGTTCGCGGCGGCATAGCTATCTTCAAAAATATGGTTGAATAATTGTTAATAATAGTGTATAATTATTAATATTTTTAAGCACTTTGGCTATGGCTTTATCTAAGTTTCTCGACCCTAAGCTGGATTTAACCTTTAAAAGAATCTTTGGCACTGAAAAAAATAAGAATATTCTCATACATTTTTTGAATGATATTTTAGGGTTTACCGAGATAAATACTATACAAGAAGTGGAATTCCTCAGTACTATAATGGATCCTGAAATTGCCTCTGATAAGCAAAGTATAGTTGATGTTCTTTGCAGGGATTCTAGTGGGACCAGGTATGTGATTGAAATGCAGCTTACTCGCGATAAAGGCTTCGAAAAACGAGCTCAACTGTATGCTGCTAAGGCTTACTCAAGACAATTAGATAAATCTGGCAACTACATTGATTTAAAGAAAGTCTTCTTTATTGCTATATCAAATTGTAACTTACTTCCTGAAGAAGTTGATTATATATCCAACCACACTATAAGAGATGAGAAAACCAATGAGCATGACTTAAAAGATTTTCAATTTATATTTATTGAACTACCTAAATTTCCTAAGAATAAGAAAGAACAGCTAGAAAGCATAGTGGATCGTTGGTTATTTTTCTTCAAATATGCAGATGAAACTACGGAAGAAGACTTAAGGAAAATAGCAGAAAAAGCACCAATAATAAAGTTAGCCTACGATGAATTAGACAGGTTTAGCTGGAATGAAAAAGATTTAGTAGCTTACGAAGAAAGAATAATGGATCTACGGAAAGAAGAAGCCATTCTTGAATACAGACTTGATCTTGCTACTGAAAAAGGCAAAAAAATTGGTAAAGAGGAAGGCAAAATTGAAGGGAAAATCGAAGTCGCAAAAGCAATGCTGGCTAATAATGTTGATGTTAACACTATTGTCAAGTTTACTGGCCTTTCTATTAGTGAGATTGAAGAATTAAGTGTGAACGGTTACCCCTACGTCATACCGCCGCGGCGCTAACTAGTAGCGGAATGACGGTTTTTCAAATTGTAGAGCCACTTTAGCTATAACATCTTTAGCAATACCTTCATAAATCCCTGCTAAATCTTCACTTAACATTAAAGGATTTCCACAATCAGAAGCATGGCATATTTGTGGATCTAGAGGAACTCTGCCTAGAAGTTTGATGCCCAGCTCCTCAGACATTTTTTTTGCACCGTCTTTTCCAAATATGTATATTTTTGAGCCGCTTTGAATGAAATAACTCATATTTTCTACAATGCCAATAACCGGTACGCTGAGCTTTGTAAACATATCATAAATTTTGCGAGCATCGATTAAAGAGAGCTCCTGTGGAGTTGAAACTATTATCGCCCCAGTTAAGTTAAAATTTTCCATAAGACTTAAATGCACATCGCCAGTTCCAGGTGGTGTATCAATTATCAAATACTCTATATCGGACCATTTTGTTCCCATTAGCAGACTATAAAGTGCTTTTGTAATCATAGGTCCGCGCCATATTGCTGCACGATCTTTATCGATAAAATAGCCAATTGAAATAGTATGCAGTCCATACTTTTCTATAGGCATTGCTTTACTATCCTGTATTTCTGGCTTTAATTTTTCAGCGCCAAGCATTTTAGGAATTGAAGGACCATATATATCTGCATCAACCAGCGCAACTTTGTGTTTTAACTTTGCTAATGAGAGAGCAAGATTTAGCGCAACTGTGGACTTGCCCACACCGCCTTTACCAGAGGCCACAACGATTATATTTTTCACTCCTTCGATATGTAATTTAGCTTTTTGTTGCCCAGTTTGTTTTTGACAAGTAGCAACCACGGTCACTTTTGTCACCCCCGGTATAGCTTTAACAGCTTGCTCACAATTTCTTCTTAATTCTTCATTTGCTTGCGTGTTACCGGCAACTTCAAGCACAAAACCAACATCTTGACCTTTAATAATAATTGAGGATATTATGCCAAGAGCGATCACATCTTTACCGCTTTTTTGCTCTATGACTTTTTTTAAGTTCTCTCTTACAATTTTTTCGTTGATCATTAGCCTTTTAGGTGATTTCTTCCTGAAGTCGTTTAATCTCAGCTTGAGGAAGGCCGGTTGTCTGAGAGATAATATCAATAGAGATGTCAGCCTTAAGTAGGTTTTTTGCTACTTCAATCTTTCCTTCAATCTTTCCCTCATCAAGTTTTTTAGCGAGGATGCCTTCTTCTTTCAGCAGATCCATTATTCTTTCTTCATATGCTACTAAATCTTTTTCATTCCAGCTAAACCTGTCTAATTCATCGTAGGCTAACTTTATTATTGGTGCTTTTTCTGCTATTTTCCTTAAGTCTTCTTCCGTAGTTTCATCTGCATATTGTTGTCTAAGTGAAGAAGGTCGCCCCTCCTCACTCGACTTCAAAACCGTACGTGAGACTTTGAGCCTCATACGGCTTCTCTCTAATTTGGTGCTTTTCATGCACACCTTCTGTGTAATTCATCGTGACAATGTCCATGTAACAAAGATAAGTTTGTGATCATATTGTTTCGTCTATTCTGGTCTTTGTGATGTATTTTTATTGTATCATCACTTTTAAACCATAGTCTACAATTATCGCATTTACTTTGGTGCAACCTCAATAATTTTATTACTCCTAGTGGCTTATCTGGTATTTTTCTCAGACGTTTACCCCAATATACCCAATCACCATCATATGGGGATCTGGTTTTTTGCACTTTGTTTAATAACATGATCGCTGTGTATAGTAAGACGTACCTTGTTACTTGTCATAAAGCGCCAGTTTTCGTTATTATACTTCTTAAAGTACTTTCTTTTTATCCAGCATTTCCCTTTGTTTGGGTGCCTAAAGACTGACCTTACCCAGAAAAAGTGGAGAGAAAGAAAGGAGTTTTTTCGGGTAAAATAAAATTTTGGAGGATTAGAAATGGCAAGAGAATATAAGGCAGAATTCAAATTGGAAGCTGTTAAGCTGACAAATGAACAAAGAAAGGTAGGTCAACCAGTTGCAAAAGTAGCAAGAGATCTAGGAATAAGGGATAGTGTATTAGGAAAAT
>NZ_CP054598.1:946145-968764 GCF_017869155.1 Wolbachia endosymbiont of Ceratosolen solmsi
CAAAAATCTACTATTACATAGTGATAAAGGTTCACAATATACTTCGCAAGGTTATCAATATCTCTTAGCTGTAAAGAATATAGATGAGTCATAAAGGTTGTTGTTACAACAATTCTGTTGTGGAAAGCTTCTTTAGCTCATTGAAAAGAGAAATACTTATTGATACTTCACAACACTCTGCTCAACAAACTAGAACTGCAATATTTGAATACATAGAAATTTTTTATAACAAACAACGTCACTATTAACTATTGCATTCCAGAACAATTTGATGCATCATTCTTTTTGTAAAAAACATTCCAAACTTTCTCTCCACTTTTTCTGGGTAAGGTCAGTTGGATTTTCACCAATTGTATTCTAAACGCTTACTTGGCGCACCCATAACAAAAATGCCTGAAAAACGTTAATAATTATATACTATTATTAATAATTATTCAACCATATTTTAAGCTTACAATTTTGAGCTTAACTGACGCTTATGGATAGGGGCAACTCTATCACCCTGTGTTATGTTTATTTTCTAACGGACGCTGATTTTTGTATCGTAATTTCTTGCTATAAATTGGTTATATAAGAGCTGGCTTCTAAAATTTTATAACCCTAATTTGAATTAACAGACAGTAGAATCGAAAGATTATTACAAGGAGAAATCTACGCAGATCGACCCTTTTGTGAATCTGCGTTTCTGCTTTCTTCAACTTGTTTTGCAAAAGATGTTTCCTGTTTCTGAAGTGGTTTAGCAATTTCATGCACAATAGCAGCAACCGCTGTTAAAAACGTTTTTAACAATGCACCTAAAGCTCCACCAACTGCTTCCCTGCCATGTATATGAGCTTGCTTTTCGTTATCGTCAGCAGTTTCCCCTGCCCTCCTTCTTGGATCCATCCTATGAGCAATCACCGAAAACAACACTCCCCTGATTGAAGACTTCACTCGTTTCTTTGCTTCATCATCATGTGCTGTTTCATGTCCATGACTTAAGTGTTTAGCGTTCATTAGCTCCTTTTGTTGCTGGGCAAACATGCTACTTAATACTTCTTCTATCGCTTGCTTCCTTCTTTTCTCTCTAACTCTTTTCATAGATTCTGATTTATCGCGAGTATGCTTTGTGGTTTCAAATTCTGCATCAATATCTTCAGACGCAGCCTGACTATATAAAGTCTCTATGAGCCTGTCTATGCTTCGCTTTATTTGCATAGTCCTTTCGTAACTATCTAAATTATCAATTCCTTCGTCGATCTGATTTAGAATATCCTCAAAAACTTTCAAATAGTCTTGAATATACTGTATTATGTATTGCTTATCTTCCTCTTTGTGTTGTTCTTCTTGATTTTGCTGATTTTCATTTTCTAAACTTCTCTCTCTTTTATCATCGTTATTTTCTTCAATATTATCACCGTCTTCCTCGAAAAGGTCTTTGTCGTTCATGATTTTTTTTAATTTAGTTAAAATTCTCACCAGTTACTATTGTATATGAAAAAATTAAATTAACATTAATGAAAAGCGTTTACAACTTCAGCACTCGCTAAAATTACAGTAAAACTGTCAAAAGCAGCGGGGTCATAATACCTCTCATACAGTTCAACTGAACACCTAAGCCTTATCTTTTCCTTAGCCTTAAAACTAATTTCATAATCATTATTAGAGTTTAGCATAGCAGAATTACGTAATAATTCATCAGCTAATACAGAGTCTAAAATTCCATTAATTTTTATCGTAATATGTCTGCTTCCAGCAGAATCCAATACTTTTCTCCAGCCAAAAGAAGAAATATCTTTTACCTCTTCTCTGTTATTACGCAAAGTAAACCTTAGGTTTCGTATATTATTTAACACAATAAAATTATTGTCATGATCTTTAATTTTTAGCTGTAATTTGCTCATTATCACCTCCTTTTATTAAAATATCAAAATTAATTGTTGAATGTAAAATTTCATCGTGCTGATCCATAGCACAATTACTTTCTAAAATGACCTCACTACTAAAACCTTCAATGCTCTTAAGTATCAAGTTAATATGCCTTATAATGGCAAACATACTGTCTATATGATAAGTATATATGTCGCATGAAAATCTTGCCTTTGTAGCAAAATTGGACAGCATATGCAGGTTGCTATAATTCACTGCGCGCAATCTCAGGTAAGGAATGGTGACCTGTTTAGGTAAGTAGTCATAAATGTTAGTAACATATTTTCTTAAATCAGAATTTGCCTTTAGTGCTGCATAAATGCTATTGTACAACTCATTTATAGCTTGAATTTTTCCATAATGAATCCTCGTAAAGATATATAGCTAAAACATAAGCAGCATTTCCCGATACAAACTCGTCATCCCGCTACTTGTTAGCGGGATCTATGCTAAGAGATACCGCGAATGAATCGCGGTATGACGATAAGGTTTATACCTCGTCATCCCGCTGCTTGTTAGCGGGATCTATCCGTAACGGTATGACGTAGTAGCCCAGTTTGGATGACAAGAAAGAGCTACAACACAACCTTTGGTTCGCGAAACGGAGAATATACCTTCTTCACTTCAGATAAATGGCTACTTACCTCCGATTCACGATTTTTGTAAAGAGCAGAAACATGCCGCATAATACCTAGTTTTATCTGCTCAGGAACATTGTCATAGCCAGCCTCGTATACAACATCAACTCTTATTGCATTCAAACAATTGAAAAACTCAACGTAGCCCCCTACATCACTAAAATAATACTTAAGTGTTCTCTTCTCTTGATTTTTAGACATCATTGCAGTAGCCAATACTATCTTACTCACAGGGCCATAGCTTAAATAGATCCTACGAGGTACATAATCTTCATATGAAACTTGCCATGTTTGCTTTACTAGTGACTTTTCCATATGCCACTCAGCATAATCAGTTGCCATAAAAATTAGATCTGAAATCAACTTATCATCCTGGTTGTTCTCAATACGTAAAAAAGATTTAACCTCTTCTAAAGTAACTGGAAAAGATTCAGGCTTAGATTTACGTTGCACAGATATTCTTGGTGAAGTAGATCTTATTGACATAATAACCCTCCTTTTTGATATAGCTAGAATAAGTAAGGTTTACCTCGTGATAGCATGGGGCAAATCTTACTTACTTTAGCTATGCAGCTTGCATGCAACATTAAGTTAGATTGGCGCAGCAACAACTCTGAGTGCTTTATCGTATGAATATATTAAGAAGAGAACGTATTAAAGCTGTTTCTCCTTTTTTGTTGATAAAATTTGAACTTATAGCATATTCAACTAGGCTAGATTTTAGTAGATTGACATTTTGAGAATGAATATTATTGAAGGTGGAGTTTAACTCTTTAGCAAGCAGACTGCGAAATTTCTGCACACTGTCATATGCGATGTTCTCAAGTTCATGTGCAAATTTATCTTGAGCTATAGTTGTTATATCTTCAATTTCCTTATTAAACTCCTCTAGCTTTTTTTCGTTATTTTTAAAATTTTTCGTAAAAGTTTTCATATCAATTAAACTCAACTACTATTATGATTATAATGACAATGAAAAACTACCGAAGTAAAAAATTCACACTACTGTGTAACTTGCAAATACTTTTTACTATAGCTAAAGTGGCTTAGGTTTACCTACAATTTGAAAAACAACAAATTCGTCATCCCGCTGCTTGTTAGCGGGATCTATGCTAAGAGATACCGTGACGGTATGACGGTTCGCGGCGGTATGACGTAGGACTGCTGGGAAACCTTTATTGGGTTAGTTATAGATTCCAGTGCAGCTACTTGCATCTGCCACCTGCAAACTGCAATGTTCGTACAGATGTAGGTGCTAAGTTTTACAAACACCGTTGTGCTGAACCTTGAATATTCACTTCTTTCAATTCAGTGTCAGGAGCGATGGGTTTTGATATTGTGTATGTAATGCCACCGGCTATCAGTGCAGATACCACAGAAGCTGCAACTATTAATAGAACAGACAATCCGGAAGCAATACTAAGAGCAGCACCTACTGCTAACATAGCTGCAAGGCTCGCGTAGGCAACTTTTGGGGAAAATTGTCTTTTTCCTACTTTTTCTAGTGACACTTCATTTGTTTTAGTTTTGCCCAGTTCACCCTCAAGTGGTGTGTTTTCATTCTCCAGACTTTTTATTTTTTGTGTTAGTGATTCATTCTCTTTATTGAATTGTTTCAACTTAGTCTCATGTCCAACTATGCAACTTTTTGATTCTGCTAGTTCCTTTTGCGCTTTTTCTAACAACACTTTTGTTTTAGAATGCTTATTTTCGTTTTCTTCTAATTCGCTATTAAGTGTTGTATTTTTACTTTCTAGATCTTGTATTTTTTGTTCTAGTGATTCATTCTCTTCATTGAGTTTCTCCAGTACTTCCAATTTAGTCTCATGTTCAGCGACACAATTTCTCAATTCTGTTAGTTCCTTTTGCGCTTTTTCTAATGGTACTTCGTTTTTTTTAGTTTTTGTTTTTTCTAATTCACCCTTAAGTGTTGTGTTTTCATTTTTTAGATTTTTTATTTCTTGTCTTAGTGATTCATTCTCTTCATTGAGTTTCTCCAGTGTGTCCAGCCTAGCTCCATGTCCAGTGATATAACTTTTCAATTCTGTTAGTTCCTTTTGCGCTTTTTCTAATGGTACTTCGTCTGTTTTAGTTTTTGTTTTTTCTAATTCACTATTAAGCGTTGTGTTTTTACTTTCTAGATCTTGTATTTTTTGTTTTAGCAATTCATTCTTTTTCTGCTCATCCTTTAGCTGAGTACGTAATTCTTTTAACTTAGCTTTACGTTTTTCAACCTTTTCTGCTTTTTCTGGAGTTTCCGTTGCGTTGTGTGTTTTGGAATGAGAAAAGGTACTAGGTACAACCTCAGATGGCTGATCACACATACTGTTTAGTCTATCTATTAGGTCTTCATCCTTTATCAATGAGCGATCTGCTCCATATTTATCAAAAGTTTTGCTAATTCTTTATTGTCATTTGTAACAGGAAAGTATAAAGGGATATGTTCATCTTGATCTTGTGCATTAACATTTGCTCCATTATCTATTAGATACTTTGCAATCTCTACATAACCATGCACAGCAGCATAATGTAAAGGGGTATGTTTATCTCTATTTCGTGCATCAACATCTGCTCCATGTTTTATCAAAAGTTTTGCTAATTCTTTATTGTTATCTGCAACAGCCCAATGTAAAGGGGTCACGCCATCTTTATCTTGTGCATCAATGTCTTCTCCATTTTCTAATATAGATTGGCCTAAAGCTTCAGATCCATCTCCATCAAAACATATTCCACTGTCGTCACTACTACTTTTATTTAAAAAGGTCTGTTCCCCATTATATGTAGTATACTGCTCTGGATGTTGACTGTGCAAGTCATTATGTTCTATGCGCTTCTGATTATTGGCAAGTCTTTGTTCTGCCTCTTGCAACTTTTGCGCCACAGCATCTCTTTTAGCCAGTTCTCTTTCTAATGTATCATCTACTTTGTTTATATTGTTTTCATTAGTGATTGAGTTTGAAGAAGTCTGTTCATCCTCATCTTGTACATAGATTTTTCTGCTGTTTGGTGTAATTCCGTTGTTCTCTTTCTGATCTCTTGCGTTCCATGCTTGCACTGCAGCAGTTATTTTATTTCCGCCCATAGCTGAATCTCCTGGAGTTTTATTATTAGGCTGCGGTAAAGTGCCTTGTCTATAAGGTTGTCTTCTCGTAGCTCTTGTCTCAGCATAACGTTGTTCTCCTTCCTCTAACATTTTTATTATAGCCTTTTTACCTTTTACATCACCGACAATATCCCTTGGAGTTCGGCCTTGACTATCTTTTAGTGAAGGATTTGCGTTATTGTTCAATAAAAGCTGAGCTATCTCTTGATGACCATGCAAAGCAGTTAGCTTAGACTTAGCTTCATCAAGTTCATATATTGGTTCATTAACTTTTGCTTCCTTTGCTAGTAGGAGTTTTACTATTGGTACACTGTTACATTCCACAGCAAGATGTACCAACATATAATTTACAATTTTGTCTGAATCTAATATACTGAACATCTTATCTATCTTCAAATTGTTATAAGTGCTATATACTATTGAGTCTGCATCTTTTAGCTCACTTCCTATTCTTTCAAGTAAATTATTCTCATTTAAACCTTCACTCTTGCTTACCTCATTTATTATTTCAAAAAACTTTTTCTTTTCCATTGCCGTAACCTTTCCTCTCAATTTATTTATTATTGTTGAACAGTCTCACAAAAAAGTTAAGTTTGTCGAAATTCCATGTTTGATCTAAAAATTAGTCATAAACATTTTCTATGCAAGTAGCTGACACTGGTTCACTCTATAATGGTGTCACAGCAGTCCTACATCATGCCACCGCGAACCGTCATACCGCGATTCATTCGCGGTATCTCTAGATCCCGCTAACACGTAGGGGAATGACGAGGTCATGCCGCCGCAAACCGTCATACCGCCGCGGTATCTCTTAGCCGCTAACACGTAGCGGGATGACGGTTGTCGTTTAGCTATAAATATTTAAGAAATTTACTAAATGAAAAAAAAGGCAAAAGAAGCCCTGGGGTTATTATCCGCTTTAAAATATTGGCGTTTTTTATGTTTTAAACACTTGACAAGCAAGATTTAGCTGCTTTTAATTGCAACTAACTTACGCTGCAAATGTTTAAGAAATTTACTAAGCAGAAAAAAAGACAAAGAATCCCCGAGTTAGCTAGTCTTTTACTATCTCTGTCGAGTATTGGCATTTTTTGATGTCTTGTAACGCTTTATAAGCGCGTTCAGCTTATTTAGATAAAAATCTAGATGTAGATGAAGTTTTGTAAAGACATACAGTATCTATATACTGCAAAAAATTGAACATAAGACGCCGATACATTAAGTAATCCTTACCTTTTAATCTGCAGATTGGCGAAAGCAAATACAATAGCTTCAGTTTCATGATAAGGGCGCTGGCGGAGTTTGTCAAGGAAGTTTTTTTGTTTCTATTCCCAATAAAAGTTTGTTATATGGTTATGCAAGAAGTCTAATATTAAAAATGACACAACAACATAATTAAATTAGACTACTTTATTCTCTTAGTTACTTGCTTTTCTCTTGCTATTGCAAGGCTTTTTTCTGGTACATCCTCAACTATAACACTACCTGCTGCAATTACAGATTCATCATGAATATTAAGCGGCGCAATTAGTGAGCTATTGGCGCCAACAAAGCAATTGCTCCCTATATTCGTTTCATGTTTATTTTTCCCATCATAATTACAAACAATAGTGCCTGCTCCTATATTACTCTCCTGCCCTACTTTAGCATTTCCTATATAACTTAAGTGTTTTATTCTAGTGTTTTGACCAACTTCACTTGTTTTCACTTCCACAAAATTTCCTATTTTTGCCTTATTACCAATTGTTGTGTTTCCGCGTATTCTGGTAAATGGACCGACCTCAGCATTACTTTTAATTAAGCAATTTTCTAAATGCGAAAATGGCAGTATTTTCGCACCAGACTCTATTTTCACTCCAGTACCGAAAAAAACATATGGGTAAATAACTGAATCTCTGGCAATTTGCGTATCAAGAGAAAAGAAAACAGTCTCTGGTGCAACAAGCGTTACTCCGGAGTCGGTAAAAACTTTTCTTTTATTTTCTTGAAAGTAAAATTCAGCTTTTATAAGGTCATTTCTGTTATTTATTCCCGTTGCTTCTTCTCCACCGGTAATAACGTAACCGACATTTAAATTACTCTTCACTGCAATGGAAACTATATCGGTCAAGTAATATTCATGAGTTGAGCTATTGCACTCTATTTTCTCCACCAATTCACGTAAATTCTTTGCACATGCCACCATTATTCCAGCATTGGCAAGAAATTCTTCATGATTATTTTTATCACTCTTTGCTTCTACGATTTCTCTTAAGGAACCATTCTCAATAATTAACCTACCGTATTCTTTATTGCTTGTCCTAAAACCTAGGCAAACTAGAGCCTTGCCTTCTAAATAACTAATCATTTTAGTTATTGTGCTGCTTTTTATGAGCGGAGTATCCCCATACTGCACAACAACTATGCTTGAATCTGGCAATTCTCTTAGGTTTCTCATCGCAGTTTTGACCGCATCTCCCGTGCCAAGTGTTAATTCTTGTGTAATTAACTGTATATCCTTAAAACACTTTAGTCTTTCAATTAAAGGCTGATCAACTACAACAGCAATATTTTCAGGATTTAACTGTTTTGCATTGTAAATGACATGCTGGAGCATGGAAAAACTGCCTATTTTGTGTAGGACCTTAGGCAAATCTGAATTCATCCGCCTGCCATGCCCTGCAGCAAGTATAACGAACGTATGAGTTTTACTTATCACTTATCTTAAAGATGAAAAATGAAAACCGTAATGATCAAGCCAGCTGATTTTGTTGTCATAAAAGCTCCTCAAGTCGCTAATTTGATATTTTAGCATTGCAAGCCTTTCTATACCAATGCCAAACGCAAAACCGTTGTATTTAGTATGGTCTATTCCAACATTTTGAAATACATTTGGATGCGTCATACCGCATCCCAGTACTTCTATCCATTTACTACCTTTATAACTTATGTCCACTTCCGCAGAAGGCTCGGTAAAAGAGAAAAAACTATTACGAAAACGTATCTTCAGCCCTTTATCGCCAAAGAACTTATTAAGGAAGTGATGAATAGTAAATTTTAACTGGCCCATATTGACATTCTCATCGACATATAACCCCTCTATTTGATGGAACATAGGGGTGTGAGTTGCATCAAAGTCGTTTCTGTATACTCTACCTGCAGCTACTATTTTAATTGGGAACTTTTTTGTTTTTTCCATGGTTCTAATCTGTACAGATGAGGTGTGAGTGCGCAGTACCATTCTTTTATCATCTATTTTGTTCTTTAAGTAGAAGGTATCTTGCTCCTCTCGCGCAGGATGATGACTTGGAGTATTCAGTGCATCAAATACATGAAATTCATCTTCAATATCAGGGCCATCAACTGCTTTAAAACCCATATGTGCAAAAATAAGCTTTACTTCATTTATAACCTTACTGAGTGGATGGACCTTGCCCATTTTTTCTGGTCTAACGGGCAACGTGATATCAACCGCCTCGTTCTGCAATTTAAAGTTAACTTCTTCTGTTTTTAGCACATTTTCCCTATTCATGATAAGATGATCTATCTTATCACGTAAAGCGTTAATCACTGCACCTAAATCACGCTTTTTCTCTGCATTTTCTATCTTTTTTAAGTTATCAAAATACGCTCTAACTACACCCTTTTTTCCCAAATATAATAGCCTAACTTTTTCTAAATCTTGCAAAGAAGAAGCATTCTCAATTTCGGAAACTGCTTTATCTTCAAGTGAAAGTATGTCATCTAATAACTCTTTATTCATCTTAAAAACGCTGGCTTAAACTTTCATTATAGTGAAATTTTAAATATCATCAACAATCCGAAAAATTGCCCTATTCTGATTATTAATTTATTGACTAATTAATCTTTTTTATTTACCTTTGCGTTGATGAATTTGCTGTGTCAACTATGCACAACAGTAACACTGAAACTAAGAATAAGTATAAAATAGAGGATTTACCTAAGCTCTTTAAGGAAAAATCCAGAAACATAAGTAAAGCATTTTCTAGCGAAACAATTAAGATCAGTGCTATTCGCTCGAGAAGTATTGAAAGCAATATACAAAAATTTTCATTTGAGCTAACAGCAACAGATAAAGACACCTTTAATATAAGATTATTTCGAATAAACCCTTTAATTGATTTTTTCAAAATCTGCCTTTCCCGGGAAAAAAATTTACAGCCAACATAAAAGTGCCCAAAGAAAGCAGTGAACTATATAATAACTACTGTAAAACTAACAGTTATAAAACTGTAGAAGAATTCGTAAATAGTGCTCCGCCTCAAATCCTTCTGCAGGGCACAACGATAACGCTACAAACAGACGTTGAAAACATTAACCTGGACAACTTGTACCAAATCGAGTTATTTCTAAATGAAAAGCTACAACATGCAGAAAAAACTGAAAATGAAGACAAAAAAGAACAGAGTGAAACTAACCAAAAAAATGCACAAAATAAACAAATCGTACCAGTTACAGGCTCATTTGGCTTCGATGTAACAAATAATGGAAACAAGTTACACGTGTTTCGATAGTAGTTGCTGCAATGCATGAAAACGTTTTCTGGTTTAGATCTTTTTTCTGTCTACCCAATTTTTTTAATACGTCACAATTCTTTTCCCAACAATTGCCAATTTTCTATACAGAGCAACAATATACCATTTGGTGTTATTCCAGCGTTTGACCAGGAAAAAAGAAACATGGATCCAAGTAGTCAAGCTACTCGGATGACAGGGGGTAGTATAGAAAATCCAATACCTCAAGAAGCAGAACAGAATGTAGGTCAAACTACTTCGCACACAGAGTATTTTAAAGCTAATAGAAAAAAATCGAAAAAGCAATCTCAAGAACTACCAGAAGAAGAAAAACAATCTACCATAAAACAAGCACGAAATGATGCTAGAGTAGCTGTGATAGATAACCAAATTGAGCACAGGGGAAAAAGCTCGATAAAATATTTATTGAAGTGATGAGTGGATACAAAAATCAAGATCCAGAAACATTTTGCAATATTTTCAGCTCAGTATTCAATATTGTTTACTTTCAAGATAAACAATTACATGCAATATTAGAGCCAGGCGAAATATCAGAAGTATTACAGATACTCGAAAGGCCACAACCTCTTAGTAACTCACTTTTAGGTAAAGAATATTTACAAAAACAAGTATATAGAAAAAAAGAGCAATTGCTTAAATTAGTTTCAGGTGTTTATATACAACAACCTTCTCCACAACATGAAAATACTCCTCATAAATCTACAAACCCTTTACCAATTAAAGATCTTTCACCAGCAACAAATGAAGCTAAAACTCTACCACCTACTAACATTACACTCAAATCACCGTTAAAACTGTATTTTCCTCAAAAAAGGCTTATTTTTGTCTATTTATAATAGTAGCATCTGCATCAACACTTTGCTTATGGCATTTTCCATTAGGAAAAGTGTCAATGTTAAAAGGATTAGTGCCACCAGAAAAAAGGGAAAGTATTGGGTTAGCATTGAACATAGGGTTGCCAATATTAATCGCGCTGTGTATTTTGAATTTAGCTCGCTTTATATATTCTGAATATTCTATAGAATCTATTAAGCAAGTAAGTGAAAACGATCCCCTTTCTCGCGCCTATAGCTAGTGCAGGCTCAGTTTTCCTACGTCATACCGTCACGGTATCTCTAGATCCCGCTAACACGTAGCGGGATGACGAATTTGTCGTTTTTTAAATTGTCGGTAAACCAGAATTACTTTAACTATAACAAAATAGAAATAAGTTGTTGTAAAAAATTTTCATGGTAAAATTATTTATTTTCACCATATGTTTAAAGGAATTATCACGGATATCGGGACTATAACTGATACTACCACTCACTCCAACTCTGATCAAATTTTCCATATCAAGACACAAAATTTATCCTCTATAAATAAAGGAGATTCAATAGCTTGCTCTGGTGTGTGTTTAACTGTTGTTGATATAATGAGCGATACATTTACAGTCCAAGCATCTCAAGAAACTATGAAGGTTGCTAACTTAAATACGTGGAGAATAGGAAAAAAAATAAATCTCGAACAAGCAATGAGATTAAGCGATAAGATCGATGGCCACCTGGTTCAGGGTCATGTTGATGGGATAGTAAAATTTTTAACAATTAATCAAAATTTAGATTCTCATGAAATCAAACTATCGTGCCCACAAGAATTAATTAAATTTGTTGCAAAAAAAAGCTCCGTTACACTAGATGGGGTTTCCCTCACAGTGAATTCAGTTGTTAATCAGGAATTTACAGTAAATATCACTCCCTATACATGGGAAAATACAACTTTTCAGTACAACAAAGTAAATGATTATTTGAATTTAGAAATTGACATGATCGCTAGGTATTTAGATCAATTGATGCAGCATAAATACAATTAATTTTACAACCTTGTTATTTACAACTATTATATCTTGAAAACCATATAGATATAAAACATGCTTTTCGATAGCCTAATTATCTTCATTGTTGTTCTATGCGTAATAATCTCGGTAACTAGAGGCTTTATAAAAGAGCTATGCGCACTAATGTTTCTATTTTTATCGGTCTTTCTGACAGCTAATCACTATGATTTTTTCACTCCAAATTATAGTAAATATTTTGATTCTAAAGTTACACTAAACATACTTTCTACAATCTCTGTATTTATTATACTTAATCTTATATTCATGATAATAAATAACTGGCTAATGTACATATTATTACCCATAAGGTTGGGGTTTATCGATAGAGTTACTGGAATCTTTCTCGGAGTGCTTAAAGGAATATTGCTCTCTTATGTATTATTTTTTGCTGTGCACTTATATTGCTACACAGTATATGACAAAAAAGAGGGAGAGTATAAAATAGAAGCAGAAGACATATTGCCTAATTGGATAATAAATTCACACTCTTATCAGGCTTTATTTGTGACAGCAGAAGAAGTAATTGACATGTATGTACCAGAGTCGTTGATACTAAAAATAAAAGAGATCGGTGGAGAAATGGTTGATCAAGAAAAACCTAAAAACAATAAAAAAGAAGAGTAAATATTTATTTATAAATATTTTCATTGGGAGTATTCAAAAAGCCATATGTGTCAGGTTAAGAGCACAGAATTTTTTACTGGAAATATTAATTTTGTTTTAGCAATAAATCAACTTAAGGTCATAATATCTTGACATTTATTTAATGTTGCTATATAATAGCTATGTACATTTTGTGTACTATAGCAATAAAATTACCTTGTAATAGGTGTATTGGACCCGAGGGCAGTACTCGGCGCCTCCACCATGTTTTTTAATTATACGGGGGCGATTAAGGATCGACATGCATAGTAAAGATGGTAGCTTTGCTCGGTTAGACACCACCGCTAAGAGTTCATAATTTAAATGCAAACGATAATTTTGCTGCTGAAGAATATCGTGTTGCTGCTTAATTTAGCACAACCGGTTTATTACTAAAGCACGGTTTAGGGAACGCCGGGTAACAGAAGTTCCCCCAAAATTTACGTATGTGAAAGTTATATGGAGCAAACAGATTACAAAAAACTGCTTAATTCTGCTAAGTTTCAAGTTATCAAAAAGACTTTAGATGTTATATCAGGTAATGGTTTTATCCCTCACTTAGAAATATTATTTTTCACATATTTTAATGGTGTGACCATGCCAGATCGTTTGAAAAAGTCATACCCTACTCAAATGCTTATTATATTACAGCATCAATTCTATGATTTAAAAGTTTCTGAGGATAAATTTAGCGTCAGTTTGAGTTTTCAAGGAAAACAAGAGCGAATTACTATACCGTTTTTTGCTATTAGTGAGTTTCGTGATAAAATTTCAGGAGATGTTTTAATATTTGACAAAATCAGTATCGACTCTGATAAAGAATACAAAAGTGAAAAATGTACTGAAAAACTATCAAACGGTAGTATTATATCCATAGATCAACTGCGTGATGAGTAACTGCTCATCTTTATAAACAAAAAATATTAATAGAAAAAAGTGGTCTAACTTAAGTAATAGAATAGAGGGTAGATAAATATGCTAAATTTTTAATTATTTATTAACGCAGGTGGCAAAATTTTTCTTACGTATCATCAACTTTCTTTATTGAAAAATTAAAAAAAATGTTGTATACTTGTTACAGTAGTAGAGTTCTGTAAAACATATGGCAAATTCAGGCATTAACATAGCTCTTAGCGAAGAAACTTTAAAGCATCTTGCTGAATTATCTGAATTTACTAAACAGCCCGTTCAAGAATTAGCAGGAAAACTATTTAGAGAAGCAGTTGAGCTTGAAATGGAGGATTTTTTAGTATCTAAAATTTCTGATGAGCGTGATGTTGAAGGTGCAGAAACAGTTGATTTTGAAGATATTAAGTGGGATTAGAGCGTTACAAGGTTAAGTCTCTAAAGAGTGTTGTTGAAAAAGATTTACCAAACCTTCCAAAGACAATAAGGCTAAGAGTTCAAAAGGCTATAAAAGAACGTCTTACAGTTGACCCAATAAATTTTGGTGAACCACTACATCATAACTTAAAAGAATGTAGAAGGCTAAGAGTTGGTGACTATCGTGTAATTTACAGAGTAAATCAATTAGATCATATAGTAACTATCACAGAGATAGGACATAGAGATGATATTTATAAGAAATAAATATCAACATTAATATATATTATACACCCCTCCTTCCTTGTCCATTCTCTACTTTAGGTGGCTTTGCGCAGCTCAAAAAATGAAGTTTTTTTTGGTTCAGCAAAAACAACATTTTGAGTTTGAAAAGGCTAAATACTTGTCTTTTATATAACTTTCGTGTAATAGATATGTATGCATCCAATCATATATCTACTCAATACGTTACTTGATCTTTATAGCTTCATTCTAATATGTTGGGTTGTCCTAAACTGGCTGGTTAAACTTAATATGGTGAACATATATAATGAAACTGTCAGTAGCATAATGCACATCTTGAACCAATTGACATATCCACCACTAAAGATTATTAGAAGATATATACCACCGTTCAACGGATTAGATTTATCTATAATGATATTGCTAATAACAATTCACTTTGTAAAATATACAGTAGCTTACTACTTTAGGTAGATGTTAAAAAAATATCTAAAATCAGCAATATATCTATCCCTTTTAATATATATATATATATCAGTTTTTAGCTATAACTATAAAGATCCTTCCTTAAACACAGCTACAAATGAGGAAGTGACAAATTTAGGTGGAATAGTAAGTTCATATTTAGCTGATATATTGGTTCAATTTCTTGGATTAACTAGTGTTACAATAGCTACAACCATAGTTTACTTGTTGATCTTCAGGCCATCAAAAAGGCTGCTAAAAATTCTCTATTTAATATTAATCAATTTAGGGATATGTGCTATACTACCACAACTTTCGCTAGGCATCACTGCAAGGTACAGACACAGTGGAATAATAGGGAATGCACTAATTAATAACTGCCCGTTTTATATATTTGTGATAGTAACATCAATAGGTCTTGTAGGATCTGTTGGTTGGAAGAGAACAATTTACTCTCTATTCTTCTTATGTAAAAAAATAGCTTGCTTATTTGTAAATGTTCCATTCTTCAGATCACATAAAACTACTGAGTATTCAATTGCACCATTAGTAGTAGAAGAAAAACATAGAACTAAAATCACTACTAAACAACAACCAAAAGAAAGACAGAAAAAAGCTACCGAGGAGGTTTTAAGTGAGTTTAAGTTTCCAAGTATCCATTTACTTTCTAAAGCAGAGGAGTCTTTGCAGAGAAAGCAGCTGAATGAAATGGAGAGCAATAAAAATTTATCTCTGCTGGAACAAGTCCTGAGTGATTTTGGCGTGCAAGGAAAAATTATCAGTGTATGCTATGGGCCGGTTGTGACTTTGTACAAACTTGAACCACAAGCTGGCACGAAATCTGCAAGAGTAATTGGCCTTGCAGATGACATTGCACGTTCGATGAGTGCACTCTCTGCACGTATTTCAATAATTCGTGGGCAAAATGCTATGGGAATAGAGTTGCCGAACAAGGAACGGGAAATTGTAATGCTGCGTGATTTGCTTGAATCCCCAGAATACCAAAATGCAAACTTAAATCTCCCAATTGCGCTTGGCAAAGAAATAAGTGGAAAACCAGTTATTGCAGATCTAACTAAAATGCCCCACTTGCTCGTTGCTGGAACCACAGGGTCTGGTAAATCAGTTGCGATTAACACTATGATTCTTTCACTCGTTTATCGATTAAGTCCTGATGAATGTAAGATGATAATGATCGACCCAAAAATGCTTGAGCTTTCAATATATGATGCAATACCGCATCTAATAACGCCAGTGGTAACAGAGCCAAAAAAGGCTGTAGTCGCTCTTAAGTGGATAGTAAAAGAGATGGAAAACCGCTATCGCATGATGTCCTATTTAAATGTGCGCAATGTAATAAACTATAACCAAAGAATCACAGAAGCGATGAATAGTGGAATAGAATTGGAGCGCGTTGTGCAGATTGGCTTTAACTCAACAACAGGCAAACCTTTGTTTGAAAAGCTGCCGATTAAAATGGAAACATTCCCATATATTGTAGTGATTGTAGATGAAATGGCAGATTTGATGCTTGTTGCCGGCAAAGAAATAGAGTGCTCTATTCAACGCTTAGCTCAGATGGCTCGTGCTGCAGGAATACACATCATAATGGCAACACAACGCCCATCTGTGGATGTGATCACAGGTGTGATAAAGGCGAACTTTCCAACGAGAATCAGTTTTGCTGTTACTTCTAAGATAGATAGTCGCACAATACTTGGCGAACAAGGGGCTGAACAATTGCTTGGTATGGGTGATATGCTTTATATGGCCTCTGGTGGTAAGATTATTCGAATTCACGGCCCATTTGTGAGCGATGATGAGGTACAAGATATAGTTGATCATCTGAAAATGCAAGGTGAGCCAAATTATATGGAGGAAATTACCAAAGAAGATGAAAATTCTTCTGTGGAATCAGAAGGTGAAACAGAGGATGAAGAAAACGACCTCTACAATCAAGCAGTGGCCATCATTCAAAGAGATCAAAAAGTTTCAACCAGTTACATTCAGCGACAACTTAGAATAGGCTATAACAGAGCTGCAAACATCGTTGAAAGAATGGAAAAAGAAGGTGTTGTCAGTGCTCCAAATTATTCAGGAAAGAGAGAGATATTAGTAGAATAACAGGGCTTCTGAGAACGTTCATGCGCGTTAAGTTAGGCCATAGATGGGTATCTTAAAATTTGCTGCAAATGCAACTTTCTTGGCTATCTTTTACAAAGTTAAAAGTTGTCTTCCTTAAAAATATAATTGAATAATTGTTAATAATAGTGTATAATTATTAATATTTTCAAGCATTCTTGCCATGGCTCTTTCTAAATTTCTCGATCCAAAGTTAGATTTAACATTTAAGAAAATCTTTGGTACTGAAAAAATAAGAATATTCTTATCCATTTTTTAAATGATATTTTAGGATGTACTGAAGTCAATACTATACAAGAAGTAGAATTCTTAAGCACCATTATGGACCCTGAAATTGCCTCTGATAGACAAAGTATAGTTGATGTTCTTTGCAGGGATTCTAGTGGGTCAAGATATATAATTGAGATGCAGCTCGCTCGCGACAAGGGCTTTGAAAAGCGCGCACAACTCTATGCTGCTAAGGCTTACTCAAGGCAGGCTGATAAAAATTACATTAATTTAAAGAAGGTTTTCTTCATTGCTATTTCCAATGGTATGCTATTCCCTGAAGAGGTTGAGTATATTTCTACTCACAATATACGTGATATAAAAACCAACGGCCATTACTTAAAAGATTTTCAATTTGTCTTTATAGAATTACCTAAATTTTCAAAAAGCAGAGTGGAGGAACTAGAAAGCACAATAGAAAGGTGGTGCTTCTTTTTTAAGCATGCAGAAGAAACGACAGATGAAGATCTAAAGAAAATTGCAGAGGAATCACCAATAATAAAGCTAGCATACGATGAATTAGACAAGTTTCACTGGAGTGAAAAAGATCTCCTAGCTTATGAAGAAAGAGTGATGGATCTACAGAAAGAAGAAGCCATTCTTGAATACAGACTTGATCTTGCTGAAGAGAAAGGTGTACGGAAAGGAAAAATTGAAGTCGTAAAAGCAATGCTAGCTAATAATGTTGATGTCAACACTATTGTTAAGTTTACTGGCCTCTCCATGAGTGAGATCAAAGAATTGTAGAATTAAGTGTTAATGGTTACAAAAATACAATAAGCATTTTTCTTCATGTATTTCGTAAGTACCTTAATTTAAGTTTTCGCACTTTTAAAAAGCAAGTCAAACAAAATTATTAAAAGGTCAATACATAATGACAGTTAATTTAATAATAATTTAAACATTGGGAATGTAAAATTATAATATATTAATTAACTAGGGGGTTAAAATGTCAAATGTTTTTAGTAATGCTTGGTATAGTTTGTCTGGCAATGATAGGTTAGATATAACAGCATTGCAAAAAAGTCAAAAAATCGATGCTGAGCAGTTTGAAAAAGTTTTTGGTGCATTAAAAGAATGGCAAGAAGCTCAAAAGATAGATGCTAAACAGTTTGAAGAGGTATTTAGTGCATTAAAAGAATGGCAAGAAGCTCAAAAGATAGATGCTGAGCAGTTTGAAAAAGTTTTTAGTGCATTAGAAGACAAGATTGGTACTGAGCAGTTTCAAGCTATGCAAGAGCACTTAAACGGCCTACAAGAAAAAGTGGAAACACTTGCAGAGGCAGTAGCAGATCAAGAAAAAACACTACTAATTTGTACCATAGCCACTGCTGTTGCCGTAATAGCGATAACTAGTTTTGTTGCATTCTGTATCTATCAGGGAGTTAAGTGTGAAAGGGAGAAAGAAAAGAACTTGTCTAAAGATACGCCAGACACAAAACTTAATGATAAAGTTGATACTCAAGTGCAACAGAATAGCTTATACACTCCAAACTAAGTTGTATAACACTTTTCTTGAAAAGGTGTTACGCAACTTGTAACACCTTCCTCTTCTCTTAGCCTATGTAGATTTTTTGATAGTAAACATATCACTTTTTAGAAAAATATTTGTATTGTAAAGTTAGTAAAGATTCTGGTTTACTTAAAGTTTGTTAATTGCTATCTTTTAAAATACGATATTTACTATAGCACCATATGCTTAGGATTTTTTCTAAAGTCTTGTTTATATTAATGTTTTTGGTTTCTAGCTTTTTTACTGTGCATAGTGCTGAAGCTAAATCTAAGCTCAGTAAGAGATACATACCTCCTGGTAACCCTGGTGGTGCAAGCTTTCATACAGATGAGGATTTTGCTGAGTCATATAAGCTATATGAAAAGCGTAGGGAATTGCTCAAGAAAAAAAAGTCACAAGATCGAGCTATAAATAAAGAAGATCTAATCAAAAAATTAAAAGAGAAAAAAATTGCTAGTCTTGATAATGAGCCAAATGACATGGAAGCGTGCATAGTCGACGATGAAGAGAGCGCTATGATAAATCAGCATGGTATTAATATCGCGCGTTTAAGGGGTGCTGTATTTATAGATCAAGAGCCAGTTTTCCAGTATGAAAATAAGCAGCATGAAAGTGAACAACAAGAAGAGAAGAAAGTTACTTCAACACGAGAAAAAAAAGTTTCTCCTATGAATATCACTATAAAAAAAACTCCATCAAGAAAAACATGCTCACATGATTCTATTGCTAATTTGGATAACGTAGATGCTTATAGTTTGAATGGTTCGAGTTCATTTGGCAGTGTAGCTGACACAGTAAAATAGTATCACAATATTGGCCATTAATAATATGCTAGATAAAGACCTGATATTGAATGATGATGCATATGAATTATTGCCGATTTCCAGGCACAAGACTCATGTTGTAGAAGTTGGAAAAGTAAAGATAGGTGGAAATAATCCTGTAGTTGTACAATCTATGGCGCTTGGCGTGCATATAGATTCTGATAATATAAAAAGTAGCGCAAAACATTATGCAAAAGAGATAACAGAACTAGCGCGTACAGGTTCAGAATTGGTGCGAATTGCCTTGAACTCAGAGGAGGTAGCAAGAGCAATACCTTATATAGTAGAAGAGATAAATAAAGAAGGTTTTGACGGTAAAATATTGGTAGGCTGTGGTCAGTATGAGCTAGATAAATTAGTTCAAGATTATCCAGACAACATCAAAATGCTGGGTAAAATTAGGATAAACCCAGGCAATATAGGTTTTGGCAACAAACGTGATGAGAAGTTTGAAAGGGTTATAGAGTATGCAATAATGCACGATCTTCCGGTTAGAATTGGGGTAAATTGGGGTAGTCTTGATAAATACCTTTTGCAAAAATTGATGGATGAAAACTCTTCGCTTAGTAATTCAAGGCCTTCTGACGTTATACTGCGCAAAGCACTTGTAATGTCTGCTCTTGATAGTGCAAAAAAAGCTGAAGAAATTGGTCTAAGTTCAAACAAAATAATCATTTCATGTAAAGTTAGCAAAGTACAAGATTTAATTTTAGTTTATATGGCACTTGCAAAATCTTCCAATTATGCGCTGCATTTGGGTTTAACTGAGGCTGGTATGGGCAATAAAGGTGTGGTAAATACCGCAGCAGGGCTTATTTATTTATTGCAAAATGGCATTGGAGATACAATACGGGCTTCTTTGACTCAACGTCCTGGTGAATCGCGTACTAATGAAGTGGTGGTGTGTCAGGAAATATTGCAGTCTATAGGCTTGCGATACTTTAACCCTCAGGTTAATTCATGTCCTGGTTGTGGGCGCACGAGTAGCGATCGTTTTCGTATATTAACTGAAGAGGTGAATGGCTATATAAAAACTCATATACCGATATGGAAGAAAAAAAATCCAGGTGTAGAGCATATGAGCATTGCTGTTATGGGATGCATAGTAAACGGTCCTGGAGAAAGCAAACACGCAAATTTGGGAATCAGCTTGCCTGGATATGGAGAAAAACCTGTTTCAGCAGTCTACAAAGACGGCAAATATTTCAAAACTTTACAAGGTGATAATGTCTCTGAAGAATTTAAGGCAATTATTGATAATTATGTGAAGGAGCATTACACGTAACCTTTCACGGTTAATTAATAGATAAATCGCAAATAAAAAAGAAAATTAGACCTTGTTTTTCTTTTTTCGTTGGGAATGTTCAAAAAAGCATATGCGTCAAGTTAAGGAAATAAAGGTATGAAAGAGATAGAATAATAAGGTATAAGTTCTCCCAGATATACTTTTAGTGAGAGAGCCAATGAATAAAATAACTTGCTTATCAAAAAAGCTCAAAGAATTTTTTAATGAAAAAGCAGAGAAAATCTCAATTACAACAAGGTTTATAAAAAGAAAGAGAAAGCTAAAAGGTTCATCATTCGTAAAAGCCATGGTCTTGGGTAATATAGGAGTTGATAATTGTAGCGTAGAAACAATGTGTCAATTACTAAACGAGGACTCGATAGATATAACAAAACAAGGTTTGGATTTTAGATTTACTGAAGAAGCAGTGGAATTTATGAAAAGGATGTATAATGAATCTGTGATTCTCTTTAAAAATATATTGCAAGTTGATTGCAAAATCTTACAGCAATTTAATAGTGTTAAATTATTGGACAGTAGCTATATTACTCTACCTAACAGTATGGAAGAGATGTATAAAGGTTATGGTACTAGCTACAGTGGCTATGAAAGCAATACTAAGTCTGGAATAAAGTTACAATTAGTTTTCGATTACATGAATCAGATAATAGACCAACTTAATTTAACGGAGGGAATAAGATCAGACCAGGGATATAGGAAACATTTAAGTAATATATCAAGCAATGATTTGCTAATATCTGATCTCGGTTATTTTGTGCCAAGTTCTTTTAAACAAATCAATGAAATAGGAGCTTATTTCATAAGTCGTCGATACCAACGTATATGATGTAGAAACAAATCAAAAAATGGAGTTATTAGAATGTTTAGAGATTTTTAGAAAACGAGGTATTGTTAGGAAAAGAAGCAAAAATTAGAGTAAGAATTATATGTCAGAAACTAACTGAATATGGCCAGAAGAAGGAAAGCTAATAGATTAGCAAGATCGCAGGATCCTCTAAAAGAAATCAAAAATTGTTGAACTGGTATAACTAATGTTCCAGAAAATAAAATTAGTGCTGAGCAAGTATTAACGATTTACAGAGTAAGGTGGCAAATTATTTAAATTGTATAAAAGCCATATCAGGCTTGATAAGCTAAAAGGAAAGCCATGCAGAGTATTATGTGAACTATATGCTAAATTGTGCGCAATTCTTATATTTCACGGCATAGTTGGTTGCACAGAAGTGAAAAAGAATACAGAACTTAGCTTAACAAAGGCATTTATTGAGCTAAAAAGGCGGGTTAGAGAGTTATTTTTAGTATTAACCAAAATTAATAGTTTAAAAGCATTTCTTAAAAAACTCACTATAACTTGGTCGCGATTTTCATTAAAAGACAAACGTAGAAGGGCTAGAGTATCCACTTTAACCTCTCTAAATTTGCTCACAATCTCTTAACTTGACGCGTATGGTTCAAAAAAGTGTGTCAAACCGAAAAAAAAGTAATAAATTGATATAAAAAAATGGAGGTTTGACAATGAGTCAGAAAGTAGTAAACAGAACCACCGGTTTGGTAGATTACAAAGAACTGGAAGCAAATATACTGTCATCAATAAGGGAAGGCAGACCATTAACAGGAAGGGATGGAGCATTTGACCTTACCCAGAAAAAGTGGAGAGAAAGAAAGGAGTTTTTTCGGGTAAAATAAAATTTTGGAGGATTAGAAATGGCAAGAGAATATAAGGCAGAATTCAAATTGGAAGCTGTTAAGCTGACAAATGAACAAAGAAAGGTAGGTCAACCAGTTGCAAAAGTAGCAAGAGATCTAGGAATAAGGGATAGTGTATTAGGAAAAT
>NZ_CP054598.1:969171-1206867 GCF_017869155.1 Wolbachia endosymbiont of Ceratosolen solmsi
CAAAAATCTACTATTACATAGTGATAAAGGTTCACAATATACTTCGCAAGGTTATCAATATCTCTTAGCTGTAAAGAATATAGATGAGTCATAAAGGTTGTTGTTACAACAATTCTGTTGTGGAAAGCTTCTTTAGCTCATTGAAAAGAGAAATACTTATTGATACTTCACAACACTCTGCTCAACAAACTAGAACTGCAATATTTGAATACATAGAAATTTTTTATAACAAACAACGTCACTATTAACTATTGCATTCCAGAACAATTTGATGCATCATTCTTTTTGTAAAAAACATTCCAAACTTTCTCTCCACTTTTTCTGGGTAAGGTCAATTGACAACTGTCCACTTTCTATTCCCATGGATTCATATTTTTTGCCTTGACCAAGAAAAAATTCAGCTATTGCCTTACTTTCTCTTGCAACAACTTCTTCCTTAACAATTTTTCCTTTCTCATCAACGATACTTATAAAAGTTTCTTTTAGTGAGATCGCTATAATATTCCATGAGACTGCTCCTACTAATAAAAGTTTAAATTATTTTTGAAGAACTTATTCTACTGAATTCGTTACTTCGTGCTAAAATAATGGACTCCATCATTCAACAGCAATTACAGTATGTTTACCCTTTTTCTTGTTATTTTTCTAATCTATAGTCAGCGTTCAAAACCATATTCGAAAAGTATCTCATATATTTCCAGATTTTTTTAATGCTGTTTATTTCATCCTCAACATTGCCTCTACCTTTATGAACTAAGTAGCAGCATTAAAAATTATAACGTATTCCTACTTCTAGAATCGCGTCCGGTATTTGTACTGGTGGTTTAAAGCCACTTAGTTGCCCGCCTGCGGTAATACCAACTGTACCAACTATCTGTGGAGCAATTTCATAATCAACACCGACCTTTAGTTTATAGGAAATAGAACCCAGTATTTTATCTACTACAGATGCCTTCTCTCCAGCAGCTTCAATATCTTTGCTTGCAGGTTCACTTGTACCACTGTTACCAAAGCCAAAAGGTATTACTTGTAGGTATCCTCCTAAACCTCCGCTGACATATAGCTTAACGGGATCAATATCAAGGTTAGGGTAATAACGGTAATTTGCTAATAAGCTAGCCCCCATTTTCTTTTCTTCTTTACCAAACATATCACTTATGTCAGTGAGAACCTCAAGTTCAAACTTAGAGTTTTTGTCATGATGATAACCAAAAACAACGCTAGGTTTTATTTTTAAGCCACCACCCCATCCAGCACCAAAGTTTAAACCTGCATAATACTGATCTTCTGACTTACTTGCACTATTATTAGCTGTACCTGCTAGAGATGAAGTGAGCAACACAGCTAAAGCACATAATCTTTTCATTTTCATATAACTCCTCATACAAAAAAAAATATATAATGCATAAGTATATATCCTTTATATTAAAAAGGATATAATCGCATGTTAAAAAGAGTATAACCATGAAGTCAAAGATGCGCTACGGATTTTTTATATAACTATATTTACTATCTTATTTGGTACAGCATATACAGTGCGAACTTTGTTTTGATCGATCTTACTGGACACAGAGTCTATCGCTATTTTCTTCAATTCTTCTTGAGGTAAGTTAATTGCCACTTCGATTGTCGCACGCAACTTTCCATTGATCTGCACTGCTATAGTTACCGTATCGTCAACTAATAATGATTCATCAGCTTTTGGCCAAGGTTGACCTCCTATTTCTTGCCATAGGCTTTCAGCTAAATGCGGCATAAATGGTTCGATTACTCTGATTAGTATGCATATACCTTCATTAATAAGAGATTTTCCAGCTGCTACGTCTATTTCAGCTATTAAATTTGTCATTTCACGAAATTTTGCCACTACACAGTTTAATCTGCAGTTTTCCAAGTCATCTGTAAGTCCATGTAAGAGTTTATGAATTTTTTTTCTGTACTCTAGAAGTCCACACGTAACACTTTTGTTATCATAGTGCATATTCACAGGCTTAAGCTGCATGACCATACGCCACAATTTATTTACATAACGAGAACAACCTTCCACACCATCATCGGACCATTCCATATCTTTCTCTGGAGGAGTGTCAGACAACACAAACAAGCGGGCAGTATCAGCACCATACTTTTCTATGATAAAATTTGGATCAACTGTGTTCTTTTTCGATTTGCTCATTTTCTCGACTTTTCCAACTTGAACCTTAGCTCCTTGTGCAATCAACTCTTTTGCTTCTGCGGGAAATAGCCACTTACCATTTTCGTCTTTATAAGTTGCATGGCAGACCATTCCTTGAGTGATTAAAGTAGAGAAAGGCTCTTTAATATCAAAATAGCCACATTTGGTTAAAGCACGGCAGAAAAATCGTGAGTAAAGCAAATGCAGAATTGCATGCTCTATCCCACCTATATAATAATCAACAGGCATAAAACGATTACATGCATCTTTGTCTATTGATTTATCTTCACTACAGAATGCAGCAAAATACCAGGAAGACTCAAAAAAGGTGTCGAATGTATCAGTTTCACGCTCTGCTTGCTTTCCACATTTTGGGCAATCAACGAACTTCCAAGTTGGGTGTTTATCAAGCGGATTACCACCACTTGTAAATTCCACATCTGTTGGTAGAACTACAGGAAGGTCTTTTTCTGGTACTGGAACAGTTCCGCAGTCTCTGCAATATATGATAGGTATAGGGCATCCCCAATAACGTTGTCTCGAAATTCCCCAATCATGTAAACGATAGTTTGTTGTTTTCTCACCTATCCCTTTTTCTTTGAGCTTTTTAATGATTACTTCCTTTGCTTCACTAACCGTCAATCCATTTAAGAATTCAGAGTTGCACATTATTTCGCCGCCAGTGTAGGCTTCTTCTAGAGTCACTATGGCTTGTGCACCCTTTTCACAAATAACAGGAATAACCGGCAAATCGTATTTCTGTGCAAATTCAAAATCACGCTGATCATGTGCAGGGCACCCAAAAATCGCGCCTTCCCCATATTCCATCAACACAAAATTCGCTATGTAAAGCGGCAATTCCTTATCAAGAAATGGATGCTTGACGTTTAATCCGGTGTAAACTCCTATTTTTTCGTCATTTTCCTCCTTTGCTTTCATGCCATCGATAAAGTCTCGTATTTCTTTGTCCTTAAGATCCTGCACAATAGGGTGTTCTGCTGCTACCGCAAAAAAAGAAGCTCCAAACCAAGTATGAGGAGAAGTTGTAAAAATCTTTAATTTCTTATTTAAGCCAACTATTTCAAAATCTATAGTTACCCCTTCAGATTTTCCTATCCAACGCTCCTGCATTGTTTTGACTTTTTCTGGCCAATTTTTCAAACTTTGCAGACACTTGAGTAAATCTTCAGCGAAATCAGTAATCTTTAAAAACCACTGGGATAACTTACGTTTTTCAACAACGGCGCCTGACCGCCATCCTTTTCCATCAACCACCTGTTCATTTGCAAGCACTGTTTGGTCCACTGGATCCCAGTTAACCCATGATTCTTTTCGATAGGCAAGCCCATGCTTTAAAAAATCCAGGAAAAATTTTTGTTCGTGTTTGTAATAATCAGGCTCACATGTGGAGAGTTCACGCTCCCAATTATAAGAAAGACCTATAGATTTCAACTGTGTACGCATATTATCTATATTCTCTTTTGTCCATGTTTCGGGGCTAATATTGTTATCCCTTGCTGCATTCTCAGCTGGTAATCCAAACGCATCCCAGCCAATTGGATGCAAAACCTCAAATCCATTAGCTCTCTTGTAACGCGCTATCACATCCCCTATTGCATAGTTACGTAAGTGTCCCATATGAATTTTACCAGATGGATATGGAAACATTTCCAACACGTAACACTTTTCTTGTTTACCACTCTTGCTTACAGAAAAATCCCATTTATCTTGATAAAATTTTTCAACACTTTTAAAATCATATTTCATATAAATCCAAATTCAATTACAGTTCATATGCATCAAAGGATCAACCGCTTGGCCATTATGTCGTATTGTGAAACACATCTGTGGATCTTTATCTTGTGTGCTTGATTTACCTGCAGATCCAATTACTTGACCTTGCTTTACTTTATCGCCAATTTCAACATGTATGTTTTTTAAATAGGAGTACACAGTCATGTAATTATCTTTGTGTTCCACTATAATTAAATTTCCATACCATCTCAGCCCTTTGCCTACATATATCACTTTGCCTGGTGCAGAGGAAACTACGTTCGTTCCATTTTGAGCAGCAATTTTTATGCCATCCTTACACATTTCATCAGAAGAGGTAGCTGAACCTTTAACTGGCATTACAAATTTACAATTTACCCCCACATTTTGTGTATTATTGTTATCTTTGTATATCCTATTTATGATGGCTTTTCTACTTTCTTTTTGCACTGAAGGCTCCCTAATTAAATGGTACTCTCTTGTATATTCCAGATCTCTTTTTCCGTAAAATTCTTCGCCTTTAAGCAGCACAGATGCAGGTTTTTGCAGGCCACAGCCTATTAATATTGCTAATAACATAAGAAATGAGGCTATATGCCACATTTTAAACTCTCACAAAACTCCAAAATTTTAGCGAGACGTAGTGTTTCACGCCTGCTTGTTACTTTCCTCGTTATTTATTTTACTAGTTAAATAGTCCCTCAAATCGGTGAGTTCTTGCAACAAATTCTTTGTGACTTTTATATCATTACCAAATTCTTTTTGCACTCCTTTTATTGTATATCCTTTATCATATAGCATGTATTTTACTTTCTTTATGGCCTCTATACACTTGCGATCATATATCCTTCTTCCTTTACGCTTTGTAGGCTTAATTTGATGAAATTGACCTTCCCAAAATCTCAAAACATGCTGTTCCAAATGTAGCTCTTCAGCTACTTCCCCAATCGTATAAAATAATTTTTCCTTGTTCATTAATTATTGATTGATTTTTTTATAATTTTTGAAGGCCTAAAAGAAACTGAATTTCTTGCCTGAATCATCACTTTCTCCGATGTATTTGGTATATTTCCTGGTCTTTCCTTCTTTTTCTTAACCAAGAATGTTCCAAATGACGATATTTTTACTATTCCATCCTTTACCAAGCTTGTCTTTATTTCGTCCAATATATCATCTATTATCGAAACAGAGTCTTCCTTTGATAATCCTATTTCTTGGTTTATATCTCCAGCTATCGTTGCCTTAGTTACTGTTGTGTCTTTTGTTGTAACGTGATCCATTATTGATAAATATTACAATACGTAAATATAATATAGCAATCGACTCGAGATTCAGCTACTTTATTTTTTAGAGTATGTCTCTTTTGTTGCATAATTTAAAATACCGGCAACTATCAATATCGCAAATATTGCAAAAAGTGCCATTTTATGATCTGTAAAAAGTGCTAACATTGACACTATAACTCCACTGCCAATAAACATAAATCCATTGATAATGGATGATGATGTGCTGATGTATTTTCGTTTCACAATCTCGCTGCCGGCAGTAAAATTAAGCATATGTCCTCCCGCAAAAAACCCGAACATTAACATACAAAAGTACACAACGTGGACTGTTAAATGGCTGTATAGTAAAATAATAATTGAGACGCCTTGCAATAAAGCAAAAGCAGAAATTACATGTTTCCTATTTTTAAATAAGTTTGAGATTCGATCTGCAATTGGAGCACCAACTGCAAGACCAAGCCATAGTATTGCAGT
Source organism: Wolbachia endosymbiont of Ceratosolen solmsi (assembly GCF_017869155.1). Lineage (NCBI taxonomy): Bacteria > Pseudomonadati > Pseudomonadota > Alphaproteobacteria > Rickettsiales > Anaplasmataceae > Wolbachia > Wolbachia endosymbiont of Ceratosolen solmsi. Next base: position 974,881 of record NZ_CP054598.1, read on the forward strand.
TGCTATACCTGACTCCATTGCATTGAGTTCTGAGTTGCCCAGTAACCTTGGAGCCCACAAGGTATTAAGTGCTAAAAATGTTCCAAAAGTAATAGCACCCACCACTGAAGTTATCCAGATATCTCTTAATTTTAGCACTGTTAATATAGAGCACATTACTGTCTTCATAGAGCTTTTTATTGTGCGCTTTTCTGAGCTGCTTTCTGGAAGTGTGTTTGGACAAAAAAGCGTAAGTACAAATATCAACACACCAAATAGTATTATGCATACAATCAGATTTTTCCAATATGCATCTTCGGCAAGCAAGTTAGAGAACAGTATCTGAATTACCAAAGCAGAAAGGCTTGAAATTGTCTGCACTAGTGAAAACATTAGTCCAAATTGGGCAGCGGAAAAACATATGCTACTTGTGTGAGCAGCACCAATAAAACCAAATGATGCTCCAGTTGCAATCAACACTTGAGACAAAATCAAATGGGAGAAATTGTCACTATTAATAAGGACAAAAAACCCCAAGATCATAGTTGATAACGAGAAAAAATAAATTTTTTTACTGGAAAAAACATTAAACGTTGCTCCACTAAAAAATTGTAAGATGGCGAAAGTCCAAGTATATGCTGAATTAGCCAGTGCAACTTGCGCGATTGTAAGTCCAAGTTCCTTTTCGAGATTTACACTTATAAAGGTATAAATTATCTGAATGTTGCTGAATATAACAACCAAGTTACTAATCAGCCAAATGAACCAAGCCTTAGCTCTGCTTTCCATAAGATTTATTTTTATAAGTAATCTATTAGAAATTTAACACTAAGTCTCTTTTTAAGCTATTGTTTCCTGACTACTGTTATAGCTAACCCAAAAAACGGTTTCCCTACGTCATGCCGCCGCGGTATCTCAGCCGCTAACAAGTAGCGGGATGACGGTTGTCAGGGTGTCATGAAAGTAGCTGACACTGGAATCCAGAAAAAAAGAAATATGTATCAGCTACTTTCATTTGCTGCGCCTCGAAAATAAACGTTCATGTAGCTAAGCCATAAATCCAGTATAAAGACCTTTAATCATTGGCTTCGTAGTACTTCTCAACCAACTTATTAAGTAACCTTACACCAAAACCTACTGCTCCTCTTGGACAAATGTCAGTACCTTTCTCGTGCCAAGCAGTGCCTGCGATATCTAAATGTGCCCAGCAAGTTTCATTCACAAAACGCTGTAAAAACTGTGCAGCCATTATGCTATCTCCACCAGAGCCTGCAGGAGCGATGTTTTGAACATCAGCAATCGGTGAATCAATAATTTTGTCATAAGTTTCATTCATAGGAAAACGCCATAACTTCTCATTTACTTCATTTCCTGCATCAATCAGAAGGTTTGCTAATTCATCATTATTTGAAAAAAGACCAGCATATTCGTTATTTCCAAGTGCAACCACTATAGCACCAGTTAAAGTTGCAAGATCAATCATAAATTTTGGTGAGAATCTATCTTGCGTATACCATAAAGCATCTGCAAGTATGAGCCTTCCTTCTGCATCGGTGTTCAACACTTCTATTGTTTGTCCAGACATTGAAGTTACTACATCACTTGGTCTTTGAGCATTACCACCCACTGCATTTTCTGCAAGTGCGACCACGCCAATTGCATTTACTTTTGCTTTTCGTCCTGCTAAAGCATGCATCACCCCAACCACAGTAGCAGAGCCTGCCATGTCATATTTCATCGACTCCATACCACGTGAAGGTTTGAGTGATACTCCACCAGTGTCAAACGTTATACCTTTACCAACAAAAGCTATAGGCTTTTGTTCTTTAGAAGCTCCATTCCATTTTATCACTACTAATTTTGGTTCTTTACTACTTCCTTGTGCAACTCCAAGCAAGGCTCCCATTTTTTTCTCTTCCATCTGCTTTTTATCAAGCACCTCGATTTCAAGGCCAAGCTTAGTAAGTTCTTTTTTTATATGATCAGCATAGGATTCTGGATATAGAATGTTAGGAGGCTCTGTTATAAAAGAGCGCGCAAGAAATATACTCTCACCTTCTTGCCTTAAGTGCTCAAATGATCTTTCAGCATTACTTAATTGTTCATCTTTTACTAATACGGTAATCTCCTCTACCTCTGTAATTTTCTCATCCTTTTTAGTTTTATACTTATCAAACTTAAAACTACGCAGAAACGCACCATATGCAACATTTGCTGCACTACCTTCGATTAAAACCGCTGCTTTTTTAATTTTTAATCTGCTTAGCTCACAATATATTTTACCACCAATATTTAATTCTTTATTTTCATTCCATTCATCCTTCTTACCCAGTCCAACAACTATAACATTTTTTTCTTCTGGCAAAGCAGTAGAGAAAAATTCACCAAAACTTCCATTGAAATCGCTAAATTGCTTTATATTATCTATGACCTGTTTTCCTTGCAAAACTCCGCCATCATTTACGGTTTCGTTGTCTTCAAATAAACCCATTACTATTGTTTTAAAATCGGGCGAAATTTTAGAAATTGTTATTTTCATTGCTGGTATCTCCGTTGCAAATAATTGTAAACTGTACATAAAACATAGCAAAAACATCAGTAAGATATTTTTCATATACATCCTAAGTACAATAACACTTAAGTTTACTATGGACTCCCTTACATGCAAGGTTTTTTATCTTTTATTAGAGAACTTATTATATCCGCCCAAGGTAATGTTAAACGTATAGGTTTTTATGACCTGATCACTGTAAGTAAATGGTGTTATGAGAAGGCTTGCAAGCCCATTACTAACAAAATCTTCAAGAACAGGATCAGAGCAATTATGGTCAGCAAAAAACATTTGCGTTGTGAATTCTGGAAAATCCGGATGTTGAACTAGAAAGTTGATATGTGAAGCTCTATCACCAATTTTACCAGGTGCTATCGTAATAAAATTATAATAGCCAAGATTATTCACTACAAACCTTCCTGATCCAGCAAAATTCAGATCATCCTCTATATTCTTATCGTAATGGTTCACGCCGCGTGAATTCGCGTGCCATATAGAAACTACAGCATTTTGTATTGGTAAGCAGTTTATATCAGTAATTCTACCCACTATGTGTATTAATTCCCCTATTGCACTATTTGGAGAACCAGGTTTTCTTCTTAAATTGTTTGAAGAGTTAAAATTTTTTGGCCTTGCATCAAGGTCATATATTTCTGGAGTTTCAATGCAGTTGAGCAAAACAGGATCAGCTGCAAATAGCGGCAAACTGAATACCATTTGTACTAAAAACGCTAATAAGATATTTTTCACATTCATTTCATTTATAATAGACTTCTTGCATAACCATATAACAAACTTTTATTGGGAATAGAAACGAAAAACTTCCTTGACAAGCTTCGCCAGCCCATTATCATAAAACTGAAGGTATTCAGTTATCTTCATCTGTGCAGATTAAACAGCAAGAAAACAACGTAGTTGGCGTCTTATTTTTAATTTTTTGCACTATGTGCACCTTATGTCTTCACAATATTTCTAGGTTTTTACCTACACAAGCTGAAACGCGCTTATAAGTCGTTCAAGACAGTATAGTACGCCAATTTGCAGGATTAGAGAGTGACAACTAGCTAACACGGGGTTTCTTTTGCCTTTTTTCTGTTTAGTAAATTGTATCCGTTCAGCGGAGTGGTAGAATAAGGTAGACAAAGTGATCTAAAAAGATAATCATAAAGCAAAAGTGAGGTAATGTGGTAAACCTTTTAGAACTTTGCAAAAATTTACAGCAAAAAATAGAAAAACTGGAAGCAGAGATAGAAAACTTAAAAGCAGAAAATAAAGCTTTAAAGATAGAGAACGCTGAATTAAAGGAAAGGCTTGGTTTTAAACTCGAAAAATTCATCTCTACCGAGCTCTAAAGAATTGTACAAAACAAAAAAGGACAAGCCAAAAAGCGAAAGGAATGTTGGCGATCAGGTTGGGTATAAAGGAAATTTTCATGCCACAATGGAAGCGGATAAAGTAGTAAAAATAGAGTTGCCTAATATTTGCGAATGCGGAGGAGAGCTTGTAATATGCGAAAAACCTTATGTTCACCAAAAAGTTGATCTTCCGGAAATTAGGCCTTATGTAGTAATTGGAACATGGTCGTTGTTGGAGATGCAGAAAAAGAAAAAGTAGCAAGTTACCAGAAGGTGTTACGCCAGATACATTTGGTCCAAGGGTTAAGTCTATAATTGCAGCACTTAGCGGATTTTACAAAAACTCAAAGCATGAAGTGGCTAGTATCATAAATGACATTTTTAATTTGAACATAAGTGTTGGCAGCATATCAAATCTTACTATTACCCACAAATATGAGGTTCGTGAGCAAGTCGCCATCCTTCTTCTAGATCAAAGAAACGTCTCCACCCTTTCCAAAGAGTAATTGGTCCTGGTTTTGGGTCGCTTTTTCTTGCTAAATGACCTCCAAGTTCACGAAACGGCTTCTTTTATAGTAGGGGCTATATTTGGACATGGTTTCCTGTGTATTTTAACATATAAAACTTTCCATTCTTCCTCAGCTAATAAGGCAGTACATGGTAATGTTGGGTTAGTTCTTGCAATTGATGTAATAAAGAAAATTCTCCAAGCAATAATGCTCATGACTGTTAAATACCTCATTAATCTTTCTGCTGTTCCAAGTCTACATTCCTCAACTTTGAGACCAGATTTTAAAATCTTATGCAATATCTCTATTTTCCATCTAAGGAAATTGTAAGTTAAAAACGTGATATAAAAGAGATAAGAGAGAAAGATAACCCTGCTCACTAGGAATAGCGGGCGTGCGCGACCGAAAGGAAATTGGTATTACAACCGTTGGTATCAAGGTACGCTAGCCCTATCTCTCGATACGTTTGAATAGTTGCTTGGGACATATATATGCACCCGTTTACAATCTTAAATTAACTAAAACTATCGAGGTTTATTATGGTTACATCTTATCAAAATTTTATTGGCATTGACATCGGAAAATTTAAAAATGTCGTTGCAATTCACAAACAGAAGAATGCTGTCGAATTTGATAATAATGCTTCTGGTTGGCAACAATTATTTCAAGAGTTTTCAGATATTCTACCTAATGCTTTAGTGACTTTAGAAAATACAGGGAAATATGAGCTTGGCTTATCACATTTTCTTACCGACAAAAATATTGCCGTGCATCGAGCTAATACTCGTAAAGTAAAAAGCTTTATTTTATCTCACGGAGCTTTAGCAAAGTCTGATAGATCAGATGCAAGAGCTCTTGCTCAATATGGATTTGAACGCCATAGAACTATCTCTCTATTTGTACCTACCTCTACAGAACAATCAACTTTGGCTGCACTTTGTCAACGTCGTGATGATATTACGCAAATGAGAACTCAAGAAAAATGCAGACTTGAAGCACCGGAAAATGATCATATAAAAGAAAGCTGTCAAAAGACCATTGAGTTTTTCGATAGTCAAATAAACGAACTCAATGATACTATACAAAAGATTATTGATGAAAGCCGCGAATTACAACAACGCCAAAAAATTCTTAAAACAGTTCCTGGAATAGGTAAAAAGTTATCACAAGATTTTTTGTGTTTAATGCCAGAGCTTGGTTACTTAAACAGAAAAGAAGTAGCAAGTCTTGCCGGAGTTGCACCGCATCCAAAAGAAAGTGGTAAAGCTGTTGGTTACCGAAGGATTACAGGTGGTAGAAGTAACGTTCGTTCAAAGCTCTTTACAGCCGCTATGGCTGCTACAAGGTCAAAATCTATACTTGGCGCCTTTTATTCTAAGCTTGTTGAAAGTGGTAAGAAGAAGATGGTGGCTATAACAGCCCTAATGCGTAAAATTATAGTAATTGCTAATACAAGACTTAAAGAAGCAATTAATTTGCATACTTAAAAATCTTCACAACGGTAACTAAAATTGGCTAATGAATATGTGCGTCCACACAGACTTAAAGCACATATTCATTAGCTTAAGCAGAAATTGCTGTGGTAGCTGTTTGATATAAAATTCTATTTCTATGACAAACGGGTTTTTATTGCCCATATAATTTGCAAAATTACACAAATAAAAAAATTTTTAAAAAACATAGTTGATAGCAGAAAAAGCACCAATAATAAAGTTAGCCTACGATGAGTTAGACAAGTTTTGCTGGAATGAGAAAGATTTAGTAGCATATGAAGAAAGAATAATGGATCTGCGGAAAGAAGAAGCCATTCTTGAATACAAACTTGAGGAAGGTATAGAGAAAGGAAAAATCGAAGTTGCAAAAAATTTACTTAAAGCTGGTGTATCTGTTAATTTAATAGCTGAATCCACTGGCCTTTCTCAAGCTGAAATTGTACAGCTTAAGCAAGAAGTAGCCTAAGTATCACGTTTTTCAGGGCTTTTTTAGCTCGGCAGTGGTCTGAAAAGTCCATTTTTCACTTTATAAAATGTTTATATTTTACCACCTACTTTATTTGAATAAGTTCTTCTGCCACACTCTGAACGGATACTTGAATCAGGCTCAAGTTGACAAGTAGATGTTATCTTGTTATAATAAATATTTATTAATTTAATCTTAACTTAAGAGGGTATTTATGGTAGCAAGTGATAGTGTTTTAAAAAGGTATGCGTTAGCCTATATAAAGAAATTAGGTAATAATAATAATATTGAAGGGTTTCTACAGTATTGTAATAATACACCGAATTTAACTTGGAGCAAGGAGAATTTTAAAAATGTGTATGAAGAATTTACACATCCAAATTCAAGCAATAGGCACGATACAGGAAGCAGAAATGATCAATATAACGCAGGGAATAACGCACAACCTACAGGCTCTCAGACTACACATATACATGTATACAATGATAGAGGTTTAGATTTTTGGGATTATTTACTACTTCGCAGCCTGTTTGGTGGTCATACTACAGTTATAAATAACCCTGGTTTCAGTAGTGGTAGCCATCAAAGCAGAGAAGATAAGAAAAAAGACTCAGAAGACAATAGAAAGTTATTAGCTTTAGGTATGGTAGCTGCAGTTGTGTGTGTTGCTTTCCATGCTGGTATGTGTTTTTGGTATAACAGCAGCAGAAAAGTGGCTAGAAAAGAAGAAAAAATAGATTACCTGGATAGTAAATTTAAAACGTTCAGAAATATAGAATTTGCGGTTGGCGCTGTTTCTTTGGCAGCTTTGGTAGCTTGTGCTGTTTACCCAGTCTTACCAGTGTGGGGTTTAGTTATCCTTGGCGTTAATTCTCTTGTGTGTTTTACTGGTGGTTTAGCTTTTCATATGAAGCATGAGGAAGAATCAGAAAATATCGAGAAAGCTGAAAGAGCGGTAGATAGCTATCTTAAACAAGGGCATGGTTATGGAGATTCTTCTCGTTATGATGCACCACCTCCTTACTTTTCTCAAGATCCTAATACTACTCCAACTGCTCCTCCTCAAAATGCATTTGATAATCCTTATTTGCAACAGAAGTTTGGGAATTGTAAGGGGTTCACGCGTGATAAAAATTAACAGTTTTATTTTTAGCCAAATTAATTGAATCAAGCTACAAAACCTGCTAAAGTTAACTTTGTGAAAGCACCCTTAGCTCAGTTGGATTAGAGCATTTGACTACGGATCAAAAGGTCGGGCGTTCAAGTCGCTCAGGGTGCACCACATTTTATAGGAAACAGAAGTCACACTTGAAATTAATATATGTAATACCTATCTTTAAAGGTTAAACACTAAACTATTATATATGAGCAAAAAAGACTACTATGATCTGCTGGAAGTAGGCAGAAATGCCAATATTGATGAGATAAAAAAAGCATATAAAAAATTAGCGTTAAAATATCATCCTGATAGAAATCCTGGCAATAAAGAAGCAGAGGAAAAATTTAAAGAAGTAACAGCTGCATATGAAGTTCTGTCTGACTCTGAGAAAAGGGCAGGCTATGACCGTTATGGCCACGAAGGTGCTTCTGGTGGATTTCAAGGCTTTAGCTCTGCAGGAGATTTTAGCGACATATTCAATGACTTCTTTGGTGGAGGATTCGGTGGTGGTGCAAGTAGATCGAGAGCAAAAAGAAGTACAACAGGAGTATCTGGAGCAGACCTACGTTATGATCTTGAAATTACCTTAGAAGATGCATTTAAAGGAATACAAGCGCCTATACATTATGTGACAAATGTAAAATGTGATACATGCCAAGGCACAGGTGGCGAAGGAGCAATTAAACCAGTTCAGTGCCACACATGCCAGGGAAGCGGTAGGATTAGAACTCAACAAGGCTTTTTTACCATCGAAAGAACATGTACTACATGCTATGGGGAAGGAGAAATAATACAAAACAAATGTAAGAAATGTGGTGGAAGTGGACGTAGAAGAGATGAAGTAAATATATCCGTTTCAATTCCAAAAGGCATAGAAGAAGGAGCTAAGGTAAGGATAAGTGGTAAAGGAGAAGCTGGAACAAAAGGTGGAAAAAGTGGAGATTTATACGTATACGTGAAAATAATTTTCCATAAAATCTTTGCTAGAAATAAAGCAGATTTACACTGTAAAGTGCCTATAAGAATGACACTAGCAGTGCTTGGTGGTGAAATCGATATTCAATCAATTGATGGAGCTAAAATAAAAGTAAAGGTCCCTGAAGGCACTCAAACTGGTACCAAACTACGTTGTAGGGAAAAGGGTATGCCATATATGAACTCACATGCTCGTGGTGATTTATACGTACAGGTAATAGTTGAGACTTTAAATCCAAAAAATTTAACTAAAAAGCAAATTGAACTATTAAAAGCGCTTGAAGAAGAGGAAAATGCAAGTGTACAACAGCAATCTGAAGGGTTTTTTAGTAAAGTAAAAAAAAAATAAGAAATCTGCTAAATGACATAAAGGGGTAACTGTTTACGGGTTTTCATTTAATCCTGCAATTTTTTGATCTCACTCATGGAAAACTTAACAATAATTAGCCAATAGAAACTTCTTAGCTCCTTATAGCCAAAGTGGCTTAGGTTTACCTACAATTTGAAAAACAACAAATTCGTCATTCCGCTACTCGTTAGCGGAATCTATACCGCGAATAAATCGCGGTATGACGTTGGGAAACCTTTCTTGGGTTAGCTATAAAACTATGTAAAAGCAATAAATTTCTTTATTTAAGGTCGAAGTTTTGCTATTCTCAGGTTTTAATAATTTAAATTTAATGAATATAAACAAAAATGAGTTTTTATTTCTTCCGCTTGGGGGAGTAGGAAGAATCGGGATGAATGTTAGCCTATATCATTACCAAGGTAAGTGGATTATGATTGACCTTGGTGTTGGTTTTGCAGATGAAACTATGCCAGGTGTTGAGCTGCTCATTGCTGATATAGATTTTATTGCTCAAAGAAAAAAAGATTTACTTGGAATAATAATTACACATGCACATGAGGACCACTGCGGTGCAGTGCCCCACTTGTGGGAAGAGTTGCAGTGCTCCATATATACAACAAAGTTTACGGTTAATTTTCTTAAAGAAAAACTAAAAGAATTTCGATTGGAAGGTATAGTGCCTGTAAAAGAGGTAGACATAAATGGCAGCATAAATTTGGGTCCTTTTACCGTCGAGTTTATAAATGTAACTCATTCAATTCCTGAGGCAAATTCAATATTAATTAGCACTGAAATGGGTAGTGCACTCCATACCGGAGACTGGAAATTTGATCCAAAACCTGTTGTTGGATTAACTTCTAATATGGAGCGTCTAAAAGAAATTGGCGATAAAGGTGACCTGCTTGCAGCAATTTGCGATTCAACCAATATATTAAGCAAGCATCACCCTGAGTCAGAAGGTGAAATTTATAATAATATTTATAACATAATAAAGCGGTCTAAAAAATTAGTTGCTGTTTCGCTATTCGCTTCAAATGTGGCACGAATTGAAACGATAAGCCAAGCTGCAAAAGCACTAAATAGAAAAGTAGTTTTACTTGGTAGATCTTTATGGAGAATAGTGAAAGTTGCGCAAGATAGTGGTTATTTAACTGATTCTCCTCAGTTTCTTGAAGCAAAGGAAGCAGTAAATTTTCCAAGGGAAGAACTGGTGCTACTTTGCACAGGTTGTCAAGGTGAGCCACTGGCAGCTACCGCAAGACTTGCTGCTAAGAGTCATCAAGCATTTAAAATGCAGCAAGGTGATACCATGATCTTTTCGTCAAAAATCATTCCTGGAAATGAAACTCGTGCGCACAACATGCTCAATGCCTTTATTGAGATGGGGGTAGAAGTTATTACTGAAAAAACAGAGCATGTTCATGCTTCTGGGCATCCAACAAGAGAAGAGCTAAAGGAAATGTATTCTTTAATAAAACCGAAGATGTCTATTCCAGTTCACGGCGAATATATTCACACGCATGCACATGTAAAATTTGCTAAAGAGTGCGGTGTGGCAAAAGCAATAATGATTGCACCAGGTGATATTGTTAATTTGGAGAACGGAGAAAAAGTTGATTCAATTGATGTTGACTACTTTGGTATTGATGGTATGCTGCTACGTCATCCGGAGAGCAGTGTTATAAAAATGCGTAAAAGGATGAGAGATGCCGGAGTTATTGTGGTAACAGCAGTTGTAAACAAGAAAAATAAATTGCTTGCTAAACCAAAAGTATTTGTACCTGGTGTTTTTGAAGTGCTAGAAGATGCAGCTACCATACAGAAAATTGTCAAGAAAGTTGAGTCGTTGTTTAGTTTGCAGCCAACAAAAAAAATTAAAAATAAGATTGAAAGTTCAATATTGAGTATCTTAAAGGAATATTTACTAAAAAGGCCTATAATTGAGGTTCAGATAGAACAGGTATGAAATGAATGAAGCTATTCGTTCATCTGGTGTTATTTATTTCGTTATTTATTCCTTATTTTACAAAAGCTGCTTTATATGTTGATATAAAAAAAAGCAGTGTTGGTAACATTGGTCTTGTTGTATCTAAATGTACATGTAAAACAGCGTTGGAAAGCGAATTAAGCGAAAATATTGCAAAGGTAATAGGAACAAATTTATCTAATTGTGGCTTATTTAATGTAAAACGTGGCGCGGAAGCTGAATCTAAATCTTGGAAAAGCGATACTGTAGTCACAGTAAGTTTAAGCGAAATATCTGGTAGTGCATTAGAGCTATCATTTCGTTTATTTGACACTTTTACAAAAAGAGAATTACTTACTCAGTCAGTTGTTTTTCCAGCAAAAGACTGGAGAAAAATTGGTCACCTCGTTTCGGATGTGATACATGATAGATTAATTGGTGAGAAAGGGCACTTCAACACAAAAATCACGTATATCGCTGAAGAAAAAGATAGCAACTACAAATCTGTGCGTAAAATTGCTGTGATGAATCAAGATGGAAGTAATATAAAATACTTAACAAATGGCGATAGATTTGTGTCAACACCGAGATTCTCACCAAATGGAAAGGGTATTGTTTATATCTCGTACGCAAATGGTAAAAGTTATATAATATTAAAAAATTTAAAAGATAACACTGAATCAATAATCAGCGCATTTGAAGGAGTTGTTTCTGCACCAAGATTTTCTCCCGATGGTAAATCTCTTTTAATTTCCCACTCATTGGGTGGTGAAACGAATATATTATCTTTGGATTTAAGTAGTAAACGAACAAAAAAAATTACTAAAGGTTCAGCTATAAGCACTTCTCCCTCTTTTTCTCCAGATCAAAAGTATATGGCTTTTAGTTCTGATATAAGTGGGAGTCAGCAACTGTACGTTATCGATTTTACTAACAAAAGTAAAAAACCTAAAAGAATTAGTTTTGGAAGTGGAAGATATGCTACGCCTGTTTGGTCGCCAAAAGGAGATCTGATAGCTTTTACAAAGATTCAGTCAGGAAAATTTTACATAGGAGTTATGAAGCCAGATGGCAAAGAAGAACGTCTGCTTTCAGAGGGGCATAAAATTGAATCCCCGGCATGGCTACCAAATGGTAGAGAAATCATTTTTACAAGAACAGAATCACCAAGCAACTCTAAACTATATTTAGTAGACTTAGTAAAGAAAAATCAAAAAATGGTTTCCACTCCCACAAATGCTTCTTTACCGGATTGGTCTTATTTTTGAAAGTAGATCTATTATAGGTTTGATATGAGCCTTATTTTACTTTAATCGCTTATAACCTTTGGCACTACAAAATACCCATGCTCAGGTTTTGTATTGGACAATATCTCTTTTTTAATGTTTTGAGAATTTATAACATCATCGCGTACATGAATGTCCTTGTCTATGCTGCCATAACGCATAGGAGAAACACCTTCAGTATTAACTTGCAATAAAGTATCGTGTATCCAATCCAGCATTGTCAGTTCTTTGGAGTAGTGATCAATCTCGTCATTTGATAACTTAATCCTTACAAGCTGTGCAATTTTAAGCATTTCTTCCTTGGTAATTGTTATTTTTCTCTTATTTGCAAATTCTATTAGTGAAGTAATAACGTCTTCTGTTGACTTAGCTGGCATTTCTACCTCCTTGGATGAAGTGAGTTAAAATATTTACAACCGAAACAACTTCTATTTTACCAGTTTTTTCAAGTTTGTGAAGTATGGTATCCGTAATCACTAATTTATCTAAAGAAGAGGAAGAGATTTTCTCAACTGCACTTCCTGAAAGCACACCGTGTGTGATGCATGAAGTTACGGACTTTGCTCCGTAACTTTTTAAAGCAAGAGCTGCATTACACAACGTTCCACCAGAGTCAACTATATCATCAACAATGACACAATTTTTGTTTGCAACTTCTCCTATTATGTTCATTACTTGAGATGTGCCTGCTTTCTCCCTATATTTATCTACTACAATAATCTTATCACTTAACCCTATCTTGTACTTTTCCTCTAAAGCCCTCGCAAAAGCACGTGCTCTGCCAATTGCCCCAACATCAGGTGCAACAATTGCCAAATTTTCCGTGTTTATAGAGTCAACAAATGCTTCAAAGCAGTTCAAATTAGTTACCGGTACATCAAAGAATCCTTCAATTTGACTTGAGTGCAAATCAATAACTGCAACACTACTTGCACCTGCAGTTTGAATAAGATTTGCAACTAATTTAGCACTTAAAGCAGATTGCATATTATTGTTTTTGATAATTCTATCTTGTCTGCTATATCCATAATAAGGAATAATTACTACTATCCTTTTGGCTCCTAATCTATTTACTGCATCAATTATAAGCAGAAGCTCCATAAGGTTATCATTCACAGAGGGAGAAAGAGATTGTACTATGTATACTTCTTGATTATACAGATCATTTGCTACTTCTACATTTACCTCGCCATCGGTAAACTTTGATATCCAAGCAGAGGATGGTTGAACATCTAGCCGGTTAACTACTGATTCCCCTAATTCCTTACTAGCATTACCTATTATTATCTTCATAACGCACTAATTGAGTTTTTAAGATTATACAGAAATTGTAAAATAATTGAAATGTAAGTTTCTTTATCTAGTATTCTTGTCGGCGAATTAGGTATCTCTTGTACAATGACCTGTCATTTTCACGCATTGTTTCAATATACAGACCCAAATTGAAACAACTATACAAAATCCTGCTTATGTTTCAAGATAAATGACTTTAATGAAATATAATTTATCTAGTCATTTGTATCTGCTAACATACTACACTTCCCATTGTAGAGCCTCTGCAACTTACTGAAATTTATAATCGCTTTATAAAAAGTTTTATACTCTTTGCTTAATTGGAGGTGCTACCTCTGCACTTTCTGCTCTGTCTAGGGTACTACTTGGTTTTTCTGCAGTAATTTTTTGAATGCTACCATCTACCTTATTCTTGATATCTGCTCCATATGATCTTAATACTTCAATAGCTTTTTCGTTTCCACTATTCAGCGCAATATCCAAAGCATCCATTCCATCATTATTTTTGTGGTTGATAAAATTCTCTAACTCAAAGATTTTTATATATTGCTCAATGATGAATTCTACCACTTTTCCAGGGCAATTATTAGCGGCAGGAAAGAGTACTGCATTGTTATTATTGTCTTTCTTTGTTACATCTGCTTTGAGCTTGTCTATCAAATACTTGATAATTTCTATTCTGCTATCATCTTCTGCTTCAGTGCACTGCCTAGCAGCTAAAAACAGAGCTGTTCGCCCATTATTGTCCACATCTTCAATATCTTGTCCCTTATCAATTAAGGCTTGTATTATATTTTTGTTCCCATACAAAGCAGCAAAGTGAAGAGGAGTATACCCTTCGGTGCTTTCTCTTTCATTAATCAATGCACCATGGCTAGCTAGTAATTCTATAAATTCTGGCGTATTTGCAAAAACTGCAAAGTGCATTGGTGTTAGATCATCTTTACCATGATTTTGAGTTTTTGCATTAACGTTTGCTCCATTTTTTATTAGCAATTTTGCTATTTCTAATTGTTTGCGTCCGATGGCAATATGCAGTGGCGTACGATTGCGTTCATAATGATCATTGACGTTTGTGCCACACTTTATTAGTAGTTCTGCAGCTTCAATATTACCTTCCTGAATTGCAACATATAAGGAAGCATATCCATCTTTTGTTTCCTCTGTCATACGAAATTGCGAACATGTTAGTTCATATATTATTAAGGATTATTATTAAGTTTTTATTAATACAATATTAATGTAGCGGTATCTCTAGATCCCGCTAACAAGCAGCGGGATGACGGTTTTTCAAATTATCGTAAGTCAGTTTAGCTATAGCTACAAGTTTCATTCTTCCCTTACAAATAACTTTACTGCGTCCTTTTTTCGGATTCAGAATTAGCAAGAAACGTTCTTGTAAGGTGGTCTACTAAAATTTTGCTTTATAAAACAATGTCTGAACTATGCAATTAATACATTATCAACACAACTGATTCATAAAAGCAAATATTATAACCACGAAGAGAGGAAATGTTATACTTAGTTTAATAAGAAAGACCTTGAGAAAAAAAATGACTCATCAGGTAAACGATTCGAAATTGAAAGAGAAAGATGAAAAAAATATTTTAAAATTAGCATCAAAAATAAAAGGCAAAAAAAGTAGCATTGCTGAAGAACTAGAAAAAATATCTAAAAAGGAAAAACAAAGGATTCTTACTACGGAAGTAACCAAACATCGGGGTAAAGAACCAACTATTATATCACTTGCTTATGCTATACTACGTAAAGATAGTATAGCTGTTGAGAAAATGTTAAGAGTAGCTAAAGAAAACGGTATTCTGAGAGATATTCTTGACACAACAATAACTATAAAACATAAAAATAATCAAAAAGTAACTGATAAGTTACTTGCCGCATTACATGATCGCAAAGTTATTCAAGAAATTTTAGACATAGCTAGAGAAAACGATATTCTGAAAGACATTCTTAATGCAACAATAACTATAAAATATCCAGATAGTGAAGAAAAAATCTACACACCACTTACTTATACAATATCATGTAAAAGCAACGAAGCTTTTAATACAACAAGAGCTATAAATCAAGATGGTCAGGAAAAAACTCACATCCCATTTCCTACCGTTTCCGTACTTGATGAAAGAGAAACTGAATTAAAATTAAAAGAAAAAAGACAAAGTAGAAGAGATGAGGGATTAAATTTTAACAATGGTAGTAGTGACAAAAATGTTGAAATAAAAGTTAATGGGGATATCTTGTTGCAGCATAGTAGTGGAACTAAAAATGAAATAAATCATACTGCTGTACGTAATGATGTAGGGGGGTAAAGCCTCTAATAGAAAGTAGAGTAAATGTTAAAGTACAGAATATAAATGCAGTGATTGCAACTTCTGTGACACTTGAGTTGGTAGCTAGTAAAATAACATGTGTACTGTCAAAACCCACCACTAAATTGGAAGAAGTAGCTATAACATATTTTCAAGGTTTAGCACTATATTTGTGAAACTTAATTTATATGTGCTAAACAAGATGCTGATTAGTTTTATAGCTAACCCAAGAAAGGTTTCCCTACGTCATACCGCCGCGGTATCTCTAGATCCCGCTAACACGTAGCGGGATGACGGTTGTCGTTTAGCTATAAATATTTAAGAAATTTACTAAATGAAAAAAAAGGCAAAAGAAGCCCTGGGGTTATTATCCGCTTTAAAATATTGGCGTTTTTTATGTTTTAAACACTTGACAAGCAAGATTTAGCTGCTTTTAATTGCAACTAACTTACGCTGCAAATGTTTAAGAAATTTACTAAGCAGAAAAAAAGACAAAGAATCCCCGAGTTAGCTAGTCTTTTACTATCTCTGTCGAGTATTGGCATTTTTTGATGTCTTGTAACGCTTTATAAGCGCGTTCAGCTTATTTAGATAAAAATCTAGATGTAGATGAAGTTTTGTAAAGACATACAGTATCTATATACTGCAAAAAATTGAACATAAGACGCCGATACATTAAGTAATCCTTACCTTTTAATCTGCAGATTGGCGAAAGCAAATACAATAGCTTCAGTTTCATGATAAGAGTGCTGGCGGAGTTTGTCAAGGAAGTTTTTCGTTTCTGTGAACCACCTGCTAACCGACAGCTAACATTAACTACCGATATCGTATCTGAAGAAGCCCCCTGGCCATTCTAAAAAATTTAATGCTGAGTACAGCTTACTTTTGGCTTCCTCTATAGTGCTCCCTTCTGCTACTATATTTAGCACTCTTCCGCCATCGGAAACTAAGTTACCACTTTCATCGAATTTAGTACCAGCATGAAACACCAACACACCAGGAATGCTTTCAATCTTATCTAATCCTTTAATTACTTCTCCCTTTTGATAATCACCCGGATAGCCTTTACTTGCAACAACTACACAAACTGTAGATTTGTTGTTAAGTTCCACCATTTTGACATTTAACTTTCCTTCTGCAACTGACAACATCAATTTTAACAAATCGCAATTTGAATCAAATCTAGGTAATATAGATTGCGTTTCTGGATCACCGAATCTAACGTTATACTCGAGAAGTTTTGGGCTATCTTTGCAAATCATTAAACCAGCAAAGAGTACTCCTTTATAAGACGTACCCATGTTAACCAATGCTTGAGCTGTAGGGTATATTATTTTTTGGATAATTTTTTGCTCCATGTCCTTACTTATAATTGAAGGTGATGAGTACGACCCCATACCTCCAGTATTTTGGCTTTCATTACTTTCATCAACTCTCTTATAATCTTTTGCACACCCAAGAGTTACTACTTTCAACCCATCAATAAGAGCAAAAAAACTTACTTCTTCTCCAACTAAAAACTCTTCTATGATTATTTCTTCACCTGATTCACCAAATTTTTTCTCCACTAGCATTGAATTTATTGCTGAAAAAGCTTCGCTTTCTGTATTACATATAACCACCCCTTTTCCTGCTGCAATTCCATTTGCTTTCACTACAAGTGGAAACTTTATTTTATTGCTACGTACAAAATCTTTAGCTAACCCTTCATCAACAAAACACTCGTACTTGGCAGTTGGTATACCATATCGTTTACATAGTCCCTTGGTGAAAGACTTCGATCCCTCAAGTTTTGCAGTTGCTTGACTTGGAGCAAAAACATTTATTCCCTCTGCAACTAAATCATCAGCAAGCCCATCAATTATTGGTTGTTCTGGACCAATAACAACCAACTCTATATTTTCTCTCTTGCAAAATTGTGTAACATCTACTGAATTTTGAATATTTACATCCACAAGAGCCCCAAGATCTTTCATAGCTTGGCGACCAGGAGTTACATATAACTCAGTCAAGATAGGAGATTTTTTTAGAGCCCAAAGTAGAGCGTGCTCACGCCCACCAGAACCTATAACCAGAACCTTCATCTTTATTTCCTCGCTTTTCTATATGTCAAAATTATTATTTGCTTATAACAGTATCATTACTCATGTATTTTTGCAACACGTTTGGTATTGCAATCGACCCGTCAGAATTTTGATAATTCTCCATTATGGCAATAATCGTTCTTCCTATAGCTAAAGCTGAGCCGTTTAAAGTGTGAATATATTTTTTCATCTTTTTATCAGTTTCTGAAGAGTATTTAGCGTTCATCCTTCTTGCTTGAAATGCACCACAATTTGAGCAGCTTGATATTTCTCTATATTTATTTTGCCCAGGTAACCATACCTCTATGTCATAAGTCCTTTGTGCAGCAAAACCCATATCGCCACTGCAAAGCAGCATTACTCTGTATGGCAATTCTAATTTTTTTAATATCTCTTCAGCAACACTCGTCATACGCTCAAGCTCATCATTTGATTGGTCTTCAGTTGTGATGCTTACCAACTCCACTTTACCAAATTGGTGTTGCCTTATCATGCCCCTGGTATCGCGACCTGCACTACCTGCTTCTTTACGAAAGCACTCCGAATATGCAGTAAAGCGAATAGGCAGTTCTTTTTCTTCCATTATTTTGTCAGCAACTAAATTTGTTAAAAACACTTCACTTGTGGGAATCAACCTCAATTCGTCGGTAGTTAAATACGAATCGTCAGAAAATTTCGGTAGCTGACCAACATTATACATAGCTTCGTTTTTCACCAAAGCCGGGTGGTAAACCTCAGTATAGCCAAATTCATTAACATGCATTTCAAGCATACAATTTATTAGCGCTCGTCCAAGCTTAGCTAACTGTCCTTTTAATATCGTAAATCTTGATCCGGAAATTCTCGCCGCTTGTTCGAAGTCCATTAAACCTAACTTTTCCCCGAGCTCATAATGAGATTTTGCTGTAAAATCAAACTGTCTTTTTCCTCCATATCTTCTCACCTCTAAATTAGAGTTCTCATCTGCGCCTATTGGCACATCTTGCGCAGGAATATTCGGCAAGTTAGATAAAACATTCACTAACTTATCCTTTTCTGCTTGTTCTTTTAAGCTGATTGCCTCTATCTCATTTGTGATGCTTTTTGACAACTCTATTTGCTCTTCACAGGGGCTCTTGCTCATTTTAAGCTTTTTTATTTCCTCTGTGATTTCATTGCGCTGCCTATTCAAATCCTGCAGTTTAGTGGTTAATGATCTTTTCTCGTGATCGATTTCTAATATCTCTTCCGCAGTAGATTCTCTAATTCCCCTGCTTTTCATTGCCTTTTCAAATCCTTCAGGGTTTTTGCGTATATATTCTATATCGTGCATATATTGTGCTATTACTAACATTGTTACTGTACTCCAAAAGCTCTTAATATTCAATATATTCTCATACTACTAAAATTATTATGGTTGATTTTTTTGTTAGAATTTGTTAAAATTTAATTAACTTAGCGTTCATAGGGTGTAGTATGTTGGGTATTACAAAAAATAATCAGAAAGAGAGCACTGACTTTGCTGGTGAGGAATTCGTTATCTACGCTACTTGTGTATGCCTAGCAGCCACATTCGCTGCTGGCTGTTTAGGGGCGGTAATAGGATCCCCTCTATTGACCTTTCCACTTGCTATGCTCATCTCTAACCCCGTAGTTTGGGTTTTAATGGGAATAATTCTTACAGTAGCATACAAAATGGTTGTTGAACCTTTATTTTACTTAGCGAAGAACTATATTAATGGAAAAAGAGCTTCAAAGGGGGAAAAGAGTGAAGAAAAAGATACAGAACTACAAGATTTGCAAGGCAAGACTCCAGAAAAGCAAGCAAGACCGAAAACTCCTGATAGGGATAGTGGTATTTTTGACTGCAAAGAAAATAAGGATTCTTTTGTATATAAGACAAATAAAAAAGAAGATTATAAATTTTGGTTAAGTAATTTTGATATTGCAGAGATTGCAAAAAGTTACTATGGATGGATGCCATATCGTAAAAAAGGTCACAGGGAATTTTCCAAAGGAGTGTTCTTTTCTTGCCTCGATAATCTTACATCTTTTCTGGGGAACCGATTGCAAGAATATAAAGATAAAGTAAAAGGGGATAACAATTTAGTATTATCTTCAATTCTTAACTTAAATAACAATCATTGGGTAACATTGGTTATTTCTCATGATGAAAAGAGTAAAAAGTTTAGAGCATATTATTGCGATTCATTTGGTGAACCATTACCAGAAGAGGTATCAAGTGCGCTACAGAAAACTCTAGGAATAGACAATAGTAGTATTAGAAACTCAAAAGCTAAACAACAAGATGATAAGTATAATTGTGGAATATTTGCCTTAGAGAATGCTAAGAAAATTACAGATATGCTGAAAGCAGGCAAATCGTTTGATGAAATTGATGATCAGCTAAAATATGAACTTAGTTCAGAGCAATTAATAGAGAAGAGAAAAGAATTTGCAAAAGCGTTGAAAAAGGATGAACAAAGCAGGGCTGGCACGCCAAGCCCTGTATTAGGTGGTCCAGGAAATATAAGTCGTAAAGATAGCGGAGTAAGTTTAGATTCAGTAGAAAGTAAGCAAACAAAAATTGTTCAATATAATACTACAGGTGATGGCAACTGCTTTTTCCATGCGGTATTTGGTGATAATAGCTCTGGTCAATATAAAACTGAAAAAGCACAAGATATGAGAATGGAATGGCACAAATTTTTAAGTCAATTTAACTCTTTGAATGATCCAAGGATGCCTGAGTTATTGAAGGGACAGATGCAGAAAGTTTTTGGTGCATTCTTAGAAAATCCAAATCATTTGATTGATATGTCGGACTCAATAAAAGATTTGGTTCAGCATACAAACAGACGGGTAGAGAAGATCAAAAAAAAGACTAATAAATTAATAAAAAGTTATGTTGTCTTACAACATTAAAAGAAAATGAAGTTATAGGTGATTTAAGAAGCATTAGTGCTAGTAATCTCAATATTAGTGAAAGAAAATATGATAGAAATTATAATAGTGATACTGCAGCAAATTCTTTTCTCAATGGCAAATCCATTTATAGATCTTATCTAGAGGCAATCAGCAGCCAAAGTTACCATGTTTTCATAGAAGAAATTTCTATCTTAGCTTCGCTGGCTAATATTGAAATTGACGTCTACTATAAAAATAATGGTAATGATGTAAATACATTGTTTCTGCCAAATGCGGGAATGATAAATGAAGGTTATCAGCAGAACAACGAGCTATGGGGAAATAAAGAACAAGAAACGGTATACTTGGCACCTGGTCATTATGAGAGAGCTGAGATAGTAGAGGTAGAGCCTTCTCTTATGGAAAAAGTAAGTTCGGCTATACAAAGTGTTGTAACAGTATGTGTAAATGCGCTAGGTTTGAACACATAGAATATATGTCCCTACAAGTAGGAAATTTGACAATTGATTCTCCAGTTATTTTAGCTCCAATGTCTGGAGTGACTGATTATCCGTTTAGAAGTATTGTGAAGAAACTTGGTGCAAGTTTGTTAGTTTCAGAGATGATCGCAAGCAGAGCTATGATTATGCAAACTCGCCAGAGTTTGCAAAAAGCAAAAGTCGATGCATTAACTGCTGTGCAGCTTGCTGGGTGTGAGCCAGATGTTATGGCGGAGGCTGCAAAATTAAACGAGGACATGGGAGCAAAAATTATAGACATAAACTTTGGTTGCCCTGTTAAAAAAGTTGTAAACGGTTATGCAGGATCAGCGCTAATGCGTGATGAGAAAAAAGCCGCTGAGATAATTGAAGCTGTGGTCAAAGCAGTGAATATGCCAGTTACGGTGAAAATGCGCACTGGATGGAACGATGAAAATCGCAATGCCTCGAGACTTGCGAAAATTGCCGAAGACTTAGGAGCAAAAATGATCACTGTGCATGGAAGAACAAGAGCGCAGCTTTATAATGGTCAAGCAGATTGGAAATTCGTTAGAAATGTTAAAGAGCAAGTGAAAATTCCAGTTATAGTAAATGGCGATATTAAAAATTTAAATGATATTCAGAATGCTCTCAAAGAATCTGGAGCAGACGGAGTGATGATAGGTCGTGGTGCCTACGGTAAACCTTGGCTGATTAATCAAGCAATGAACTTTCTCAGTGGAAGTGAAACTTCTGAGCCAACAGCTTCAGAGAGATTAAGCATCATACTCGAGCATTACGACAATATTCTTGAGTACTATGGAAATGACACAGGAATAAAGATGGCCCGCAAACACATAGGTTGGTACAGTAGCGGGCTTCAAGGCTCATCTGAATTTCGTGTGAGAGTAAATAACATGACAGATAGCACAGAAGTGAAAGAAAATATTATTGGCTTTTTTGGTCAAGAGACACACTAGCTGTACTCAATTCGACTGATCGTATGCCACTACGCTCTCTTCCTCACCAGAGTGTAAATGACAACCATTATCCATCAACCATTCCTCGTCATAAGTTTCAATATCAAAATATTTTTCATATTTATCCACATTATCACAAAGTGAAAGTGCTCTGATCTTATTCATAATCAAACCTGTACCAGCAGGAATTAATCTTCCTACTATAACATTTTCTTTTAATCCACTTAAAGGATCACTCTTCCCGCAGAATGCTGCTTCTGTAAGTACTTTTGTTGTCTCTTGGAAAGAGGCAGCAGAAATAAAGGAGCTAGTTTCAAGACTTGCCCTAGTAATCCCCTGCAGAATAGGAAGATAATGAGTAGACCGTTTGCCAGAGTTACTCATAGCATCATTTTCCCTATCAACTTCCAGCTTGTCAATGCTTTCGCCAACCAAGTACATAGTATCACCAGGATCAGTAATTTCCACTTTTTGTAGCATTTGTTTTAAGATCACCTCTAAATGCTTATTGTCTATACGAACACCCTGCAATCTATAAACTTGCTGTATTTCAGAAATCATATAGTGCGCTAAAGCTTCTAACCCAAGCACACGTAAAATATCATGGAGATCAGGGTCACCATCCATCAATAGATCACCTTTACGTACAAAATCACCTTCATTGACTATTACATGCTTACTTCTTGATACCAAATATTCAACTGGAGAAATTTGTTCATCTACAGGTTTAATTAATATACTGCATTTTCCTCTACGGTCTTTTTCAGAAAACGCTACATAGCCATCTATCTCACTAACAATAGCATGCTCTTTAGGACGACGTGCTTCAAATAACTCTATAACCCTCGGTAAACCACCAGTAATATCACGAGTTTTAACTGACTCTCTTGGTGTTCTTGTAATAACATCACCTGCATGAACCTTCTGGCCATCTTGTACATTGAGCACTGCACCGATTGGTATAAAATAACATGCTTCAACGCCACTTGCGAGTGTCATTACTTTACCATTATCGTCAAGCAGCACAATACGAGGACGTAAATTAGCTCCACCAGAATGCAATTTCCAGTCTTTTACTACTTTGCTTGATATTCCTGTAGATTCATCCATCACTTCAGTGATCGAAATTCCATCTTTTAAGTCCTGATAAGACACTGTACCAGTCTTCTCCGTGATAATAGGCAATGTATAAGGATCCCATTCCGCAACTTTATCGCCAATTTTTACTGACCCACTCTCATCTACATAAAGCTTAGCGCCGTAAGGTACACTGTGCTTCAACTTCTCACTACCAAGGCTATCAATCAACACGACTTCACAGGAACGGCTTATCACAATTTTATTTCCGTTTCTATCTATAATTATATTACTATTGTTTAACTTTATTTTAGCATTAATAGAAGCTATAATATTCGAGGATTCAACGCCTCTAGTCATTACTCCACCTATATGAAAAGTACGCATCGTTAACTGAGTACCTGGCTCTCCAACAGATTGAGCAGCTATAACACCAACTGCTTCACCTATTGAAACAATTTTACCAGTTGCAAGGTCTCTTCCATAACATAAAGAACATACACCAGGACTTATTTCACAAGTTAAAGGCGATCTAATTTTTACAACATCAAGACCTGCAATGCTGATTTGCTTTACTTTATCCTCATCAATTAATTCCCCTGCTTTTACTAATAATTCTTTTGTCACTGGGTTATATATATCATTTGCAGCTGTTCTACCCAGCACAACACTCTCTAGAGATGCAACTATAGTACTTCCTTCAACTGTAGCTCTCACAACAAGACCATTTTTTGTTTTACAGTCATGCTTTGTAACTATGCAATTTTGAGATACATCAACTAAACGACGAGTTAAGTATCCAGAGTTTGCAGTTTTAAGTGCAGTGTCAGCTAAACCTTTACGCGCACCGTGAGTAGAATTAAAGTATTCAAATACGTTCAATCCTTCACGGAAATTAGAAATTATAGGTGTTTCTATAATCTCACCAGAAGGTTTGGTCATGAGCCCTCGCATTCCTGCTAGCTGTTTCATCTGTGAAGTAGAACCCCTTGCACCAGAGTTAACCATCATATACACTGAGTTGTACTTACTATTTCCATCATATATAGATATTGCTTTTAACATATCATTAGCTATCATATCCGTACACTTAGACCATTCATCTATAACCTTGTTATACCTCTCACTTCTAGTTATTAGCCCATCTTGATATTGCATAGAGAATTTCTTAATTTCACCCCTCGCGTGATCAACATGTGTAGCTTTAGTTTCAGGTATAACCATATCACAACGACCAAAAGAGACACCAGAAAATGTGGCATACTCAAAGCCAAGTACCATTAATTTATCAGAAAATGCCACTGTAGCACTTTGACCACAGTTACGATATACCAAATCAACTATACCAGTTATTTCCTTGACTGTTAATATCTGATTTATTAGATCGAAGCCTAGATTCTCATGCTTAGGAAAAATTTGCCATAATATTAAACGGCCAGGAGTTGTACAAACAGTTTTATAGTGAGTTTCACCGCTGCTATTAATATACTCCATCCTATACTTTATACTAGAATGAATATGTAAAGTACCATCACTCAAGGAATGCTCAACTTCACAAAAAGCACCAAAAGATGGTAAATTATCTTCCTTAGGTTCTTGTAAAGTCAGATAATATATACCAAGTACTATATCTTTACTAGGAACTATAATCGGTCTGCCATTAGAAGGACTTAAAACGTTATTAGTGGACATCATCAACACCCTAGCTTCAAGCTGAGCTTCCAATGAAATTGGCACATGCACTGCCATTTGATCACCATCAAAATCAGCATTAAACGCCGTACAGACAAGCGGATGAAGCTGTATTACTTTGCCTTCAATAAGGATTGGCTCAAAAGCCTGAATACCAAGTCTATGTAGCGTAGGCGCTCTATTCAACAAAACAGGATGCTCTTTTATTACCTCTTCAAGCATATCCCAAACTTCTGGTTTTTCTGCTCTTATCAACTTACTAGCAAACTTAATAGTTGGAGCCATACCATACATCTTAAGCTTTGAGTAAACAAAAGGTTTGAATAGTTCAAGAGCCATTCTTTTTGGTAATCCACACTGATTTAGTTTCAAAGTTGGACCAACAACTATTACAGAACGTCCAGAGTAGTCTACCCTTTTTCCTAAGAGGTTCTGGCGAAAACGACCCTGTTTTCCTTTTAACATATCACTAATGGACTTTTTATATCCAACAGCACCAGCTTTATTTACCAAAGTATTACGACGACTATTATCAAAAAGAGAATCAACTGCTTCTTGTAACATCCTTTTTTCATTACGAATCATAATCTCAGGAGGATTTAAGCTCAACAATTTCCTCAACCTGTTATTTCTATTAATAATAGTCCTATAATGATGATTCAGATCAGAAACTGCAGGACGACCACTCTCAAGCGATACCAAAGGACGCAAATCAGGTGGTAAAATAGGTATAGTTGTAAGTATCATCCACTCAGGCCTATTTCCAGATTTAATGAAGTTTTCAACAATACGCAATCTCTTTATAATTTTCTTTCTTCTTATCTCAGAAGCAACAGATTCTAATTCTAGTCTTAAATCCTTCCTAATTTCATGTAAATCAAGGCGCGTTAGCAACTCTCTTATAGCTTCAACACCTTGCATAGCTACAAAACTATCGATCCCATAGCTATCTTTAGCTTCATTATAAGCTTTTTCACTAATAATCTCACCTTTTTCAAAAGGCGAAACAAGAGGATCTATTACGATATAATTATCGCTATATAAAATATTCTCAATATCTCTGAGAGACATATCTAATAATGCTCCAATTCTTGAAGGAAGCGATTTCAAAAACCATATATGAGCAACAGGAGATGCAAGCTCTATATGACCCATCCTTTCTCTTCTTACTTTAGAAGATGTAACTTCTACTCCGCATTTTTCGCATATGCGACCTCTGTGTCTTCTTTTTTTGTATTTTCCACATAAACATTCATCGTCATTGACAGGACCAAAAACCTTAGGGCAAAATAATCCACCTTTCTCAACTTTGAACGTACGATAATTTGCAGTTGAAACATCTTCTATCTCACCACAAGATATACGCTTAATACTTTCAGGGCTAGCAATCGATATGCTAACCTCATTAAAAGGTTGTGCAATGTTAGTGTGAGATATATCTTCAATCACTACATCATTTTGCTTTAAATCTACATTTAAACATAAAGAACGTAGTTCTTTTATCATCACATTAAAGGATTCAGGAATTCCACATTCAAAATTACTGTCACCTTTTATTATCGATTCATAAATCTTAACTCTACCATTAATATCATCAGACTTCACAGTTAACATTTCCTGCAAAGTATAAGCAGCACCATAGGCTTGTAATGCCCAACATTCCATTTCACCAAAACGCTGACCACCAAAATGAGATTTTCCTCCAAGAGGTTGTTGAGTAACCAAACTATAAGGCCCTACTGAACGCGCATGAATTTTACCATCAACCAAGTGGTGCAACTTAAGCATGTACATGTAACCAACTGTAACCTTGCGGTCGAATTTTTCACCACTGCAACCGTCATATAATACAGCTT
Source organism: Wolbachia endosymbiont of Ceratosolen solmsi (assembly GCF_017869155.1). Taxonomy (NCBI): domain Bacteria; kingdom Pseudomonadati; phylum Pseudomonadota; class Alphaproteobacteria; order Rickettsiales; family Anaplasmataceae; genus Wolbachia; species Wolbachia endosymbiont of Ceratosolen solmsi. The sequence goes on from NZ_CP054598.1 coordinate 1,001,643, forward strand.
GTCCAGAGTTATCTAAACCAGCAAGTTCAAATAATTTTGCTATTTGTTCATCTTTTGGACCCTCAAATACAGGTGCAGCAACAGGAACGCCATCACGTAATTTGCGTGCAAATTCAATGAGATTATTATCACTAATATTACGAATATCATTACAGATAGATACGTTACTGCCATAGCTATAAACCTCAATCAGGAAGTTACGTAAATTGCTGTATGAACTTTTACAAGAGTTCAAATAGTTCTCTACTAACTCATTCAACTCGTCATTTAGTGCATTCTTATTAGGTGTATTTAAAACAGAAGCCGTTATTTCATCATCATCAATATTTTCAATTTTTTTATTATCAAGGTATGCTACTGCAAATTGTGTAAAATTATCATCGTTAAGGGACCTAATTCCCTTGCAAAAAGCACTTTTGATCTTATTGATCTCATCGAGAATATTACTTACCTTTTCCCCTAATTTTCTACAAGCCCAACCTACATGCGTTTCCAGTATTTGCCCTACATTCATTCGTGAAGGAACACCAAGAGGGTTAAGAATAATATCAACAGGAGTACCATCTTCCAAATAAGGCATATCTTCCACTGGCACAACTCGAGAAATCACACCTTTATTTCCATGTCTACCAGCCATTTTATCCCCTGGTTGCAGACTATGTTTCACAGCAATGAAAACTTTTACTGACATCGACACACCTTGAGGCAGGTCATAACCTTCATGTAATTTTTCTACTTTTCGCTTAAACTGTGCTATTGCATGTGATACTTTTTCATCAAAATCTTTTTTTAAGCTCTTAACTTGCTCAGAAATGGATTGGTTTTTTAATCCTATACCCCACCATTGCTCACGTTCAATAGAGTCAAATTTTTCTCGATCTTGAGAACCAGAATTAATAAGAAGTTTCTTCAATTCATCATAGAAATATTCACTAGTAACATTGATTATATAATCTCGCTCTTCCTCAAAGTCATTTATCTCTTTTTGTTTGATGAGTAATGCCCTTTCATTTTCTTCAACCCCCCTGCGTGTAAAGACTTGTACATCAATTACTGTCCCTTCAACATCTGGAGATGTATATAAAGAGGAATCCGCACAATCGAATGACTTTTCACCAAAAATTGTCATTAATAACTTCGTTTCAGGAGGCAATGAAAGAGAAGGTTTAGGTGTAACTTTACCTACCAGAATATAGCCTGGACCAACTCTTGTACCAATTTTCACTATACCACTATCATCCAAGTGATATAGATTTTCTTCATTAACACCAGGTATAGCACGAGTTATTTTTTCTGATCCTAAAGGGGTATCATGTACAACACAGTCAAATTCTTCTATATGAATAGAAGTAAAGAGATCTTTTTTAACAACTTCACTAGAAATAATAATAGAGTCTTCAAAATTATAACCTTGCCAAGACATAAAAGCGACTAGCAAATTTTTACCAAGCGCCAACTCACCACTGTTAATTGCAGGACCATCAGCTATTACATCACCCTTTTTAACATAATCACCTACGCACACTAGCGGTCTTTGATTAATACAAGTATTATGGTTAGAACGCTGAAACTTCCTTAGATGATAAATATCTACGTCCAAGTAGTTAACCCTTTCTTTATCAAAAGCACGTATAACTATAGAGTTACTATCAGAACTATCAACTATGCCATCGCGTTTTGCTAAAACTACAGCACCAGAGCCAGAAGCTACAAAAGACTCCATACCAGTAGCAACCAGAGGAGCGGTAGGCTTCAATAAAGGTACGGCCTGACGTTGCATATTTGAGCCCATTAATGCTCTATTAGCATCATCATTTTCTAAAAATGGAATCAAGGAAGCTGCAACTGATATTACCTGCTTAGGAGATACGTCAATGTAACTAACTTGGTCGCTACTTACCATGACGAAGCTACCAGCATATCTACAGTATAGCATGTCATCAACAAAGCAATTATTTTCATCAAGCTTTACGCTAGTGTCAGCTATATGATGTGAGCCTTCGTCTATAGCAGAAAGATACTCAATTTGATCAGTAACAACCCTATTGACTACTTTTCTATAAGGGCTTTCAATGAAACCATATTTATTAATACGCGCGTATATAGCTAAGCTGTTGATTAACCCTATATTTTGCCCTTCAGGAGTCTCAATAGGGCAAATTCTTCCATAATGAGTTGGATGAACATCACGCACCTCAAATCCTGCCCGTTCTCTTGTTAAACCGCCAGGACCTAACGCGGATAACCTTCTTTTATGTGTTATTTCAGATAACGGATTAGTCTGATCCATAAATTGAGATAATTGAGAAGAATTGAAGAAATCTCTTAAGACATTAGTTAACACTTTTGGATTAATAAAATCAGATGGAGAAACTTTATCTAAACTAGAAGTGGACATAGAATCAACTATTGCGCGTTCCAATTTCAACAACCCAGTTCTAAATTGATTTTCTATAAACTCTCCAACTGATCTTACTCTTCTGTTTCCTAAATGATCAATATCATCTACAGATCCTTGACCGTCACGTAACAATACTATTTTTTTCACAATTTCAATAATATCTTCATGCGTTAAAACAGTTAAATCCTCATCATAATTTAATCCAAGGTAAGAGTTAAGCTTCAACCTACCAATGTTAGACAAATCATAATATTCCGGACTGAAGAAAAGATTACGGAAAAACTCTTCTACTATCTCTAAAACAGGAACTTCACCAGGACGCAAAACTCTATATATTTCATATAGTGCATCCTGATAAGACATGTTTTCATCTAAGAAAAGCGTATTTAATATATAAGGTCCAACAAACAAATTATCTATGTTCAACACTGATATTTCATCTACAGATAATAACTCAAGCTTCTTTATGTCTTCCAGCTTTATAGATTCACCAGCAGATAAAATTTTCGTAGAGCTAGCACTATCCATTAAATCTTCTGCGAGGAATAAACCACATATAGAATTAAAAGGAACCAGATACTCTTTCAATTCATTATCATATAGCTTTTTAGCTAGTCTTGAGGTAATACGAACGTTAGCTTTAAGCAGCACATTACCTTCAATATCCATTAAGTCGAAAGGCAGCCTCACTCCTTTAAATTTATCAGGAACAAAAGGCACTTTCCAACCATCTTTATGTTTTACATACTTTATTTTCTCATAAAATCTATCGAGTATATCATTATTTGATAAACCCAACGCCTTTAATAAAACTGAGATTGGCAATTTTCTTTTTCTATCAACACGAAAATACAAATGGTCTTTAACATCAAATTCAATATCAAGCCAAGAACCCCTATAAGGAATAATTCTAGCAGAATAGATCAATTTACCAGAATTGTAAGTTTTTCCCTTATCGCTATCAAAGAATACACCAGGAGACCTATGCATTTGTGAGACGATAACTTTTTCCACACCATTAATGATGAAAGTGCCCTTATCAGTCATCATAGGCAACCCACAAAAGTGGACTTTCTGCTCTTCTATAGATTTTACAACGGTTGCAAGTTTAGAATGATCTCCACTCTCTTTAATCGATTTATATTCATCAAGAGAAATACCATCCTGCATAACAACAAGACGTATAGAAGCAATAACCTGAGCAGAAAAAGTTACACCACGCTTTATACACTCAGATTCATCATACTTAGGATCATCCACCCTACAACTTATAAACTCAATAGTAGCTCTACGCAAAGGATCATTTATTGGAAAGATTGTATGAAAGATAACTTCAAGTCTTTCATTACCCTTATTCTGAGGAGTAAATGAATCATACGATTCTTTTTGAACCTTAACCAAATCCAATAAAGAATCTTTTAAATCAATCGACCTAGAATAAGAAACTCTAGGAACAAAAGCACCAGAAGCGTACATATAAGAAGAATCAACCATTAAAATACCCCAAACTAATTAAAAGAGCTATATCAATATAAAATTAATACATTAAATATTATTCAAGCTCCACTTTAGTTGCTCCTGCTTCAATAAGTTTTTGCTTGATTTTTTCTGCTTCGTCTTTAGGAACATTAGCAGTCAAATCTTTAGGTAAAGATTCAACCAACTCTTTTGCTTCTTTTAAACCCAATGTAGAATTAACCTCTCTCACAGCTTTAATAACTCCTATTTTTTTACTCGCATCAATTTCTTTAATCACAACTTTATATTCAACTTTCTCTTGAGCAGCAGGAGCAGCAGCATTATCGCCAACAGGCGCCCCAGCACCAACAGCTCCACCAAGAAAAGAACCAGCAGGCAACCCTATTTTCTCTTCTAGAACTTTTACAAGTTCAGAAGCCTCTAATAGATTTAAAGATAATATTTTATCAACCAAATCACTTTTTACATTACTCATAATTACCACCTTACTTAACAATAAATTTATTTTTTAGAACTATAATAATCCAAAACTCTCATAAGCCTCATAGAAGATGAATTAATAGACAACGCCAATCGAGCAGGAATATCATAAGATATTAAACGCATAATTTTAACACGCAATTCATCCAGAGAAGGCAACTTAGCCAGTTTATTAACATCTTCCACTGTTAACAATTCATTTAAATGAGCCGCGCAAATCACAGACATTTTTTCTTTGTTAGCATTAGCAAAATCAACTATTAACTTTGCAGCTTCTACTATGCCACTAGAGTATATAATAGCAACAGGACCAGAAAATTTGCCTGATAAATAAGAAAATTTGCCAGTCCTTTCCAAAGCCAAGCGAGCCAGAGTATTTTTAACTACTAATACCCCACCTGTTATAGACTTCAGGTTATTCCTCAGGATTAATGAATCATTAGCATTTATAGATTTAAAATTTACTAATATTAAGAAATCATTATTTACAAATACGTTTATTGTGTTCTGTATAAATTCATCTTTATTTTTACGCTTCACGGTATCGCTCCCTTAAATTATATCTTCCAGTTTGCTTATCTTATAAGCTTTACCCATAGTTGAATTTAAAAAAATACCCTTAAAGTAAACTCCTTTCACAGAAATAGGTTTATTATCTTTAATTACTTTAAGAAAGGCTTTTAAATTTTCTAGCAAGTCATCAATATCAAATTTAATATTTCCTAATTTACCATGAATAACACCATTTTTATCTGTTCTAAATTTTATCTGACCAGACTTAATGGTTTTAATAGCTTCTGCAATGTTAGAAGTCACAGTACCAAATTTAGGGTTAGGCATCAGCCCTTTAGCACCCAATACTTTTGCAATAGGAGTGATTTTTGCCATAAAATCATGAGTAGTAATGCACCAATCAACATCTAATTTTCTACCTTTTTTTATTTCTTCAACTAAATCCTCTCCTCCTGCAATATCAGCACCAGCTTTTTCAGCTTCTAATAAATGTTTATCTTGAGCGAAAACAGCTACTTTAATATTCTTCCCGATACCTTTAGGCAAAACTACTGTACCACGCACCTGCTCTTCAGATTTACATGAATCTACGCCTAGATTGACCGCAACATCAACTGATTCATTAAATTTTGCTGAAGCAGACTCAACAATCTTCTCCAAACACTGCTTAGGATTACCATTATATGTATTCATTTACCTAACCTTCCACAACTTCTATACCCATAGATTTTGCAGTGCCTACAACCATTTTCACTGCTGAATCTTCATTATCCACTTTCATATCAACCATCTTGCACTTTGCCACTTTAATTATAGCAGACATAGGTAATTTAGCCACTAATTCTTTACCAGGATTACCAGAACCTTTACTTAATTTAGCTTCCTGCTTAAGTAAATAAGCCACAGGAGGACCGCTGACAGTAAAATCATGAGAGCGATCATCCTTTATGGAAATTCGCACTGTTACTAAATCACCTACTTTATAATTAGCGTTAGCAGCGCTAGTAACTTTATTAAAAGCTTCACAAAACTTAGGAACAGGTATACCACGCGGACCAAGTACTGAAGCAATTTTTGGTCCTGGAACTGCTTTTCCAGCTTCCATAAGTAAGTTAATCTTAGCAACTACAACACTCATAATTAATCCTCTATTTTCTCTACTTGAGCCAGATCAAGCTCTATTATTGTCGGCTTACCTAAAATCGATACTTCCACATTAATAATTTTTTTCTCATCGTTTACCATATTTACCTTACCAGTAAAATTTTGAAAAAGACCATCATTAATTTTCACTTTTTCACCTTTTTCATAACCATAACCTAACTTCTTTGTCTCTTGAGCATTATAAAGTGCATTACACATTGAGTGAATCTCATCATCCAAAATTACCTTTGGAATATTACCATTTTTCAAAAATCCATAAACCTTAAGAGATTTTGGTATATTATTGATAAAATTCAATACTTCATCGCATAAATTCACGTATAAAAAGACATAACCAGGAAAGCATTTCCTTCGTGTAGCAATTTTCTTAGATTTTAACTCTATTTCACTTAGCTCTTCATATGGAATAAAAACTTCCTTAAAGTAATCATTAACACCCAATCTCATAGAATTTTCCAATATATGTTGGCGCACTTTCTCTTCACAATTGGAAGCAACTCTCAAGATATACCATTTATATCTATTAAATTCTTTACACTTTAAACTTATCTCATCATCTGAAATCATCTCAAAATCACCAGATTCGCCACTACAGAATCCAGGCGTTTGATTCAAAATATTTTTGCTTTCATCACACAGATGCATATATACATACACTTCACATAACTCTTTTATATCAGACTTTGAATTACATACCGTTTGATAAGGAATAAACACTTCCTTAAAATAAACAGCATTACTTACCAATTCGCGTATGTTTTGCTCATATCCATAATCAACTTTAATGATATACCATTTATATTCACATTCCATAAATAATTCCAAATAAAGCCTTAATTACGTAAAGAGACATAAAACCCACAAAACAGAAGAAAATCGAAAAGCATAATATAACAATCATTACAACAAATAGAGATGACAACACCTCCTGTTTCTTTACCCAAGCAATTCTTCGTATTTCTTGCTTTATATCACAGAAAAAACCACACAAACTTTTTAACATTTCCACCACAACATTAATGCAGGAGCGATAGGAATTGAACCTACAACCTCTGGTTTTGGAGACCAGCGCTCTACCAATTGAGCTACACTCCTATAACTCAAACTCTCACTCCAAAATTTCAGAAACAACACCAGAACCAACAGTTCTACCGCCTTCTCTTATCGCAAAACGCAATCCCTTATCCATTGCTATCGGTACTTGCAATTCTACTTCTACACTCACATTATCTCCTGGCATTACCATCTCCTTCCCATCTAGCAATTTTATGCTCCCAGTTACATCCGTTGTCCTTAAATAAAACTGTGGCTGGTAATTCGCAAAAAATGGTGTATGCCTTCCTCCTTCCTCTTTCTTTAATATATAAACCTCCGCCTTAAACTTTCTATGCGGTGTTATCGTCCCCGGTTTCGCTAATACTTGCCCTCTCTCCACTTCTTCTCTTTTTGTTCCTCTTAACAATATTCCTACATTGAGTCCTGCACTTCCCTTATCCAGCAACTTCTTAAACATCTCAACACCTGTGCATATCGTCTTTTGCGTCGCTTTCAGACCTATTATCTCTATCTCTTCTCCCGTCTTTATCTCTCCCTTCTCTATTCTTCCTGTTACCACTGTTCCTCGCCCCGATATCGAAAATACATCTTCGATTGGCAATAAAAATGGTAAATCCACAGGCCTTGGTGGAACCGCTACATATTCATCTAACTTTTCCATCAATTTGTCTATTGATTTCTTTCCATATTCGCTGCTGTCATCCTCCAGCGCCTTGAGCGCTGAACCAACCACCACAGGCACTTCATCCCCTGGAAATCCGTATTTACTCAGTAATTCCCTCACTTCCATTTCTACTAAATCTATCATATCAGCATCAGCAACATCAGCTTTATTTATATACACCACGATATATCCAACACCTACCTGCTTCGCCAGCAATATATGCTCTCTCGTTTGTGGCATTGGCCCATCAACCCCCGACACTACCAATATCGCCGCATCCATCTGTGCTGCACCTACTATCATGTTCTTTACATAGTCAGCGTGTCCAGGACAATCAACGTGTGCATAATGCCTTTTTTCCGTCTGATACTCAACATGCGCTGTTGCTATCGTTATCCCCCTCTTCCTTTCTTCTGGCGCTTTATCTATCTGATCGTACGCTACAAAATTTCCATAATGCTTCGTTATCGCCGCTGTTAACGTCGTCTTCCCATGATCCACATGTCCTATTGTTCCAACATTTACATGCGGCTTTCCAAATGCTTCCACTACTGCTGTCATAATTATTACCCTTAATTATACTCTAACTTTAACTCATCAACCACATATTGTGGCACTTGCTCATAACAAGAAAAATGCATACTATACTGCGCCCTTCCCTGAGACATAGAACGCAAAACGTTGATATAACCAAACATATTTGCAAGAGGTACCGAAGCAGTAATTATTTTACTATTATTACCTAAATCGAGCATATCAGCAACATTTCCTCTTCTACTATTTATATCACCCATAACATCACCCATATATTCTTCAGGAGTAATGATTTCAACTTTCATTATAGGCTCCAGCATTTTTGGACCAGCTTTATTTGCCATCTCTTTAAAAGCACCTTTAGCAGCAAGTTCAAAAGCTAAAGGACTAGAATCAACCTCATGAAAAGCACCATCAAGAAGGGTAGCCTTAAAATCAATCAACGGAAATCCCGAAATTACACCACCTTCTTTTATCAACTCCAAGCCATTTTCTACCCCAGGAATATACTCTTTTGGAATAGCACCACCTACAATTTTACTTTCAAATTGAAACCCAGAACCAGGCTCAAGAGGTTCAAATTTTATTTTAACCTTAGCAAACTGACCAGCTCCACCAGATTGTTTTTTATGAATGTAATCAATTTCAACAGATTTAGTGATAGTTTCACGATATGCAACCTGAGGAGCACCGACGTTAGCCTCAACGTTAAATTCGCGCTTCATTCTATCAACAATAATCTCAAGATGGAGCTCACCCATGCCTTTCAATATAGTCTGGCCACTTTCCGCATTTACTGACATTCTCAAAGAAGGATCTTCTGCAACCAACCTATTTAGAGCAATACCTAATTTTTCCTGATCTGAAGTGGTTTTAGGTTCCACAGCAATTTCAATAACAGGCTCAGGAAATTCCATACGCTCCAATAATATAGGAAAATCAACAGAACATAAAGTATCTCCGGTGGTTGTTTTCTTTAGCCCAACTAAAGCAACTATATCTCCAGCCCTAGCCTCAGTTATATCTTCTCGGTTATTTGCATGCATAAGTAACATTCTGCCAATCCCTTCAGTTTCGTTTTTTAACGCATTTGAAACGGTAGATTTAGACTTTAATTTACCAGAATAAATACGGATAAACGTCAAGCTGCCTACAAATTTATCCGTCATCACTTTAAATGCAAGAGCAACAAATTTCTCTTTTTCTGAAGGTTTGACCTCAATTTTCTTTTCTGAATCTTTAGGATCAATTCCAACAATTACATCAACATCAATAGGAGAAGGTAAAAAGTCAACTACACCATCTAAAAGTGGTTGTACGCCTTTATTTTTAAAAGCTGATCCACATAACACAGGAACAAATTTTCCTTTAATGGTCCCATTTCTCACGCATTTTTTCAGTAAATCCACTGGCAGATCATTAGACTCAAAGTAAGTATTCATCGCTTCATCATCCATCTCAGCTGCAGCATCTAATAAAAGATTTCGATATTCTTGAGCCTTATCAAGCAAATCAGAAGGAATATCTTCATAAGAAAATTTAGCGCCCAACGTTTCTTCTTGCCATATAATGGCTTTCATAGAAATAAGGTCAATTATACCTTTGAAATCTTTCTCACTCCCTATTGGTAAATGAATAACTAAAGGTGCTGCACCAAGCTTCGTCTTTATCATATCAACACATCGATAAAAATTTGCCCCTATTCTATCCATCTTATTAACAAAGCAGATACGAGGAACGCTATATTTATCAGCTTGACGCCACACTGTCTCAGATTGAGGTTCAACTCCAGCAACTCCATCAAATACAGCAACTGCACCATCCAAAACCCTTAAAGATCTCTCAACTTCAATAGTGAAATCAACGTGACCAGGAGTGTCTATTATATTGACCCTATGATCATTCCAAAAACATGTTGTTGCAGCAGATGTGATTGTAATACCACGCTCTTTTTCCTGCTCCATCCAATCCATAGAAGCTGCACCATCGTGCACTTCACCAATTCTATTTTGCTTACCAGTATAAAATAAAATACGCTCTGTTGTGGTAGTCTTACCAGCATCTATGTGAGCCATTATCCCTATATTTCTGTATTTAGATATTCCAATTTCCATATCACAATTAATTAGCTAACATTAAAAACGAAGATGAGAAAATGCCTTATTAGCTTCAGCCATTTTATATTTTTCTTCGCACATCTTAAACGCACCACCGCGTTTATTATAAGCATCCAGTATTTCAGATTGCAAACAATCAACAGTGGTTTTTCCACTCTTTTTTCGAGCAGCAGAAGTTGCTTTAGCAATCCACCTTAACGCTAAAGAAACCGCTCTATCTTGTCGAACTTCAACAGGTACTTGATAAGTTGCACCACCAATGCGTCGAGAACGCACTTCTATAGAAGGAGTAACATTTCCTACTGCTGTCTCAAAAATTGATAACCCACCTTCGCCTATTTTCTTTTCAGCTAAAGACAAAGCGTCATAGATAATCTTTTCTGCAGTAGATTTTTTACCACATTTCATGATTGTATTAATGAAACGCATCAGCAAAACACTGCCGTAACGCGAATCAGGACTTATTTCTCTTTTTTTTGCTTTATTCCGACGAGCCATAAACTTTAACCAGATTTCTTTACACCATATTTTGAACGAGCTTTCTTTCGATTTTGCACACCACGCAGATCAAGGGCACCTCTTATTATGTGATAACGCACACCTGGCAAATCTTTAACCCGCCCACCACGTATCAAAACAACAGAGTGTTCTTGTAAATTATGACCTTCACCAGGTATATAAGCCGTCACTTCACCATACCCACTAATTTTTACTCTGGCTACTTTACGGAGTGCTGAGTTAGGCTTTCTAGGAGTTGTAGTATACACCTTAGTGCAAACACCTCTCCTTTGAGGGTTGCTTTCTCCCAAAGCTGGTACCTTTTTCTTATGGGTCAATCCTAATCTACCCTTACGTATTAATTGATTTATCGTAGGCATATGTTATAAACTCAAGCTCATTAAAATAACTAAGTTTTTAGTTATAAAATAATAAACCTCAATAGTCAATATAAAAATAAACATTACTACTCTAATAATTAAGCTCAACTGCCTTGAAAGCCATCAGTAGACTTCTTGCACTACCTCCCAAGCCACAACTGTCATTCAGTAGAAACGAAAAAACTTACTTGACACCCTTCGCCAGCCCCATTATCATGGTACCGAAGGTATTCATTTATCTTCAATCTGTGCAGATTAAATGACAACAGTATTACGTAATTGGCGTCTTATTTTTAATTTTTTGCACTATGCACACTTTACGTCTTCACAACATTTCTGGGTTTTTACCTATATAAGCTGAAACGCGCTTATAAAGCGTTTAAGACAGTATAGTACGCCAATTTGCAGGATTAGAGAGTGACAACTAGCTAATACGGGATATCTTTTGCCTTTTTTTGCTTGGTAAATTTCTTAATATTTATGGCAACATGAACTGAGCAGGAAGGTGTCATTCCAGTGCTTGACACTGGAATCCAGTTTTCCATATAATCTCATCGAAAATGTTGTAACCACTTTCTGTGCTAGTTTGCTTGCTTACAAGCAAACTTTTCTGGATCTCAGTGTCTGGGCACTGGGATGACAGGAGAAGGTACTAGGATGACACCCTGACCTCGTCGTCCCGCTACGTGTTAGCGGAATCTAGAGATACCGTGACGGTATGACGTAAAGCTCGCATTAGCTATACTTTTATGCTCACCAACTTAGCTGGATCCAAGTAGTCAAGCTACTTGGATCTGCAAATTGCAATGTTCGTACAGCTGCGTGCTTGACACTGGGATTTAGCGCAGCTACCCTAAACTGGAAGCTCATCTTGCTATTTTTGGCTGAAAGAAACATATTTTTAGAATAATGAAAACAATCAGCACTTTAATTCAAGAAGGATCGGAGTTATTATCGTCACATAAAGTTGAATCACCACATTTAGATTGTGAAATCATCATGCAGCACGTACTTGGAGTGGAAAGATTATTTATAATTGTGAACCATGCTGATCAAGTGCCGATGGAGAAAGAACTTTTATTTTGGAAATTAACAAAAAAAAGAGCGGAAAGATATCCAATATCGCAAATAATAGGTAATCGTGAATTCTGGAGTAAAAATTTTATAGTTAACCAGCATGTTTTAGATCCAAGGCCAGATAGTGAAACAATAATCCTAGCAGTGTTAAAATATTACCCAAACAAAAAACAGAAACTAAAAATTGCAGATTTTGGTACAGGCACAGGTTGTTTATTGATATCCGTACTTAGTGAGTATGAATATGCTGTTGGCGTCGGTTTTGAAAAAAGCTTGGAAGCATATAAAGTTGCCTATCAGAACACAAAAAAACATGATCTTCTCAGCAGAGCCAAAATATTTCCAAGTTCGTGGACAGAGTGCAGAGGTTCATTCGATCTTATAATCAGTAATCCTCCATATATTAAAAGAAGCAAATTGAAAGACTTGCAAGCTGAAGTGCAAAAGGAACCAAGAATTGCCCTTGATGGTGGTATTGATGGTTTGAGCTGTTATTTGAGCATTTTTCCAATATTGAGAAAGTGCCTTAAAAAAAATGGGTTTACGATATTGGAGATAGGTGAAGATCAAAGCAATATTGACAAAATAATCCCCTCATACGAATTAGCTTTTCAGGAATATGTATATGACTTAGCGGGAATGAAGAGATGCATTGTTGTGAAAAGAACATAGCTAATGTTTTTTTGCCTTCATCCCATATTATCCTATATCATCCCAGTACCCTCTACCTAGTCATCCAAGTAGCGTGACTACTTGGATCTATATTTAACTAGATCCTATGGTCAAGCCATAGGACGACAGGAACGGTTTCATGCATTTTTTAAAGGGCAACATGTTTAAGCTTTGCTGGCAAAATGGAAAGTAAGACCAGCCTCTATACCGTGTGTGTGAAATAGTTGATTACCTATATTTATTTCCTCAGTTACTTTGCTACCTGAGCTAGGATTAAGCTTCTTTTTTTTATCATTATTAGGGTCGTCTACCACTTGTCCTAACCTTTTTGCTGTAAGCTTAATATCGCTACCAATAGCACCAAAACCTCTATATCCGATATGCATATTTACATCTTCGTTTATGCGATAGTCAAAGCCAGCTTTTAATTGACCTGCGGGTCTTATTGACGGTTTTTCAAACATCGTCATTCTTGTTGCACCGATCCCAATACCAACGTAAGGAGAAAAAGAGAAACGGTCACTTTTCCAATGATGATAAACATTTGCCATTACAGATATGTTCTCAATTTGGTCATGACTAACTGCAGCACTATAGAGATAAGTTTCTTTATTAGGATCCTCACCAGTCTCCTTTAGGTATGAAACAGTTATTTGGCTACTTGTTAAACCAATATTATCCACTTTTACAGAAGAATACATCCCTTCCAATTCAGCCCTATAGCTGTTGTTACCCAATTCTCCTGTGTAACCAAATGCCACATTTGCAGCAAAAGGTGGATTATAATCTCCTTTATACTCACTTAGTGACTGACCTTCTGTGTTCTGAGCACCCCTGTCATTTATAGACAAATTTTTGATACCTGTAGTGCTTGTTTTTAGTACGCTTGTGTTATTTAAATATTGACCGTAATACCTACTACCAAAGTAAAACCCTTCTGTTTCACTTGCAAAAGATTGTTGTGACAACAATAAAGCAAATGCTGTAACCGCTAATGTTTTTTACTAATCATTACTACTCCCCTAGTTAAAATAGCTAATCTAATACTAATTAATTAAAAATGGCTTAATATGAAAAAGCTAATTATTTGCATAACTTGCACTTTTCTGAGCTAAAAATAGGCAAAGTTAACCTTACTTCTCGTCATTTTTTAATTTATCCTCATCTTCAAATTCATCCTCCTCTTCTTCGTCATCAAACCCATCATCGCTCCTATCCTCATCTTCCTCGTCATCATCTTCAAACTTATCGTCGATATCTTCATCATCAATATCTTCGTCTGCAAATTCATCTGATTCATCATATACTGCATCTTCGGTTTTAGTTTCAGCAGGATAATCAACTGAATTAGGTCCCTCAAGAACATTATTCCCCTCGTTATTAACCTTATCTTTGCTCGCAGCGGCAGAAAGAACTTTGTTTGGGTCATATGGTTCTTGTGTAGGCACACGAGTTTGTTTGAGCAGCCTTCTTGTGAAGGTGGTATCACTGTAGTACAAAATTTTCTTTGATTTAATTGGGTAAGTCGACTCTATTAAAATTATCTGATCGTCACGTGGCAACATAATAACTTCTTGAGGCAATAGCAATGCTCTCTGTATTTCAGAGATATGTAATGACCTTGAAGCAGGATTTAAATCTAAAAATTTAGGCTTATTCAACGATTCTTGTTGTACAGTTTTGTTTCCTATAAGTTGCGATATTAAATTAGCTGTTTCAATATTATTGGCTGCAAAAGTTATTCTGTAAGTCGAGTTTGACAAAAAGGAGTTCATCCCTGCTTCTTCGTATATTCCTTTGAGCTGCTCAGTATCTTGAACAATTAAGAATAACCTAACTCGATAACCACGAAAATATGCAATACCTGTTTGAAATTGCTCCATTTTTCCAAGTGTAGGAAACTCATCCATTAAAAACAATACGCCATAAGGCTCGTCATCCGATGGCAATTTTCTACATAAAAACTCAGTTGCCTGTTGGTAAAAAACCTGCATTAAAGGCCTGAGCCTAGTCAAGTTGTCAGGAGTTAAACCAACATAAACTGTAATTTTCTTCTTTTTAAAATCTAGAATATTAAAATCACTTGACGCAGTTGCAGTATCAATCAATGGGTTTGCCCACAATTCAAGTGATGAGTTCATGGTTGATACAACACCTGACCTTTCTTTATCAGCTTTTTGTAAAAAAGCTGCAATATTCATATATGCTACAGGGTGTAGTATTTTACCCATTGTATCAAGAGCAACAGCAAGATTATAAACCACGTCATCACTACGCATCGTACGCACAACTTCACCAAAAGATTTAACTTTCTCTGGTGCAGCAAGTAAGTATAATACCACTCCAACAAATAAGCTTCTTGCTTCATTCTGCCAAAAGTCTTGTTCAGGCATGATTAGGTTAGCTATTTTCTGCACATCGTCAACCATCTGCCCAGGTTTTTCACTAATCCATTGTAATGGATTGTAACAGTGACTTATTCCATCTGGCTGCGCTGGATTCCATACGTATACTTTTTGTCCTTGTCGTTCTCGCCAACCACTTGTTATTTCATAGTTTTCTAATTTTATGTCGTGTACAATTACCGAGTCAGTCCAAAATAATAAATTAGGAATTACAAAGCCAACACCCTTACCAGAACCTGTAGGTGCAAATAACAATGCATGCTGAAACCCATCAGAAATGAAGTATCCTCTTTTATCTTTACCAAGCAATAATCCCTTTTTGCTTCTTAATCCTGCTTTTCGTATGTCTTTCTCTGATGCCCACTGCGAATCTCCATGAAGTGATTCCTTCTTTTTAAATGGTCGCCACTCAATTATCCTTTCTCTTAAATTCCATAAGATAATCATTAAAACAATGATAGGCAGTGCAGAAGATATAATTAATGTGATTTTGAGCTCAAGGCTATATAACTCTGGATGATGCCAACAATATTGTATATGATCAAAAATCGTTGGCCAAAGAGCTTGAGGGAAAGTCGTCAAACTAGGATTAATTGCCTTAAAATCCACAGCATCCGGACCATCAGCAAACAGAACAAACAATATACCAGATAGATAGAAGCAAAACTCAAGTACGCTAAAAGCTACTACACCTCCTATGAGAATATTACGTAGGTGATTTCCATTACTCATAAACTACTCTTCCTTAACTTATGTATAAATTTAAGCATTTTCGCTCGCAGATCTAGTAAATAATATCTCAGAAATGCTTCTTTTGCCCCCACCGGTTCTTTTTAGCTGAATAACAATATCAATCACATTTCTAATGTATGGTATAATTTGGTCTGGAGGAATGCCAAGGTTTGCTTGCATAACCATCAGTTTTATTTGCTCAAGGGCCATTGTTGGACTATCCGCATGAAGGGTTGATATTGATCCAGGGTGACCAGTATTTATCGCCCTAAGAAAACTAAAAGCTTCCGCTCCACGGAGCTCACCAACTATTATTCTGTCTGGCCTTAAACGTAAGCACGCTTCTATCAAATCTTGAGTGGTTACTTTTGCTCTGCCCTGCCCTCCTTTAGAGGCAATTAGATGGACTTTATTGGGATGATCGTTCAAAAAGATTTCCCTTGCATCCTCAACAGTAATAATTCTTTCCTCATCTGGAATAGCACGCAAAGTAGCATTAGTAAAAGTAGTCTTACCAGTGGAAGTTCCACCACTAATTATAATATTTTTCTTACTTATTACAGCGTATTCTAAAAACTCTTTTATTTTTTTTTGCCTTAACAGTAAATCCAAATGACGGTCAACTGGATTATCAGTTGCTTCTGTAACAGTTTCAGAAAAAGCCCCCATTTTTTCGTAATCATCGAGTGCTAATTGCATGCTAGAAGGCTTACGAATCGACATGACTACTTTATCAGGCTCACATGCTGGCGGAAATACTATCTGTATACGATAACCATTTGGTAATGTTGCCGAAAGTAACGGCGCTTCTTCGCTAAGCTTTTGTTCTGTAGCTTGAGCAATCAGTCTGCCAAGAGATTTCAAATGGTTAAGATCGAATATTTCTAATTTTTCACACCTTACTTCACCACGATTTTCAATCCATACTTCCTTTGGCTTATTTATTGATATTTCATTTACGCCTTCTTCTTGAAATATGCCCTGTAATGGCTCCAAATATGTATCAAGTGCAGCATAGTTCATTTCATTGATTTAATATTGCCTGTGGAGGAAATACTATATCTTGGTTAACAAATACTTTCAATGCAGTGCCTTGATCAACATAAATAGTTGGTTTTTTATCTGTATATCTGCCCACTATATCTCGCATGTCTTTAGAAAAATCATTGATTGATTTCCCGATTGCTTCATCATAAACAGATTTGCTTCTTTTCTGAGTTTGCCTCAACAGTTGACGTACATCGTCTAAAGTTATACCGATATTGTCACTAGTAATTGCATCAACTCCACTAGCTCCAGAACTTTTTATCACACTTACTATTTCTTCCTTTATTATTCTCAGTAAATCCTGATCACTTTTAGCATTCCGAATTTTTTCAATAGCCCTAAGACCCAATTTCCATTTTTCGTCTCCTACCTTCCCAACTTCAGTTTTTATAGCATCCTCCAATCTCTCAACAATAGCCCCTTTGAGAGAAGAAATATCTATTTCAGTTGCAGTAATAGACTTCACTGCATCCATGGCAGTTAGCGCATCGATAAGATTAGAAGCCTTTTGCCCTATAACAGCCGAACTAATCGAAACACCAGCAAGTGCCACTGAAGAGAATAACGCACTTACTATTTTATTATCAACTATTCCCGCTATCCCTGCTCTACCAAGCTCGTCAGTACTAAGTGATGAGATGGCAACATCTATTCCATGTGGCAGAATCACTCTATTCCAGTTTATATTTACACGAGATTTAGCAACATTCGAGTCAAATGAATAACTACCTATCAATCTTGAGCCTTTAGGTATTAAAACTGTATCACCAGTTTCTGCATAAACATCTCTACTCACCATAGCACGCAGCATTCCTTGCAGATCAGAATTTATTGCAGTTTCAAGAACAGCATCAATAATTTTACCTTGAGTAATCATTAAACCAAGCTTTCCTACTCTGGTAGCTTTGCTCGACTGTGCTGAAGTGTCGGATAAAATAGCATCAGCAGCCTTGTTCTCTCCACTACTACCTGAAATTGTTAACATTTGTGCACTACGTCTGTCTCTAGGATAACCTCCGCCCCCTATTGTAGGAAACGAGGTAGGTAAATTGCTAATAACATTACTAGAAGGAAAATTTGGCTTTGGCAAAATAGGTATATTTGACACAGGGGTTTCTTTTGGTTTCTCTTCTTCTTTTTTAATTTGTTTTATTTCTGGTACGATTTGTGGTGTAGGAAGAGGAGGTAAGGGTGGTAAGGAATCGGTTATTATTCTTTCTGGAACTATTACATTATCTGGAACTTGTTCCAACTTTCCTTTAAATTCTTGAACGTTTTGCTTTGTTTCCTCTTTTTTAATAACTTCTGAATCCTCTTTATGAGAAGGACTAAAATAGAAATAATACACTACACCAACCAGAAGCACTAAAATCATAACCATCAATGCCCTATGACCTTGATTAGAGCCAACTGTTACTACCTTGTTCTCTATTTCTGACTCATCTTCTGAATTGTTACGCCTTTCTTTATTCATATTGCATGTACCACAGCTAAAGTGACCTATTTATAATTTCAACTTCATCATCTTCATAACGCATAAATAGCTTTTTATGTACCCCTTTTATTATAACATAATCATCAAATAACAGCCTTTTACAAGGTTTATCCTCCCCTTCTACAAAAATCTGAGGTATTTTATTATTATTTCTAAATTTTAAATAGGTTAAATAACCATCATCAAATAACTCAATCGGAACTATATCCGCATTACCACCTTCATCAATATATGTATAATTATACTTCGTATCATTTTCTTGTATTATTTTTTCTAGCTTGTCTGTAGTATACTGCATTTGAGTAGGTAAAGAAACCTCATCTAAATCAACATCAAATTCACCTTCTTCTTGAGGATAATAAAAACGTACTACGTAAGATATATCCTTTTCAGCAGAATAATCGTGATCCACTTTCTTAGCATTAGTGTCCAGGTATTTATCGTAGTTTGGCCTTGAGATTAAATCAAAAATGTAATTTCTTTTTTTAGTTGTCGTAATAATCATGTTAGTGCGGCTACTAACTTCAAATGGCATGATAAGCAATTTATTGTCATAAGGATTAATTTTCCAACTTGATGCATCACCAACAGCGATATTTTTAACTTTTTCTCCTTCCGCAAATTCAATATAAGAATAGTAACCCTGACTAAAAACCACCGTAAATACTTCATTAGGGCTATACACAAAAGTCTTTATTCTACTATCTACAGAAATAGGTTCATTATAATTAATGGATGCGTTTAAATTGCTACTTACAAGTAAAACTAAAACTAATAATATCCTATACATATTCATCATCTACTCTATATGAAATAACTTGAAACCCTAATGGGTTAATATATCTTTGCTGATCATTCATTTCAAGCGATGCATATCTATATGACATAATAACTATCTTATTTTTTCTTGTGGAACTTCCATCTTTCCGTATAAATTCCACAAAAAACCTCACCTGAAGAGCATCGTTACCCAATTTTTGAATCGAGCGAATTTTAAATTCATTTTTGGTATCTGAATATAAATTAAAAAGATCATCCATATTCTGCGATCCTATATAATTTCTAAATTCATTATACACATTAGATGAGGAAAACAACCTCACCTTTGTATAATAGTTATAATTATAATGATATGGATCAAAAACCTCCCTTGCTTTTATATACTCTGAAATAAAATAATCGTTCAGCGCTTCATCTGCAGAATACTGCTTTACTGTGACAGGATCAACCAATTGCACTATTCCAGATTTCTTGTCAATTTCTATAACAAATGGCTCAATAGTGCTACTTGTGCTAATTTTAAATATGACTAATATGCTGATAGAGATCGTTGCTAATAATATTAACGCAAATAAAAGTAGAATATTCCTTTGAGCAATAACTGTGCTGTAGCGGTTTGAATTCCAATTTATATCCTTATCTAACGATTCAGTACTTTTCTCTCGCTTAAAAAATCTTAGCATTTTAATATTCTTAAAAATCTTAACTTGTGTTAATAAACATAGCAAATTAACAAAGTAGTTACAACAAAAAAGCTAAAAACTCTTAACTTATGGCCTAGCTTACCAAACTTTGTCTCCATATATGAATCGTTATATTTATTACGTTCCACAATAAGTGGTAGACACTTTGTAACCTCTATACCACTACTTTCCAATTCTGACAATTTCCTATCATTGTTTGTAAGTAATTGGATTTTGTTAATGTTCAATTTCTTAAGCATTTTAGCTGCAACAACAAAACTCCTTTCATCATCTTCAAAACCCAATATTCTATTTGCATCAACAGTATCAAGGTTATGTTCTCTTTGCATACTGTATGCTCTTAACTTATTAGTTAAACCAATACCTCTTCCATCCTGCATCAAATACAATATAATACCACTTCCAAAGTCAGCTATCATTTGAATTGCTTGATGTAACTGACTTCTGCAATCGCATGATAAGCTATCTAACAAGTCACCCGTATAGCACGAAGAATGAATTCTCACTAATGGTTCGTCATCTTTATCTGGATTGCCAATGATAATTGCATGATGTTCTCTTCCACCACTTTCGGTTCTATAAGATATGATATTTACTTCTTGAGTCTGTTTTAAAAATAATGATGTTTTGCACACTTCATATACATCCTGATTTTCTTGAAAATTATTTATGAATGACGTGTCCAGTGCAATAACGTCATTTTTCTCGCACCAATTTCGCATTTCATGGTTATTCTCAAAAGTCATATCAGCCACTAACGCGTATGGCAATAATTCTGAGAACTTAAGCAAGGCAATAGCACATTCATCTATTGTCTTTGAGCATTGCAACTCTTTTATGCAATCTTCCTTTGAACAGTTTATTAAATAGAGCAGTTCATCAAAATTATTCACCAACAGACGTTTGCTGTTATGTTCTTTATTCTGAGATATGTATTTTACCTTACTTGAAGTTAAAGTAACATATACATTACTTGATGTAAGCTTGTATTGATTAAATAAATCTCTTTCTAAAGCCTCAGCAGCAGCAAACAATAGGTAATTACTTTCATCATATATTACAATTGGCCGACCGCGCCTGATTTCGCTGATAGCTCTTTCTACCTTATTGCTACTCTGATTTCCTATAAACATTTTTACCCATATTAAACAGTGATAAAAACTGGTGCGGCCGAGAAGACTTGAACTTCCAAGGCCTTATGAGCCACAGCGACCTCAACGCTGCGTGTCTACCAATTCCACCACGGCCGCACTATATTCTAGTTTTTATATAATTATTTTAAATTACTTAATCATTTTAGAATTTTTCATCTAGAGTGTCAATCTGATACTAGAATAATTTAGAAATTGTTTGTATAATTTGATTATGAATTTTGTGATTATAAATTTTAATCATTTAAGATAACCTTACTACTAATTTTTAACTTAGGTTTTTATACAAATGAATATAGCTAATATCTTTATTTTTTTAGCTCTCTCTCTTATAACTAGCTTTCATTTCGTCCATGCACAAATATTATACACATGGTCTCAAGTTATCCCAGAAAATAAACTAAGCATACGCGCAATTACGGACAATGACATGTGTCCCATTGTTTATGTTGATGGCGAGGAAACAGAAATGCTGAATCGCAGCTCAATTAACAATGGTGATCATAACGAAACAGTTTGTGAACTGACAGTACAAACAAGTGCCAAAAACATTAGTATTGAGAATCTACGGGTTCCTATATTACCAAAAAAGGTTAATAAAATTGCTTTCATTGGTGACACGGGCTGTAGAATAAATATGTTATTTCAGCAGGAATGTAATTCGGTAGATAGCTGGCCTTTAAAAAAAAATTTAGATTCAATCGCCCTTCATAAACCAGATTTAATTATCCATGTTGGTGATTATCATTATAGACAAACAAAATGTAGAAATACAAAAAAGTGTGGCGATATTTATGGATACAATAAAGAAGTTTGGTACGCTGATTGGTTTGAGCCTGCAAAGGATATTTTATCACAATCCCCTTTCCTTTTTGTTCGTGGAAACCATGAAAGTTGTGATAGAGCTTATGAAGGATGGTTCAGGTATCTAGATTCATACCCCTTTTCGTCTGAAAAATGTGGAAACTTCGTTTCTAGTTGGTCCTTAGATGCTGGACCGATGAAATTTTTTATCTTCGACTCTTCATCCGGTGAGGATATTTTTACAACCCAAAGCACAATTGATGCTTTTGAGAGGCAATTTGATAAATTGATACAAAATAGTTCTGACAAGCCCATGTGGTTTTTAACTCATAAACCGCTTTGGAGATCTCCAAAAAAAGAATTTTTGACATTAAAAAGCCATGGTAATCTTACACAAATCGAAGCTTTTGGAGATAAATTTCCAAGCAATGTTACTACCATAGTTTCTGGCCACATTCATATAGCCCAGATTTTATTAATGGATAATGTTCCAGACCAAATTATAGTTGGAAACGGTGGTGCATCATTACACGCTCAAGATCAAGAATCTGTTTATCAAAATGTAGAATTTGACTATTTAAATGGTAAAAACTACTTAGCACACGAGGTTAGAAACTTTTTTGGCTTTGGCTTTGCAATACTAAATTTAGATGATCACGAATTTACCTTCTATAATCAACACAATAAGGAAATGTATTCTGCGAAGCTAACAGAAGATTTTAAACTTAAACGGATTAAAACTATAGTCGATTCATTTTAGGATTTGTTATTAGCTATTTTAAAAACGCTACTTAAACATTTTTTTTAATCGATTGATTTCATCAGCAAATTTTGAGTCGGTCTTTATAAAATTTTCTACTTGTTTTACTGCATGTATAACAGTAGCATGGTCTCTGCCACCAAAGTTTCTCCCAATATCTGGTAGGCTTTTTTGCGTAAATTTTTTGGCAAAATACATAGCTATTTGTCTTGGCCTTGCAAGACTGCGAAGCCTTCTATTGGATTGCATATCTGCAACCTTTATATTGAAAAATTCAGCTACTTTCTTTTGTATTTCTTCTATTGTGACTGACCTATGATTTGACCTAAGAAGATCGATTAGGGTTTCACTAGCTGATTCTACCGTCATACTTCTTCCAATTAATGAGGTATGGGTAACCTTATTTAATGCTCCTTCTAATTCTCTTATATTAGATTTTATGTTCCTTGCTAAAAACTCTAGGACATCTTTCGGAACATACATATTCATCTGCTCCACTTTTGCCTGCAATATACCAAGCCTTAATTCAAAAGTTGTTTCATTAATATCTGCCACCAACCCCCAACCGAGTCGTGATTTTATTCTTTCTTCCACTCCATCAAGATCACTAGGAGACCTATCAGCTGATATAACCAATTGTTTATTTTGGTCTATCAATGCATTGAAAGTGTGAAAAAATTCTTCTTGTGTACTATCTTTACCACTGATAAATTGCACATCATCTACCATCAATACATCTACTGATCTAAATTGCTCTTTAAATAACATAATATCTTTGCTTCGCAGCGCTGTAATATATTGGTACATGAATTTCTCTGCTGATAAATACACCACTTTTCTTTTTGCTGATGGGGAATTGACTATGTGCCAAGCTATAGCATGCATTAGATGTGTTTTACCAAGTCCCACTCCACCATATAGAAACAAAGGATTGCTGCCTAATATTGGATCTATAGATTCTGCCACACGCTTTGCCGCCGTAAATGCTAATTCATTTGGCTTTCCCACTACAAAATTATCAAAGGTGAACCTTGGATCCAGCGGCGAACCAAGATTATGATTACTTTCCTCTCTGTTTTTTAGTATAACATTAAAATTTGAATTCCTCTCCTCAATTACTTGAATATCAATAGAACGTATACTTTTATCTTCGCTTTGCCATAATGATAATATTTTTTTCATGTAATGAACTGTAATCCACTCTTTTATAAACCTTGTTGACACGGATAAAAGAACTTCCCCATTTCTGCTACTGACAAATTTTAGTGAACTCAGCCAGCTATTATATGTTGCTTCTCCATAAAGATTATAAAGACAATTTTGGATTTTTTCCCAAGTAACATTGTGATCCGCTACTGTAATAATCTGATCAAAAAACATAGTAGAAACCTTAGGGCTAGTTAAGTTCATATACCACACCAAGAAAAAAGCAATAATTAGAAAAATATAAGATAATCAATAGCCTACTGCAAAATGAAAAGCTAATACTACTTAATACATACTAAAAATTATGGTGATTTTTTGATGGGTTGTAAAGGGTATAAAAACATTAAAATTGATCATTTTTATTTCAAAAAAATGAAAAATTTGTAAATGTCGCTTGTATCGAGGATTAGAAGCATGCTATTAAAAACAGTAATACATTATGTATAAATAAGATGTTAAATTTACTGGCAAATAAGTAAAGTATTCATATAAATATAGCTAACCTAATATAGATTTACTGAAGCAAATTTATGATTATATTAAGTAATTTGAGTTGTTATGCTGTATTAGGTATTGAACTAGAGTTTTACATTGAAGGAATAGAAAAAGAATACTTATTTCTGAATAGCATCAAAAATAAAATAGCATCTCTTGAATTTTCTTGCGAGAAGGAGAATTCTACACATCAGTATGAGATAAAAAGTGGTTGTTATACGAACTCCTACAATTTAATTAAGCATTTTGAGTTAGCAAAACAATCACTTACTGAAACAGCACAAAAACTAGGTGGGAATGTTTCTTTTAAAGCAAAGCCTTATTTGGATAGAGCAGGCAGTGCATTAAATGTGCATGTTAATCTCGTGAATTCAAATAACGGTAACTTATTTTATATCAATGAGCAAAAGTACAGTGACTATCTGATTCATAGTATTGGTGGATTATGTGCAATGATGAAAAAACATATGTTGTTTTTTGCTCCAAATGATGATTCATATTTAAGATTTCAGTATCCGGATATTCACACTCCAACTACGATTAGTTGGGGAGTAAATAACAGAACTGCTGCGATAAGAATTCCCTATTTTGGCAACGATTTCAAAAGATGCCGCCTAGAGCACCGCGTTCCCGGAGCAGATTGTGACCTTGAAAAAGTACTCACAGCAATAATTGAAGGTATGGTTTTTGGTATAGAGAACAAAATTGCTCCGCCAAATAGGGTCTACGGCATTGCATCTGATCCTCAATATGAGATGGAGAGGTTAATATAACAACTATCTATCAAATCCTAATCCGTTAAACCCCTTTTGGGTAATTGGCTGTTTTAGCATTTTTTTTACATCATTATCTACATTTTTGCACTGTAATAGCAAGTCTAAAGCAGATAGTTTCTGCGTGCTTTTAGATTCAAGCTCTAGATTGCTTAACACTTGCCCAGGAAGTGGATTACCAGGCACATCCATGTGCTCAGGAAGAGGTTTCATCTGATTCTTTATAGAGCTAGAGTTATTTTGTGTAAGAGTTTTATCATTTAGCATGCTAAGAATAATTTCCTCAGGCACTACCATAGTTTTTGTATAATCAACAGGATTACTATTTTCAGCATCTATAGTCACATGAATTGGTTCGCCAAACGCATTTATAGGACCACCAAGTGATCCTTTCTCCATGCGTTCTTGTGCTCTTTTCCTTATTATTTCTTCTTCTAACTCAGTTTCAGTTTTTTCTGGTTCTTTTGCGGTATCTTTTTCTTCACCTTCATCAACACTGCTATACCCTTCATCTTCTGAAACTTTCTCTCCTGAAACACCAGTAATTTCAGGCTGTTCTTTTTTAGTTCTTATTTTATGAATCAGCGAAAGTAATAAGTAAGTAACTGCAGCAGCAGAAACGATAATGGCTATCTTTGCGGCAATGTGGATTGCTGTTAAAAATATTAAAGCTGATAAAGCTCCAGCTAATCCAGACACAATAACTTTATTTTTGCCTTTTGTTATATTTAGAATTGCCACCATAATAACCTCTCAAATACTGTTCTAGAATTATTATACAGGAATTTTCTTATACTTGCAATTTTGCGAAAATTTTAATTATTTGCATAAAGTTTTAAAGCTACACAAGGATTAATTAATATGCAATGTATCTCGACTATAATATTGTACAAACACACATATTCAGCTAACATTCAACATGCAGAGCTTACTCATAGAGCGAAACAGGGCGGTGGTATTATTACTTATAGTAATTTTTATCTTCGGTTCATACGTTTATGTAAAAATGCCAAGGGAAAGCAATCCTGATATACAGATTCCTATAATCAGCGTGTTTGTTGGACTTCCTGGGATTTCTGCTCAAGATAGTGAAAAGCTATTAGTGCTTCCTATAGAAAATGAACTAAGATCCATCGAAGGTGTAAGAGAATTGAGAGCTTTTGCAACTAATGATGGTGCTCACATGATACTCGAATTTGGAACAGAGTATGATAATAAAGAAGTGCTCGATAATGTTCGTTCAAAGCTTTCAAACATAAAATCGAAGTTACCTGTTGAAGCGGAATCTCCGATAATCAATGAAATAAACTTGAGCTTATTTCCGATACTCAATGTCGGCTTAATTGGTAATTTGCCAGAAAGAGCCTTAACTGAAATAGCACGCAAGCTAAAGAAAGAAATAGAATCTCTGCCAAATGTTCTCAAAGTTGAAGTGGCGGGTATGCGTAAAGAAACAGTGGAAGTTATAATTGAGCCCACAGTTCTAACAAAATATAACATTCAATCAAACGAAATATTCCAAGCTATATCAAGCAATAATAGACTAGTGGGAGCTGGATCACTGGAAAATGACACCGGTAAATATTCGATTAAAATATCAGGATTACTAAAAGATATAGAAGATATTATGAATATTCCTATTAGATCTCAAGGCGATGCAGTTTTGAGAATAAAAGATATAGCAAAAGTATACCCTAGGTTTGAAGATCACCAAGGGTTTGCTCGCATTAATGGATTACCTAGTGTCGTGCTAGAAATTTCAAAACATAACGGAAAAAACATAATAGACACAGTAAATCAAGTAAAATACTTAATGGATAAGGCAAAAGATCAATTACCTGAAAATTTAAAAGTGGTGTACTTAAACGACCAGTCAAAAAACGTCCGCGATGTGCTTGATGACTTGGAAAACGTCATAATATTTACTGTGTTGTTAATATTGATCATAATGATGCTTTCTATGGGAACAAGGATTGCTATTCTTGTGGCACTCTCGATACCCGGTTCCTTTCTCATTGGGATAATAGCTCTTTACTTTATGGGTATAACCTTAAATATCGTTGTGCTCTTCAGTTTAATTATGGCTGTTGGCATGCTGGTTGATGATGCAATTGTGATCAGCGAATATGCCGATAGAAAGATGATCTGCGGAATGGGCAAAGTAGAAGCCTTTCACACTTCAGTTCGTGATATGTTTTATCCGGTCTTATCATCAACGTTAACTAAATTGGCAGTGTTTTTTCCTTTACTACTCTGGCCTGATACTGTGGGAAAATTCATGCAGTATATACCAATTACAATAATTTTAACTTTAACCGGATCGCTCATTATGGCTCTGGTTTTTATACCAACACTTGGTGCAATCTTTGGAAAGCCATCAGTAACTTCAAAGGAAGAAATTGAAAAAATGAATGCTATCGAAAGTGGTGAAATAAAAAATGCTGGGCCTATAATAAGAGCTTACGTACGAATGCTAGAGAAGGTTTTGGATCATCCTAAAAATTCGTATGTGCTACTGTATTCGTTTTGTTTTCATTTAGTGTGCTGTACTTTACTTTTGGTCCTGGAGTAAAGTTTTTTCCGAAAGTGGATTCAGATAATATTTTAATCAGTGTTAAAGCAAAAGAAAGCTTATCAGCCAAAGCACGAGATCTGATACTCAAAGAAGTGGAAGAACGCATTTTGAGCATTGAAAAAGAAATTCATGTTTCTTATGCTAGATCAGGAGCATTTTCAGACAACGTTATCGCCAGAATACAACTAGAACTTATGGATTGGCGCTTCAGGCGCAAAGCTAAGCACATACTAAATGATATAAGGAGCAGTGTGCAAGACATGAAAGGAATAATAATTAATGTTCAAGAGGAAAAGCCAGGACCGTCGGCTGACAAGCCAATACAAATCAACCTCAGTGGGAGTGCATCCAGTTTGAATTTAGCAGCAGAGAAAATTCTAGAAATTATGAACCAACCTTCATCCGGGTTTATAAATATTCAAGATAGCAGATCAGCACCTGAAATAGAGTGGAATATGAGTGTTGATAAGAATAAGGCTACAAGCTCTGAAGTAAGTGTTGCAACCATTGGCGATTTTATAAAGATGGTTACAAATGGAGTGTTGATTGGAAAATATAGACCAAATAACACGGATGAAGAAATCGATATTGTACTCCGTTTCCCTGGAAAGGATCGCAACATGAAGACTATAGACAATCTTTTTATCAATACAGTTAATGGCCCGTATCCTATGAGCAATATAGTAAAATATGCTCCCGAAAAAAAGGTAAACAAACTAAACAGGATTGATGGATTACGCACAGTGACAATCTCTGCTGACGTTGATACTGGCTATCTTGTTGATGAAAGAGTAAAGTTCATTCAGAATTCTATTGCCCAGGATTGGGACAAGGGAGTAAAAATTGATTTTAAAGGCGACAAAGAAGATCAACAAAAATCAGGAGCATTTTTGTTAAAGGCTTTTATATTAGCGATTACACTAATGATATTGGTATTAGTGACACAGTTTAATAATGTATACCATACATTTATCGTAATGAAAGCAGTGTTTTTATCCACAACATGTGTGTTTTTTGTTTTCTTTCTTATCCAACAAGTTTTCGTAGTTGTTATGTGTGGAGTGGGGATAATTGCTTTGGCAGGAATTATAGTAAATAATAACATACTATTGCTTGATGCCTTTCATCACCAAATTAAGGTACACAAAAATGACATCAAGCGATGTGTAATAAACGCTGCAATTTCTCGCGTTAGGCCAATATTGCTTACCATTGCAACCACAGTTCTTGGTTTAATACCGATGATTGCCAGGTTAAATATCAATTTTTTTACGCTACAAATCACATATGATGCTCCATCAAGCCAGTGGTGGGTTGACATTTCAACAACCATAGCAAGTGGAATATTGGCTGCAACGGTTTTAACTTTATTCTTTACTCCTGCGTTGCTTGTTATACAAAAACATGAAAAAACTTGACTTAAATTAGCAATCATTTAACATTTAAGATAGTGTTCTTTGCCCGTTGGAGCTATAATTATAACTAATTACATTGGATTTATTTATTATGATTGCTAATCGTAAAAGCAGTGTTAAGCAGAAAAGTAACAAGAATAACATAGTTGGAAGCCTTGATGTAATAAAAACAGCAGGAGAGCTTTCACTTCAAAAAGGTTTAGATTTTGATGTTGTAATAAAGGCACTAGAAAGTGCTATAGAAGCAGTGGCTCATCAAAAATATGGTAGCAAAAGTAAAATTGTAGTTGATATAGATAGAAACACAGGCAAAGTTACTTCATATAGAAAACTAAAAGTTATTGATGATGAATCAAATGAAAAAGAGAATACCGAGTGTGAATCAATTACGCTTACACAAGCTAAATTAATAAAAGGAGATGCAAAAGTTGGAGATACTGTTAGTGAATTACTCTCTCTTAACACTGATCTTGCTTCAGCAAGAATTGCCCAGCAAAAGATTGCTCAAATAATTAAAGATGAAGAGTCAAAAAAGCAATATGAGGAATTTAAAGATAAGGTGGGAGAAATAAGGTATGGTATTGTTAAACAAGTAGAATATTCAGATCTTATTATAGACATAAATGGCACTAGGGCATATCTTCCATTGCGAAATTTAACTGGTGGTGAATCATTTCGTGAAGGTGATAAGGTTAAAGCTTACATACAGACTGTTAAGCGCTCTGATGATGGACGTCAAATTATTCTTTCTAGGACTCATGAAGGCTTTTTGGAGGCATTATTAAATCAAGAAATACCAGAAATTGCTGACGGATTAGTGACAATTAAAGGTATAGCTAGAGATGCTGGTTCAAGGTCTAAGGTTGCCGTTTTCTCTCCCGACAAGAACATTGATCCAGTAGGTGCTTGTGTTGGAGTTAAGGGAGATAGAATAAAAACTATTATACACGAATTAAATGGTGAAAAAATTGACGTTATAAATTACTCCTCAGATTTGGGTCAATTTGTTATTAAAGCCATTACTCCTGCAGAAGTATCGAAGGTTATTATTGATGAAAATGAAAATTGCATAGAGTTAATAGTTGCTGAAGATCAATTGAGTTTAGCGATAGGAAAAAAGGGCCAGAATGTAAGATTAGCTTCAGAGCTTGTTGGATGGAAAATTGAGATATTAAGCACTCAGCAAGAATCAGAAAGGCGAAGTAAAGAACTTAGTCAATGTTCAGCTTTATTTGCTGAAGCTTTAAACTTAGAAGAGATTATGGGTCAGCTATTGGTAACAGAAGGTTTTTCAAGTGTAGAAGACATATCTAGCGCTTCAATTAAAGAGCTTGCTTCAATAGAGGGCTTTAATGAAGATATTGCAAACGAACTTCACAATAGAGCAAATAAGTACCTGAAAGCAGAAAATGATAGAAAAATAGAAGAGCTAAAAAGTTTAGGTATGGAGGATGATGTAATCAATTTAACTTTATCAATAGACAATAAAATTGCTCTTAGTAAGCATGATATTAAGACTTTAGAGGACATAGCAGATTTATCAAGTTATGAGTTTTGCAGCATACTCTCTTCCTCATCCGATAGCAAAGAAGATCTAAAAGATACAGTAGATTCAATAATCATAGAAGCACGTAAAAAGCTTGGATTAATATAATAAAATAATATGAATAATGAAGATATCAGTGATAAAAAATTAACGCTCCAAGGTTTAAGCAAGCTTAAATTAGACCTCAATTTAAACTCTTCAGCTAGCCCAAGTACTGGAGCTACAGTAGTAAAAAAAAGAAGAAAAAAATCTCATGATGCAGAAGAACATAATTTATTTGACGAGAGTAAATTATGTTCTTTAACAGAGAAAGAACAAATTTTCCGCATTAATGCTGTGCAGAATGCTGCTTTGCTGAAAGAAAGAAATCAGAGAGAAGAAAAAGAGAAAACAGCAAAAGAAGACAGCAATAAAGAGATTGACGAGAAAAATGAAGCGGACGCTTTATCTAAGGAAATAAATAAGCAAGTTTTAAGTAATACCCACTTAGTTGAACCAAAAGAAGATAGTATTGACCATGAGGACAACGATAAAAAGTCTTTTAAAGTCAACAAAGATATATATTCTAAGCATTCTAAACTGGTAATTGCACAGGCAATAGATGAAAAAACTGAACAACCCCCTGTATTTAAGCAAAGGTTTGGTATAAGAGGTAGAAAGTCAAAGTTTACTAAGGGTAAAAATATATCAAGAGAAGTTATTATACCAGACAAAATAACTATCAGGGAGTTATCTATTCGCATGGCAGAAGATAGCAAGAGTGTGCTAAAAATGTTCAAAGAAGAAGTCGGTGAGAGTTATAGAGTAGATGATCTGGTGGATCCAGATATAGCATGTGAAATAGTGGAAAAATTTAATCATACGGCTAAACGAGTGAGCGATACCAACAGAGAAAAAGATTTATTTTTTATAGAAGGCAGAGAAAGCCTGCCTAAAAAACCTAAACCACCAATCGTCACTTTTATGGGACACGTCGATCATGGTAAAACCTCATTGCTCGATGCATTTCGTGAATCTAATGTTGCAGAAAGAGAGTCAGGTGGCATAACTCAACACATAGGTGCTTATCAAATAATAACAAAAGATAAGCAAAAAATTACTTTCATTGATACACCAGGACATGAAGCGTTCACTGCGATGCGTGCATGTGGTGCCAATATTACTAATATAGTTGTAATAGTAGTTGCAGCTGACGATGGAATCATGAAACAAACAGTTGAAGCAATAAATCATGCAAAAGCAGCAAATGTTTCTATTATAGTTGCTATTAATAAAATTGATAAATCTGAGCCTGGTGATGTGGAGAAAGTAATGAGTAGCTTACCTCAATATGATCTCATTCCTGAAGAGCTTGGTGGTGATGTTATGATTGTGCCAGTATCAGCAAAAAAGAAAACTAATTTAGATAAACTAGAAGAGACGATTTTGTTAATCGCTGAATTAATGAAGCTAGAAGCAATAGAAGATTGTCGAGCACTTGGATGGGTAATAGAATCCAAAATAGATAAAGCGAAAGGAATATCAGCTACATTGATAGTTGAGGAAGGAACGTTAAAGGTTGGTGATATATTGGTAGTTGGTACAACATACAGTAAAGTACGTAGTATGGTTAATCACCTTGGTCAAAGAGAAAAAGCAGCACTACCCTCCGCTCCAATTGAAATTACTGGTCTAAATGGTGTACCAAATGCTGGAGATAAATTTGTTGTTGTAAATTCTGAAAAGCAGGCGCGTGAAATTGTTGAATACAGGCTAGAGTTAATCAAGAAAAAGAAAGAAGATTTGGGCGACAATAATTTAGATATATTCAGTCGTAATAACAGCGAAACAGAAGAACTATCTGCAGTTTTAAAGTGCGATGTAACTGGTTCTATTGAAGCAATATCAAGTTCAATTGATAAACTCGGTAAAGACCAAGTGAAATTAAATATCCTACACAAAGCAGTAGGAGGGATAACAGATTCAGATGTGCTGCTTGCAGAAGCATCAAGTGCAGTAATTTTAGCTTTTAATGTAAAAGTGGACTCAAAAATAAGGGACTTGGCAAAACAAAAAGGTATAGAAATACATACTTATAACATAATATACGAGCTCATTGACGACATGAGAATGTATTTAACTAAAATGTTAAAGCCTGTTACACGAGAGGTTCGTGTTGGTTCTGCATCTGTAAGGCAAATATTTAATGTATCTAAAGCTGGTAATATCATTGGATGTTATGTAAGTGATGGAGTCATAAAAAAAGATTCTTTAATTAAGGTAGTGCGTGGTGGCAAATTGGTGCATGAAGGAAAGTTAAAAGCAATACGTAGATTTAAAGATGATGTTAAAGAAGTAGGTGTAAACTTTGAATGCGGAGTATCACTAGAGGGTAATATCGATATTAAAGTTGGAGATATTTTGGAAGCTTATCAATTAGTGCAAGAAGAAAGGGTGTTATAGTAGCTGGATATGAAAAAGGAAATTAGAAACCTAAAGATAGCATCGGTATTGCATAGAGCAATATCAAGAATTCTAATGGAAGGTAAGGTGTTCAATAAAAATGTAGCGGTATCTGACGTAAAATTAAGTAAAGATTTGAAAAAAGCAGATGTATATATTGTGTTATCTTCATTGAATATTCAAGTAGCTGACTACTTAGATCCAGAAAAAAGACGCACTGGAGATCCTTCTGAGAATAATTGTGATCTTAACACCGTTGTTAATGAAATGAACCAATCTGCATGGTCAATACGTAAATCTATACTGTGTTATGTTGATTTGCGATTTATACCTGAACTAGTTTTCAAGCCTGACTTAGCGTTCGATAATTTTGTTAATGTAAGCAAAATATTACATAATCACACTTAATTAATGCATTTCAATCGTTACTTTTCATTAATGAGGTTGCACAGTTTAACGGGTTTGTGGCTTGTGCTATTTCCCAGTTTGAGCGGTATTCTTTTAGCCTCAACTTCTCTATCGTATCAGGTTCTTTTTCTCCTTGTTTTGTTTACTATAGGTGCATTTTTAATGAGACCCGCAGGGTGCATAATCAATGATATCTTCGATAGAAAAATAGATGCGCACGTTGAACGAACAAAATATAGGCCACTTGCAAGTGGTGCATTAAACATAAAGCAGGCTTTAGCTTTACTTTCACTGCTACTGTCTATTGACCTGGTAATCTTATTATTAACTAATAAAACTACACTTATACTTGGAATAATCTCAATGTGTATGATAGCTACTTACCCTTTATTAAAGCGGTATGTTTGGTGGCCACAATTGTTCTTAGGGTTTACCTTCAATATGGGATCGCTCATGGGCTCAGCAGCAATAACAAACCAGATCAGTATAGAATCCTTGCTGTTTTATATAGGATGCGTCTTTTGGACACTTAGCTATGACACCATATACGCCCATCAAGATAAAAAAGATGATGAAAAACTCGGGATGAAATCTACCGCATTATATTTTGGTGATACAACAAAATCTTGGTTGAAAAGATTTTATTTAATATCTCTTATGACGTGGCTATATGCTGGTATTTTATCATCATTAAATAACATTTTTTATATTGCTCTACTTGCCGTAGGGTTCATATTTCACCGCCAATACAAAAATTTCAATCCTGACGATCCCAGTCAATGCATGTCCATATTTAAAAATAATTCCTACGTAGGGTTGCTTCTCTTTTTTGGCATCCTTTTAGATAGAATTATCACCTAGGTCTCAAGAGTTTTGGCTCTAATGAAGTCAATAAACTCAGGTACTCGCAGAAACGAAAATTGCTTGACACCCTTCGCCAGCCCTCTTATCATGAAACTGAAGCTATTGTATTTGCTTTCGCCAATCTGCAGATTAAAAGGTAAGGATTACTTAATGTATCGGCGTCTTATGTTCAATTTTTTGCAGTATATAGATACTGTATGTCTTTACAAAACTTCATCTACATCTAGATTTTTATCTAAATAAGCTGAACGCGCTTACAAAGCGTTACAAGACATCAAAAAATGCCAATACTCGACAGAGATAGTAAAAGACTAGCTAACTCGGGGATTCTTTGTCTTTTTTTCTGCTTAGTAAATTTCTTAAACGTTTGCAGCGTAAGTTAGTTGCAATTAAAAGCAGCTTAATCTCGCTTGTCAAGCGTTTAAAACATAAAAAACGCCAATATTTTAAAGCGGATAATAACCCCAGGGCTTCTTTTGCCTTTTTTTCATTTGGTAAATTTCTTAATATTTACAGCTAAACAACAACCGTCATCCCTAAGTATCCCGCTGCTTGTTAGCGGCTGAGATACCGCGAATGAATCGCGGTATGACGGTTCGCGGCAGGATGACGATAAGCTCGTCATCCCACTACTTGTTAGCGGCTAAGAGATACCGCTGCGGTATAGCTATAGGATGACAAAAAAAGGGCACTGTGACGAACTTAAATCACAATTATCAGTTAATGCTAATTACGGCATTATAAAAAACGCCAAACTTTTTTCTGCTTTTATGCAAGAAGTCTAGTCCATATATTCCTCCCACTTTTCCGTGACTTTTCTTACTATTTCCTCACTCATCTCAATTTTCTTTCCCCACTCTCGTTTGGTTTCAGGCGGGATTTTATTTGTCGCATCAAATCCCATTTTACCTCCAAGTCCACTTTCAGGGGAAGCAAAGTCTAAATAATCAATAGGTGCATTTTCTATCATGATTGTATCACGCACAGGGTCCATCCTCGTTGACATTGCCCACATCACTTCCTTCCAATCACGTATATTTATATCATCATCAACAACGATAATAAACTTCGTGTATAAAAATTGCTTTAGAAAGGAAAGTATGCCCATAACAATTCTTTTTGCCTGCCCTGGATAGGATTTTTTTATCGACACTACCGCTATTCTATATGAGCAACCTTCCGGTGGCAGATAAAAGTCCACTATCTCTGGAAATTGATTGATAAGAATGGGCACAAAAATTTCATTGAGTGCTTCACCAAGAATCGATGGTTCATCAGGTGGCTTGCCAGTGAAAGTGCTAAGATATATCGGGTTTTTACGCATAGTAATTGCAGTAATATTAAATTCAGGAAATTGCTCAACAGAATTATAGTAGCCGGTGTGATCTCCGTATGGCCCTTCGTCTTGATATCTATCCAAACTCACATAGCCTTCCAGAACGATTTCCGCGTGAGCTGGTACTTGAAGTGGAATAGTCCTACAATTTACCAGCTCAAGCGGCTTCTTTCGCAGCAGTCCAGCAAATTGGTATTCTGACAATGTTTCTGGCACTGGAGTTACTGCAGCAATAATCGTTGCAGGATCACTACCGATCACAGCAGCAGCAGGAAATTTCATATTTTGTTCCTTCTCTTTCCATCGTTTGTGGTGAGTTGCGCCACCTCTTTGTGCAAGCCAACGCATTAGTGTTGTTTTTTTATCTATAACCTGCATACGATATATTCCAAGATTAAAATTATCTTGCTTTTCTTTCGTGGGTCCTTTTGTTACCACAATCGGCCAGGTGATAAGTGGTGCAGGTTCATTTGGCCAGCATGTTTGAATGGGCAGTAGACTTAGGTCCACTTCATCTCCGGTTAGCACTACCTCTTGACATGGAGCCTTGCTCACGACTTTACTTCGCATCGATAACACGACTTTCAACAAAGGAAACATTTTTATAGCATCCTTAAAGTTTTTTGGCGGCTCAGGTGATTGCAAAAATGCTAAAAGTTTACCAAGATCTCTTAGTTCATCAGGATTTATGTTCAACCCCAATGCAATCCTCTTAATAGTACCAAATAAATTCACCAAAACTGGAATCGAATTTTTGCCATTTTCTGTGATAACATTTTCAAAAATGATCGCTGGCCCTTTGCTTGACAAAACTCTGCGATGAATTTCTGTCATTTCAAGAACTGTTGAAACTTCCTCCTTAATCCTAATCAGATCTTTTTTTTCTTCTAAGGCTTTGATGAAGTCGCGTAAGTTGTTGTACATATTCCAGTTTTTAAAATTTTAAGTTTATATCTAGTTTTCAAGCACTTTATTGAAATTTGACCTATGCACTGTCTAGCGAGCTTTCAGTTAATTTGAGATCAAATCTTCATATTGCTTACTAAGTTTGTATTTCCTTCCTCTATTGAAAAAATCTACAATCTTGATAAACCCCATTTCCACCCACTTTTTACAAAGTTGCGCACTAGTACGAGGCTTAAAATTAAATAGTTCGCCAACCTGACTAGCTGTAATAGCGGAAAACTCCTGGAAGAGCTCAAGAGCTTTGCGTTGTTTAGGATCAAGTTTACGTATAAGATCAGTCTGATCAGTGTGGTATTCTTCTTCATTTATACGTTGTAAAACGTTCTCAAATGAATTTGCCATACCTTCTACGAAATACTCCACCCACTTAGTGATATCTGCTTCAGCTCGTCCCATATAATAATTGTGCGATGGACCTACACTGATTGCCTCATAATAAGCTCCTAGATTCTTAGCATAATATTCTTCCAATGAATAAAGCCCTTTTAGGTCATATCCACCAAGGTGTAAAATTAATGTAGTCAACAATCTTGCAGTACGACCATTACCGTCATAGTAAGGGTGAATTGTTACAAATTGATAATGAGCAATACCTGCAATAATTGGGCAAGGCACTTGCTCACTGTCACGAATCCAATCAATCATACTGCTCATGAGCTTTGGTACATCCTTTGCTTCAGGGGGCATATAAATTATTGCACGTGTACGGCTATCACGAATAACGTTTTGACCATCACGATAAGAGGTTGGCTTCACTTTAGATTTTCCACTCGCCATTACTAGGGCATGAAGCGTTTGAATGGCTTTCTCAGTAATAGGGATCGTTCTCGCTGCCCATTGTTCAACTTGGGTTAAAGCTGCATAATATCCTTTAACCTCATTTTCATCTCTCCTATATTTTGGAAAGTGGCTTTTACCACTTAAAACCTCTTCAATCTGTTTAGGCTCAAGTCGATTTCCTTCAATCATAGTAGAATAGTGTGTGGTATAAAGCCGTGCAGTTTCACGAAGGGACGAGAGCATCGATACAGTGAGTGGCAAATGTAACACTTTTTCTTTTGCTGCTTCAATCCTCATAAGGCAATTAGCAATTTTAGAAGTAATCGTATAATTTGGCATCGGCATAATATCTGCATTACATTACTTCTATATTATGCTGATAAAATGCAGATAATACAACATTTACACGACGCCGACCATAAACAGCAATAAATTCGGCTGATTGAGAAAGAAGTTTGTCTTGTAGAATAGCTATTTCTTTTTCTCTGCCAATTATTGGTTCACTCATATGTTTATTCCGCGGAGTTTGTTGAAATTATACACAGCGGAATAAAATTATCAACTTTGTTTTACCGCCATGTTTACAGCGCGGCGGTAAAAGATAGAGCATCTCATAATTGGCTATTCTGGGGGTAGTTTGGTCACCTACATTATCAAGTCTTCTGATGAACTTTGTGACAATATACCTAATCATTGTACGTAAAGTTTGTATTCGAGGCAAAACTGACTATAAAATACACTTGATATAAATGTTTTTATATATTAACATTAGATGCTTCTTTTAATATATAGATAAATGTGTACTAAAAGTTTTATATTGTAGGTTCTTTAATAAGTATATGTCTAGAATATCGTTTTCATTGATTCTTATACTGGCAGTAGCAAGTTTACCAGTAATAAACAATTGGCTTTCACACCGCGGTCAAACCCTAACCGATGACCAAATAAGTACGAGATTAGATGATTATATCAGTAGAAATTTTGATAAGATCGTAAAAACTCTCAAAGAGGAGTCGATTAAAAGTAGTTACGCTGCTCGAGATAACGCGACTAAAGGTAAAATTTTACAGTACAAAAATGAAATATTCGACTCCGCTTATCCTTACTCAGGAAATGAAAATAGTAGTGTTATAGCTGTAGGCTTCTTTGACTATTCTTGTGGATATTGCAAAGCTATGAAGAATGATATAAAGCAGTTAATTAACGACGGTAAAATTAAGTATATCTTTAGGGATGCTCCAATACTTGGTAATGACTCTTTAAGGGCAGCAAAAAGCGCTTTAGCTGTTTACTTTATTGATAAAGAAAAATATTTCGATTTTCACTATTCTGCTTTAAGTCACAAAGGAGGATTTTCAGACGAAAGCATATTGGATATAGTGAAAAGCATAGGGATTGATGAGGACGATTTTAATGATTCCATAAAAGATAACGCGGACAAAATTGAGCAAATGATAAACAACAGTAGGCTTCTAGTAAGAGATTTGGGAGTAGGTGGTACACCTTTTTTAATAATTGGGGATAGTCTGTTTGTAGGAGCAACTGATTTAAATATACTACGCAAAAAAGTAGATGAATTAAGTCACAAGTAAGGCTAGTTTCAATTTGCCATAAAATTTTATTTTTTTTGCTTGACAACTCAAATGAACCTGAGTATAGTAACTGTGGGTGTGATAAGTAACGGCACGTAGAAGTGACACAGTAGCTCAAGAAAAGCAGGTGATGCCTATAGTCAAGCATAACCTCAGCCTGCAAAGATTGACTAATCCATTAAAAAGTGTTAAACTCAATATATAATTACCATTCTGGAGTTACAATATGAAAGAACCTAATTATACAAGAGAACCAATTGCTCTTTTTCGACAAATCAAAGAAAAGAAAAAATCAAGTAATTTATTGCATAATTTAAAGAGTGCTTATTCTAAAAAACTAAAGATAGGGGCTGCTCTAAAGACAGGGGATTGCTTTTTTGACTCCGTGGCTCAAGGGTTGAATGAGTTAAAACCTGGTCATCGTTTTACCGCAAAATCATTAAGAAAAGATTGTGCAGATTATGCTGAAAACAAAAAGGACTCACGATGGGTTTTTGATGAAATAACAAAAAATATTGCTGAAGGATATGCTGTACCTATGATAGGTTCAAATGGAAATGTAATGAAAGATAACCAGAACAATATTATACCAGACAATATTGCATCTTTTGATAGATATTTAAAAGATATTAGAAGTATGGCTACAGAAGCTAGCCTACCTATATGGGGTCGCCCAGGGATTGAAGGGAGAATGATATGTGATAAGTATGAAGTGGAGCTTGATATTTATTCAATAGAGGAAGATAGTCAAAAAGTTACAGTAACTAAAATTACAGCACATGATGATGATCTAGAAGTTTTTATACAAGGTGTGAATCTTGATCAATTAAAGATAGATAATAGTAAAAAAACTGTAGGAGTAGTGAATTACATGCAACATTTTGTACCACTCCTTAGTGGAATTTCTGAAGATATAAAAGAAGATCAACAAGTTTCTAGTGAAGCAATTCTTGGCACAGGTAAAAGAGTTCCTACTTCTGATCAATCAGAGAAAGAAGTACAACAAGAAATAATTAATATCAGTACTAGTGCGACTGTTTATACGGATAGAGAAATTCCTACTTCTAATCAATCAGAGCAAAAAGTACAACAAGAAATAATTAATACCAACACTAGTGCGCCGGTTTTACAAATTTACACAGATAAAAAAATCCCTTCCTCTCATCAGCAAGAACAAAAAACACAACAAAAAGAAATACAAAAAAAATTAATCAATAGTTACAGGAAAGAGGCTATTTATGTAATAGCTACTGTAATAACAGCTATAGCATTCACAGCATCTGCTATAGCTGCTATCATTACTCAAGCAATTCCTTTTGCATGTCTTGCTGGAACTGCTTTAGTCGCTGCATGTGTTTGTGTATATCAATTAACGCAGAGTCATAAAGACATTAACGAACTGAAAAGCGAGTTAGGAAAAGGTCAAGAAGATAATGCCCACACTTTCTTAGAGAAGGTGGGATTAAAAATGCACGATCTTATTAATAAAGCAATTTCAAAAGTTTAAGATTTTTCCTACTTTATCTACATCAACTCAACTTTATTTCTACAGGAGGGTATATGTCATTCACAGAAATTAGATTTCCAGAAAATATATCTTATGGTTCCGCTGGAGGACCGGAATTTTCCACTGACGTTGTAACAACTCATAACGGTTGTGAACAGCGCAACATCAATTGGTCTCATGCACGCACTAGATACAACATAGCTTACGGGGTCAGATCAAACGAGCAGCTACTAGAACTAATAACATTTTTTCATGCACGAAAAGGTAAAGCAATAGGGTTTCGTTTTAAGGATTGGTCGGATTTTATAGCCATCAACCAAGAGATTGGTATAGGAGATAACAAAAAAACGACTTTTCAGCTAATCAAAACTTATGTAAGTGGGGAAGATAAGCATATACGTATGATCAAAAAGCCAGTACATGGGACAGTAAAGATTTATTTAAATGGTAAAGAAGAGAGTGAATATTCAGTAAATTATTCAACGGGAGAAATAACATTCATGAAACCGCCAGTAAAAGATGCAATAATCACTGCGAGCTTCGAATTTGATGTGCCCGTGCGCTTTGATACAGATTACTTAAACGCTTCTATTGATGACTATGGAAGCAATAGCTGGAATAACATTCCACTAATAGAGGTGAAATTTTAGCTGTAAGCGAGCATAGATCTACATCATAGTAGGGCTACTAGTCACCATCAATTAAAAAAGTTAAGCACCACTGAGGCTCTATATTTAAATGAGCCTTAGTATATGCAATTATTTTAAACTTTATCACCAGCTATATACTACAATGTTGCTGAGCTTTGCTAACATTTACACTTGAAGCTTGGGGAGATTCTAGCTTAGTGCTTTCTCCTTCCTGCAAAATAGAAAGCTTCAACAATTCCTTTAGAGTTGATTTTGCAAGTGTTGTATCATCTTTGTTTAAGATGTAGTCTAGCATGTTGTTTTTCTGTAAGCGATTAACAAAATATCTATCTTCCTCATTAAGAACCTCTATCTTGTTAATACAAGATAATACTAAATCCGAATTCTTTGTTGCTAAAATTCCATTCAAAAAGATATCTAATTTTGTTTTGTCTTCAGTCAAGTCTCTAGCTAACCTATTTCTGATGTTATCATTATCAAGCACAGTGTACTCGAGGTACGAGCAAGGCTCAATAAGTATAAAGTCCTCTAAAGGCACTAGTTCTGGATAGGTGCCAGCGTAATCAAGTATGCCACACTCAGTAATACACCCTCCTTTTCTTATAACACAGCAATTGAGACGACCATGATACATTGATAACAAAGAAAAAAGACGTATTATACTTGTACCTCTATCTTTCATTTCCTCGAAAAGCTTCCTATCATTTATTAATTTGTGCAAAATGTAATCCATAGCAGGACCTGGTTTGCGGAAATGAAACATATTATTCTCTTCAAAAATGGCCTCAGCTAATTCGATAGATTTTTTATCCTCATCTACGAAAGCTTTTTCATTTCTATTTAACTGTATGATCTCAGCTTTGCTATCTCTGCGTAGACCAGTTCTCCTTATTAACATCTCAAATATTTTTGTATTCATATATATCCTATATTAGTTAAAGTAAATATTAATAATGTTTACTTTTTAAATAAAAATAAATGAAAATTTTAATAAAAATTATTTTTTTTAATAGAATAAAAATCTTTTATATTTGCTTGAGTACCAAAAGGGCTTTATTGGTGTAATGCGTTTTCTATTGCGCCTGGCTGCAGCGCGTGATGCAACCGGATTCAAGTGTCAGCTACTTTTATAGCACCACTTCTGCTTCAATAACTGTAAATACTAAGCGATCTGTCTTAAAATCTCCTCTTGTTGCTGAGCATGGACACTAGCATAACCACATGCAGGAGATGCAGCAGCAGGTCTCGCGATACACTTAGGTCTTTTTGCTTGAATATCGAGATTGGACAACACTTCTTCTATCAATGGGTTGACAAAAAACCATTCTCCCATATTTTTTGGTTCTTCTTGACACCATATAATTTCAGCGTTTTTGTACTTTTCAAGTTCATTACTTAGTTTATCTGCAGGAAACGGATAGAATTGTTCTAAACGTATCACTGCTATATCGTTTATTTTTTGTGTTTCAAGCATTTCAATTATATCGTAATAAACTTTACCGCTGCATATTACAACTTTTCGTACTTTATCACTTGAAACTAAACCTTTTCTACATTCTGGAATCACCGTGAGGAATTTTCCTTCAAAATCGGATAGGTTAGAAACTGCTCTTTTATGACGCAGTAGTGATTTAGGTGTAAACACTACTAAAGGCTTGCGAAAGTCTCTATGCATTTGTCTGCGTAAGACATGGAAGTAATTCGCCGGAGTGGAACAATTAACTACCTGCATATTATCCTCTGCGCAGAGTTGCAAAAATCTCTCTATACGTGCGGAGCTATGCTCAGGTCCCTGTCCTTCATAACCATGAGGCAGCAATAAAACTAGACCGCTTGACCGCAACCACTTTGTTTCTGCAGATGCGATAAACTGGTCGATCATAATTTGTGCACCATTTGCAAAATCACCAAATTGCCCTTCCCAGAGCACCAGTGAATACGGGGAATCAAGACTATATCCATATTCAAAGCCCATTACAGCATACTCTGATAAAGCGCTATCTATGACCTCAAAGTGAGCTTGCTTTTCATTTATATTGTTTAGCGGAATAAACGCTTCTTCTGTTACCTGATCAACAAGCCTTGAATGACGGTGCGAGAAAGTTCCACGACCAGAGTCTTGTCCTGATAAACGCACTCCTATTCCTTCTGTGAGCAGTGATGCAAACGCAAGACTTTCGGCAGTTGCCCAGTCTATATTACTACCGGAATTTATGCTGTCTATTCTGCCATCAAGTATTTTTCTAACCTTATTGTTAATATTAAAGCTACTTGGGATGTTGCTATTTATATGTACACCTAATTTTTTCAACTCATCTGGCGGAACACCAGAATCCGTGTAGTATTCGCTCAAATCGTTCAACTTTGCTCTTCTTAATTTTGACCACACTCCACCGAACCAGTCAGCTTTTTTTGGAGTATAAGCCGCTGATTCAGCAAGACTTTTATCTAATTTTGCCCTGAACTCACTGCGCAATTTATTTACCTCATCACCACTTAATACTTTCTCTGCGATCAACTTCTCTTCATACAGTGTTCCTGGAGTTTTATGCTTTGATATTACCTTATACATGAGTGGCTGAGTGAAATTCGGTTCATCACCTTCATTATGGCCATATTTGCGGTAACATATTATGTCAATCACTACGTCCTTTTTAAATTTCTGCCTATATTCCATCGCCAGACTTGTAGCAAAACTCACAGCTTCTGGGTTATCTCCATTAACGTGAAACACTGGAGCTTCTATTGATTTTGCTACATCAGTACAGTAAAAAGAGGATCGCGCACAACACGGATTAGCAGTAAAACCAACTTGGTTATTAATAACAATGTGCACAATGCCATCTACCTTATAACCTTCAATATTGCTTAAGGTTAGAGTTTCAGCAACCACTCCTTGGCCGATGAAAGCCGCATCACCATGAATTGATATGCCAAGCACAGATCTTATATTCTGTTTTGCTCTTATTCTTCCAGCCAAAACCGGATTTACCGCTTCAAGGTGAGATGGATTAGGGCATAAACTTAAATGTATTTTCTTACCACTGGCAAGTGTTTGATCAGAAGAGTAACCAAGGTGATATTTAACATCACCGGACACCTCAAGACCACCTGGATATGCAAGATTGCCTTGAAATTCAGATAGCATTGCCGCATATTCTTTGCCCATAACTTTGGTTAGAATATTGAGTCGTCCGCGGTGAGCCATGCCAAGAACTATTTCTTCAATACTAAAAGCTGCAGAATCACTAATGATTCTCTCAATTGCAACGATAGCTGATTCCCCACCTTCGATAGAAAAACGTTTATATCCAGGAAATTTCATATGGAGAAATTGCTCGAA
Organism: Wolbachia endosymbiont of Ceratosolen solmsi; assembly: GCF_017869155.1. Lineage (NCBI taxonomy): Bacteria > Pseudomonadati > Pseudomonadota > Alphaproteobacteria > Rickettsiales > Anaplasmataceae > Wolbachia > Wolbachia endosymbiont of Ceratosolen solmsi. The sequence continues at coordinate 1,046,454 of NZ_CP054598.1, forward strand.
CATCTCAGATTCAATTAAGTGCCTCAGTATTTCCTTTTTATCTTGTGAACTCAGCGTATAGGTTTGATTTTCGATCTTTTCCTGCAGCCACATCCTCTCCTCATAAGAGGAGATATGCATAAATTCAAAACCGATGTTCTTGCAGTAAATATCTCTATAGATTCCAGCGTCACTTGCCGGATATAGATTCGAATATTTCTGATAATCTACTTCCTTATTCACATTGGGTGATAACGGATTAAGATCCGCAAAAAAATGACCGTAAGATCTGAAAAAATTTGCTAAACTAGAAACTGAATCATCCACCTTAGTTACATGTTGTGCACCGCAGGTCTCCGCTTTATTAACTTCTAAATTGCTTGAAAAAATTCTATACCAATCCTCCCCGATTGATTTATCACCCTGCAAATAACGGCTATACATTTCTTCCACAAATTCTGCATTATCACCATAAAGGCAGCTTAAACTCGACATAATCACTATAAAAAGTATCAAATACTTATAAGTATAACTTAAGTTTTTTAAAAAAGAACTTTTTTAGTTTCTATACGTCATACCGCGATTCATTCGCAGTATCTCTTAGCCGCTAACAAGCAGCGGGATGACGAATTACTTAACCATCATTACACCGTCATACCGCGATTCATTCGCGGTATCTCAAAGCATAGATCCCGCTAACACGTAGCGGGATGACGATTGTCGTTTAGCTATAAATATTAAGAAATTTACCAAATAAAAAAAGGCAAAAGAAGCCCCGTGGTTGGCTAATTACTTACATTATACTTTCAAGTATGGCGTTTTTTTATTCTAAACGCTTAATAACCGCGATTTAGCTGCTTTTTAATGCAACTAACCTTTAGTCATAAATGTTTAAGAAATTTACTAAACAGAAAAAAAGGCAAAAGAAACCCTAGGGTAGCTAATTATTCACTATCCATTTTTTAAGTTGGCGTTTTTTGATGTTTTAAATGCTTTATAAGCGTATTTCAGCTTGTATAGGTAAAAACCTAGAATTTGATAAAGACATAGAGTGCACATAGTACAAAAAATTAAACATGAGACGCCAGATACGTTGAGTTTTTTTGTCATTTAATCTGTACAGAGAAGATAAATAAATAGCTTCACTTTCATGATAAGGGGGCTGACGGAGTTTGTCAAGGAAGTTTTTTCGTTTAATCCGTTTCTATGAGCTACTTGGATGACGAGGTTACATATTTATGGCAACCTCATTACCTACGCTCAAAAAGTTTTTCAATATCACTGAGTTTCATTTCTATATAAGTTGGTCTTCCGTGGTTGCATTGCCCGGAATATGGGGTTTTTTCCATTTGTCTCAGCAGCTCATTCATTTCATCTAACCTCATTTTTCTACCCGCTCTAATTGATCCATGACAAGCGATAGTGGCCAATATTTTGTTCACTTTATCTTCTACTGACAATGTATCTTCTATTTCCGTTAATCTATCAATTATGTTAATTAGCATCTCTTTCACATCTATTGCTCCCAAAATTGCAGGGATTTCTTTTACTATCACTTTATTCTCTGATTTGATTTCAATATCAAAACCCATTTCAAATAACTTATCTTTATAGATTTCAATCATCTCCATTCCGGCTTGATTTTTGATTTCAACCGTTTCAGGAAGAAGTAGTTTTTGTCTTTTTATACTTGATTTTTGTTTTAGGCATTCATATACTAATCTCTCGTGGGCTGCATGCTGATCGACTATAATCAATTTGTCCCTTACCTCTGCAATAATATAAGTATTATAGACCTGACAGCGTGCAAACCCGAGCGGGTGGCTCTCTATCAAATCAACTTGCTCTAACACCTTTTTTTCTAGAACCATAGTCTCCGCTTGTGATGGTAATTTCTGTATGCCGGTATAATCAAACGATTTTGACTGTTCTGATAAGCTTTTTACTCTTTCATTTGGAGAAGCAAATTCTTTTATTAGTTGATTTTCAAAAGGACTTGGCCTTCTTTCATTTTGAACATTAGGTTTATCAAAAGGATCTGGCAATGTTGAATCCATTTTCTGGTCATGCGCTAGAAAGGTGCCTATCCTTCTTGACAATGCTTTAATTAATCCTCTTGTCACTATCTCATATATGAGCTTCTTATTCTGAAACCTTACTTCTGACTTATTTGGATGCACATTTACATCTACTTGATCATAAGGTATCTCTAAATGTAACGCTGCGAAAGGATACCTATCGCTTGGAATAAAATCATGATATGCATACCTAACTGCGCCAATAAGTAGATTATCTTTGATTGGCCTTCCATTAACAAACGTATAGATCTGAGTTGACTTACCACGATTGACGGTCGGTTTACAGATGTGTCCCGTAAGTTTAATGCCGTCTTCTTCTTCATTAATCTCCAGAGAACTGCCCTGAAATTCTTCTTCTACTTCACACAATCTATGAAATAACGAAGTCTGCTTAGCGTATTTTAAGAGCTTTTTATTACCTGAATTGAAAGTAAACCCTATATGATAGTTAATCATTGCTAGGTTATTTACAATATCAACAATGCTTTGAGTTTCTGCTCTTTCGGTTTTTAGAAATTTTAGTCTATTTGTAGTGGCAAAAAATAAATCTCGTACTTCAATATGTGTACCTTGTGATAAAGAGTAAGGAGTTTGCTCCCCTATTTTCTCTCCACCCTCATAACTTATAGACCATGCTTCATTTGCTTCTCTTGCCTTAGACGATAATTTTATCCTACTTACTGCTGCTATTGAAGGCAGAGCTTCTCCTCTAAAGCCAAGATGCTTGATTTCTATCAACTCATTGTCGCTCAATTTTGAAGTAGCATGGCGCATAAACGCAAGTTCTAAATCGTTTTTTTCTACTCCGTTACCATCATCTGTCACAATAATAAGGTTACGCCCACCACTTTCTATTTTGATCTCTATTTCTAAACTTCCAGCATCTATTGCATTTTCCACTAATTCCTTTACTACACTTGCTGGCCTTTCTATCACCTCCCCCGCTGCTATACGGTTTATGGTTTTTGTGTCTAAAAGAATTATTGCCATAGATTTATTATGAAACTGGTTTTTCTTTTACTTCTTTGGTCTGTTTCTCTCTCCACTTTTTTAACCTACCTGCAATTTCACTGTTGGAAATTGACAATATAGATACGGCAGTAATGGCAGCATTATATGCTCCATTTTCTCCTATAGACATGGTTGCAACTGGAACACCCTTTGGCATTTGAACTATAGAGAGTAGACTGTCCAGCCCATTTAATTGTTTACTATGCACAGGAACGCCGATAACTGGTAAACAAGTTAGTGACGCAACCATACCAGGTAAATGAGCTGCACCTCCTGCACCAGCTATAATAACCTTAAAACCTTCTTCTTGTGCAGATTTAGCAAAATTGAAGAGCCTTTCTGGTGTTCTATGTGCAGATATTATGAATATGTCATGTGAAACTTCTAATGCTTTTAACATATCGACGGTATGGACCATAGTAGTGTAATCTGACTCACTTCCCATAATAACAGCAATATCTTTTTTTATTTTTGTCATATTCAACACAATTTTACTTACTAACTAAATAATGTTCCAGCTAAAAAGCAACAAATATTTAAATTATATTATAAATATAATATATAGAATTCTCGTTAAAATAGAAATTTTAAAAATTTAAATAAATATTTATATTAAGATATAGAGATATAAACTTCTTATGTAAGATAAATTTATAAAATAATTATTTTTGTATTTCAAGCTTTGTAATCTTAGCTTGTTCTTTCTATAAATGGTTTTTTCAGATAGACTGATGGTAAAATGGTAATTTAAAATTACTAGAAATTTGATAAAAATATTAATATATAATCAACTTAAAGTTTTAAATATTGATATCATATAATTATTGACAAGTTACATGATATTAATATCTTGGTATATTAAATATTATGTTATAATATTTAATAAAGTTAATTGATATGTGAGTGTAAGAATTATGGAAATAATATCGTTAAATAACTTAGACAGTGCAGGAATAAAAACAAAGTTGCTTTATATAATAAATAAAATTGTAGAAAAAAATGCTTGGACTCAGGCTTTTGCAGCTGAGAAACTTGGTATTGATCAGCCAAAGGTATCACAAATTAAAAATGGTAAAATAGATGGTTTTTCTTTAGAGCGATTGTTAGGATTTCTAAAAAAACTTGATCATGAGATAACAATCACGATGACAGAAAGCCAAGAAATAAAATCTGAGGCAGAAAAAGTAAAACATGAAGTTGAATCGCAATAGATACAAAGTTGACAACTTGTTTTTTGTGATATAGTATAAAACTTATTAAGGTAGTATCTTATGGCTGAGTCTATTGTAGAAAAGTGTATAGAACGGGTAAGTAACCGTTTCAAATTGGTTCTGTTGGCAAGTCAAAGAACACATGATTTAAATACAGGGGCAAGTAATCCAATTCAAGCAGCTAAGTTTAAAGGTCATAAAAATACCATAGTTTCCTTACATGAAATAGCAGGAAAACAGGTGGATACTCATGAGCTGTTTAGCCTTTTGGTAGGTAGATGCAAGGAATACATGAAAGGAAATATGAATAATGTTTACAGCAGTAATACAAGTAAGCTAGCGAATTTATTAAATTTTTCTGATAACACAGACCTTGATGCAAGTCAAGAAAGCCAAGATTATGAAGTGGATGGTGAAATAGATGATGAAATAAATGATCAAGATGGCGATGAAGAAGTATCCGTTTAGAAATCTACTGAAGTTACATAGTCTTTAAATGATTTGCATTGCTATCTATACACTGTTGTTCTGTATGAGTGTAATGTTGTGTTGCATAGTGTCTAAGTCAAATGATGTGTACAATAAGGTTTTAGCGTTCAATAATTTCTCAACGCAAGTAGTTGTACTTATAACAGCAATATCAATCATTCTGAATAATTTTTTTTTAATTGATATAGCATTGTTGTATGCTAGCGTTAGCTTTATATCAACTATAGCACTAATGAGATTAATGTTGTTTTGATAATTTATGATAGGATCCATTTTCATATTTTTAGGTATTTGTTTGATAATTATTTCAAATATAGGGGTGATCAGATTTCCTGATTTCTATACTAGGTTACATGCAGCAGGTATTACAGATTCTAGCGGTGCAACGTTATTGTTAATTGGTTTTGCTTTGCAGAATGGATTTTCAATCAATACTGTTAAAATAGTATTATTAATTTTTATAATATGGGTAGCTAACTCAACTAATAGCTATATTTTAGCGCGCACTCATTATAAAGTTAAGAAAAAAATTGTTAAAGAAGGCTAAGGTGTTAGAAATATTAAATGTAGTGTTACTTTTGTTGTTACTAACAGTTACGGTTTTTATAGTTTTCTCGCGACATTTAGTCGTAAGTGCTGTTCTAATGTGTGTATTTAGTTCACTGATTGCGCTTATATACTTAATTATGAATGCACCTGATGTTGCAATTACTGAAGCTTCTGTTGGTGCGGGGCTCAGTACAGTTTTTACGTTTGCAGCACTCTCCTTGATAAAGAATCATAAAGTAAATCTATCTCATAACCCTATAACGCTTTTTTTTATGTTATTTCTGGCTGTATGTTTGTCATATTTTATGATTCAATTGCCAGATTTTGGCAGCCACAATGCTCCGATCCACTTGCATGTTGCTCCTTATTATGTGGAAAATACCGAAAAAGCTACCGGTATTCCTAATATAGTGACAGCTATTTTGGCAAGCTTTCGTGGTTATGACACGTTTGGAGAAACTATAGTAGTTTTTACTGCTGCGCTTTGTATAACGTTGATATTAAAAGAAGAAAAAGAAAATGATTAAAGATCCGATATTAAATGCAGTAACATTTTTGATGATACCTTTTATCATTTTATTTGGTTTATACATACAATTTCACGGTGATTACACTCCGGGTGGAGGTTTTCAAGCAGGAATAATTATTGCCTCCGGGATAATATTATATTCAATGCTATTTGGTGTATCTACAACTCTAAAAGCAATACCTTATTCTGTGATTAGATTGACTAACGTGTTAGGTATTTTAATTTATGGAGGAACGGGCGTTGCAACAACTTTACTTGGCCAAAATTTTTTATCTTATGATATCTTGTTAACCAATAATAGAACCGGTCAAAAATTAGGTATTTTTTTGGTGGAATTAGGTGTAGCATTTACTGTCTGCTCCTCTATGTTAATTATATATATAAATTTTGCTCGTAGGAAAAAACAATGACTTTATATAATTATACGATTATTATTGTATTAATGGTGCTAGGTTTATATATTATTATAAACGATAAAAATTTAATCAAGAAAATGATAGGGGTAATCGTCTTCCAAGCATCTGTTTTGTTATTTTACATATCTCTAGGATATATAAAAAGTTCCTTGCCTCCTATATTGGTTTCAAATTTTTATTCATATAGCAATCCTATACCCCATGTTTTAATGCTTACTGCTATAGTGGTTGGAATTGCAACATTTTCAGTTGGATTATCCATAGCAGTAAAAATGGAAGAAAAGTATGGAACAATCGATTAAGACAAGTGTACATAAATTAACAGTATCTTAAACTATATGAAGTAACAAATAGCCACAAGTTAAAAGTAAAATTATAGACTTGCTCGTTGTAAGTTTGTTTGTTAATAAGAAATAAAATTATAAACTATAAAGGTAATGATGTCAACTATTAATGATGCAGAAGATAAGAAAAAAATTATCAAAGATCTGGTAACTAAGAGTATAAAAAAGGGTGGTTTTATCACCTTTGATGATATAAATGATAAATTATCAGATGAAAATTTTTCGTCTGACTTTATAGATGATGCTATATCTTTATTGCAGGATTCCGGAATTAATGTGCTTGAAAGTAGCGAAGATGAAGAAGATATTCCTTCCAACAGTGATGATAGTAAACTTGATGATGATGACACATCGCCAAATGTTACTGCAACTTTAGTACAAAATGATGATCCAGTGAGGATTTATTTACAAGACATGAGCTCCGTAAAGCTTTTATCAAGGGCAGATGAAATCGAGATAGCAAAAAAAATTGAATCTGAAAAGCATAACATGTTACGTGCAATAATTGAAACATCAGTAACATTAAAGGTGATAAAAGTATGGCGTGATGATTTAAGTAATGGAGCTCTCTTACTGAGAGAAATTATAGATCTGGATGCAATTTATAACTCTGATTTTAATGTAGTACCCAAAGAAGAAAGTGAAGAGAGTGAAGAAAGTGCTGAAGATGTTGAGGATTCTGAGGATGTTTCTGAAGATGCTGAGTACTGTAGTGATGATGAGAAAGATAGTAAAAAAAGTGATGATGAGAAAGACGGTAATAATGAAGATATAAGTTCAGTCAATTTAAATGTTTCTATTCTTGAAATGGAAAGTGACTTATTGCCAAAGGTCATAGTTGCATTGGATGAGATAATTACTTTAACAAATGAAGCGTTGATATTAAGAAAAAATTCTAAAAATTTCTCTAATGAGCTAGAAAATTTGTATAATCAAATATGGTCTATAGCATTACAAATTAAGTTAAGTGATGCTGCTGTTGCCAGAATTACACAAGAACTTTATAAGATAAATAGATCCATTACGCTTGAAGAGGCTAATCTTATTGCTGAGGCTAGAAAATACGATATCGATAGAGAAAGTTTCTATAAAGTTTATGATGACGTGCTTTTAAAGCACGAATTGAAAAAGATAAGTCTTTTAAAGATCAATGAAAATCAGTCCTCTTTTACAGGTGAATTAAAAAACAAATTTTTAAGGTTTATAGACGATAACTCTGAACATATAGCTAGTACCTTGAACGGTATTAAGCAGCATATACAGGAAGATAACGTACAAGAATTTAAGGAGCTAATCAAGAGAATACAAAAACACGAACGAGAAGTCTCTGAAGCAAAGCAAGAAATGATTAAGGCTAACTTAAGGCTAGTAGTTTCCATTGCTAAGAAGTATTCAAAAAGAGGCCTTGATCTGCTTGATTTGATACAAGAAGGCAATATTGGTCTTATGAAGGCCGTGGATAAGTTTGATTACAAACGTGGATATAAATTTTCAACTTATGGCACTTGGTGGGTAAGACAATCAATCACTAGAGCAATACCTGAGCAGTCTAAAGTAGTTAGAATACCAGTTCATATGGTGGAAATTATCAGTAAAATCAATAGAGCATTAAGAAAGATGACTCATGAGATGGGAAGAGAGCCGACGTTAGAGGAATTGAGTGTAGAACTGACAATGCCACTGGAAAGAATACGCAAAGTTATGAAAATAGCAAGGGATCCAGTAAGTCTTGAAGCTCCAACAGGGAAAGATGATAGTAGTACCTTTGGTGATTGTATAGAAGACAAGCGAGTCTCCAGGCCAGAGGATGCTGCAATACTTGCTGACTTGCGTGGCATTACAACCAATGTTCTTGCAACTTTAACACCAAAGGAAGAAAGAATTTTAAGAATGCGTTTTGGCCTTGGTAAAGATGGGAAGGAACATACCTTAGAAGAAGTAGGAAAAATTTTTAATGTAACACGTGAGAGAATTAGGCAAATAGAGGCAAAAGCACTGCGCAAGTTGAAACATCCAAGCCGTGCTAGAAAACTTAGAGGGTTCTTTTAAGTATACGTGTCAAGTTAAGAAGAAGCTGATTTTGCCCGGAAAAAGTGGAGAGCAAGTTAGGCCAAAGTTGTATAATTTCACCGCTATTTTTCTTTTTCTATGAATCTAATGAAACAACATGCTAATCTACGGTAAATATTATGACAAACAAAAATGACAATTCTAATTCAAAGTATAGAAATTTTTATGTTCTGGGTGATAGCTTATCCGATAATGGCGCAATCATTGGAATTTTAAATAATTTATCCTTTGCAAAAAGCGTAAAATTTGATGATCCTTTTTATCAAGGAAGATCTTTTAGCAATGGCCCTACTGCTGTTGAATATATAGCAAAATATTTAGATTTAGATGAATTTAAACCTGGGTGGAGTTATTCATTTTTTGGGAGATGCCACGAACAGCAAGGTCAGAATTACGCAGTTTCATATGCAACAGCATCTGAAATTTTTGACCCTATTTTTTCTTATTTCTTCAATAAATTTCGTTTAGCTAACCAGCTAGATGCGGTAATTAAACATCATCCAGATATAGGTAAAGAAGATTTATTTTGCATCATAATCGGCGGAAATGATGTTATGGTTGCCACTGCTTATGACGATACTAAAGCGGAAGAAGTGTTGGAACAAGCAGTGAGTGAAATATGTAATGCACTTAAGGTTCTAAATGAACATGGTGTTAAGCATGTAGTTGTTGCAAATGCACCTGAAGTTGGCTCAATACCAGCTTTTAATAGAGATGAAGAAGCAAGGGAACTAGCTACAAAGCTCACGGAGAGTTTCAATGCAAAACTGGCTAAAGGCTTAGATTATATGAAGAAAAGTACAAATCTTGAAATAAAAGCATTTGATCTTAACTCTAAAATGAGAAGTATGTTTAGCGAATACAAGAGCAAAGGTTTAAATTGTCAAGATGCATGCACATCGAACATTGCAGACCAAGTTGGGAGATTTAAAGAAAATATAAAAATACTCTTAAAGTTGATATTTAAAGGGGAACTTGACGTTCACTATAACCCTGGGTGTAGCAAAGAAACACTAAAGGATTATTTCTTTTTTGATTATTTCCATCCAACTGCGGAACTTCATCATGAAGTTGGTAATGAAGTGTATGAGTTGATTTGACACAGTTTTTTTGAACATATCCTTTTAAATAGTAACCAGACTGCATTCTGTGATTTTTAGCAAAACACGATCTTTCATTTGAGCTTTCTTCAATTTAAAATAAATACAGAAAATTGCTGCCTATAGCTAAACTGACTTAGATTTACCGACAATTTGAAAAACCGTCATCCCGCTACTATATAGTTATTGATATATATTTTCTTTTAAGCTCTTGGTTTTGATCGATAAATGTAATCATTTCATCTTCTAAAGTTTTAATTTGATTACGTAAAATTGCAAGAAGTTCCTCTATTTGTTTGATTATAGATGTATCAGTTACCTGTTGGATTTGGGTTTTTTGTATTTTTGCTATTTCTACAAGTTGGTTTCTACGAGATAATTTTTGTTTCAAGCAATCAATATTACCATTACTAACTGTTAAAGGAGTAACACGCATATCTGTATTATTAATATAACGTGAGATGATACTGCAGTCTATTTTATCAGTTTTTGTAGTAATACCAAGGTTTTTAGCATAGTCTCTCCCACCTTGGTTGAATGACGTACACTTCAAAACCATTGCTTAGTAAAGTATAGGCACATAATTTTTCGTATCCACCAGTTGCCTCAAGACCAATTTTGGTTACATTATGCAAACGTAAAAAGTCCAGCATTTCATCAATGGATTGTACATTGTTTTCAAATATTTTATAATGCTCAAGTGGGTGAATGTGGAGATCTAATTTACTTTTGCTAACATCAATGCCAGCAATAATGTTTGATGAATTCATAATTCCTCCGTAATAATAACATATACTGCATTTTCCAGCCTTATATACGAGCCTAAAAGCTCAATCAGTTGTTCGGAACTTTCAGTATAATAAACCAGAGAAGAGAACCTTGCTGAACAACGATTCTTATAATCAAGGGGCGTGACGGTTCCTCTTCTCTGTGTGTCTTTAATATCACTACTTTGATATTTATAAAGACTTGTTCTTAACATATAAGGGAAGTGTCCTCTAGGTAAGATTGTGGAGTATTCGTTGTAGCATTTGGCTGTTCAATTACGCTAGTTTATTCTTTAGGTATACTATTTCCTTCAAAATTTCCATCTTTTTATTATGTTCTCTTTAGCATTTTGAGAGTGAATTATTCTAGTTTTGATATTTAACCGTTTTGTATCTGCTGTAATGATTTCACTTCCAATTTGCTATTCTTTACATATTGAATTGCAAGCACTAACGCTTTACTCCCAGAAGCTGTGGTACTGTAAGCTATATTTTGCAAAATAGCAGTTCTCCTGATATCTTTGCTATCTGAAACTGATTTCACACCTTTTGAGGTATTGATCACTAGATTTATTTTTCCATCTTTGAGCATATCAACTATGTGGGGTCTGCCTTCTCTTACTTTATTTACAGCTTGTGCAGCAATGCCGTTATTGTTCAGATACGAAGCTGTGCCTTTGGTGGCATATATTTCAAAACTCAGTTCTTTCAACATTCGTACAACAGGCAATATATACTCTTTATCATCATCTTTTACTGAAACCAGAGCTGCTCCTTCTGTTGGCAACTTGTATCCTGCAGCCATGTGCACTTTTGCAAGTGCAGCTTCGAAAGATGAGTCGATTCCCATCACTTCTCCTGTTGATTTCATTTCAGGACCAAGTAAAGTATCCACTCCTGCAAAGCGGGTAAATGGAAAAACAGCAGCTTTAACTGCAAAATGATTGAAAGGCTTGTTTTCCTGATTCAATTTTTTACCCAAAATAACCTGAGTGGCAAGCTTTGCAATAGGAATATTGATTACCTTGGAAATAAAAGGAACTGTGCGACTAGCCCTTAAATTCACTTCAAGTATGTATACATCACTAGACCTCTTGCATAACTCGATTTCTGAAGGCAATTTTGTCGTCAAAGCTTGTCTGCGCTCCTCAAATACATTCGAGTATTCTGTGGTGCTCATCTGCACTTTTCCTAAAGATTTCTCATCACAAACAGGTTCTGCAAGAGGTCTATTCTCTTGAACAGCAAACTGAATGTTTATCAGACCTTTCACTTTTAATGCTAATGCTATTCTTTCAGTTTGTAGCTTAATCTCTTTTATTACTTCGTCACTCAATGTATTTGTCGGTATTGAGCATGTTGAATCGCCAGAGTGGATACCAGCTTCTTCAATGTGCTCCATGACCGCTGCAATGAAAACTTTTTCCCCATCACATACAGCATCAACGTCAACCTCAACTGCATTGACTAAAAATTTATCAAGAAGCAGCGATCCGTGTTCAAAAATTTTGGTTTGATTCAAGACATACTCTTTGAAGCTCTGAGTATCGTGTCTAATCGACATAGACTGACCGCCGAGGACATATGATGGCCTGACTACTAGTGGAAACCCCACCTTTTCTGCGTTGGTTAACGCTTCTTCTACTGAATGGCAGATAGAATTTTCAGGTTGTTTTAAATTAAGTTGCAAAGCAAGATTTTTAAATCTCATGCGATCTTCTGCAAGGTCAATAGAATCAAACGAAGTTCCCAGAATTTTGAAACCTCTCTCGTTAAGCACTTTGGCTAACTTTAAAGGTGTTTGACCGCCTATTTGAACTATTACACCAACCAGTGTGCCATTTTCTTGCTCTTTACTTAGCATTTCAAGCACATCCTCTGCAATGAGTGGTGCAAAATATAAACGATCAGCGGTATCGTAGTCAGTTGAGACAGTTTCGGGATTACAGTTGATCATTATTGTTTCATACCCCATTTCTTTGGCGGCAGAAGCTGCATGTACGCATGCATAATCAAACTCAATACCTTGACCAATGCGATTTGGACCACTTCCTAAAATGACAACCTTTTCTCGGTCAGAAATATTCGCCTCACATTCCGTTTTATTTTCAACATCACCCTCATAGCAGCCATACATATAAGCAGTGCTCGATTCAAATTCAGCTGCACAGGTGTCTACGCGTTTATAAACTTGTTTAATGCCAAATTTTTTTCTTATTTCTTCGATTTGTTTTACTCGATCTCCAGCGTGTAACGCTGGCTGGATCCCAGTGTCACGCACTGGGATGACATTAGATGGTACTGGAATGACAGAGGTAGGTCTATTACTTAACTTTGCTAATCTTGCATCTGAAAATCCCATTTTTTTCATCTCTAACATTTCATATGCAGTCTCAGGAAGGCCGTTTTCCTTGATTTTTTGTTCAGCCAAGATGATTTGCTGTATATTTTGCAGAAACCATAAGTCATATCCTGTAATCGAATTTATTTCTTCTATGCTAATTCCGTGGCGCATTGCGTCAGCAGCAATCAGTAATCTGTTTGGTAGCAATTTTGCTAATTGAGATTTTATGTGATCAATATCAATGTTCTCAGGAAATACTTCATCAAGTCCTGTAAAATCAGTTTCAAGTGAACGGAAAGCTTTCTGTAGTGACTCATTAAAAGTGCGGCCTATAGACATCACTTCTCCCACTGATTTCATGGAGGTTGATAATTCACAATTCGTCCCCTTAAATTTCTCAAACTCAAATCGAGGAATTTTAGTGACGATATAATCAATCACTGGTTCGAATGCTGCTGGTATTATTGGAGCGCAGTCGTTACGTATTTCATCGAGCGAATAGCCGATAGCAAGTTTGGTTACAACTTTTGCAATAGGATAGCCTGTTGCTTTCGAAGCAAGTGCAGAAGAGCGAGAAACCCTTGGATTCATTTCAATTACAACGAGGCTTCCATCTTCTTTAGGATTTACTGCAAACTGAACATTTGCACCGCCGGCACTAACATCAATTTCTCTCAGCACTGCTATAGATGCATTTCTCATTTGTTGATATTCAGCATCACGCAGAGTCAAAGCAGGAGCAACCGTAATACTATCTCCGGTGTGCACTCCCATCGGATCAACATTTTCTATCGAACAGACTATTATGCAGTTATCTTTACAATCGCGGATAACTTCCATTTCATACTCTTTCCAGCCGATAATTGATTCATCTATCTGAACTTCATTTATTGGCGAAATTTTGAGAGCACTTTCTGCGATATTGAAAAACTCCTCTTTATTATATGCTATGCCACTACCTGCACCACCAAGAGTGAATGATGAACGAATGATTGCTGGTAATCCAACGTAATCCAAAGCCTTTTTTATTTGTTCTTGATTTTTTATAATGATACTTTTGGGGTATTTCAGTCCTATTTTATCCATGGATTGGCGGAATAACTCTCTATCCTCTGCTTTTTTTATTGCTTCTCTATTTACCCCTATTAATTCTACGTTGTATTTGTCTAACACTCCATCATCTGCAAGTTTTATTGCACAATTGAGCGCTGTTTGCCCGCCCATTGTTGGCAATATTGCGTCTGGCCTCTCCTTAATTATAATTTTCTCTATGATTTCAGGCAGTACCGGCTCAATATACGTCGCATCAGAAAACTCAGGATCTGTCATTATAGTTGCGGGGTTGGAGTTAACCAAAATGACTTTATAACCTTCGCTTTTTAATACTTTACAGCTTTGCGTTCCGGAATAATCAAACTCGCATGCCTGACCTATAACTATTGGGCCTGCTCCTATTACTAATATAGATTCTATATCTGTGCGTTTCGGCATAATTACAATAACGGTCTCTATTCAAGTAATGTTACCAATCTTTCCTGTATATGTGAATTTTTATTAAACCTATTAGCTAATTACTTTTAGGCTTGACGCATAACTGTACGAACATTGCAATTTGCGTGGCAGATTCCAGTGCTTGACACACAGCTGTACAAACATTCATTTTTGAAGGTAAATTGCACAGCAAATGATGTCATTCAAGTAGCTGACACTGGTTCCTTTATGACGGCAGTGCCCAGAGGTGTCATCCCAGTCTGGGATCCAGAAAACTTAACTTTAAATAAGTGGCTGCATAATAAAGACTAGATTCCAGTGTCAAGCACTGGAATGACACCATAGAGGCACTGGGATGACATCCTTCCTAGTGGAGATTACTCTCAAATCACAATATTCATACAGTTGTGGGCTTAACGGTATCTTTGCAGATACTATGGTAATTTATTCGGGAGATTTGCTAAGCGGTAAGATTTTTCCTGATATGCCGCAGTCTTCAGAAGCTAATTCCACAAATTTATCTGTTAGTTTATCAGGTGACACCAATTCAGATCCAGGAAATGCCTGCTCACTACCCACAGGTCCTTCCGTGTATACAGCATTTACACATAATTTTGTATGTTTTGTCTCAGATGCATATATCTGCACCATTATTTCTAGTGCAACTTTACTTGCAGCATACGGCATCCAATATGGATAAGAGGAAGGAGAAAGTGTCACTTCTGAGGTCATGAATATCGCTCTTCCAGCATTAGACTTTTTTAGCATTGGATCTAAGTTTTTTAGTAAGTACCAATTGGCAGTAAAATTTGTATTCATTACGTTCTGTAGCTCTTCAATCTCACAGTCATGAATGGGGTTCAGTTTGCCTAAAATTCCAGCACACACAACTAATATATCAAGTGCTCCAGATTCTGATAATTTCAGGCTTTCTATCATGTTTGTCAGTATCTTTACATTCTCAAAGTCTAAAAGATCAAGCTGAATTAGTTTCACAGAGCCTTCTTTAAATTCTTCAAGCTCTTCAATTTCATTATATAGTGGCTTGAGATTATCAAGAGATCTTGAAATCAGAATCACACATGCACCTTCTCTTATAAACCTTTTTGCAACAGCAGAGCCTATTCCACCTGAAGCTCCGGTGATTAAAGCTACTTTACCTTCTAACTTACCCATTTCTTTCTCCTTAGCGAGATCCATTGAAATATTTTAGCTGAAAATTGAATTTTGCTCCATATATAAAAATCAAACTTAGCATATAAAAAAATAGTAATGACACTACCACACCACCTAAACTTCCATATATCAAATCCAGTTGGTCAAAGGAAGCTTTTAAGTATTGCTTAAAAGCTGAAGCAGAAATCGTCCAAAGAATAACAGCTACACAAGATCCAGGAAATACGTCTGATAAATTTTGTTTTATGTTTGGTAACATAAAATATAGCCAAGAGACTACTGTGAAAAGTACAAATTCAATAAGTAAATACCTAGTATAACTTAGCACCTGATAGGAAAAATCAATTAGCATTGGTACTAGTGTAGAAAACACTATAGTTAGAGTTATAATAAGCGTGATTACTAAAAATTGTAATATACTTAGTACTCTTCTTAATATATAAGGCGGCGAAACCGGAACTTTATAGGCCTTATTGAGTATTGTTCTAAGCCCTTCAATTGTCGATGAAGCGGTCCAAACAGCACCTACAATTGCTAAAGTTAGTAAGCTTTGCGGCGGGCCTGATATTATCTCCCTAATACGCGGCATCAAAGATGATAAAATATCCTGTGGCATGTTATCAATGATAAATACCCAGCCAATGTTGTACTGGTCTAAAAAATTTGCGAATGTTGACGCCACAGCCATTAAAACGATGAGAAAAGGAAATATTGATAACAGAATTAAAAATGATAAATACCCTGCATGCTCCACTCCATCATTATGAATTGTGTCAATCAAAGCACGATAAAGGCAATAAACGATGCTGTAAAATTTCTGTAGCACTGTAATATAGACGAACCAAGAAAAGTATTCTAAATGAAATAAAGGATACTTTTAAGCAAAAAATCCTCACCATTTACTTAAATTTAATCAAAGTGAAGGATAATCCAGCATTAAATAGAAATTATCGGAGGCGTAATGAAAAATTTTCTTCTACTTGTGGCTTTAATTCTCTCCTTTGCATTTGATGCAAATGCTGCAAATACTTTTGTTGATAAAAATGATACAACATCATCGGTGATATGCAAGATAATAGGCTATACTCACGGCATAGGCGGACCGATGATCACAATAGTGATAATTGGTGCAGCTTTGCTTGCGATATTCGGCAGAATGCCATGGCCAGCGCTTTTTGCACTCGGTGCGTTCACTGCTGTGTTTTTTGGCGCTCCTGTAGTCGTTTCAAAAATAACACCAGGAGGTGTGATTTGTAAAGACGGTGCAGTAGCGGATAAGTAATAGAAATTATTGGAGGCATAATGAAAAATTTTCTTTTACTTGTGGCTTTAGTTATCTCCTTTGCATTTGATAATGTTTTTGCTAGCAGTGTTACTGATGACGCAACGTCAAACACAATATGCAAAATAGTAGGCTATACTCACGGCATAGGTGGACCGATGATCACAATAGTAATAATTGGTGCAGCATTGCTTGCAATATTTTGCAGAATGCCGTGGCCAGCGCTTTTTGCACTCGGTGCATTTACTGCTGTGTTTTTTGGTGCACCTGTAGTTGTTTCAAAAATAGTACCAGGCGGTGTGATTTGTAAAAATGGTGCAACTGCTTGCCCTGATGGTACCAACTGGGATACAAGTACAGGAGCGTGTAAAAAATAGGCGCTGCAGATTTAGAAAAGCATTAGCTAAACGGTGCTTCTTAAAGGAGCACCATTATTCCACAATTGTATAAATGTTGTCCAAGTGAATAACACTGAGATCCGGGAATTTTTATAAACTGATAGGATGACAAATTTACTAGAACCCTTACCATTTATTCAAATTGCAGAATAATCTAACTTAGGACAGAAATGATTGGAGGGTATAATGAAAAATTTTCTTCTACTTGCGGTTTTAATTTTCTCCTTTGCGTTTGATGCAAATGCTGCAGATGCTTTTGTTGATACAAGTGATACAACATCATCAGTGATATGCAAGATAATAGGCTATACTCATGGCATAGGTGGACCAATGATCACAATAGTGATAATTGGTGCAGCGTTGCTTGCAATATTCGGTAGAATGCCGTGGCCAGCGCTTTTTGCACTCGGTGCATTCACTGCTGTGTTTTTTGGCGCTCCTGTAGTCGTTTCAAAAATAACACCAGGCGGTGTGATTTGTAAAGACGGTGCAGTAGCGGATAAGTAATAGAAATTATTGGAGGCACAAACGTAGTTTTCTTTACTTGAAAGTGGTCGAGCTGACCACTTTCAGTGTCTATGAATACCTAATAAATTCTCTTTCTGTAATCATATCAGTTAAAGTTTAGATTCCAGCGTCACGCACTGGAATGACAAGGCTTATCGTCATGCCGCCGCATACCGTCATACCGCGATTCATTCGCGGTATCTCATCAGCTAACAAGCAGCGGAATAACGGTTGTCGTTTAGCTATGAATATTAAGAAATTTACCAAATGAAAAAAAAGGCAAAAGAAGCCCCGTGGTTGGCTAATTACTTACATTATACTTTCAAGTATGGCGTTTTTTTATTCTAAACGCTTAATAACCGCGATTCAGCTGCTTTTAAGCCGCAACTAATCTAAATTATAAACATTAAGAAATTTACTTAGCGAAAAAAAAGGCAAAGAAACCCTAGGGTGGCTAGCATTCAAATTCTCCCTTGTCAATTTGACGTTTTTTGCTATCTTAAACGCTTTGTAAGCGCGTTTCAGCTTATATAGGTAGAAACCTAGAAGTTTTATAAAGACATGAGGTGCACATAGTGCAAAAATTCAGCATGATTTACGCCAAATACATTAAGTTTTTTATCATTAATCCACTGCAGAGATTGCGAAGATAAATAAATAGCTTCAGTTTCATGATAAGGGGACTGGCGAAGTTTGTAAAGTAACTTTTGCATTTAATTTAAAGTAAAAAAAACAGAAATGTTTTGGTTTGAGGTTTAATTGCCGGAATTTACAATTGGGAGTTGCCTGTATGAGCTTTGAAAGAGGTACTATTCATTTGATAATTCAAAAAACTTGAAAGAATAAAGATAGCTATTGAAATTATCTTGATTTACATCAGTTATCCAAGTTTGACATTGAATACTTAACACTTCCTCCATTAACGCCTTTCTGTAATGTTTATCCAGATGAGACATTATATCATCAAGTAGAAGAAGTGGTGCCTTATTGTAATGAATACACCTTGCTTTTACACTGGATAAAATAATAGAAAGCAGTAATAACTTTTGTTCTCCAGTGGAGCACAGATTTATTGGTACGTTTCTTTTTTGACAAAAAACCCGGAAATTATCGTTATGCACACCAAGGGTTACTCTACCAGTCAATGAATCTTTTTCTCTGTTTTCCTTTAGACGATTCTGAAAATATTCTGCAGTATCGTCCAAAGTTAGCTGGCTGCTGAATTTCAAACTTGCCTTCGGAAAAAGCTTACTGGAATGGTTATCAATTGTATCTTGTAATATTTTTAAAACAGACGATCGCATATGTAAAATACTAACTGCATTAACGGCCATTATGTTTTCAAGACTAGAGAACCAGTTTTTGTTCAAAATGTTCTCCCTCAATAGTTTACTTCGCTCATGTTTAGCTTTTCTATATTTCATGTAGCAGCAAGTGTAATTTTCTTCAAACAGTGAAACTATACGGTCTAAAAATTTTAATCTGTCACTTGGAGAATTAAGAAGAACATAGTCCATTTGTGGAATCAGCCATATTACATTGGATATCTTATACAGAGATGAATAACTTGATTGCGTTTTTCCATCAATTTGTATTAGTTTCTTATCAAAACTCTTTGCGATACCAATTGAATTAAAATCCGTTCCATTAAAAAAATCATAGTGCACTACCCAATCTTCATTACTGAATCTATTTTGTATCTCACTGGCTTTTGCTTTTTTCATTCCATTGCTTTTAGCAAGCAACGAGATTGCTTCAAGTATATTAGTTTTACCAATACCATTTTCGCCAGTTATTACAACTGAGCTATCATCTGAATCCAGTTCAAAGTTTGAGTGGCTACGAAAATTATGTAATTTCAGCTTTTTTATGTAGCAATGGGTAGCCATTAACCTATTCTTTAGTTTATATTCTCTTTACTTCTTCCAGAACCTCATCAACATGTCCACTAACTTTTACATTTTTCCAGATCTTCACTATTTTACCTTTTTTATCTATTAAAAAAGTAGTGCGTTCTATTCCCATATACTTTTTGCCAAACATACTTTTCTCTACCCAAACACCATATTTTCCCAACATTTCAGCATTCTCATCAGAAACTAAAGAAAACGGCAGAGAGTATTTTGCTTTGAAGTTAGTGTGGCACTTAACACTATCTTTTGATACACCAATTATCACTGTGTCAAGGGAAGAAAAATCATCTATTTTATCTCTAAAGCCTTTTGCTTCCATCGTACAACCCGGAGTATCGTCTTTAGGATAAAAATAAAGAGCTACATTTTTTTTATCAAAAAATTCACTCAGTGATAAATTTTCACCAGAATCTGTTGGTAAACTAAAATCAGGTGCATTATTTCCTACTACTAACTCCATACCTTGCTCCATTAATAACGCTTCTATCTATAGTAGTATATTGTAGTCAGAGTATCAAATTTTATATATAGCTAACACAGATAAGATTCTTGATAGGGGCTTATTGATAACTGCCTTCTCGGCTTGCCGCTTTTGATAAAGTGTGGTTTTCGTCTGATGTAAGGCCATATCAAATAGATCCTATTAAAAATCAATCGAATCTTCACATGTTTGTTCTTCATAAAAGAAGTTCAATGTTATCGTAGTACCAAGTTTCGCTTCACTTTTAATGTCAAAAGTTCCACCCATTAACTCTACTAATTTCTTGCTTAGCGGTAATCCGATGCCCGTACCTTCGTTTCTATATCCCGAATCTGCTTGGCCAAAAACAGACATAACTTTATATATATCCTGCTGCATTATTCCTATTCCATTGTCATGAAACTCAATGGTTAATAAGTTTTTTTCTATATTTTCTTTTATCACCATTCTTATTAAACCATCTTTAGGAGTAAACTTGATTGAGTTTGATAATAAATTTATTATAACTTGTTTCATTCTCTTGGAATCTGCAATGACTAATAATTGTTTATTAGTCATCTCTTTTTTTAAATTAATCCCTGCTTCTTTTAATTTAGGTAATAGCATATTTACGCATGAATCTATTATTTTGTTCAGGTTAAACTTCACTTTTTCTACTGTTAAACTACTTGATTCAGCTTTAGAAAAATCGAGCACATCATTAATTAAGGCAAGTAAGTGTGTCCCTGCATTATATATATCGTCTGCATACTCCTTGTATTGAGAGTTATCCATTGAACCTAAAGTTTCATTTTTGATCAACTCTGCAAATCCAATAATAGCATTAAGAGGTGTGCGTAATTCATGTGTAACGCTTGCAAAAAACTTTAGCTTGTTTGCATTTTCTTGCTCTAATGCCTCTTTTATCTGCTGTAATTCAATGTTAGTTTTATGTTGCTTGGCCAGCATTTTGGTATTAGAAAAGTGCAAATAGAACATTATTAATATTAAAATTATTAATAATAAGCCTAAAAATATTAAAAATAGGCCATATGCTATAACATAAGAATTATTGTAGCTTCGAAGAATCTTCAAAAAAAACGACGGCTTAGCGCTATTTTCATGGAATATAGGGAAAATAGAAGTTAATGTATTTCCTGTAGTATAAAGTATTTCTTGGTTACTTAATAATTTATCAATTTCATCGTTTGTAAGTAACTGTTCATAATCATAATCTTGAGTGTTAAAATTACTGAATATTATTCTGCCGTTTTGATCATACAGTATTAAGCTGAAATCCTTTACTTTGCTCACTGATTGTAATAATTCAGCACGCAGTTTTACTAGTTGGTTTATGTAGTCAAAATTTTTGTATTTAATGTGATGCTTTTCTATTAGTAAATAATGGTATTTTTTTATTATACCATTTTCTAATACACTTTTTAAGTTTACACTTGAATCACGGTAAGAAGAAAGGAAATTACTCCTTAGTAAATAATTACAATATATCACACTGAATAAAATCATAAAAATTGATGAGAATAATGCGATAACTTTTGTGTATTTGTTTTTTCTCAGTGCAGAAAACATTAATTTACCTATCTTATACATATCCTTACTCATTGCGAAACAACGGCTTTTATGTTATTAATAATAAAATTTAGCATATAATATTTTATGACAATTTCTCCTATTTTGCCAGTTTATTCTCCTATTAACATAAATTTTTCTTATGGTAAAGATATTTACTTGTATGATATTGACGGTAAGCGCTACGTAGATTTTCACTCCGGAATAGCCGTTAGTAGCTTAGGTCACACTAATTCGCGATTAATTAGTGCTCTTAAATTGCAAGGAGAAAAATTATGGCATATATCAAATACCTATAATATACCTGCTGCCAATAATTTTGCAGAAAAATTAATAAACAATAGTTTCGCTGACACTGTATTTTTCTCAAATTCTGGATCAGAGGCAGTAGAATGTGGGCTTAAGATTGCTAGGGTCTATCAAAACGGAAAAGGCAATAAAAACCGTCACAGAATTTTAACATTCCATGGTGCATTTCATGGAAGAACCTTCCTAACTTGTGCTGCAAACGATAAACAGAAATTTTCTGAATTACTGAGTCCATGTATTGATTGGTGTGATAATATCGAGCCCAATATTGAGAGTGTAAAGAAAGCAATTTCAAGTGATATAGGCGTTATATTAATAGAACCAATACAAGGGCAAGGTGGTATCAAAGTAATGAATGAAGTCTTTATGAAAGAACTAAGAAAGCTGTGTGATGAAAATGACATATTGTTATTTTTTGATTGCGTGCAATGCGGTGCTGGTAGGACAGGAAAATTATTTGCATACGAACATATAGGAGTGGAACCTGATATATGTGCTCTTGCAAAGGGAATAGGCGGCGGGTTTCCGCTAGGGGCTTGTCTTGCGACTGAAAATGCTGCTAAATACATGGCAGTTGGTATGCACGGTTCCACTTTTGGTGGCAATCCGCTTGCAACCTCAGTAGGTAATGCTGTGTTCGAAGAATTGCTCAGTCCTGGCTTTTTGAAAAATGTTGAAATTAGAGGTAAGTATTTAAAAAATAAATTAGAAGACTTAGCAAGTAAATTTCCAATAATAGAAGAAGTGAGAGGGAAAGGGTTAATGCTTGGAATAAAAGTGAAAGCAGACAATCAAAAATTTGCAGAAGAGTTAAGTCATCGTGGTTTACTCACTGTTGGAGTAACATCAGATAACGTTGTGAGAATTTTACCTCCACTAATTATCACTGAAAAAGAGATTGATGAAGGAATTGAGATTCTGGCTCAATATTTATCTGAGAAATCTTCTGATTAGATGCTTGATATTAATATGAACGACAATCTGGTATGCTTAGGAATTATTACCTCTCCTCACGGAATTAAAGGAGCTGTTAAATTAAAAACTTTCACCGAAAAGCCCAAAAATATCTCCTTATATGGTGAGCTAATAAGTGGTGATGAGAATTATAAAATAGACTCAGTATCCATCATAGGTGATAATTTAGTAATAGCTACAATAAGTGGAGTAAATTCCCGTAATGAAGCAGAGCTTTTGAGGAATAAGAAGCTATATATAGAAAGAAGCAAGTTACCAGAGCTAAATGATGAGGATGAATTTTATCAAAGTGACCTTGTAGATATGGAAGTAAGGCTGGAAAGTAATGAATTATATGGCAATGTAAAATCTGTGTATAATTTTGGCTCAGGGGATATATTAGAAATTTTAGTTATCAGCACAAAAAAACGTATTATGCTGTCTTTCACTAAAGAGATATTTCCACATATAAATATAAAGGGGAGGTATATAGTATTAAATATACCAGAATTTATTGACTAATAAAGACTTTGATATTTATATAAAGCTATTTATAATTATAAGATCAAATTGAAAATGTAATTATGGCAGAAAGAGCTAACGATATCAGACCAGGTCAGGTGTTGGAACATAACGGCGGATTATTTTTGGTTGTAGGTATTATGCATACTCAACCTGGTAAAGGTGGTGCATACATACAAGCCGAAATGAAAAACATCAAAACCGGAGCAAAACACTATGAAAGATTTCGTTCTGATGCAACAATCAGAAGGGCAATTTTAGATGAAGAGGAATATGTTTACCTTTTCACTGAAGGAAACATTGTAAATCTTATGCATCCAAGTAATTACGAGCAAATCACTATAAATTTGGACTTATTGGGAGAAAAAAAAATTTATTTACAGGATAACATGAAAATTAAAGTTGTAGCTTATCAAGACAAAATAATTTCTGCGCATGTGCCTGATTATGTTACACTTGCTGTGAAAGAAACAGAGTCTGTTATTAAAGGACAAACTGCTACTGCTTCTTATAAGCCTGCAATTTTGGAAAACGGAATGCGCGTTAACGTGCCTCAGTTTATAAAAGAAGAGGATAAAATTGTAGTATATACTCCAGATGACAGCTATTATGAAAGAGTGAAAGAGTAAAAAGAAGAATGTCCATCTCATCACCACGAATTAATGTGATGCTTGATTCTGTGCGTAGTGCTTCCAGGCAGCTTATGCGCGATTTTAATGAATTACAAATCTCTAATGTTAAATCAGCAGACTTTATCAATAAAACTTATTCAAAATCCAAGCAAACCATATACGATTGCTTGCACGACTACAAACGAGACTATGGGTTTATTTCCGAAGATGATACTGATCAAGAAGTAAAAGATGACACTTATACCTGGTTTATTATGCCTATAGAGGGCAGGGAGAACTTTTCCAGTTGTATGGTTTATTTTGCAGTATCAGTCTGTCTCATTCATAAAAATAAAGTTGTGGCGGCTGTAATTGATGCTCCGGCTCTTAGAGAAACTTTTTGGGCAGAAGAAAAGAAAGGTGCTTTTCTTGAGGACTTTAGATCTCGTCATATAAAAATGCGGGTGAAAAGCCGTGAAGGGGGTCTAATAGATGTAAGTGGTAATTTGTTAAATAAATTGCTGCCTGGCAATAGTAGTGTACGCTCCATCGGTTCAACAATTTTAGGCTTTGCATACCTTGCGGCAGGAAGGCACAGAGGAATAGTTTACTCTAGAGTTAACAAATATAAAACCTTGCTCGGTAGACTTTTTCTACAAGAAAGCGGTGGAAGGCTAACGGAAGACAACGGATTGATTATTGCTGGCGATATTAAATTAGGATAAACAAGCTACAGAGATAGACAACTTTTCGAGAACTTTTACAAGAGATTCTGTCAAATGTTCTATCATTTCATCGGTATGATAAGGTGTAGGGGTAATACGGAAACGCTCAGTTCCTCTTGGAACTGTCGGGTAATTTATATGTTGAACGTATATTCCATACTCATCAAATAATAATTTTGATGCTTTTTTGGATAACTCTGGGTCGCCAATTATTATTGGAATTATATAAGTTTCTGTTAAAATGAAGTTAATTCCTGCATTTCTCAGTGAGTTTTTTACTTTTTCAACGACTTGCTTTTGCTTTTCCCTTTCAATGTTGCTTGATTTTAGGTGTTCAACGCTTGCCTTTGCTGCCGCTGCTAAAACAGGCGACATAGCAGTGGTAAAAATAAATCCTGGAGCGGAACTTCTTATTACATCTACCAAGCTCTTTGAAGACGCGATATACCCACCCATCACTCCAAAAGCCTTCGATAGTGTACCTTGAATAACGGTTATTCTATCCATCAGGCCTTCTCTTTCTGCAATTCCACCACCATGTGAACCATACATACCAACTGCGTGCACCTCATCCAAATAGGTAATTGCATTATGTTGATCTGCCAGGTCGCATATTTCTTTAAGCGGAGCTACATCACCATCCATTGAATATACGGATTCAAGTACTATGATTTTTGGTGTCTTTTTGTCTATAGACTTAAGTAGCTGCTCTAGATGATTAACATCATTGTGTTTAAATATATGTTTTGGCCTTTTTCCTGATTTTATGCCTTCTATCATCGAAGAATGGTTCTTCTCGTCTGAAAAAATTACTACGCCCGGAATAACAGACGATAAAGTGCTAAGTGTTGTCTGGTTAGCGAGGTAGCCACAAGCAAAAGTTAAAGCAGCCTCTTTTTTATGCAAACAAGCTAAGGATTTTTCAAGTTCGACAACCTCTTTTGTTGTACCAGATATATTTCTTGTTCCTCCAGCACCAACAGATGAATTTTGGATAGCGGCAATTACACTCTCATTTTGTGACATTCCCAAATAGTTATTACTGCACCAGACGATTACTTCCCTATTTCTTTCATAGTCCATAATGTGGGGGAGCCTACCTGGCAATGACGCAAAGTGCGTAAATTCACGGTAGCGCCCCTCATCTTTTATATCTTTTATTTTATTCAAGAATATTTCTTCGTAGTTTACCAAGTCCTTATTTACCGATAATTAACATAATTATAATAAATTATTAAATGGTAAACTACAATATTTATTATACAGATACGGTAGTAGATGCTTCCTTCGTGTTGAAAGGTTTGTCAACCTTGTTGTTTTCAACTTGGCTTTTAGGTGTACAGCAGTATATAACTGCAGCAGCAACCAGACAACAAGCTCCAACTGCTATTCCTACCGCTAACATTTCCAAGTAAACTGCAACAGCCACCCCTGAAATAATACCAGCTATTGCAAGTGCAGAAGCAGCTATAACAGGCAGCTTACTACTTTTTGTATTTTGTGGAATAGCATTATTTTTGCCTGAATTATTAGGCAACCCGCCATTGGTTTGAGTATCATTCACCTGCTCAGATTTGTTGTTAGCTACTGAAGGCACTGGTTCTGGTGTTGGCACTGGATTCGGTGTTGGTGTTAGATTCGGTGTTGGCACCAGCGTAGGTGTTAGAATTGGATCTTGTGTTAGATCCGGTGTCAGTCCTGGCGTTGGCGCCGGCGTAGGTGTTGGAATTGGATTCGGTGTTGGTGTTAGGTTCGGCGTTGGCACCGGTGTAGGTGTTGGAATTGGATTCGGTTCTTGCTGCCTGGTGGTAGTTTGAGTACCATCTTCTTGTCCAGGGATTTCGTTAGTTGATGTAGGTACTGGATCTCCTAGAGGACTATTGCCATCATCACTTGAAAAATCTATTAAATCTTTTTCTAGTGCATCATCTTGGTGCTCTTTAGACACGATTTTATCATGCTCACCATCACTCACAAGACTACGTGCTTCTTCAGGCGTAGTTACTGCTGCATTAGCAGAGGCTTCTGTACCTTCAACATCACCACTCGCAGAACTCTGTGGTGAAAGTGGTGGTGAACCTTGTTGATCACCTTTACTTTCAGACTCTACCGGTTGAACAGGAGTTTGTTTATCCTCACCATCAATTGATAACACGGTAGCACTTTTACTTTGAAGAACAAGAGCGTCCTGTGTACTTAAACTTTCAATATCATCCGTTTGTTCTGGAACTGGAGTCTCAGAAACTTTTTGTTGCTCTTGAGTATTAGAAGGCTGTGCCTTAAGTTTTGCACTTTCTTCTGGTACATGTTCAGCAGGTTGAGCATGAGCTTGTTTTTTCTCATCATCAATATTAACAGGAGCTTCGTGACTACTTGTAGTAGCGCTAACATCAGTTACTGATGATACAGCAGCCTTAGCATCAGTTCCAATGCTTTTGATCTTTTTTTCAAGAAAATCTCTAGTTTTTAAGAGTGTGTTTCTCTGATCAATGCATCTTTGCTTCTTAGTAGTACCTGGATTGATAATGTTCTTCTCCTCCTCCTTCTTCTTTTGAATTTCAGCATTTACTTTGTCTATGATACTCTTCAAAATAGGTTCATCTTTTATATTATTCCTTTTTAAGTAACTCTCCATCGTCTTAGGAATGTAGATAGCATTCAACAATTTCTGCTCTGTGCTGTTTTTATTTCTAGACATTTTCTGCTTTGTACTTTTTTTATCTCTAGACATTTTACCCCCCCTATAATCATTATCTATAGCTTCTTCTATTGAAGCCTCTTCATTGTTCATAATATTTTCTCGTCTGTCCACATTTTCTTGTGGTTGTTGACTGCCAGTACTTTCAAGTCCTGGATTTTCTGATAGAATGTCACTTGTTATAACTGGAATTTCTAATTCATCTGCAACGTTATTACTTCTTTTTCGTATTATAAAAGTTCCAGGAGTTTGGCACATTTCATCCCACAAATCTTGACGTTCATGACAGGAATATTTTTGCACATCAATAGAAAATTGCAGAATATTTCTAATTTGCATTAAACTGAATATTAGATCAATATTCTTTTGACGTTTATTGTCTTTTGGATCTTTAGTGTATTCATCATACACTATGCAAGCAGTCTGAACTAATCCATTTACAATACCTGGAAGACGGCTGTTATATTCACGTAAAGCTTCAGATTGCAATAATTTGTTTTCCTTTTCCAGATCTTCTATGCGCTTTTCTATGCTAGATTTAAAAATCTTACACTCCTCTCGAAAAATTATGTTAATTGCATCAATTTCTGTGCATAAGTAACATACTTCCTTGACTAAGGAGTAATCTTCTTGGCCTATTGAGTAGTGTGTTGCATTTTTCAGTATATTCTGTATGAACGGCCTAATCACTTGCTCATTATGTGATACGTTTTGATGGATTTCTTTAGTGTAAAAAAGCACCTCGACTATAACGTCTGTGTTTGTGTATTCAACATTAGACAATGCAATGAGGATTGATTCGTGTATGTTATCAAATTCGTTATTTTTAAATTTTTGATTGAGATAGCCGATAACATCATTGCTGCATTTAGCACATTTTTCACACAAGTGCTCGATAAATGCAATATTACCAGCATCCAATGCAGTTTTCAGAATTAAATCATAAATTTCTTTTCTGCCACGAGCTCCTATGTTTTTCAGGATTTGTTGCCTTAGTATTGTAATAACTTTATCATCTGTAAATGCTTGTTTATATACATCGTAAATGGCATGATCTGCACTATTAGTGTATCGTTTGCACAAGTATTCAATGACAGATATGTGTTCTTGACTTATCGCAGTTTCTAACAAGGTAGCAAAGCTCTTTTTTAATAACTCTTCTGTTGAGGCTTTTTTAGTTAGCTCATTAATATATCTTTCAAATGCATCCAGCACTATCGTGATGAATTCTTCATTTTTGATCAGAGACGCTGTTTCAAGCACACCATACAAAGGATCAGGTTTACTTGTTTTTAACACCTGTCCAAAATCTCTTAAAACGTATTCGACAAAAACTGCATTTAATAATTCTTGCTCTTTTCTTAATGCTGTAGCTGAGAAGAAGTCAATCTTATTAGGTTCGACAAGTTGTATAGCTTGACCTTTTAATCTTCCGTAAACTCCATCGTTACCATGGAATTTTTCTATAAAAGCTTCAATATATTTTTGATTACCAACAAGGAGAGGTAAAAGACTTAAGTTTTCTTCAGCAAAAAGAAAATCCTGATATTGCTCTACTAGCTTGTCATTAGCTGCAATTGCCAATAGTACCAATTCTTTTACTGAATAATCATACTTGAAACCCTCTTGATCAAATTTATATTGTGATAGTACATTTGAATATATATGTTGATGGTTGCTTCTGTTTTGTAACTCCAAATTAAGTTGATTTGAACAGAAATCTTTGAGATTTTCATTATCCAGCGTAATAGACCTACCTTCATAATCTTCAATATTTTGTACAACCTTGTCTAATTCTTCACAATTATCTTCTTGTATAGCTTGATTTAAGATATTTATAATCTCAGCAAAAGTTAAGTTTTTAGGAATGATACCATATGAATCTTCATCTTTTAACTCTACAGTAAACGACCTATCACAACCATCAGGAAAGTTTGCAAGTATTGCATTCTCTAAACTTAGATCTTCAGGGGATGTACTACATGGAGTAGCTGGTATCTCTTGACTTTCGCTATCTAAAACTTCAAACTCTTCTTCAATACCTGAATCTTCAGAATCTGGTTTTTCAAAACCATGCCAACTTTTGATTAATCTTTCAGAATTTGATTGGCCCTGTGAAGTTGTATCTTGTGATACAAAGTCTCTAAAATTGGAACCAAACATGTTTTACCTCCTAACTAGCAGCTAAGCTAAGTATAGCATTAAACAGAAATCTTGCCAAGCAAATTATTCAGTCTCTTAGCAAAGCTGCTCGCGTCATCCATCTCTTCGCCTTCCACGATGCAAGCTTGGTAAAACAATAAGTGAACCATGTCCTCCAATGTTGGGTTTTCACCACTTTCAGCATAAGATTTCATTATACTCTTTATTACAGGATGCTTAGTGTTAATTTCAAGCACCTTTGGCGTGCGGTAATTTAGCTGCTTTTGTTCACGCAAAAAACGCTCCGTGCGAAGATCCATAGCACCTTCATCAACCGCTAGGCATACGGGACTATCAGTCAATTTTTTGGAAATTTTTACGCTTTTTACTGAATCTCCAAGCACTGTGGTAAAATATTGCAGTATAGTTTCCTCAGTTTTTTCTCCATTTGATTTATTTTCTTCATCTGTCTTATCTTCTTCTGAAGAGAATTTTTCCAAATCAACATCTGCACGGGTTACAGACTTGATTTTCTGATCTTTGTATTCATGAATTACACTAGTCCAAAAGTCATCAACTAGATCAACAAATAGGAGCACTTCTAGTCCTTTACTGACGAATCCCTCAAGTTGCGGACTGTTTTTCACTGAATCGAGGCTATTTCCGGTGAGATAATAGATATGTTCCTGCTCAGGCTTCATTCTGCTTATATAATCATCAATGCTGATCAACTTCTCATCACCGGTGCTATTAAATCTGCAAATTGAGAGCAGCGCTTCTCTCTCATCAGTTGGCATAGCTTCGCAAAGACCTTCCTTTAAAACTGCACCAAAATTGGTCCAGAATTTTGTGTACTCCTCTAAATTCTCTTTTGCCTTTTTACCGAGCTCTGATATCGCGCGTTTAGTGAGGGATTTCCTGATTTGCTCAACAACACGATTATTCTGCAACGTTTCTCTGCTGATATTAAGAGGTAAGTCCGGTGAATCAACAATACCTTTCAAGAAACGTAAATACTGCGGTATGATCTGTACATTATCTTCAGTGATAAATACTTTATTTACATATAACTTAACAGAGCAACGTCTATCTGGATGGAATAAATCAAAAGGTTTTATAGAAGGAACATAAAGCAAATTTGTATATTCTATTGCACCTTCATTTTTATTATGCAATATCATCCAGGGCTCCCCGCCAACGTGGGCAACACTGCGGAAAAAATCGTTGTGCTCCTCTTGAGTAACGTCATTTTTTGGCTTAGTCCAAATTGCAGCCTTACTGTTTAACTTTTCACTTTTTCCTTCTTCGTCTATAAATTCAACAGGAAAATTTATGTGATCAGAGTAAGTAG
The DNA here is from genome assembly GCF_017869155.1 of Wolbachia endosymbiont of Ceratosolen solmsi. NCBI lineage: Bacteria > Pseudomonadati > Pseudomonadota > Alphaproteobacteria > Rickettsiales > Anaplasmataceae > Wolbachia > Wolbachia endosymbiont of Ceratosolen solmsi. The sequence goes on from NZ_CP054598.1 coordinate 1,077,470, forward strand.
TGACAATATTTTCAACACGAAATTTATCTAAAAACTCGTTTTCTTCAGGATGCATAATGAGCGTAATTTTGGTTCCGCGAGGGACTTGATTATCTGACTTGCTGATTGAATATTCCCCATCTCCTTTGGATTGCCAGATCCAAGACTCCTCTTCTCCAGCTTTTCTCGATTCTACTATTACTTCTGATGCAACCATAAAGCTTGAGTAAAAACCAACACCAAACTTCCCAATCAGCTCCACAGTTTGGCTTGAATCCTTGCTATTCTTAATCGCATCCAAGAACTTTTGCGTACCAGAGCTTGCAATTGTACCAAGATTGTCTATTAAATCCTGTCTATTCATTCCAATGCCATTATCAGTGATATATAGCTCGTTCTTATCTTTATTGGAGCTGATAGTGATTTTTAATTCGTCACTCAAATCTAGCAAATTAGGGTTTAGTTGAGATTCATAGCGCAACTTATCACATGCATCTGATGCATTTGATATTAATTCACGCAGAAAAATGTCTTTATTGGTGTAAAGTGAATGAATCACTATATTCAGTACTTTCCCTACCTCAGCGTCAAATTTTAAATTTTCAGTTTCTTGTACATTATGCATTTTGAGCTCCATTATTTGCCTACTACCCTAATAATTTAAGTATTGAATCACGATCTTTCAAGGTCACGTACACCAAAATTAATGTGGGTGTAGTTATTATAACACCCAATTTATGGGATCTCTTGCATAACAAACTTTTGGCAGCGCATTGGATGAAACGAAAAACTTCCTTGACACCCTTCGCCAGCCCCCTTATCATGAAACTGAAGCTATTTATTTATCTTCGCAATCTCTGCAGTGGATTAATGACAAAAAAACTTAATGTATTTGGCGTAAATCATGCTTAATTTTTTGCACTATGTGCACCTCATGTCTTTATCAAATTTCTAGCTACACAAGCTGAAATACGCTATTTAAAACATCAAAAAACGCCAACTTAAAAAATGGATAGTGAATAATTAGCTACCCTAGGGTTTCTTTGCCTTTTTTTCTGCTTAGTAAATTTCTTAACATTTATAATTTAGATTAGTTGCGGCTTAAAAGCGGCTGAGTCAAGGTTATTAAGCGTTTAGAATAAAAAAACGCCATACTTGAAAGTATAATGTAAGTAACTAGCCAACCATCGGGCTTTTTTTGCCTTTTTTTTCGCTTGGTAAATTTTTTAATACTTAGATTAGTTGCAATTTAAGAGACCAGAAATGGTCAGTGCTTGGCACTGGAATAACGTCCTCCTTTGTTATCCCAGTGCCCAGACACTGGGATCCAGGAAACTTAATTGCAAGTAATGCATTAGATTTGGTGAGTATGGGTTTTATGTTATAGAATGAAACACTTTTGGTGAATTTGTAAAGAAAACTGGATCCCAGTGTTTGGGCACTGGGATGACAGCAGTCCTACGTCATACCGCCGCGAACCGTCATACCGCCGCGGTATCTCTTAGCCGCTAACACGTAGCGGGATGACGGTTGTCGTTTAGCTATAAATATTTAAGAAATTTACTAAATGAAAAAAAAGGCAAAAGAAGCCCTGGGGTTATTATCCGCTTTAAAATATTGGCGTTTTTTATGTTTTAAACACTTGACAAGCAAGATTTAGCTGCTTTTAATTGCAACTAACTTACGCTGCAAATGTTTAAGAAATTTACTAAGCAGAAAAAAAGACAAAGAATCCCCGAGTTAGCTAGTCTTTTACTATCTCTGTCGAGTATTGGCATTTTTTGATGTCTTGTAACGCTTTATAAGCGCGTTCAGCTTATTTAGATAAAAATCTAGATGTAGATGAAGTTTTGTAAAGACATACAGTATCTATATACTGCAAAAAATTGAACATAAGACGCCGATACATTAAGTAATCCTTACCTTTTAATCTGCAGATTGGCGAAAGCAAATACAATAGCTTCAGTTTCATGATAAGAGTGCTGGCGGAGTTTGTCAAGGAAGTTTTTTTGTTTCTATTCCCAATAAAAGTTTGTTATATGGTTATGCAAGAAGTCTAATGAATCGCGGCATGACGTCTTAGCTATAGATGCTGGTCTGTGTGATTTCAAGAGAAGCTTAGTAGATAAGTTGTGTTTTAAACCAGATTCGCTATTTTAAACTGAACATTTTCAATAATACCACCTGGCATAACTGAAATTTTTACACTCAGGTTTACTTTTAGGTAGTCCATTAATTCATCAACTAATATGTCAGGAGCGGAAGCACCTGCAGTGATTCCTATCTTTTCTACGCCCTGGAACCAGCTTTTATTTACACATCTGTAATTATCAATCAAGTAGGCTCTTTTTTCTCTAGCAGTGCACAGATCTAATAAGCGGTTTGAATTTGAGCTATTTTTACTTCCTACAACTAATACCATGTCTACAATTTCAGCTAGCTTTTTAACAGCATTTTGTCTGTTTTGCGTTGCATAGCATATGTCCTTTAAATATGGACCTGTTATGCTTGGAAACCTGAGCTTCAGGGCAACAATAATTTCATGGGTATCGTCGATGCTTAACGTGGTTTGTGTAACATAAGACAAATTATCTGGATCTTTAACCTTTAAATCATATACATCCTGCAAAGTTTGCACTAAAGTGATAGGATTGTTTACTCTTCCCCTAATTCCCTTGACTTCTGGATGGTTTTCATGCCCAATGAGAATTAATTCTTTACCACTGTTTTCATACCTTTTTGCTTCTTTATGCACTTTGCTAACTAAAGGACATGTTGCATCAATCACTTGAATACCCTTTCTTTTTGCCTCATCTTCTATATTTTTTGATACTCCGTGCGCGCTGAAGATCAGTATTCCTTCATTATCTTCAATTTCCTCGATACTGCTTACAAAAACCACTCCTTGTTTCTTAAAGTCCTCTACTATATATTTATTGTGAACAATTTCGTGCAGCACATAAACTTGGCGCTCGTTTTTATATTTTTCTAAAGTAATAGCTAATATGTCCACAGCTCTTTTTACCCCGGCACAAAAACCTCGTGGTTCAGCTAAGATGATTTCCATTTTTGTCAAATCAAGTAAATATGCAAGCATTACTTAAAAATAAGCTCCGCTCACTGTGTTTCATAGTACCATTATTTATATTTTATATAATAATTATTTTTCGCATATTCTCTTTAACATTTGATCAACCTACTACTTCAGAAAATTTTAGAAAAGATAATATAGTACATAAACAACCTGATATTTTAGATAGAAATGGAGTGGTAATAGCAACAAATGTGCCCACAACATCACTATATATAGATGCAACCAAAGTAAAGAATCCGGACAGTATAGCAGCACAACTGTGTTCTACTTTGCATGACCTCGAATACAAGAACTTATATAGAGTACTTACTTCAGAAAAGAAATTTGCTTGGATAAAGCGGCACTTGACTCCAAAAGAATTACTAGCGATCAAAAACGCTGGTGTACCAGGAGTAAATTTTTACGACGACATAAAGCGTATATATCCTCACAGTAATTTATTTTCACACGTGCTTGGTTACACTGACATAGATGGCAATGGTATTGCAGGAGTTGAGGCGTATATAAGTAAAAACAAACAACATTCTGTTATCCAAGTACCTGATATACAGTTGTATGAATGTTGCAACTTGAAAGCAATTCCTGCACAGCAATTCCCCACACAACAGATCCAGTGCGTGACACTGGGATCCAGATATAAAAATACTGACAAATTACGTGATGAACAACGTATTCCAGAAACATATGTCAAAAACAATGTTTGTGATGAAATTGCGCATAAAACTGGATTCCAGTGTCAGTGCACTGGAATGACACCAGACCAAGCTTCTGCACAATCTTCTGTCATCCGACAGGGATGGTCACGCTCTGCTGATCAATATGTTCAACTATCCTTAGATACACGAGTGCAAAGCATAGTGCATGAAGAGCTAACTAAAGCTGTAAGCAGATATCAGGCACTTGGCGGAGTAGGAATTGTTTTAAATGTGAGAAATAGTGAAGTTATCTCGATGGTCAGCCTACCTGATTTTAATCCCAACTTACAGAATAAGGCAGAAGACGTACAAAAGTTTAATCGCGCCAGTCTTGGGGTATATGAGATGGGGTCGGTATTAAAATACTTTACAATAGCCGCAGCGCTTGATGCGAACGCTACAAAAACTAGCGATTTATATGACGTATCAACACCAATCACCATTGGAAAGTATAAAATTCAGGATTTTCATAAATCTAAAATTCCAAAAATTACTGTGCAAGATATATTTGTAAAATCATCCAACATTGGTGCAGCAAAAATTGCAGTCAAACTAGGTATTGAAAAACAGGTAGAATACTTTAAAGCTATGAAGCTATTTTCTCCTTTGAAAATAGAAATACCAGAAAAATCCACACCGATAATCCCGGATAAATGGAGTGAAAACACTTTAATAACAGCATCTTATGGTTATGGCATAGCTGTAACTCCTATACATCTTGCACAAACTGCAGCAGCATTAATCAACAATGGGATATTTCATAACGCAACCTTGATGTTGAATAAAAGAAGTATAGGAGAGCAAATTATCTCAAGAAGAACTTCCAGGGAAATGAGAAAATTATTACGTGCAGCAGTAACAGATGGCACTGGCAGAAAAGCAAAAATAAAGGCATATTCAATAGGAGGAAAAACTGGATCGGCGGAAAAAGTTGTAGATGGTAAATATAGCAAAGATGCAAACATAGCATCATTTATAGGAGTGCTAACTATGCTTGACCCAAGGTACATAGTGCTAATTGCTATTGATGAGCCTCAAGGGATGCACCATACCGGGGGAGTAATTGCTGCGCCTATAGTAAGAAACATTATAAATAGAGTAGCACCTATACTAAATGTTACACCTGAGATGTAAAATTATGATTGCTTTACTATAATTTCAAATTTATCATTACCAAAATCCTTATTAATATACCAAGAACCATCATCTTTAGTTACAAATTCAAGACCTTTAAGGTCTTTTTTTATTGTCTTTCCATTTTGACCATCAATAGCGATATTAATATCGAATGTAATAATGTCTAGATTTATCATAGCTTCTTTCCCGCTGCACGAATTTAGACTGAACTTGCCTAACATGACATCATTAAAACTCACTTCCCCTGTATAGACATCACACTGACCGTCCACACAACACGTAGTTTCAATATAGAAAAGATCTGACATACAAAATACCTTAAAAAAAAGAACTAAACATATATGGCCACTACACCACACCGCTAACAAGTAGTAAAGCGTCGATAAACCTAAGTTACTTTAGCTACGTAGCCATAATACAGCTAGAAATGTAAAATTCAACAGTTAATTGTGTGATTAATAGAGAAGTCTTATTTAGTACACCTTATAGGAATGGCTGTTTAGTTTTTTTGTTAATCTTTTTTACCATGCTGTCAATCATATGCTTTATCCCTTGATATACAGAGTATGTACTTTCGTCGCTACGCATATAAGCAGAACAGGAAAATACATTATGTTCTTCGTCTTCTATTGATAACTCTGTATCGCATTTTATGTGCTCGCCGCCAAGCCTTTCTATCAACTGTTCTCTGTCATCTCCTATAGTTACCTTAACCTTACTTTCTTCTTTACCTATCTTGCTACTTAAAATTGAAACAATGATGGCTGGAGATATGCATATCGCTCCTATTGGCTTTTTTGTAACAAAAAATTCTGAAACTAATCTTTCAAATTCAGGCATTACTGTCACCATGTCTTTACTTTCAGCTAAGTCAGATAAATTTTTCGCAACCCCGTATCCACCAGGTACAACTAGCATGTCAAAATTTTCAGCTTTGGCTTCTTTTAAGTCATATATTTCGCCTCTTGCGATTCTTGCTGCTTCTACAAGTACATTCCTTTTTTCTTTTGTTGCCTCTTTTGTTCTATGATTCATAACTTGTGTGATATTGATATCAGGTGCAAAGCATTTAACATCCACTTCCTGCTGATCAAGCACAAGCAAACTTAAAACCGCTTCTCTTACCTCTGCACCGTCAAGGTGACCACACCCTGATAAGACCACAGCAGCTTTTAATTTTTTTTCACCCATAAAGTACCTTGATTTCATATAATCTAGATATTTTAATACAAATTCTATATTTGGAAAGGGGTATGTTATATCAATTATAATATAATTAATGATTAGTATGTATAATTAGGCATATTTATAATCAACAAAGCTGAATATGGAATCTAGCAATAGTATGTTTTTTGACACTGACTATCCAGAACTAAGAAAAGCTATTTCAGATATAATAGAAAGTATTGCACAATCCTCACAAGAGGGGAAAAAAGAGTTATTTACAACCCTATCAGAACAAGTTAAAGGGATGAACCTCAAAGATTTAGGTTTAGCAATTAATGACCAAGGCTTGCAAAAGGAGGTAAATAAAGAATTATTTATAAAACTCATTGAAGAAGCACTTAAAGATTTAACTTCTGAAAATGTTAACTCAAAAATAATAGAAGAGGCGTTAAAATCTGTTAATCAGCAAGCAATAAGTAATGTTATAAATAATAATAAAGGTCCACTGGACAATCTAGTCAATTATTTTAAATCAGCCTCTGCAAATGAAAAAATAGGAATAGCTTCTGCTGGAATGGTATTAGGAGTAGCATTTTCTCCGCTTATTGTGCTTGCTACATTAATAGCGCTTGTAGCTATTGGAGCACGTTATGTAGGAATAGGTATAGGAAAGGCAGGGGAAAAAATAAAAGAAGGTGCGATTGATGCAGGAAAAGCAGTGAAAAGTTTATCTAAAAATTTAGGGGATAAATTGCCTGAGGTTGGGCCAAAAAAAGATAACTTTAGTAAATTATACAACAGTTTGGCTCAAGAGATTATATGCTATAATATGTCCGAAGAAGGTGAAAAAATAAAAAACGCCCAGAGTAAAGCAAAGGTCATAGGCATGCTTCAAAATGAAGGGCAGCGATCTGCTATACAAGAGTTAGTAAAGAATGGAACTATTCAAAATTTTTCAGAAGATGACATGAAAAAGCTTAGAGAAAAAGGTACTAGTACTTATGAAAGTGATAAGGAAGCACTTGAGGAACTTATAGAGAAATTTCAATCTAAAATTATGGCCATTGGTGAGGGTAAAATAGAGGAGGTAGAAAAAATTGTTGATGAGAAAGTTGCAGCAATGAAGCCATCTTCTCACTTAGGTATTTCAAGTGCTGCACGAGTTAGTGAAGGAGGAATCACAGGACCAAGTTGATGCATTTTTTTACGCAAAAATTACTATCAGAAAGTGGGGTTACGCTACTCCTTTTTATCCACTTTTTTGAGCAATCCACTTCCACATCTAACACACATCTCAGTGATTATAATATCCAATTTTTGATCATGTTTTTCTACAGGTAAATCTTTACAATATTGTTTCTCATAGGCTACACCTATAAATATTTTTCCAAGTGGCCGCAGTTTTTCTATCATTGTATCATACCAACCACCGCCAAAACCCAATCTATTAAAATGATCATCAAAAGCAATAACAGGAGTAATGATTGTGTCGGGAATTACATCTTCATTTGTTTTGTTCCATTCCTCAAATTTTAGTAACTTATTTTTATTAGGAATTGCTACTTTATAATCTAAATCGAGTAAACTATGCATCAAAGGTACAACATTTATTTCCCAGTCCATTGGAATGTAAGCTGCTATTGTTTTGCCTTTAACGTAGCTTAAGTTCTGATTAAAGAGATTAATAAGGGAATTTGCTGCATAACTGGAATAACTTTCATCAATATCTTTTCTTATAGCTCTATATTGCTCTCTTATTTCCTTTTTGTGCTGTTTAATATCTTTGAACATGATCTATCCATTTTGCAGTAAGTTTTTCTTGTAAACTATTTTGCTTCAAGCGCTCACTTAAAAAGTCAAAGTCAATAAACTCCATATCCTGGTCTTGATTACTGCAGCTATAAACAAAACTTCTTTCTCCTGTTTCCTTATTTATATGTTGCTGAACACATTGAGCACAGATTTCTTTCATCATACACTGCATAGGAGAATTAACTGACGATATTGCTATATGACTTGACTTCAGATATGGCTTTAAAATTGTTTTTCTAGCTTCATTCACAGCTTTCATCATTTTATCAGAACCAATAGTGATAATTTTATCTATAACGTTCAAATTAATACCTAATCTTCCTTGTTGATAAGAGACTATTGCATCAACTATATTACCATGAAAGGATTTATCTTGATCTCTGCTTGTTTCTATCAATCCTTTTTCACATGCCCAAACTACTGCATTTGATGCACGCTCTATCAGTGCTCGTTTAAATACATCACTTAACTTCTTATAGCCAGCGAAGTACAAAACCTTGTTATTATTTTCAAGACATGCCTTCCCTATCGAAAATAACACTGCATTTCCAACTCCACCACCAATTAGCATTATATTCTTCATGTGCTATTTTAACTACATTTGTTCAAATTTTTTGAAATTTTATAGAACAAAGTAATTTATATAGTTCTATACACAAAGACAGAGACAAGGACACTCTCTGACTTCAACTATACCGATAACTGATAGCTGCATTTTTACGCATATCATCTAATAACAAGTTGCTTTGTATCATAATCTTTTGTTGGTACATTTTCTGTTTGATTGCTTCTATACCCGCTACATTACTCTTGATATCAGACAACATCATCAACTTTGCAGTGCCATTTTCTCTCAATTCTACTATTTCATTCACACTTGTTTTACTAAATAAAATCTGTAAATCAGGATTTAAATCTCGCATTTTTATTTCAAATTCTTTTGCGTTTGGCAGCTTAAAATTATCTGCTAATTTATCAAAATTTAAACAATTAACTTTTTGCTCCTTGAGATTATCTAATAAACTTTCTGAACCTTCAACCACAATCTGTTTTAATTTTAAAGTGCTTTCCAGCAGTGCATGATTAAGTTGTACTTTATCTATTACTTTTATAACAGAGTAACCTTCACTAAAACTGAATGGACCTGCTATGTCGCTGGTTTCTAATCCTTCTAAAACGTTCTTGAGTTTTCCTTTTAGCTGACTTAAATTAACTGTTGCTTTACGCATCTTTATTGGAGATTCTGGGTTATTACTGTTGCGTAATTTTTTTACTAAATCTTCAGCTATACCATAAACGTCCTTGTCTTTTTGATCAGGAATTATAAACTCTTGGAACGTGATAAGATAATCCGGCTTTTCTGTTTGCCTTTTTACATCATTTACTTCTTTATCGCTTATATTAATAAATGGCACAATTCTTACTTCAATAATTTTGCTCCACAGTAACTGACATTTTATTTGTTTTCTTAAAATACCAAGATCTATATTATGCTTCTCTATGTATTGATCAACTTCATTAGCCTTAAGTTTAAAACTTTGGGTTAAAAATAACATGATAGCATTATCTAACTCCTCGTTGCTCAATTTTATATTCAGCCTCTGCGCTTCATTGATAATGATAATTTCGTCTATTAGCTCCCTAAGAATTTGAGGCTTTGCTCCTTTTTGATCAACACTTTGAGTGCCAAACAATGAATTTATAAAGTTGATGCGTTTTTCGATATCTAAATTTGAAATTGGCTCACCATTTACATCTGCAACAATTTCAATCTCGATTGCAAGCAACCTAAGTGGCAACACTATTAACAGTAAAATTAGTATTTTATGCATATAAGTAAGGTTAATAACCAATTCTATAATAAATACTGAGTCAATGCTAGCCAACTTTTTAATAGTGATCTCAGTGACAATGGAAATAAAAACCATTGCAACAAAATCAGGTACGCTGGTAAATAGGCTAAAAACATGCTAATATAGCGAATTTAGACCGTGCTCAAAACAGTATACGGAAGGAGAGGGATTCGAACCCTCGATACGACTTTTGGGTCGTATAACGGTTTAGCAAACCGCCGCCTTCAGCCGCTCAGCCACCCTTCCAAATTTAGAACCTAAAGATTATATAATACCAAGACCTCTACCACCTGTCTAATGCTTTTAATTGCAATATTTGTATCTGTTCAGATGCATGGCTAATGCTGAAACAAAAATTCCAGTGCTCCCTTTCTTGTCATCCCAGTGCGTGACACTGGGATCCAGGATTTTGATTAGCACTAAGTTGGTGAGCATATAAGTGTTATGTTAAAATATAACGTTTTTACGGAAAGTCTGGATCCCAGTGTCACGCACTGGGATGACATCGTTTACTATGTGCCATATTGCAATGTTCGTACGGTTGTGCGCGGTATAGATTCCGCTAACGAGTAGCGGAATGACGAATTTGTTATTTTTCAAATCGTAGAGCCACTTTAGCTATAAATCAACAAAAACTAATTTCCGCTTTTAATAGAGCTTGCAACAATTTGTTTTGCTTCTTCTACACCAACCCATTCTCCAACTGCTACCGTTTTTCCCTTTTCTAGATCTTTATAATGAGAAAAGAAATGAGTAATTTTATCTAGTAGGCTTTTAGATAAGTCAGAATAGTCCTTTATATTGTCATAATAGCTATCAACACTGGAAACAGGCACAGCTAATATTTTCTCATCTTCTCCTTTTTCATCTTTAGTGAGTAATGCGCCTATTGGACGCACCGATATTAAAACACTAGATGCTAAGGGAAATTGAGTTAGCACCAAAACATCCACAGGATCACCATCACCTGCGCAGGTATTTGGTATAAACCCATAATTGCAAGGATAAGTCATTGAGGTAGACAAAAATCTGTCAACTTGTAACAACCCAAACTCTTTATTAAATTCATACTTTACAGGCTCAGCATTCGCACTTATTTCAATTACCACATTCACCGCATTTGGTCCCGCTGTTATTTTACTTAAATCCATAAATTACCTCTTAACTTAAGATTATACAATATGTACTTTTAAGTTGCTACATTTATGTAGTTCTAAGCTTGTTTTGCATGGAGCGGTCCTAAATTTTCATTCATCATCTTATTGACTGTTGAAAGTGGTGGTTCCTGTGGTGGTTTCAATAATTGAAATAAGGCATATACTATTACAATAGTAAGCACCGCACCAATTATCAGGTTAGTAAGGTTGTCTTGTGGCAAAACATTTTTTATTGAGTTGAGCAATTTTTGCTCCATAAGGAAATAATCAGCAACAGATAACCCAACAGACAATATAAACATACCTAAAATAAGTTTACAGACTGTGTTTTTATAGTCTTTTTCTTTTTTCTTGCTGGTGATAAGATTTGGCCTATATTCATTCTCTTCTGGCAACACTGAGTAGTATATATTCTCAGGGCTCATTACTAATTGTTCAAATTCATCACTATTTTGGTTTTTTAACAGTTGCTCTAGGGTGTTTTTTGTATTTATAGGACATGTTAATCCATCCATTTTCAATGCTTTCTCTTGCCGATCCACATTCTCATGGTCGATTGTATATTTATCTCTACTTGATAATCCGATCATGTGTAGTTTGCTAGCTAAGTGCACTATATAGTTCTCTATTAACTGATTCTCACATATCTCTAGTACTTCTCTTCTTACTGTTTTGTTAGATGGTGAAAGTTCTTTATAGTAACTACCTATGGAAAACAACAATGCAATATCTTTATCTACTTTTATATTATGAATAGAGTAGTAACAGCCAATAACGCACTTATTTAATGCAAATTCTCTGTCATATTTGTTTAATGTATTTCCTTCACTTAGTAACTTTCTAAGACCAATGAGTACTTTATTTTCAAAATCTTCTTCTGTTTTAAATATTGGTTCTCTCTTTGGATTTGCTAAGATGTTAAGTAAATCTAATTTTCTTCCATCTACTACTTCATTTATATATTCATTTAACTCAGATCCTTTAATAACTTCATATATTTTATCTATGACATCTTTAGTATTCAGGTTATTGTTTTCACTTAGAATTTGATAAGCTTGAGCATAAATTAAAAACAGCCCTTGTAGACTAAATTTTAAGTTAAAATATTTATCTAATGGTTCCTCTTTTTTTCTAATGAATTCAGACAAACCAAAATGATTTCTGTGATCCATAAAACGACCTAAGTCAGCATGTTGAAAGCTACCTAAAAAAATAAATAACGTCTCTAATAAATTACCCTTACCAACAATTTTTATTAGTTCTTCAATTTCTTTTATCATTGCTGAAACCTATAATGTTCTACTTTATAGTATAAGGGATACATGGCAAAATAGCAATAAATGTTATTAGACTTCTTGCATAACCTAAACTAAGTAGAAAAAGGTATAGCTATACCGCCGCGGCACTAACAAGAGATCCCGCTAACACGCAGCGGGATGACGAGACTTATCTTTATGCCGCCGCGAACCGTCATACCGCGATTCATTCGCGGTATCTCTTAGCCGCTAACAAGCAGCGGGATGACGGTTGTCGTTTAGCCATAAACATTAAGAAATTTACCAAATAAAAAAAGGCAAAAGAAGCCCCGTGGTTGGCTAATTACTTACATTATACTTTCAAGTATGGCGTTTTTTTATTCTAAACACTTAATAACCGCGATTCAGCTACTTTTAAACCGCAACTAATCTAAATTATAAACGTTAAGAAATTTACTAAACAGAAAAAAAGGCAAAAGAAACCCTAGGGTAGCTAGTTATTCACTATCCATTTTTTAAGTTGGCGTTTTTTTATGTTTTAAACGCTTTATAAGCGCGTTTCAGCTTATGTAGGTAGAAGTTTGATAAAGACATAAGGTGCACATAGTGCAAAAAATTAAACATGAGAAGCCAGATACGTGAGTTTTTTTGTCATTTAATCTGTACAGAGAAGATAAATAAATAGCTTCAGTTTCATGATAAGGGGGCTGGCGGAGTTTGTCAAGTAAGTTTTTTTGTTTCTATTCCCAATGTTATATGGTTATGCAAGAAGTCTATTGTATGTTTACACTCTGCATTAAAGCTTTTAGTTAAGAACATATCCATCCACCGCCGATAACTTGCTCATCTTTATACGCTACACAGGCTTGACCTGGACTGATGCCAAAGTAATCGTCGTTTAAAATGACACAGGCTTTATTTTTTTCGTCAGTTGAATGTATTGTTGCTAAACTTCCCGCATGTGATGATCTCAGCTTCACAGTTACTTCCATACCTTCCTTTGGTTGTTCTAACCAATTTAACTCCTTGATCAATATTTTTTTTTGCATTAATACGTTGATCGGACCTACTATAACCTCATTATTTTCTGTATTAATTTTTATCACATAAAGAGGTTCATTGTGTGCGATACCCAAGCCCTTTCTTTGCCCCACTGTAAAATTTACTATGCCACTGTGCTCGCCTAGCACTTTTCCATTAACATCCACTATTTTACCTTTCTGTACAGATTGTGGAGCTAATTTAGCTATTGTTTTACTATAGCTTTCGGAAACAAAGCATATATCTTGACTGTCCGGCTTTTCAGAAATTTGTAAGCAAAAATACTTTGCTAATTTTCTTATATCACTTTTATAGAACCCACCTAGTGGAAATCGCAAAAGCTTCAATTGCTCTTGAGTTGTAGCAAACAAAAAATAACTTTGATCTTTACTTTTATCAATGCTTCTACACAACTTTACCTCACCATTTTTTTCTAACCTTCTCACGTAATGTCCTGTTACGAGCACATCCGCACCAAGATTTTTTGTAACTTGCAATAGATCACGAAATTTTACCGTTTGGTTACATCTCACGCATGGTATGGGAGTTTCCCCACGCATATAGGTACTCGCAAAATCCTCTATTACTTCCTTTTTGAATATTTCCTCATAGTTTAAAATATAGTGAGGAAAGCCAACACTTTCAGCCACACGCTTAGCGTCATAAATATCTTGTCCAGCGCAGCATGCGCCCTTTCTTGCACCATCGGTGCCATAGAGTTGAAGAGTTACACCTATCACCTGGTACCCAAAGTTATATAGCAGTGCTGCAGCAACGGAGCTATCAACTCCCCCGGACATTGCAACAACAGCCTTGGTCTGGTGCGGAGCTTTATCTTTTAGCAGAGGTTCAATTTCAAATTCTTTTAGCATAATCGCCTTAATTTATAAACACAAACTTGGTGTCATGCAAGTAGCTGACACTGGAATCTAGTTTCTATTACACAATTTCATCGAAACAGCATACTTGTTTATAGTAAATTTTTCTGGATCCAAGTGTTGGCTACTTGGATGACATCTTTATGCTTGAGGTAAAATTTGCTATAAAATTCGATGAACTACCTTTAAAAATAATTTAATCCTGCTTAAATAAAACATGGCCAAAATAATCCATGTTTTCAAGCACTTTTCCGCTACCCAGAGCAACACAACAAAGTGGGTCATCTGCAACACGAACTGGTAGTTTTGTTGTTTCACTGATAACTTTGCCCAAGTTACGCAATAATCCGCCGCCACCGGATAAAATTATTCCTTTATCGACTATATCAGAAGAAAGTTCAGGTGGAGTGCTCTCCAGTGCAGTCCTAATAGCAGAAATTATCTGATGTACAGGCTCTATTAAACTCTCTGCAACTTGGTATTCTGATAAAAGCATTTCTTTTGGCATGCCACTCACTAAATCCCTGCCTTTAATTATCATTCCCTCTTTGTTATTTTCACCTGGCAAATTGGCTGAACCTATGCTTTTCTTAATTTTCTCAGCGGTTGTTTCACCGATTAATAATTTATGATTTTCACGAATATATGATTTTATTGCTTCATCCATAATATCGCCACCTACTCTGGCAGAACGTGAATAAACAATTCCACCTAAAGAAATAATTGCAACTTCAGTTGTACCGCCTCCTATATCAACGATCATAGAACCCTCAGGTTCAGTAACCGGGAGCCCAGCTCCGATTGCTGCAGCCATTGGTTCTTCAATTAAAAATACTTCATTTGCACCAGCACTTTCTGCTGCATCTTGTATAGCACGCCTTTCAACTGGCGTGGATCCAGATGGAACGCATATGATAATATTAGGTTTATTAACAGTGAATTTTGTGTTTGCACTGCGTATGAAATATTTTAGCATTTCTTCCGCACTTTTAAAATCAGCAATGACTCCATCTTTTAAGGGCCTTATCGCCTCTATTTCTCCAGGCGTTTTTCCAAGCATCATTTTAGCTTTTTTACCAAAAGCATAAGGAACGTAGCTTCCTTTTTCTTTTATTCTTGCTACAACTGAAGGCTCATCAAGCACTATTCCCTGATTTTTCTGATAAACTAAAGTGTTTGCAGTGCCAAGATCTATAGCAATATCGCTAGCAAATAAACCTTTGAAAGTGAAAAGACTACAAAACTTTTCGGTTAATTTTCGAACAAAATTCATACGCAACTCAAGAAAATCATTTATTAAGACAAATTATACTTTCCAGATAAGTAGCTAATGCAGCACTCAACGTCTAAACCCTTACCTGTTACTTTTTTTAGCAGTTCCAGGCCACACTTTGCACTGTATATATTTTGAGATAACCAACTGATAAGTAAACTAAAATCTCCTTTTATTATAGCACTTAATGATTCGTAATGATTCTTTTTAACGCAAGAGAAAATCTGCACAGCAGCAATTAAAGCAATAATTTTTATAGGAAAGTAGCCCATAACACCGCTTGCCCAATATTCATCTTGAAAATAAGTGTTTAGCTCATTTTCAGCTTTTACTGGAATTTTATAGTGCTTCATACCTTCCAGCCACGCATCATGCAGGTCTTTGACTTCCAATGTACCATTTATTATATCTTGTTCTAACCTAGTTCTCAACATAATATGAGCTAACAGACTAAATTCATCTGCATTTTTTAAAAAAGAAGAAAGGTTTATTTCATTGAAAATCAAGTACAAATTTTCAACACTGCTAACTTTCTCGTTAGTTTTGCCTTTTATAGCAAATTTCTCTTTTATGTGTGGTTGAATGAACTCAATAAATTCTCTGGATGTTCCAATCATCCTTTCCATGAATAACCCTTGAGTTTCATACATAACATGTCTCGTAATTGGGCTACTTATAGAATTTTGCGCTAAACATTTTTGATAAATTGCATAACCACTATGCCGTAAAAGAGAAAATAAACCATAACAAAAGTCAGATTCATCATAATCTATAGGGTAGTAATAAGAAGTACGAACCTCATGCAGTGCGACACCCATTTGCTGTAAACATGACGAGCCAAGTTCAATCTGCTTCTGAGTAGCAACTTTTTGTATATTAGTAACCTTATCCTTTTTCTGCTTTTCAATTATTTTATCTACATTTCCACTAAAGAATTTGCCTACCTTGGGGAATACTTCCCTTATATTCTTTTCTGTGATATCAGAGTCATAGTCAGCAAGCAGTGAGTCGTATTTTGAGCATTTTAATTGCTGCGATTTTATAGAAGCTACTTCGCGAATGAGTGTGATTAAATCAGTAAAACGTTCTTTTAGTTTTTCCAAGTTGCTGGCTTCAGAATTGTTTAGCCTCCATAAACTTTGGCATTCAACTTTAGCTTTGGACAAAGATTTTACTAAATCAATAGGAACAGCACTGTTGCTCTTATGTATTCTCTCTATTAACTTTAGCTGCCAAGCATCTGCACTCTTTTTGTTGTCAAGAGCATCTGCTAATGATTCCTTTATTACGTCATGAGAGATAATTTCATGTCTGATTTCTTCTAGAAGACTCATTTGTTCAACTTTGTCCTCTGCATTCAATTGGCTTTGGTTTAGTACTTTTAGCGTATTTTCGATATTCTTTACCCTATATAATACTTCCTCTAAAAACTTATAAGATTTCATATTTGTTCATTATTTTAGAAAACATCTGTTTAACATCGTGATAGATTAATAATAAAGTTAAAAGTATATTTGCTTAAAGTACAATAAAAAATTGTACTTTTTATTCTTTTATTGGATTTTTCTACTCAGAGTCCAGCATATTATAGGAAAATTAATTGTAAGGTTGTAGAAAAAGTATTTAGTATTTTATTTCTCTTGACTATATTACAATATGGAGAGATATTAGCTACTGAAATTAAAGTTACGCACTATTTAAAATTTATGGAGGTTTAGTAATGTGGAGTAGACTGGTTATAATGTGCTGTTTTTGTTTATTACTTACTGGTGTAAGTTCTTGCCCAAAAAAAGGAGCAAATACAACAAATAAAATAAATTCTGTTGTTAAGCAGATAGGTGATAAAAGAGTTTTCTTTGGTTATGATGAATCTAGTATTGCTGAAGTAAGTGCAGATGCATTACTTGACGTAATGGAGGTGTTACAAGATAACCCTGACGCGAAGGTTACTTTAACTGGTCACACTGACAACCGTGGTTCTCATGAATATAATCTTGCGCTAGGCGCTAGAAGGGCAGATGCAGCTAAAAAATTTATGGTTAGTTGTACACCCTACATAGAAAACAGAATAAAAACTGCTTCTAAAGGTGAAACTGAGCCTTTGGTTAATGTAAAAGATGATTCTAGAAATTCTAAATATGAAAAAGAGCATGCTAAAAATCGTAGAGTGGAATTTTCATTTTCTGGAATAAAGAAATAGTTTCTTGCATTAAAACCTGGATCCCAGTGTCAAGCACTGGGATGACATAAAGAAAGGGCACTGGGGTAGACAAAAAGGACAAACTTGTCATATTTCGTTGCTTGTTAGCGGGATCTATATATACCACAAATAAGTCGCTGTATGATGTAGAGACTATCTGGCCATCAAGAGGCATAATGGAATTAGAGTTATTATTTCAAAATGTGGTTAATAGTTTTGCTTTCTATAATAATCAAGTTGCAGTTGCAGTATCAGGTGGTGTAGATAGTATAATCTTACTGCACTTAATGAATAACTGGGCAAAAAAAAACAAGCTTCCACTTCCTATAGCATTAACAGTAAATCATGGGTTACGTTCAGAGTCTCAAAAAGAAGCTGATTTTGTTGTAAGTTATGCAAAGGAACTTGGAGCAAAGGAATCGTTCATATTAAATTGGGAGAAGCAAAATATTAAAGGCAATATTCAGTTACAGGCACGAAAAGCACGGTATAAGTTACTAGCAGAGTGGTGTAAAAATAATAATGTTAAATATTTACTTGTTGCTCATCACAAAGATGATCAAGCAGAAACGTTCTTGTTAAGATTAGAGCGAGGTAGTGGCGTAGATGGATTATCATCAATGGACTACAAGTCTTTCCTAAATGGTATTTATATATTTAGGCCATTGTTAAATTTTAGTCGTAGTGAAATAGAAAAGTACGCTAAGCTTCATCGGTTAAAATGGATCGAAGATAGAAGCAACTATGACTTAAAATACAGGCGAACTTTATACCGTAACTTACTTAAAGCAAGTGATAATCAAGAGATTTTAACAGAGCGAATATGCCTCACAGCCCTTCATATGAAAAGAGCTGCAAAAGCGTTGATGCACTACACACGCCTTGCATTTAATGACTGCGTTAATGTGCATGATCTTGGTTATATTGAAATTAAACTAAGTGAGTTTTATCAATTGCCAGAGGAAATAGCCTTGAGGCTTCTTCTTTACTCCATAATGGCAATTGCCAGTAAACATTATAAACCAAGGTACAACAGCCTTATCGTAATATTTAATAAAATATTGCAAAAGGATAGTAATGTTAATTGTACACTTTCTGGGTGTAAAATAAGAAAACATGGAGAAAATATCTTGATAATTAGAGAATCGTCAAAGATACAAGAAATTACCTTAAACCTACCTTTAAATGAACCTACTCAATGGGATAACAGATTTAGCTGCACAATACTCGGAAATCAAGAGTGTTCAGTTATCATCGCTCCATTAAAAAAAACACAAAAAGTTCCTGAATTTCTGAAGGATTACAACTGCTGCCCTGAAGTTTTCTATTCTTTGCCTGTAGTGCTAAAAGATGGAAAGGTGCTTGCTTATCCTGATGTAAATTATAACGGAAAAAATACCAATGACGATAAGGTTCAATGCATTATTAATAGCACGATAAAACAAAATTTGGTAAGCTTGATTAGTATTTAGTTAGAAATAGAAATGAAAAAATTTTTAGAAGGCTTATTGATCTGGTTAGTAATTATTGTTCTTATTTCAGTTGCTTATATTCAGTTCAGCGGAAATGTAGGTAAAAGTAAAACAATTATACCTTTTTCGGAATTTTTAACTAGACTAGAAGACAATGATGTAGAAAATATTGTCATAAAAAACCAGAGCATTGAAGGCAAGTTCAGGGACGGTTCAAGTTTCAATTCAAGCGGTGTCATATATAGCGACCTAATAAAAAATTTACATGATAGAAAAGTGAGATTCTCCTTTTCAACTGGAGATTCTGCCATGAACGTAATTGGTGGATTACTTATCTCATGGGTCCCAACATTTATCTTTATTGGCTTCTTGCTATTCTTTCTTAAACAAACACAAGCGGGGGGCAACAGAACTATAAGCTTTGGCAAGTCAAGGGCTAGACTCATGACTAGTGGAAAAAAAGTAACATTTGATGATGTTGCCGGAATTGATGAAGCAAAAGAAGAGCTAGTAGAGATCGTTGATTTTCTTAAACAAAGGCAAAAATTTCAAATATTAGGTGGAAAAATACCAAAAGGGTGCCTTTTGATTGGCTCTCCTGGAACTGGTAAAACTTTACTTGCTCGTGCAATTGCAGGAGAAGCTAATGTGCCATTCTTTAGTATTTCTGGATCTGATTTTGTTGAAATGTTTGTGGGTGTTGGTGCAAGTCGTGTTCGTGATATGTTTGATCAAGGCAAGAAAAATGCTCCTTGTATAATTTTTATAGATGAAATAGATGCGGTGGGTAGACATCGTGGCATTGGTCTTGGTGGCGGCAATGATGAAAGAGAACAAACATTAAATCAGTTATTAGTTGAGATGGATGGCTTTGAGTCTAATGAAGGTGTAATAATAATTGCTGCGACTAACCGTCCGGATGTCTTAGATCCAGCACTGCTTAGACCTGGTCGTTTTGACCGACAGATTACTATTTCTTTACCCGATATAAATGGGCGTGAAAAGATATTAAATACTCATATAAAGAAAATATCAATAGCACCAGATGTAAACGTGAAAACAGTTGCAAGAGGAACACCAGGTTTTTCAGGGGCTGATCTAGCAAATTTGGTGAATGAATCTGCACTTATCGCTGTAAGAAGAAACAAGAAGATTGTTACCATGGATGATTTCGAATATGCACGTGATAAAGTGATGATGGGCGTAGAAAGGCGATCTCTCATTATGACAGAAGAGGAAAAGAGACTGACTGCATACCATGAAGCTGGTCATGCGATGATTGCTGTTAATATGCCTGCTTCTGATCCTATACACAAGGCAACAATTATTCCACGCGGTAGGGCACTCGGTTTAGTTATGAGACTACCAGAAACAGATAGAGTGTCCCTCACAAGAGAAAAGATGCTAGCAGATATAACTGTTGCAATGGGTGGAAGAGTGGCAGAAGAGCTAATTTTTGGCTACGATAAAGTCACAAGCGGTGCATCTTCGGATATAAAACAAGCATCTGATTTATCACGCGCTATGGTAACAAAATGGGGAATGAGTGACAAAATAGGCCCGATCTATCACAATCGCGAACAAACCATACATGGTTCTGAGATAATTTCTGAAGATACGTTAAAACTTATAGATGAAGAAGTGAAGAAAGTTGTATCTTCTTGCTATGAAAAAGCAAAAGACATTTTGACCAAGCATAAGAAAGGCTTAGATCTCATTGCCGAAAATCTACTGGAGTTTGAAACTTTAACAGGAGATGAAATAAAGGACATATTAAATGGAAAAAAAATTGTTAGAGAGGAAAATGAGAAGAATGAGAAAATAAAAAAATCCTCTCTCTATGAGAGTTGACCTCATCTTAAAAATGCTAATCAGCTAACGCTGCAATAAAACATTCAGAATTGTAACTGTCAATATAAATTGTATTAAAATATTCATAATATTGCATTTTCATCACAATAATGCTATCATTCAGTTAGTATTAATGTTTAATGAGGTGTGAGTAATGATTGATATAGCTTCTATTGGTGTAAGTACAGTTATTGATCAGAATTATAGAAGAAAAGCACAATTATGTTTATCAGGATTATTTGTAACTGTGTCAATAGCAACTGTTACCTGGTTTATTTTCCCTGCGTCACAAAATGTATTAGCTCCGTTTTTACTTCCGGCTATGTTCTTGCTCTTCACTTTATCGATGGGTTATTACATGTTCATATTTAGTTGTGAAGAAAAATCTTTGGTAAAGAATGTTCTTGGTATGGTTGAACCGGCTGAATCGGTAAAGAGAGTGCATTGCCAAGAAAATATTAAGTCCTTATTAGCAGAAGTGAGAAGTACTACGAAAGATAGGTTTCGTAACGTGCTTGTTAATCTTTGTTTTGAAGATCGTAGTAAAGCACACAAACTTGCATTATATGTGAAAGAAATTGACAATATTGTGTCTTCAATAAAAAATAAAGACCTCTTAGACCATTTTGATCAATTTTTTACTATTACTGAAGTAAGCAATAAAAAAAATAGAAGTGAATTAATGAACCTCGCAAGGGCATATAAGATGATAAGTGAAGAAGATCCAGACAAAATACAGGATTTTTTAGCTACTCAAACAAAAAGTTATTCATATGAAATAATGTTACCTGAAATTGATAATTTTCTATCACAAGCTAGGTGATTTTATCAATAATTTCATTGTGTACGTGATTATCATTTTTTGTTTCAATTCCAGTGATAACACTGCACCTAACGGGCTCTTTTATGGCTATTTCCTGAAATCCTTTTCTGACCTTATTGTAAAAATTAACATCCATTTCTTCATATTTATTCTTGTCTTTTGCTCTATTTAACCCAACTTTAACATCAATATCTAGAATAAATGTAATATCTGGACATTTAATTTCTACTAACTTATGTAAGTCCCTTATTAGCCCTAAATCAACACTAAGCCCATATCCTTGGTATGCAATAGTTGAATCAATAAACCGATCACAAATCACTATTTTTCCTTCTGCAAGAGCTGGTAATATTAATTTTTTCATATGTTCGCGCCTCATCGAAATAAGTAGCAAGAGTTCAGAAATAGGATCAATATTATTCGTTAACAACACTCCTCTTATCTTTTCTGCAAAGTTAGTGCCACCTGGTTCTCGAGTCAATACCACATTATTTTCGCCGTGAATTTGCTTAAAATGATTTGCAAGTAGCTTAGATTGTGTTGTTTTACCAGAGCCGTCTATTCCTTCAAAAGTTATGAACATAAGTTTTATAATTATAATACTAAAAAAGAATATGCAAACAGTATACATAGAAACCGTTTGACATTTAAATAATAAGACCGTAAATTACATGTGGTATAATAATAGTCTATGGTTGCTCTGAATACTCCTAAAGTCGATTTTAGTTTTACTGCAAAAGATTTTAATCTTTTGGGAGTAGACAATAAATACTATACATTAAGTGACTGTTGTGGAAAAAATGGTCTTATTGTAATGTTTATATGCAATCACTGTCCTTACGTTCAGTCAATTATTAGTAATCTGGTAAGCGATGTTGATCAATTGAAAAAAGATTATCAGGTAAACACCATTGCAATAATGCCAAATGATGTAAATGAATATCCAGAAGATTCCTTTGAAAATATGATTAATTTTGCCAAGGAAAATAAGTTTACATTTCCATATTTAATTGATAGTACACAGAAAATAGCTAAAGAATACGGGGCTGTTTGCACTCCTGACTTTTTCGGCTTTAATTCCAATTTAAACCTTTGCTATCGTGGACGTTTTAACAACGCAAAAAAAGAAAAGGTTCAAAGCTATGAAGTAGGAAGTAGTGACTTATTTCAAGCTATGAAATTTATTGCAGAAACTGGTAATTCTCCAATTGACCAAAAATCAAGTATTGGCTGCTCAATTAAATGGTCTAATTCTACAGGTTAAATATCATGCACAGTGGCTCTCAGCATTTGTTTGATATTATAATTTTGCTTTCTGCTGCTGTGTTTATAGTCATAGCATTTTGGAAAATGAATATTAGTCCAGTGCTTGGTTACTTCGTTGCAGGTGCAGTTATTGGTTCTCACGGATTTAATCTGATACACTCAGCTGAAGCAATGGATAATCTTGCAGAATTTGGTGTAGTTTTTCTATTATTCATTATAGGCCTTGAATTGACATTTGAACGCCTGATCGCTATGCGTATTCATGTATTTGGGTTCGGTTCTCTTCAAGTTATAGTTACCATGGTAGCAATATGGTGCATCGCTCTTGCTTTCGGAGTGAATACGAATATAGCAACAGTTATTGGTGGTGGGCTTGCGCTATCCTCAACAGCAATAGTGTTGCAGGTTCTGCAAGAAAAAGGTTCTCAAGCAAGTCAGGTTGGTAGATTGTCGATAGCAGTGCTATTAATGCAAGATTTTGCAGTGGTACCATTAATAGTATTGGTACCTTTACTTACTGGCAATTCTGAGCACAGCCTGATAAGCTCATTGGCAGGTTCATTGGTGCAAGCAGCTATTGCATTAGTGCTGATATTTATAACTGGTAGATTATTGCTTAGACCTTTATTTTCGGTTATTGCTAAAATGGAAAGTAATGAGATCTTTATATCAACAACGCTTTTAATAGTATTAGGAGCAGCATTTATTACTGAGCAATTCCATTTATCGTTAGCATTAGGTGCATTTGTTGCTGGATTGTTAGTTGCAGAAACAGAATATAGACACTCAGTAGAACACGCAGTATTGCCATTTAAAGATTTGTTTCTTGGCTTATTTTTCATGACTGTTGGTATGTCCATCAATACCGAACTTTTACTCAATAAGTTACCACTAATTACTTTATTATCGATTATCCTTATCGTTTTAAAAACATCTATTATATATATATTGTGTAGATTTTTTGGGTTTAAGAGTGCACCTGCTATACAAGCTGGGTTACTGCTTTCACAAGGCGGTGAATTTGCGTTTATTTTATTTCGCTTAGCAGATGAGCTAAATGTGCTACCAAGTGAAATCGCTCAAGTACTTATGATGGTAACTACAGTAACCATGGCTTTCACTCCTCTTTTATCAGGGCTTGGAGATTGGATAGCAAACTCATTTAGCACTGAGAAAACAATATTAGATGATGAAGCTGTTGAAACAGATACACAAGATCTTTATAACCATGTGATAGTTGCTGGATTTGGTAGAGTGGGATATATGGTAACAAAAATGCTTACGGCAGAGCATTTAAGTTACGTTGTTGTAGATATTCAATCGAAAATAGTCAAAGAAGGAAAAAGTGATAGTTTTCCTATATATCTTGGAGATGTTACAAGATGTGAAATTTTAAAATCGGTAGGAATAGAAAGAGCTCAAGCTCTCGTTATTTCAATAAAGAATGAAGTTACTATAAAAAAAGTTGTTTCTTTAGTTGCAGCAAATTTTCCGCATGTAAATATTGTAATACGCTTACCAGATCTGAGTAATGTGGAGGTTTATAGAGATCTAGGAGCTAGTAAAATTATTCCTGAAACATCTGAGATAGGATTGCAGCTAGGTGGAGCTGCACTGAGCCTTAGTGGTATTAGCGAAAGTGGAGTTATGTCTTTAAAAAGTAGATTCAGAAAAGGCAATTACAGTATGTTAAAAGACCTTGGTAGTGATAAAGATGAATAACTACTTCTCTAATTTTATGTACAGAAAGCTTCAAGCTTTATTGAGGTTTTGCCTATAGTAAATTACGCACATAATCAACCAAATTAAGGAAAGTGCAAACCAAGTGATTGCATATTCCAAATGCTTCATTGGCTGTATAGCTACTTTGCTGCCAAAATTGTTCGGCCACAATATACACTTCTCTAGCTTAATACCTAACTCATTGGAAATTTCTTCTGTACTCAGGGTAAACCATATATTCGAAGTAGTATCGTTCTTGATAAACCAATTTTTGCTTTTACTGCTATTGCAATATAAAACTCCACCTGCAGCTACTTTTTCAATTTTTGCTCTTTCCTCTTTTTTTTCTTTAACTATTCCTTTGTTCACTAGCATATAATTTCCAGTAGTAAGTAGCATAGGAGATAACACATGATATCCATATTGCCCTGCAAAAACATATAGTTCTATGTCACTTAGAATCCCATCGATCTTGACATGCCTATAGTTAAATTTTTCAAGGTCGTTATTGGGCAATAGATGAACAACTGGAAGACTCATATTTTTGATAATATTATTCTTCCAGTTCAATCTGAATACTTGCCATAATCCTAATAAAAAAAGGAGCAAGCAAGGTACAATTAAAATAAATACTATTTTTTTTAACACTCTATATTTGTGTTCTTAAATAGTTTTCAACACCCATTAGTTCAATAAGGTCAATCTGTTTCTCAATCCAATGGAAGTGCTCTTCTTCATTTTTTAACATCTCTTCTAATAACATTACACTAACAAAATCTTTTTCTTTCTCAGCGATAGAAATCGTTTCTTTGATATCCTTAATACCTTTTCCCTCTAATTTCAAATTAGCTTCTAAGATTTTCCGTATTGTGTCTTTTGTAAACTTTCCATCATGCTTTGATATTTCGTTTGTATCCTGAAAATTTGGAACTCCTTTAAATAACAAAATTCTTTCTGCCAACTTGTTTGCATGTTCAAGTTCTTCGTTAAGCTCATTTTTTACCTTTTCTGCAAGTCTATTAATTCCATTATTTTTGAGAATCGCAAAATGCAAAAGATACTGGCGTACAGAAGTCAGCTCATTGGTCAATAATTTATTCAAATGTTTTACTATCTCTTCATTCATAATCTTCCCTTAGTTCAATTCATCAGCATAATTTATATGATAACGATAGTTATAGCAACTCATTTAATAGTTCCTTTGATAACAACCGTATTAAATAGCATGTCGTGGTATGTCTGTTTCTTTTTAGAAAAACAAGCAACTAGATACCAGCAGAGAGTGAGCAGCACTATCATTACTTTCAATGCACTCAAGACATTCACTAATACTTCCTGATCTTGCAAAATTCAGTAAGGATAACTGCTACACTGTTTAACAAAGGAAGAAAAAACTGGGAAGTGCTTCTGTCAAACGCTAAATTCAAGTCTATTTTAGAATTATCTAAATTGATAGTATATATATTCAGTAACTGTTGGCCGGGAGTTGCTTGGGCCTTTGAAGATATAAAATATGTGAAGTAACTACAATTTACACACATGTATGATAGATGTAAGATCAACGGAGAATCCTCTAATAGCAGTATAATTAATAAAGTTGGAATTAATAAAATTGCTACATCTATTAAATACGCGCAAAAGCGCCTTTTTATGCTGGCAATCTCTGTCATTACCTATCTTCTAAATACTTTATTACAAAATCTGTAAGTTTATCAAAATGTTGAAAACATAACAAATCTTCATAACCGCTTATTGATTGACCGTATATAATAGGTAAACAATTGGCATTTTGTGCACACAGAACATCTGTGATGCTATCACCAACGAAAAACACATTTTCTCTATTTATAGGCAACGTACTCTCTTCTAGTGCAAATAGCAGTGGGGTTGCAGATGGTTTATCTTCCGCGGTATCGCATGACCCAATCACTCTTTCAAAGTAAGAATCCAGTTTAAAATAGGTAACTTCTTCACGTAAATTAGTATTTTTCTTATTACTTACTATTGCTAGATAAACATTGTGGCTTTTCAGTGTCTGCAACATTTCCTCTACTCCTTGATTCAGAGCAATGTTTTGTAATAGCGCATTATCTAAGTATTGTTGATATATCTGATTCGCTTTTTTCCACTGATCGCCAAATAAATTGACCATATAGCTCTTTCTCGACTCATGGGAATTTCTATCAGCAGCTTTATTACTATACCCCATTGAGTTTATGGTATGCTTAATAGCATTAAAAATATTATCTTGAGTGTCAACTAAGGTATTATCCCAATCGAATACTACTGCTAATGGGCTGTTTTTCATTTCTATATTGTTATATATTTTAAGTTAATAAATAAATAGCATTTTAATGAAAAAGATATAAATAGGACGCTCTACCACAAGTTATGTTAACTGTTTTTTATATAATTAGCTAATATACTGGTTATATGATATGTTTTAATAGGTAATAGGTATGGCCCAGACATCTCAAGAAAGTGTTGAAAAAAAGTTTAAAGACGTCTTTGAACGTTCTCCAGGTGCTTTTCCAGAAGGTACTTCATTAGAAGAGAAGGTTAATTATATCGCAAAAGGAACAAAGGCTCTAAAAGCTGTGAAAAGTAAGGAGCTTGAGAACAAAATGAAAAACGTCGCAGAATTGAATCAGAAACTTGAAAGTCAAGAAGGACGTGCAGATGAAAAAGCACGTCAAGATTTTGAAAGAATTGCTGAGCTTGACCAACAATATAAAGGGAAGGGCATCTTCACAAGTGAAAAAGTTGCAGAATTAAAAAATGACAAAAAATTTCAAGAAGCAGCTAACACTCTTAGAGAAACTACAACAGAAGGTAAAAGTGTTGAACAGAGTGGACAAAAAAAGACTTCTGAGGCTTCTGTACAAACAGATACACAGCCATCAGAGCACATCGTTAGTCCCTCAGTGAGCAAGAGTTCTGTAAAAGAGAAGCTCAACACTGAGCCGGACAAAAAAGATACCACGCCTCAACCACAAGAAAATCAAAAAGAAGAAGGGTTTTTGAGTCTTCTGAAGCGCTTTGTTAAGAAAATATTAGAAAAACTTTTGGGTGAGGATGAAAAGAGTGTGGAGAATACTCATGACATGAGAGAAGATGCTCAAAGAGATACGTCAAATAACGAAGAGCAACAAAAGAGTAAGCAGCTTGATGAAATTTTAAAGGACAAAAGTGTAAGCGAGGGTTTGAAGCAGGCAACAAAGCTTGAGAACCCGGCAATAACGCCTGTTAATACTCCTAAAGTGAATGAAGTAAACACGGGTCGTGAAAGGTGATCCGCTTTCAAGCTTCATTATACCGCCACGAACCGTCATACCGCCGCGGTATCTCATCCGCTAACAAGTAACGGGATGACGATTGTCAGGGTGTCATCCCAGTGTCCCTATGATGTCATCCCAGTGCCCTGACTACTTGGATCTAGCAAGCTTTGCTTGCAAATAAGTCTAATACGCGTCGCGTTTTATGCCAAAACACAATTGGAGTTACATGCAAAATAGATCCCAGTGTCAGCTACTCGGATGACAAAAAAAGGAGCACTGGGATGACACCATTTGTTGTATTTAACAAAGTTCGTACTTAGCTTCATGTTAGCTATAAACATTAAGAAATTTACCAAGCGAAAAAAAGGCAAAAGAAGCCCCAGCTAATATCTATTTTAGAACATTGGCGTTTTTTAAGTCTTAAACACTGCAATTTAGCTGCTTTTAAATGCAACTCACCTTAGTTTAAATGTTTAAGAAATTTACTAAGCAGAAAAAAAGGCAAAAGAAACCCCGTGTTAGCTAGTTGTCACTCCCTAATCCTGCAAATTGGCGTACTATACTGTCTTAAACGACTTATAAGCGCGTTTCAGCTTGTGTAGGTAAAAACCTAGAAATATTGTGTAGACATAAGGTGCACATAGTGCAAAAAATTAAAAATAAGACGCCAACTACGTTGTTTTCTTGCTGTTTAATCTGCACAGATGAAGATAACTGAATACCTTCAGTTTCATGATAAGGGGGCTGGCGGAGTTTGTCAAGTAAGTTTTTCGTTTCTAACGGTTGTTGCCAAAAACTATGCAAGAAGTCTATTGACAGGTGATTAAATTATAATGTAGCCTATCGCCGTATATCCGGGGGTGGGTTGTTGTGAGGCTTTTTCACTTTTTATTCTTGTTAATGTGTTTTTCTCTGTATTACTATGCGGGTTTTATATTTTCGCCCTGCCCAAAAGCTACGGTTTGCTTTTCACCTGGAGAAGATTGTGCTGTACCGATAATCAACGTAATAGATCAGTCTAAAAAATCTACCTTAGTTCAAGAATATACATTTACTCTTGGAACAGTTGCAAAATCTTTGATTAATGCTAAAGAACGCGGTGTTGATGTTAAAGTCATCTTAGATAAATCGCAACTCTACTCAAAATATAGTGTTATAAATGAATTATTTTCAGGTGGAGTACCAATTTGGATCGATGATAAGCCAAAGATTGCTCATAATAAGATAATGATTGTTGACAATCAAAAAGTCATCACAGGGTCATTTAACCTTAGTAAGACAGCTAAAAAAGGAAATGCTGAAAATTTATTAATTATTACAGATTATCCTGAATTGATTCAGCAGTATGTGAAAAACTGGGAGGCACGAATGTCACAATCTTACAAATACGCTCCCAACTAATCGAGAGCGCTTGCTCAAAATCAGTTTTAAAAACAGCAAGGGAGAGCTTTTTTGATTGATTGGCATAATGATTATGATATAATGAACTAAAAATTTAAGGAATAAAGTAATGGATTATATAAATGATGCTGCCGGTAGCTACACTGCTATTCATGATTTTTTTCAAAACAACGGTGTTGGAGATTACAAAGTTCAATGCAATTATGGTGGGGTGCCGTATGCTACTGATGAGTACGTGCATTCTGGCGATAAATTTTGGAGTAATAATTTCATAGACTCACATTTTGGCAGGGAAATAAAAATGTATCCTCAAAGTGAACTTTTAGCTAAAGAATATGCTGGAAATACGTTGCCAGTTTCAATATCACTAGATAAGGATTTAATAAAAATGAAGGAATGTCAGAAAAAAACGAAATTTGTGGAACTAGAAAGGGAGTCAGGTGATTTAGTGCATGATAAGCAAAAGTATGTAAAGTGTTACACAACAAAGCTATCATATGATGATGTACATATTTACAATAACGATAAAGTTTCAACATTTAGCATAAAATACGACGTGCCAAATGATCCGAAATACAGTTTAAATATAACATTTACAAAGGTTAATGATAATAAACCAGGATTTTGGCAGAAATTTAAAAATATGTTTTAACGTGACCATTCACTGGTTTTTACTCAATCAACCAACAACAGTTAATATCAAATTTTTATAATTAAAAAATATGCTATTTTTTAAAACTTTCATTCTCCTTGACTCTGTCAACTTCACAAAACAACTCTTGGACCAAATGTATCTGGCATAACACCTTTTGGTAACTTGCTACTTCTTTTTTTCCGCATCTCCGACAACAGCCATTGATATTCCACTACATAAGGCTTGATTTTTGGTAGATCAACTTTTTTATGAATAATACTATGCTTCTCCTTAAATTGACCATTTACCCTAAACGCTATTAGCTTCCTTAAAATTTACATTAATGCCTATTTTGCCTAAACTGAAGCGTCTTTTCCAATTTTTTCTAGCATCAACTCAGCAGCTTTTTGTTCAGCAATCTTTTTACTAGAAGCGCATGCAGAAACTTTACCATAATCTTCTATGCAAACTGATATAGTAAATTCAGGATTGTGCACTGGTCCAGTTTGTTTTACAAGCTCATACTCTGGTAAAGGCAATTTGTTTTTCTGAGTCCACTCTTGCAGTGAGGTTTTAGGATCTTGAGGGGGGTCAAGCATGCCTTTAGCTAGCTTTTCCCAATATTGGATAATAAATTTTTCAACATTTTCAAGCCCGCCATCAATATAAATTGCACCTATTAGTGCTTCAAGCGAGTTTTCTAAATTTTTTAAGTTACATCTCCCTCCATTGCAGCGTTCACTATTATTCATGATGATAAAGCTGCCTAATTTTATTTCTTTAGCAACATTAGCAATGGTGTTGCCACAAACTAAATCCGTCTTTCTTTTTGCCAATGCTCCTTCTTTTTCTTCAGGAAATAGTTTAAACAGTGTGGCAGATACAACCATATTCAAAACACTATCGCCCAAAAACTCTAGTCTTTCGTAGCTTACAATCTGGTTTTTGCTATTCCTTTTATTTACGCTTGGGTGAGTTAGTGCCTCTTCTAATATTGCATAATTTGTAAATTTATAATCAATGATCTTAGATATTGCATCATTCAAACTCTTCATACCCATTATTTAAAAGAATAACACTTCCTACCACACCTTTATACCAAAGAATTAGTTTTGTTTTATTAAAATAATACCAACAACTTCCAAAATATACAGTTTAATAGACTTCTTGCATAACCATTATTTGAATAATGATTCATCGATGTTATTCCAGTGTCGGCTACTTAGGTGACAGAGAAGATGTTTAATGTATACAACCCACCACCTCACTAATGTTACTAAATCCATCTCTCCTTATTAGTTCTGCAAGTTCTAGATTAATTTTGTTTACAACTTGAGGTCCGTGGTATATGAGAGCAGTGTACAACTGCACCAAAGAAGCTCCTGCCTTTATTTTTTTATATGCATCAGCACCACTTGAGATTCCTCCGCATCCTACCAACAATATTTTGCCCTTAGTAAGTTTGTACATATCGCTCAATAACTCGGTTGAAAGTTTAAACAGCGGTTTGCCACTCAACCCACCACTCTCGTTGTGGTGGGAATGTAAGTTATTCCGACTGATCGTAGTGTTGCTCACTGTTAATCCGTCAATCTTATATTCCAACGCAAGCTCAGCGATATTTTCTTTCGTTTGCTGATCTATATCTGGTGAGATTTTTAATATTATTGGTATGGATTTAGAATTATCAATTGATTTCCGGGTTAGAGTTACGGATTTCAACAATTCCAATAATTCTTGCTTATTGTGCAGATTGCGTAAATTAGGCGTGTTTGGGGATGAGATGTTCAGCACTATATAATTGCTTTTTCCATATACTATCTTTATTAAGTCAACATAATCGCTGATTTGGTCCTTTGATGTACTGTTTTTTCCTATGTTGATGCCAAAAATGCAATCATCAAGCTTGGTTTTATCTATTTGTTTAAGAAAGTAGTCTATTCCTTTATTGTTAAATCCCAATCTGTTAATTACCCCTTGATCTTTAATTAACCGAAAAATTCTTGGTTTTTTGTTTCCATATTGTGGATTACGAGTTACAGTACCAGTTTCAATAAATCCAAAACCAAATGAAAGCATAGGCCTTATAACTTCTGCATTCTTGTCAAAACCTGCAGCCAGACCCACGGGGCTTCTGAGCTTATTACCAAAAAAATTCACACTCAAAGATTCTGGTAGCTCTATAGGATTCTTATAAGGTATTTTCTTTAATGCCATAATTGCCAAAGAGTGAGCAACTTCGGGCGGCAGTAAAAACAATAAATCACGTAATATCATTTTGTAAAACACTTTGCTTATTTTTAGTTTATTTTTTACCATGAAACGCTATAAGAGTATAACCATAACTTGAAAAGAAATTGATTTTACTTATGAATAATTTTCTCTATAGGTTACACACTTAAAGCTACTGTTGAATTGAGCAACTTTTACAAGATATAGAAAATGAAAGAGGCCGGGACCGGAATTGAACCGGTATAAAAGGATTTGCAGTCCTCTGCATAAGCCATTCTGCCACCCAGCCGTTTTTTATGTGTAGATATCCATTATATCTTTTAGCATAGATAAAGCTTCCTCCCTTTTGCGTTGGAAAGTGTTACGTCCAATGATTGAACCATTACCACCACCCTGCTTAATTTCTTTCGCTTCATTGCATATGTCATTCACTGATTTCGACTCGCCACCAGAAAAAATTACTATTCTTTTTCCTGCAAAACAAGATCTTTTAACATATTCAATTCTTTTAGGTAATGATTCAATATTTTCTGTTTCTATTTTCTCCCTTTCCAAATATTTAGTTGGAAGTTTTACTTTTATTATATTAGCGCCAAGCAAAGCTGCCATGTGTGCAGCATAGGCAATAACATCAACCGCTGTTTCACCTTCTTTGGAAATTCCTTCACCGCGTGGATAAGACCATAGCACTACTGCAAGCCCATAAGATTTGGCTTCAGCTATGATTCCACGGGCTTCTTCCATCATATCGAAACACTTAGCAGAACCAGGATATATAGTAAATCCGACAGCTAAGCAGCCCAAACGCAGCGCATCTTTCACAGAAGAGGTTATTGCCTGATCAGAGGTTAGATCCTTTGAATGTAAAGAGTTGGAACTATTAAGTTTCAAAATAAGTGGGAGCATTCCAGCATAAGTTGCAGCACCAGCTTCAATCATACCAAGTGGAGCAGCATATGCACTTACTCCCGAATCAACCGCAAGCTGAAAATGATAATGTGGGTCATAAGCATCAGGGTTAACTTCAAAACTTTTAATTGGACCATGCTCAAATCCTTGATCTACTGGCAGAATCACTAACTTGCCAGTACCGCCAAGCTTTCCATGCATGAGAATACGAGTAAGATTTGCTTTTACCCCAGGGTTTTCACTTTCGTAGTAGCTTAGGACTTGTTTTACTTTATCACTTATCACTATAATTCAAATTGAATTTAAGTTATAGATTGTAACAAAGATGAAGTTCAATACAAGGATTTTAAACTATATCAAAAGCAATTTTATTTTCTACTTTATTCATATAGATTCTTAATTTCTTTCCTTTTATTAATTTACGATTCAGTATTTCTTCCGCTAAGTAACTTTTTATCTCTTTTTCAATAAGTCTCTCTATCGGACGTGCTCCCATTTCCTTACTATAACCCATTTGTACAAGATAAGATTTCACTTCATCCTCTACCAAGCAGTTTATGCCTTTTTGTGTCAGTTGCTTTTTCAGTTCTAGGACAAATTTATCCACAATATGCAAAATCACATCCGTACTTAAGTCGGAAAAAGAAATAATCGCATCAAGACGATTACGAAATTCAGGGCTAAAAACCTGTTCTATCGCTTTTTCACTATCACCAATGTTAAAATTTTTATGCCCAAAGCCAACAAAACTTTTGCTGCGTTCAACTGCTCCTGCATTAGTTGTCATAATTAAAATTATATTGGAAAAGTTAACTTTACGTCCGTAAGTGTCTGTAACGCAGCCATAATCCATAATTTGTAGCAATATATTATAGATATCGCTATGAGCCTTTTCAATTTCATCAAGCAGCACAACACTATATTGATTGTTAGATACAGACTCTGTGAGTAATCCACCTTGATCATAACCTACATATCCAGGAGGAGAACCAATCATCCTTGATATCGTATGAGATTCAATATATTCGGACATATCAAAGCGTATAAGATTCATGCCCATGCTTTCTGCTAATTGTTTTGCTAGCTCGGTTTTACCAACACCGGTTGGTCCTGCAAAAAGATAATTTGCTAAAGGCTTATTGTAATTTCTCAACCCAGATTTAGCAATTTTAATAGAACTAACAAGAGATTCTATTGCCTGCTCTTGGCCAAAAATCACCTTCTCTAGATTAGCTTTTAAAGATTTTACTTTCTGCAAATCATCAGATTCAGATCCACAAGGCACATTTGTAATTCTAGTAATGGTATTCTTAATATCTCTACTATTTACAATTTTACCCCTGTTTCTTAGCAATTTACAATATGCCCCTGCCTCATCAATAACATCAACCGCTTTATCAGGTAATATTCGCCCAGTAATATACTTATGCGAAAGTTCAGCCGCAGACCTAATGGCATTCTTTGTATAATATACTCCATGATACCCTTCATAGTAGTGCTTTATGCCATCTAGTATCTTTATCGTTTCATTAACAGAAGATTCTTTAACATTAATTTTTTGAAACCTTCTCGCTAGTGCTTTATCTTTTTCAAAACTAGCGCTGTATTCTCTATATGTAGTTGCACCTATACAACGCAGTGTACCTCTTGCAAGCGCAGGTTTGAGTAGGTTACCTGCATCAAGAAAGCTACCACTTGTAGAACCTGCTCCAATGATAGTGTGTATTTCGTCAATAAAAAGGATAGCACCTGGTTTTGCCTCAATTGCTTTTATTATAGATTTTATTCTCTCTTCAAAATCACCTCTGTAGCGTGTCCCTGCAAGGAGTGATCCTAAATCCAAAGCATAAATTATACTGGACCTGAGCGCACTTGGAACACTGCCTTCAATGATCTTGAGTACCAAACCCTCAACTATTGTTGTTTTGCCAACACCTGGGTCTCCAACATATAAAGGGTTGTTTTTTCTACGCCTCAATAATATTTCTATAGTGCGATTTAACTCATAATCACGACCAATAACATAATCTATTTTTTTGCTTCTTGCATAGTCATTTAAATTTTTACAATAACTTTGTAGAATTTCCTCATCTTTTAGTAGCTCACCTTTATTTACTGTAGTAGGAGCGTCATTATTTTTATCAAGTTTTACTTTATGATTGGTGGTGTATTCATCTATATCGCTCAAGTATTTCATATTAGATATATGGTAAATCAAATTGGAATCTTTCGCATTTTGTTTCTGCAATAGATTTTCAACGTATAAGTCTTGCCTAGACAAAATTTCTACTAGAACATTTGCTCCATTTATTTCTTTTTTTCCCAAGCTATGAGCCCGTATTATTGCTCTGTGTATTATGCATTGAAACACTGAGCTAGGTTTAACTCCACTGATAATCAATTCAGAACTGCTTTGTAAAAACCCTTTTATATTATTATTATAATCATTAGCCTTAATATTGCATCTTGATAGAATGTTATCCATACTGATGATTTCATCGGCTCTGATATTACATCTTGATAAAACGTAATTTACATCCACGTCTTTAGTTAACGCCAGCAATAAATGTTCTACTTTCGCATATTTAAGATTAAAATTAGAAGCAATGAATAGTGCTCTATTCAAACTTGCCTCTAAGTTTTTGGAAATCATCTCCTATTCTCTTTAAAAGTGGGAACTCATATATAATGAATAGCACACAATTATTAAAAAATTTGAAATCCAGCAGTTCGCTGTAGCCAATTTGAATCCCACTCTGGATCTACGTCATAGCACCGCAATATCTCAGCATAGATTCCGCTAATGAGTAGCGGAATGACGAGTTTTACGCTTATCAAATTGTAGGTAAATCCTATTTAATACGCTTTTTCTAGTACTCTGCTTTTCTTCTTAAATGCATTGATCTTTTTTCTACCGTATTTAGTCTTTAACGTACTTGGCCTTTTAAAGACCTTTTTGCTGTTACGTTTTTTAAATTGCACACTACAATCAAAATTTAGCTCTCCTTCTTTGTCTGCCAGTACAGGCAGTCTTCTCTTATCTTGAGGTGTAACAAAAGATAGCGCATACCCTTCAGCTCCAGCGCGTGCAGTTCTACCTATACGATGAATATAGTCAGCTTGCGATTGTGGTGCATCATAATTGATAACATGTTGAATGTGGGGAATATCAAGGCCGCGAGAAGCAACATCTGTTGCAACCATGATTTGATTACGGCCACGACGAAAAGAATTAATGACCCTTTCGCGCTTGTGCTGCCTTAAATCACCATGAATTGCTAAAGCGCTATAGTCATCTTTGTGCAATCTGTTAGCTAGCTGATCCGCTCCTCGCTTTGTTTTGACAAAGATAATGATTGATCCTTCGCGCTGACATAGTTGTGTAACAAGCTTTTCATATTTTTCTGATTCTGATGCATAAACAATTTCTTGCTTAATTTTTACAGAAGTTGTAACCTCACAATCAACAGAAATACGTTCTGGTCGATTAAGGTACTTCTCAGCAAGTTTTACTATATCTCCAGGAAGAGTTGCAGAAAACATAAGAGTTTGCCTTATTTTAGGCAAATGCTTCATAATTTCTTCAATCTGAACTCCAAAGCCCATATCAAACATACGATCCGTTTCATCAAGCACAAGAACGCTAACATTGCGAGTAATCAAAGTTTTACGCTCAATATGGTCTATAATACGACCAGGAGTACCTATTACAATTTGTGGTTTTTTCTGAAGCTGATTTAGCTGCCTAAAAATAGGCTCACCACCAATCAACAAAGCGACCCTTAGTGCAGAATTTTGAGATAAGAGTTTTCTTATCTCATTTGTTACCTGATGCGC
This sequence comes from Wolbachia endosymbiont of Ceratosolen solmsi, assembly GCF_017869155.1. Lineage (NCBI taxonomy): Bacteria > Pseudomonadati > Pseudomonadota > Alphaproteobacteria > Rickettsiales > Anaplasmataceae > Wolbachia > Wolbachia endosymbiont of Ceratosolen solmsi. Next base: position 1,114,437 of record NZ_CP054598.1, read on the forward strand.
AAGCTCTCTGGTTGGCACGATGACTAAAGCTGAACCAGTGTTAGGCTCATTCAGCAACTTAGCAACCAACGGAATAGCAAATGCTAAAGTTTTTCCAGTCCCCGTTTGAGCAGATCCGAGAATATCTTTACCTTGTAGCGCTAAGGGAATCGCTTGTATTTGAATCGGAGTTGGGAGGAAAAGATTATTTTTATCTAGAGCTTGTCTAAGCGAAGCTGGGAGACCCATCTCATGAAAATTATTCACAATACGTTAATCCTGTTAAAAGACTTCATAATAGATTAATCTTCCAATCTTAAATTTATTGCAGATTTTTTATCTTCTCCGTTTCTACCGCGCTCCTCTTTAACCTCATAACTCACCCTTTCTCCTTTTATTCCCTTCTCTTTATTCTCTCCTTTAAGTGCCTCAGGTCTTATTCCCGAACGTTCCAATGTGCTAATATGTACAAAAACGTCACCCCCTTTACCTTCTGGCTTGATAAAACCATAGCCTTTTTCGGCATTAAACCATTTTACATTACCAAATTCCATTTAAACAACTCCTAAATTATTAACTAACATTACTAATGTGATGAAAAACTTTGAAATTACGATTGAGAATGCTTTAAGCTTAGCTATTGAAACTAAACCTTTATACTCCATAGTCTATTCTTAACATTACATGACAATAATACACAATTGTTGTACTTGATGCAAATAAATTTTTTAATCGTTAAGCGAACCTGCAACCGTCATTTCGCTAACTTTAATCGTTGGTGAATTAAATTGCCCACAAAAAGTTAGATCATCTGCAACGACTAAATTGCTAAACATATCCTTCAAATTGCTAGCAATGGTAATCTCATGTATTGGATACGTTATTTTTCCATTTTCTATAAAAAATCCGGAAGCGCCTTGGCTGTAATCGCCATTGATTAAATTGACACCAAAACCAAATAAATCAGTTACATATATTCCCTCTTTCACTTCCTGAATTAATTCTTCAAACGATACATCACCATTCTCAATGTAGAGGTTACTAGCTGCAGGAATAACTGCAGCATTACTTGCACGAGTTGCACTTCCGGTTGTTTCTGAGTCTAATTTTCTAGCCGAGTATAAGTCTAAAATCCAATTTTGTAATATTCCGTTTTTTACAAATATATTTTTCTTGCTAGTTATCCCTTCTCCATCAAATGGTCTCGATGCTATGCCTCTTGGCAACAATGGATCATCGATAATATTAATTCTATCGTTGAAAATCTGAGCGTTTAAACTACCCCTCAAGAAAGAACTGTTGCTTATAATACTGCTCCCATTTATAGCAGAAGCAAAACTTTTTACTAGCCCTTTTGCTGCTCTTTTTTCAAAAATAACTGGAAATTTACCAGTTTTCATTGTACGTGAATTCAATTGATCAACTGCTCTTTTTGCTGCTTCTTTTCCCATTAACTCTGGCAACTTTAAATCACTAAAATTACATGCTATATCATAATCGTAACCAACCTTCATTTCACTTTCTCTTCCAGCAACAACAGAGACCTGATTAGCAAAGGTTGATTTACTAAACGAGCCAATAAAACCAGAAACAGTCGATAATACTGTATTCACTAAAGCGTATGAAGAAGAGGCTCCTTCAGAATTAGTGATACTCTTATGTGCAAGGGCTGAATTTTCTGCAGCTTCAGCAATTTCTTTTAGGTTATCAACGGTTACAACATTATTATCTGAGATACTTAAATCTGCAGAAGAGATATAATTACTACCATTTACAGCAAAATTAATGCAAGGATCTTCTGGCGCATTCTTTGCCATTTCTACCACTTGGCTTACTGTATCACTCAGATTATTCAAATCGTTTGTAGAAATATACGCAGCTTTGTTTTTACCTGCTATAGCTCTGATTCCTACAGTGCAATTTTTAGATTGTGATATTTGCTCAATTTTTGATAGACGCTGAGAAACTGAAGTCTTATTAGTTTCATATATTGTAACTTCCGCATCTTGATTTTGCTTTTTTATTAGTTTAGTAATATCTGCTGCAATATTTAATATATTCATTTTCTATTCCTTAGATTTCTATAAAGATTCTGCACCACCTATAACTTCAATTAAATCAGTCGTAATCGCTGCTTGACGAGAACGATTATAAAGCAATGCTAATTTGTTCAGTATCTCTTTAGTGTTTCTGTTTGCTGATTCCATAGCAACCATTCTAGCACTATTCTCACTCGTTGCACTTTCAAGTAAAGCAGAGTAAAGAGCAATTACAACGTAATCTTGAACCAAAGATTTTAAAATAAATTCAATATTTTGTGGTTCATACTCATAGCCGTAATCTGTTGTTGGACCAGCCAGAGAGCTATCAATCAAGGATGAGTCTTTACTCCATGGTTTTATTGTTTCCAACATTGGTTTTTGCGTGAAGGTATTATAGAATTTACTATAAAAAACTTTAACTTTATCGTATTTACTTAAATCTATACCATCAACCAAAGCTTCTACGTGCTTTAACGTGATTCCCTTACTATTTTCAATTTTTAAGATACTTTTAGAGTCAAATCTATTTTTACCTACATCAAAAGCTTTTTTACCAAGAAATACAATATCTACTTTTTTGCCATTTGCGATTGACTTATTTACACGCTCTTGACTAAATTTGACAATAGAAGAGTTAAAGTTGCCGCACAAGCCACGATCAGACGCAATAATGAATACTAGGTAAGAACCGTCGTTACTGACATTTAGAATTTTTGCCAGTAATTCTTGATCAACTGATAGCATTAATGAAAAAATAATGTTATGCAGCTTAGATACATATAATTTTGAATTTAATAACTTCTTTTGGCTTTGTAACAACTTTGCTGCAGAAACCATTTGCATTATTTTCGTGGTTTTCTGTACAGACCTAATATTCTTAATTCTTAAGGATAATTCCTTTAAGCTCTTCATTTTGTATACAACCCTGATTTATTAAAATATATAACTGTTAGTGTCTAAAAGCAAGTTTTTTTGACATTAAAACCAAGTCCAGCTAAGAAACTTGCAGGTTTATTGTTTGGAGATAAGGATTATATTAAGAAAGTGCTCTAACTTCAGCAATATCAATGTGAAAGTAGCCTAATGGTAATTTCTACACTTTGTGGAATTTTATAATATATAATAAACACAATTAAAACTATTACAACTTGAACACTTATGATCCCATTGTTCTAGTTCCCTGTTACAATTTTTACATTTCCAGCCTGGATCAGGCAAAGCTTCTGAGCCCATCTTGTTTAGCCAATAAATCACCTTGTCGTGTTCTTGCAATGTAACCTTGAGTTGTATTACAATAAAGTAGATTGACATGTAATTAGCTTTTTTCATAGCAGTGTCTAAATATTGACTTGCAAGATCATATTTACCTGAACTCATTGAGGACAAAGCAAGTAAACAGTAACTAAAATAATAATCAGGGCGTAAGTTGTATAGTCTTTCAGCACCTTTACTATTTAAATTGATGTACATTTTAGCTGACTGAGGAGTAGGATTTACTGTATACTCTGCCTCTAGCACTGCAGAAGCTTTTCTGATTTTTCCAAGTTTAATATATAATTCTGCCTTTAAATAATTGATGGGCTGAAAAATTGCACTATAACGTTGTGCTCTAAATAAAGACTTTATAGCCTCCTTAAAATTTCCTTTACTTTCATATTGCTTTGCTAAAGCGCAATAAAACACTGCAAACATTTCTTTATGATCAAAGGGGAGAAAAATATTGGACTTAACTGCTTCCTTCAACCTCAAAATTGCATTAATCCAATCTTCTTTCAATATGCAATGCTCTATTTGAAAGGGAATAGATAGCATTTTATCGTTAATTGAACTAGAGCAATATTCTATAAATTTTTGAAAGACTACTTTTTCTTGTTTGAGGTGGACAATCAGCTTATTGGCTAGAAGTAGAGCTAAGTTACGATTTTTATTTGCAATATTTGTTAAACCGTTACTGAAAAAGCTGTAATTTCCCGTCTTACCTGAGTTAAAGAGCTTTATTAAAGACAACCTATCGCTCTCCTCACTCAGACTTTTAACTAGCTTTTGGGCATTCTCTATATTGTCTAAGTCTATGCTAAAGAAAGCTTCAAAGAGAAGCAATTCTTCCCTATCCCTTCTTCTATTTCTTATGTTGGCAAATGTTGATGAAATGGAGGAAAAAAAGCGTACAAGTGTAATTAATAAAAATAATAAAACTACACAAGTAAAAATAATGAAATATAGATCAATACTTATAGTGTAATTGCCTAATTCCAATTTTATTACTTCACCACTTACCTTGACCCATATACCAAATAAAAACGAAAAAGCGAAAATTATAAAATAAATCATGAGATATATTGTAATAAGCGATGATATATTGTTGAAATATTCTTAGAAGCTACAATAAAACCATTCAATTTATTCAGCCATGGATTGAATTCTGAATGCGTTAAATTGCTTACTGTAACAGTTATATTTTGCCAATCATTATCATTTATTGACTCCTCAATTTCTGCGAATTTTACTCTTAATGGATCATTTCGGTCGTCTACCTTTATCCAGTTTGAAATGATTTTTTTAGACAATGTACTTTTGTTGTAATCGATAGTATCAATAGTTTTTTCAAAAGATAACTTCAATTCGTGTAAGGTATTTATCTCTTTCAAATTTTCTAATTCATCTACTGCATTTTCTATCTCTGGATCGTCAAGCTCTGATATCAAAGGCTTTATTGAATTTATATGGTTATCAAATTTTGCTTCTCGCAATAACGAATTCTTCATTTTAACCACAAGTAATAGCAATTTTGCAAGGTTCTTACATCTTGAGTTATTATCACCTTGCTCACATTGAGTATGCTGACTTCTCTTGAGGTCAAATATCTTTTTTTCTATTCTAGATTGATTAACTTCAAGCAACATTCTAAATTCATCCATGTTTTCCGTTAAAGCTTTCACATTGTTTTCACTCTCTTGCTGATTTATTTTTAAAAAGATTATGTTATTTATTGTGATGTAACCGGTAAATAACAATACAATTAAGAACCAACCTATGTACTTTTGCTGAGTATCATTCATAACGTAGTATCTCCGCAGGATCTTGTGCAGCTGCCTGCAACGCAGGAGCAATTGTCGCTAAAAATGATAAGAGTAACGCAAGTGCAGAAATATTTACTGCGTCTTGGGGTACTAATATCACTGGCAAACTTGAAAAAAAGTATATCATAGGATCAAACAGCTTGACGTTAGTAATGTTTTCTAAAAACACTCTAATGCTTTCGATATTGAGAGAAAAAACGACACCTATAATACAGCCAAGACAAGTTCCCATAAAACCGATTAATAGACCACAAGCGCAAAATATACGCATAATGCTTCCACTTGTTGCACCAAATGTACGCATAATTGCAATCGCGGATTTCTTTTCTTGCACTATCATCATTAAATTTGAGATAATATTAAACGCTGCTACAACTATAATCAAAGTGAGAATTAAAAACATCACATTTCTTTCAGTTTTTAAAGCACTAAAATAATGGCTTTGCTGTGATTGCCAACTTTCAGCTTCCATTCCTATTTCTTTTTCTATAGCATCTGCCAGCTTATCAGCTCTAGTAACGTCGTCTACAAGTACTTCTATATTTTTTATGCTATTTTTATAATTAAAAAAGGCTTGTGCTGATTTTAGAGGCATATATATCAAGGTATTATCATACTCAAACATACCCATATCAAATATTGCTATAACTTTATATTTTTTCATTCGCGGCATTTCACCAAGTAATGCATCAAATTCTTCAGATGATATAAACGTAATTTCGTCGCCATAGTCAACGTTCAAAGCTTCTGCTAAGCGTGCTCCTATTATTATTCCTTCATCAAATTTTTTTACATCACCTATAATTACATTATTTGTAACGGCAGTACTATCAAGCAAGTCTTTAGTTGATACACCTCGCACTACGCTACCTGCAATTTTACCGTTTGCTACAATAATAACTTGATCATTGGTCATAGGAGTAGCTTTTAATATACCAGGAATTCTCTCAATAGATTTTGAAACTGCGTAGTAATCTGAATTTATGTTCCTATCAAAATAAACATTAATATGGCCATCAATGCCAAGTATTGAGTCAAGCAACTTTGCTCTGAATCCGTTCATCACAGACATCACCACTATTAGTGTTGCAACTCCAAGGGCAATGCCGATAATAGAGAACAAAGTCATTATAGAGCAAAATCTGGCATTTTTCGCTCGCAAATAGCAAGCAGCCATAGTAATTTCAAAGGCAATGGACATTACAAAATATTTTGAGGTTAAACATTATATTTTTGAAACTTCGTATAATTGTAGACTTTTCTTTATTTGAAAACTAGAGATTTTTGCTTCCTTAAATTTAGCAGGCTTATAGAGTATCTTTAACATTAGAATTTCAAAATCTTCCATATACATCATCCAACCTCACTATATCATTATCAGATAAATGCTCTCCTATCTGAAATTCAACTATTTCAAGTGGAGAGCTTATGCTTCTATTTTCAATCCTATGGGAAACTTCCCTTGGGATTTCTATCATATGGTCTTTTGCTATAGCATATTCTTTGTCTTCTAAACTAACATACCCAACTCCTGATAGCACTATATGGTATTCATCTCTATAGTGATGGAATTGCTTAGAAGTGCAGCTTAATGGATTTATAAAAAGATATTTTATAAGAAAATTTTCGCTCATTAAAATTATACTACAAAATCCCCATGGTTTAACTTCTTTCCTTATCACCTTTACTTTCTTAACTTTATGAATAAATGAAATTAGACTTTTGTTTGGTTGCTTACAAGCTCCACCCAATAAATTTTTATTACTTTTTGTCGTTGAAACTGGTTCTTTTTCTCTAATCACATGCTGAAATGACACCGGTTCTTTACTAAACTTCTCACTCAATTCTAAAACTGAATTCCAAGTTCCAACATCCAACCAATCGAAATTAGCTTCTATCATTGCAACGTTTTTTGCTTTCTCCATCACCAAGTAATCAATGGATATGCCTTCAATTCCTGCAAAATCTCGTTGTTTTAAATACAGAAATCTCTCTTGCGGTGTGAAATATTTAAAACATAAATTGTAAAGATTCGGGGCAGATTTTTTAATCTCATCTATGTAGCGTTTTGCTTTAAACACAAATATTCCAGAGTTCCAATAATGATCGTTACTTAACTTACGCTCGGGCTTTTCTGTAAAATCTTTCACTATATGACATTTTTCTTTCTGATCATATACTGCATTTATATAGCCGTATTCAGAATTGAATTCATGAGGCTTAACCCCAAAAGTGACTATAGAGTTAGTTTCAGAGGCTAACTTAGACGCTTTTTGAGTAGAAGCATAAAAACTATTCAAATCACCTATAAAATGGTCTGAAGGCAGAATTAACATTGTCTCGTTTTCATTGCAGAGAAGTGCAGCAATTAATATTGCCGCTGTTGTTCCAATTTTCACTGGTTCGAAAATCACTTTATATTCTTGCAGTGCATGCAATTCCTCCATCACTAATGACTCGTACTGTATATTTGTAGCAATTATGGGCGGCATATAATCGCTTTTTAGCCTCAACAAAGTGTTGTGAAACATAGTGTTCTGACTAAATATTTTCTGAAATTGCTTTGGCTTAGATAAAGGCCAAAGTCTGCTACCACTACCACCACACAATATTACAGGGCGCATTTAGTTAAGATATTAATTAAATAATTAATATCTTATACTGAGGGCAAAATACATGCAAGTTTTTGTTGTGGAATAGTTAATAAAGAAAGTAAATGTTGATTTAAAGTAATTGCTAATGAGAGTGATCATGTGTAGCGCCTTGCCCTTGCTGTGAATTTCTTCTATTTTGTAATTCCTCAACATGACCTTTTCTTTTATCACTTAATATTTCATTACCCTTATTTTGTTCTTCCTCAGGACTCTTTAGTATTTCATTACTCTTGCTAACTTCTTTATCATCCCCTTGTTTCTTTGGCCTTCTAGCGTTAAGCTCATCCCATGTGCCCACTAGTGAATCACGATTCCCATGATCCGGCTTTAGCCTTTCTTCACCTTTAATAACATTAAAGTCACTTTTTGCTTCTTCCAAACATCCTTTCAGTTGGTGTTTCCACATGGTGTAGTAAGCATCACCATATTTTTTCTCATTTGCTACAAACAATAAAATTGGAGCCTTAAGTATAGTAGCTCCCATATTCACTAAATTTTTTATTGCCATTGCAGGAGTAAATAAAAGATAACCAAAAGACTTTGCAATTGGGTTTTGTTCGCTTATTAAATACTTCCCTAACTTTATAGGAAGAGAAGTCAACAATTTAGTACAAACTTTAGCCAAGCTTGTAGCAAAAACGATAGGAACAGATATAAGACTTTTATCTAGCTCTAGATTACCATTCTGATCTCTAATTTCTGAAAAATGGGTGCTTAGCTTTTTGTCATCACTAGTGTATAATAATTCTCCATTTCTTCCTTTTTCATCAACAACTTCCTGAACTTTACCTTCTTTATTTTTCACCTCTTTAGTTAGCACAGAAGAGTTAGTTAATTCAAACGGATATTGAGGATTCTTAGTTTTTTGAGCTTCGAAAATTGGCGCGTGTTTTTTCAAATCCATTCTCGAAAAGCCTAATGGCTCAAAGTATGACTTATTTAACCAATCTATAGGAATTTGCTTACCCTGATTGTCTATATAATTGATAGTAAAATAAGATCTATCATTATCTTCATTTTTGGGAACTAAAGATAATCTGAAACTTGGTTGTTTTCTATTCTCATCTTTTTGACCATACAAAAGTTTATAGGTTGGATTTTTATCTTTATCTAGTATAGCATTTCCATGCATATCCCTGTTTTCTATGATTTTAGCAGACTGTACAATTTGATCATAATTTTTTGGATACTGGCATTTCCTTCCATCATACATCATTACCTTTCTAAGGTCTTCGACGTAAACTTGAGATTCAGGTGAAGTAAGCAGACCTTTTGCTTTAAGTGTAAGATCTATTGCTCCCTTTTTTAATGCTTCAAACATATTGTCAAACCAAAATCGCTATAATGCTATAGTTCAATAATAAAACTAGTACACTAATAATATATTAACACATCACCGGTGATTTTACAAGAAAATATGCCTGTAGAAGATAAAGATTGTAAAAGCGAGGGTTATATAAGTAATGCTTGATAAGTACTTTATGCATGTAATTGTAAAAATCCTCAAAGGTACGCTGTGTATATAATCTTCGCATACTACCTGCATTCCAAGAACTGCGTGCCAAAAAATGCAAAACAACAATACAACAAAAAATAAAAGCTCTAGAGGGTGATTAATAAATTTTTCACTAAAAGACAAAGAGCTATCAGTATAAAATGTGCAAGAAAATGAATAGATAAACCAAGGAAACAGGAACAGTAAAATTACCGCAGAAACACGCTGAACCCACCAATGATGTACTGAATTTCCAGACTGACTCATATAAACATAAATAAAAAAGCCATAGTAGAAAGAAGTAGCGTTACTGTCAGCAGTATAGCACCCCTTGAAACGCCAGTAATTTCTAAATTAAGCCCAACATCCCACAATAAATGACGAATACCATTAAGAAAATGATATACAAAACTTATAAAACATAAGACATAAGCTAATTTAGCAACAGGAGTGAATAATAATGCATTTAAGTACCTTACTATAAGTAACTCAGGAAAGTAAACATGTAATATGAAATACCAAGAAAGTATCATTAATAAAAGGAATAGCAAGATACCAGTCAATCTATGCATAATAGAGAAAAAACTAGTAACTTGTACTTTATATATTTGTAAATGTGGAGAAAGAGGTCTATCACTCATAAAATTCCGTTATCGGGAAATTAAAATAAAGTAGAAGTAAAGACAGCAGTATAGCACATAACAACACCATCATTAAAAATGGTAAATTATGTGCAAAGCCTAAGGAGGTAATCCAGCTGCAGATTCCCCTACTGCTACCTTGTTACGACTTCACCCCAGTCACCGATCCCACTTTAAATAACTCCCTCCTTGCGGTTAGGTCATTAGCTTCGAGTGAAACCAATTCCCATGGCGTGACGGGCAGTGTGTACAAGACCCGAGAACGTATTCACCGTGGCGTGCTGATCCACGATTACTAGCGATTCCAACTTCATGCACTCGAGTTGCAGAGTACAATCCGAACTGAGATGGCTTTTAAGGGATTAGCTTAGCCTCGCGACTTTGCAGCACATTGTAGCCACCATTGTAGCACGTGTGTAGCCCACTCCATAAGGGCCATGATGACTTGACATCATCCCCACCTTCCTCCAGTTTATCACTGGCAGTTTCCTTAAAGTCCCCAGCATTACCTGATGGTAACTAAGGATGAGGGTTGCGCTCGTTGCGGGACTTAACCCAACATCTCACGACACGAGCTGACGACAGCCATGCAACACCTGTGTGAAACCCGGCCGAACCGACCCTATCCCTTCGAATAGGTATAATTTCCATGTCAAGGAGTGGTAAGGTTTTTCGCGTTGCATCGAATTAAACCACATGCTCCACCGCTTGTGCGGGTCCCCGTCAATTCCTTTGAGTTTTAATCTTGCGACCGTAGTCCCCAGGCGGAATGTTTAACGCGTTAGCTGTAATACAGAAAGTAAAACTTCCCATATTTAACATTCATCGTTTACAGCGTGGACTACCAGGGTATCTAATCCTGTTTGCTCCCCACGCCTTCGCGCCTCAGCGTCAGATTTGAACCAGATAGACGCCTTCGCCACTGGTGTTCCTCCTAATATTTACGAATTTCACCTCTACACTAGGAATTCCTCTATCCTCTTTCAATCTCTAGATTAGCAGTTTTAAAAGCAATTCCAAGGTTGAGCCTTGGGATTTCACTTTTAACTTACTAATCCGCCTACGCGCCCTTTACGCCCAATAATTCCGAATAACGCTAGCCCTCTCCGTATTACCGCGGCTGCTGGCACGGAGTTAGCCAGGACTTCTTCTGTGAGTACCGTCATTATCTTCCTCACTAAAAGAGCTTTACAACCCAAAGGCCTTCTTCACTCATGCGGCATGGCTGGATCAGGCTTTCGCCCATTGTCCAATATTCCCCACTGCTGCCTCCCGTAGGAGTCTGGACCGTATCTCAGTTCCAGTGTGGCTGATCATCCTCTCAGATCAGCTATAGATCATTGCCTTGGTAGGCTATTACTCCACCAACTAGCTAATCTAATATAGGCTCATCTAATAGCAATAAATTTTTCCCCCGTAGGGCGTATACGGTATTAGTTGCCGTTTCCAACAATTATTCCGTACTACTAGGTAGATTCCTATACATTACTCACCCGTCTGCCACTAAGTTATACCATAGCAGTCTACAATATAACTCCGTTCGACTTGCATGTGTTAGGCCTGCCGCCAGCGTTCATTCTGAGCCAGGATCAAACTCTCAAATTTAGACTTCAACCTATAAAAGGTTGAGGGTACATCGGATAAATCCGACAAAAAATAATTTAGCTTAATACTGCTGTCTTTATTTCTACTTTAGAAATATTTTAATCTCCAACTATTCAAACAACTTTAAGAATATTATTATGTGATATAATCACTATGTCAATATGTTTTTGCAAATCAAAAGCATTAATGTATAAATATATAACTATTTGGAATATTACCATGAAAAAATACATCTTTCTGCTTGCACTCGCGCCAATGTTAGTTGGCATCACATTATACTTATTGCGCAACATTGATAACACAAAACAATCTATAACTGCAGGTGACAAGTTTTACGAAGTATTATTCTTAAAAAAAGATAATAAGACGCTGCTAGAAGAAATAGATTCAAATTGGGAGTATTTAGCAAATTTTGAACGCGCATTCAATCATATCTCAGATTCAATGCCAACAGACACAGCATCTATTTATAATGATTTGGCAGATGATAAAGATGCTCCTAATGTTTTGCGTGAGTTAGCACAATATTTAGAAGTAATGAGCTTACTTCACTCCAACGGTGAAAAAATAAATAAAGATAAAATTGATAATTTAGAATCAAGTGCAGTGTATCCTTATTCAAGCCAAGAAGCTATTGCTGTAGTAAAGATACACAATAACGACGTTAAGGGTGCAACTGAAATATTGCGTTCCCTATTAAATGATAGAAAATGCCCTATCCTAATCAAAGCTAATGCACAAGAATTACTCAGGATATATGGGAGTTAACTCATTGGACTTTTTGCATAGCTTTTGGCAGCGCATCGGATGAAACGAAAAAACTTACTTGACACCCTTCGCCAGCCCCCTTATCATGAAACTGAAGCTATTGTATTTGCTTTCGCCAATCTGCAGATTAAAAGGTAAGGATTACTTAATGTATCGGCGTCTTATGTTCAATTTTTTGCAGTATATAGATACTGTATGTCTTTACAAAACTTCATCTACATCTAGATTTTTATCTAAATAAGCTGAACGCGCTTATAAAGCGTTACAAGACATCAAAAAATGCCAATACTCGACAGAGATAGTAAAAGACTAGCTAACTCGGGGATTCTTTGTCTTTTTTTCTGCTTAGTAAATTTCTTAAACATTTGCAGCGTAAGTTAGTTGCAATTAAAAGCAGCTAAATCTTGCTTGTCAAGCGTTTAAAACATAAAAAACGCCAATATTTTAAAGCGGATAATAACCCCAGGGCTTCTTTTGCCTTTTTTTCGTTTGGTAAATTTCTTAATATTTATGGCTAAAGATTGCACGAATGTTGCAATTACAAAAACGATTTCTACTAGGGTGTCATCCCAGTGTCACGCACTGGGATGACACCATTCTTTTTCCTGGATCCAAGTAGTCAGGGCACTGGGATGACAGCTACCCTGACAATCGTCATCCCGCTGCTTGTTAGCGGATACCGCGGCGGTATGACGTAGAAGTTATACTTTTATGCTTACCAACTTAATAAAATTCCTGATCCCAGTGGGCTTTGTTGCATCGCTCAAGTGAAAAGAACTGGCAGTTACTGACAAAATTCATTATAAATAGCCATTTAACTGTTGAAGAAAAAATATGCCACAAAAAATGAGAGTCAGTAACTGCCATGAATATAACAAATTTCTCCAAGAAAGAGGAAGCATTTTTTGTTATATCAATGACGCCATAGAAAATTGGTACGAGAATTGTCCAAAAATGCAGGGCGGCAACTATATTTATAGTGATAAAGTTGTGATTTTGGTGCATATAATCGTCAGTTTCTTTAGAATTGGTTTAAGACAAACAGTCGGGTTTATAAAAGGGTATTTGCAACAAATAGGAAGAGATTTGGAAGTTATCAGCTATTCACAAGCATCAAGAAGGTTTAAGAAACTTAATATTAAGATAAATGATTGCAGAAAATAATATGGAAGATATCGAAATTGCTATAGACAGTACAGGAATTAGTATATACAACAACACTCCTGGTCACAGCAAGGAAAATAGCACTGACAGAAAATATCGTGGCTATGAGCAAACGAGAAAATTGCACGTAATGTTGAATATAAACAACAAAAAAGCCATAGCTGTAAAATACAGTAACGGTGTCTACTCTGATCACTATGGAGCTTGTGATTTGCTAAAAGAAGTTGATTTTCAGCATGCCATAAAAGCACTATATGCAGATAGAGCATGTGATAGGCACAAGTTTTATAAGTTGTGTAACGAATATGATATAAAGACAAAAATTCCACCAATAAACAATGCGGCAGAACATCCAGAAATAGATTATATGTCTGACAGGAATGCTGCTATTAGGTTAATAAAATTATACGGTGAAGATGGCATGAAAGAATGGAAAAAAGAAGTAAATTATGGGAAAAGATCTTATATTGAAGGGTTTTTCTCAAGATTAAAGCAAATATTCGGATTTAGTTTTAGGAATAAATCTGAGATAAATCGAGAAAAAGAACTGCTAATCAAATGCTATTTGCTTAATAAATTCACTGATATTGGTATGGCTAAATTTGAGATAGTTACATGAATTTACCATAAATCACCATCTCATAAAGTGTGATGCAACAAAGCCATCCCAGTGTCATGCTACTTGGATGACAAGAAGAGGGTACTTGGATAAGAGGCATTGCCCTCCTGGTAGGCCCAAATTGCAATGTTCGTACAGTTGTGGATTTCTCATCCGCTAACAAGCAGCGAGATGACGAGGTCTTTCGATAGTAAATCTTACCTGTGTTAGCTATACCAAAAAATCAAAAGTCGTATTTATTCATTAATAAAATCTTTGTCTTCTCCTAAAAATTAGTTAAAATGTAGAATATTTTGTGTTATTAAGTTAGCACTTGACTTAACTTTAGTTGTTACTTAGACTGCTAAAGTGGAATTTTAATTTTTTTTACGAGGACAATTATGCATTATAAAAAGTTTTTTTCAGCGGCCGCTTTAGCAACGTTGCTAAGTTTATCAAACTCTGCTTTTTCAGATCCTGTTGGTCCAATAAGTGATGAAGAAACTAGCTACTACGTTCGTTTGCAATACAACGGTGAAATTTTACCTCTTTTCACAAAAGTTGATGGTGCTACAGGTGCTAAAAAGAAGACTGCGGATACTGATACAACTACTGACCTTTATAAAGCTTCTTTTATGGCTGGTGGTGGTGCATTTGGTTACAAAATGGACGACATCAGAGTTGATGTTGAAGGGCTTTATTCGCAGCTAAGCAAGGATACACTTGATGTAGCTCCTACTCCAGCAATTGCAGACAGTTTAACAGCATTTTCAGGATTAGTTAACGTTTATTACGATATAGCAATTGAAGATATGCCTATCACTCCATATGTTGGTGTTGGTGTTGGTGCAGCGTATATTAGCACACCTTTGGCAACCGCTGTGAGTAGTCAAAATGGTAAATTTGCTTTTGCTGGTCAAGCAAGAGCTGGTGTCAGCTATGACATAACTCCAGAAATCAAACTCTACGCTGGAGCTCGTTATTTCGGTTCTTTTGGTGCTCATTTTGATAAAGATACTGCTGCAGCAAGCAAAGACAAGGGGGAACTCAAAGTTCTTTACAGCACTGTTGGTGCAGAAGCTGGAGTAGCGTTTAATTTCTAGTCTATCTCAGTCTTGTTATCCCAGTGGGTTTTTTCTTGTCATCCAAGTAGCATGACACTGGGATCTAGAAAAAAGAAATGTGGATTCCAGTGTCAAGGCACTGGAATAACACTATTTGCTATGTGTTTAAGCTATAACGTTTACCATTGTACTGGTAGAATATCATCTAAAGTTACATAATGTTATCCAATTAGCTAACACTGCGGCCTACTGTCTCCAAGAAATTAGATGGAAAATTTGTACTTTTTTCAAATCAAAGCTTGAATTTTTGCTGGAAAATCAATATATTATATGCATGAAGTTTTAATTTAAGTTGTTATGTTGACCCCAATGGCAAGCTTATGTGTCGATAGCAGAACCAATCTCATGCAATATATTGCTAGGGTGCGAAAATTTCCCATGCTGTCTCAAGAGGAAGAAGTACAACTAGCAAAAAATTGGAACCAATACAAGGATATTTCTTCTGCTCATAAATTGATTACCAGCCATTTGAATTTGGTAGTGAAAATTGCAATGAAATTCAAAAATTATGGACTATTGTTGATGGACCTGGTCATGGAAGGGAATATGGGTTTAATGCATGCAGTAAAAAAGTTTAATCCTGATTTAGGGTTTCGTTTTTCAACTTATGCAGTGTGGTGGATTGAAGCTTCAATAAAAGACTTTATATTGAAATCTTGGTCATTTGTGAAAATAGGCACAACGCAAGCACAAAGAAGATTATTTTTTAGTTTACGTAAAATAAAAAAAAGAATTTTACAGTATACAAACAGAGAAACTTTAAATAATGAAGAAATAAAAGCAATATCTAATGAGCTTTCTGTATCCGAAGGAGACATTATACAGATGAATTACCGTTTGGCTTGTAAGGATCAGTCGCTAAACGATTGCATAAAAATAGGTGATGACTCTAAAAGGGAGCTACAAGATATGATCCCATGTAACTTGGTCAGTCAAGAAGTAACTTACCAAAATCATGAAGAGAAAGAATTAAAAGAAACAATTTTAAACAATGCACTAGCAAGTCTCAACGAAAGGGCGAGAGACATTTTTATCAGTAGATATTTGTCTGAAAACACTCAAACTCTGGATGAACTTAGTAAAAAATATTGTGTTTCAAGAGAAAGAATAAGGCAGTTGGCTGAGCAGGCGATGGCTAAGGTAAAACAATATATACAATCAGAAAGTTTGAAATTTGGTTTGCATGCGTAGTTTTTTTATATTTCTAATATTTTTTTCAATAGGCGCTTTTGCATCAGTTAGTGATGTGCAATTGAAGGAAAAATATAAAGATTGGCTCGTGTATACTGCATTGGAAGATGGAGAGAAGGTATGTTATATTGTATCCTATCCTAAAAAAAAAAGCGAACATTATACAACCAACCGAAAGCCATATGTAATGGTTAGTTATGTTGATAAAAAAGCAGATGAGGTAAGCGTTACCTCTGGTTTTCAGTATGATAAGGAGCCTGTAGCTCTCAATATCGACAAAAAAATTAAATATACACTGCCTATAATACAGGGAAGTTTTGCGTGGGCAGAGCATACAAAAATAGATCAAGATCTCATTCTAAAAATGAAGCAGGGATTATCAATGGTAGTGAATGGGAAAACAAAAACAGTGACCATTGATGATACTTATTCCCTACTTGGGTTTCAAAAAGCGTATCAAAAAATGCATGATTCATGCCATACAAAGTAAATTATTGTAACAGAATACCCAGCTATAGTATAAAATAGACTACTCTTTCAATGAATAGCACTTTACTTTATATGGAATGCGGATATCATTTAAAATATATTTTTGAGAGTTAGTAATGTCAGAGGTTGCAGGTGTAGACACAGAAATCAAAAAGCAAAATTCTGTGTGCGAGCAGATGCGTTTTAGCGTGAGCCGCACAAGTCTTTTAAATACATTATCCAGAGTAAGTGGAGTGGTCGAAAGGCGTAATGCAATAGATGTTTTGGCATGTATAAATATCAAAGCACAACATGGCAGCATAAAATTAATGGCAACTGATCTTGACATTTCAATGTTTGCCTCACTTGCTGCAACCGTATTAACAGAAGGAGAAGTAAAAATTTCAGCGCATACTTTACATGACATAGTGAAGAAGTTACCCGCTGATTTGGATGTCAATTTTGAAGTAAACAACCAAGGAAAATTATTGATGTCTTGCGGAAATGCAAACTTTTCTTTACCGAATGTAGTTTCAAGCAGTTTTCCTGCTCTTGAAGAAGACAATTATAAATATGATTTTACTCTACTCAATACGGACCTGATAGACTTATTAACCAAAACAAAATTTGCTGTATCACTAGATGATACAAGGTATAATTTAAATGGAATATATCTACATACAGATGAGCAGTTTCTGTACTGTATTGCAACTGATGGCCATCGTTTATCGTGTATAAAGAGGCCAAAGCCTGGAAATATCAATGGCGAATTCGGTGTGATCATTCCACGTAAAACTGTTATGGAGTTGTTAAAAATATTGGACGATTGTAATGAAATTAAAGTAAAACTCTCAGACAGAAAAATCAAGTTTACATGCGGTGAATATATTCTAATATCAAAATTAATAGATGGAACTTTTCCAAATTATAAAGCAGTTATTCCAGCATCTCAAGATAAGCATATGATTATTGAAAGTAAAAAACTTTCAGATGTTATAGATCGAGTTTCCGTTGTTGTATCTGATAAAGTAAAATCCATTAAATTCTCACTACAAGAAAAGCTGCTAACTCTGCATTCAAACTCCCAAGAGTGCAGTGATGCAACTGAATCCATAGAAGTGGACTACAATGAAGCCCCTATAGAAATAGGGTTCAACTCGCGTTATTTGCTTGATGTTCTATCTTGCATAAAAAATAAATGTAAGTTTAGCTTAGCCGATGGTAATAGTGCTACAATTATCACTGATGAAGATGATTCAAATGTATTATATGTAGTGATGCCAATGAGAACTTAAACTCGTCATCTCGCTGCTTGTTAGCGAGATCTGGAGATACTGCGGCGGTATGACACTTATTTCACTAAGAACGTTACTTTTTATTAAATTAGTAATCTATCTTTACCAAATACAAGCCAAAAGGCGGCGCGGTAACCCCAGCAGCACTTCTTTTGCATTGGCTTAATATATGTAGCATTTCTTGCGGATTGGTTCTATTTTTTCCAAATTCAACTAAAGTACCCGCAATAATCCTCACTTGGTTATGTAAAAAGGAAATAGCAGATATTTTGATGTGTATATGATTCCCGTTTTGTACTATATCGATATCATCAATTGTTCTTATCGGATTTGCGGCGTGACAATCTTTTGAACGAAAACTTGAAAGGTCATGTTTTCCAAGTAGATGTTTAGCAGCTTCACGCATAATATTTACATCAAGTGGGTTAAACACTTGCCATACATAACCCGTCTCCAGAGCGGCAGGAGCATAGCGATTAACTATTCTGTATTCGTAATATCTTTTTTTTGCTGAAAACCGTGCGTGAAACGCATCATCTACAACTTCTGCATTAAGCACAACTATAGGAATTGATTTTAAATGATAATTTATTGCGTTTCTTATTCTATAAAGCTCACATTCCTTTTCCATATCAAAATGAGCAACTTGTCCTAAAGCATGAACCCCAGCATCGGTCCTTCCACCACAGTACAAGGCAATTTTCTCACCACTAAAATTAAATATAGCATTTTCTATCTTCTCCTGGATTGAGTTAGCAGAGTGTTGCTGTTTTTGCCAACCAGAGAAACTACTACCATTATATTCTACCGTTATTTTGTATCGCACTGCATTACATCAAGCTCTATCTAAAATAGTCATTTTCTATCTTAACATAATTTATGGTCAAGCCTACAGTGCTGCCACTCCCATAAAGTAGTTCGTCCAATCTTAAATCTTGCTGCCACTGCTTCTCTGCTTTCTCCTTCGTCTAGCGCCTCCATTGCTTTTTTTCTTAAATCATAACTATATGCTGCTGGCATTCAACCTCCTTATCATTATCTATCCTTATCACATCCGGACTTCTATGAAAAGAGCTATAAATCGTGAAAAAGAACTGCTCATTAAGTGCTATTTGCTTAATAAATTTACTGACATTGATATGGCTAAATTCGAAATGGCTACATGAATTTATCGTAAATTATTACTGTATAAGGTACGATGCGACAAAGCCATCCCAGTGTTAGCTACTTGGATGACAACCATTGTGCTTGAGGCAAAATTGACTATCACTTCTTTTTATAGAGCTTGCTCCAAACTTTGTTGTTAGTTAATACAAAAAACACTGTTAAAATTATAAAATACGCCACTACTTTTAATCCAAGTTTATGCCGGCGCTCTAATTCTGGCTCTGCTGCCCATTGTAAAAAATTTATCACATCATACGCCATATTTTCAACTGTGGCTTGCCTTGCACCATCATATTCCACCATTCCTTCAGAAAGTGGTGGCGCCATAGCTAATCTGCCTGTTGGAAAATACGAATTAAAATATAAATCATTTTCATCGTGTTCGCCGTTTTGATAGCCTGTTAACAATGAATAGACATAATTTGCACCATCATGCCTTGCTTTAATAATTAATGATAAGTCTGGTGGGACTGCACCATTGTTGCTTGCTGCAGCTGCTTCTTTTGTATCAAAAGGCGCAATAAAATAATCCGAAGGTACTCCAGGTCTGTCAAACATTTCACCCAAATCATTCGGACCATCTTTAACTTGATAAGAAGCTGCTATTTGTTTTACATCTTCTTCAGAAAAACCGACATCTTGCAAATTACGAAATGCTACCCTATTCATTGAATGACAAGCAGCACAGACTTCTTTATACACTTTATAGCCACGCTGAATTGACTCTCTATCGAAAGATCCGACAATTCCATCAAATTTCCAGTCTATTTTCTTATTTGGTGATGATTTAAATTCTTCTGCAGATATAAGACTAGATAGAAATAACATGCAGAAGATTGCAAATACATTAGATCCCATGCATAACCACTGTTTTAGTAAATTTCGAATTGATGTCATGCAAGTAGCTGACACTGGAATCCAGCTTATTTCATCACTGACATTATGGTTATCATGCACTCCTAGAATCTGTTGTCCATTGCATGATTTGTAAGTATTTTTATACCTGGATCCCAGTGTCAAGCACTGGGATGACAACGGAAGATAGTGGAATGACACTGTGTGTTGTATACAACGTTCATACAATTGTGTACATGATGCTGGAATCCATTTATTTTTTTTCTGGATCCCAGTGTCAAGTACTGGGATGACAGAAGAGAGCTCTGGGATGACAGAGAATTTTGTAAGAGATCTGCTTTGAATTGACATCACCTCATCTCCGGCACAGAATCACTTAAGGTTTTTGGTGGTTCTTTTGGCTTTTCATACTTACTAAGCAGTGGTAAAACTATCACAAAGTATGCAAAGTAATAAAGAGTAGATAGCCTACTCATAGTGATGTAAGGCTCTTTTACCTCTTGTCCTCCAAGCCAGGCAAGAAGTACAAAATTTATTGCAAAAACCCAAAAAAATTTCTTAAACACCGGGCGATAAGCACCACTTTTAACTTTTGATTTATCAAGCCAAGGTAACAAAAACCACACTAAAATAGACGCAAACATGGTAAGCACACCAGTAAGTTTATCTGGAATTGAACGTAGCATTGCATAAAAAGGTAAAAAATACCACTCTGGCACTATATGTACCGGAGTGACCATAGAATCAGCTTCTATATAATTGTCTGGATGCCCAAGATAATTTGGAGCATAGAAAACAAATGCGAACAAAACTACAAAAAACAGACCAAAAGTTATGCAATCCTTGACTATATAATAAGGATAGAGAGGGATGGTATCCTTATCTGATTTTACCTCCACTCCACTTGGGTTACCAGAGCCAAACCTATGCAGAGCTATCACATGAAGCATAGCTAAAGCAATAATAACAAAAGGCAGAAGATAATGCAGAGCGAAAAAACGGTTAAGTGTTGGGTTATCCACTGAAAAACCACCCCATAACCATATAACTATTTTATTGCCAATTAAAGGTATAGCAGAAAATAAGTTGGTTATAACTGTTGCACCCCAGAAACTCATTTGTCCCCAAGGCAATACATATCCCATAAAGGCAGTTGCCATCATTGCAAAAAATATAAATATTCCAATAAACCACACCATCTCTCTCGGTCTTTTATAAGATCCGTAATATAATCCACGCATTATATGAACATAGACTACCATAAAGAAGAGGGATGCTCCAACAGCGTGAGTGTAGCGTATTAACCACCCGTAATTCACATCCCGCATTATGCGCTCTACACTATTAAACGCATAATCAACATGCGGAGTGTAGTGCATAGCAAGAAATATACCTGTTATTATTTGTAAAATCAGCGCTATACCAGCCAAAGAGCCAAAGTTCCAAGCATAATTTAAGTTTTTTGGCACTTGGTAAGAAGCAGTGTGTCTTAGAAAAGAAAATATAGGCAATCTATATTCTATCCATCCTAATATGCCTTTTTCTTCTTTTATTGTTTCTTTTTTGTTATCTTCCTGCATAACTTAAACCTTTCTGAACACATGTCCATTGCTACTTTTATCTTATTTTTTTATTGTAGCAACTTATCCTTTACGCACAAATAAAAACT
This sequence comes from Wolbachia endosymbiont of Ceratosolen solmsi, assembly GCF_017869155.1. Taxonomy (NCBI): domain Bacteria; kingdom Pseudomonadati; phylum Pseudomonadota; class Alphaproteobacteria; order Rickettsiales; family Anaplasmataceae; genus Wolbachia; species Wolbachia endosymbiont of Ceratosolen solmsi. The sequence continues at coordinate 1,136,232 of NZ_CP054598.1, forward strand.
TTAAAGCAATATTAATTACCTCTTCAGCAACCTGTCACGTGCTGCGTTTAATTTTTGTGCAAAATATTCCGAGCCTCCTTTATCTGGGTGAACTAATTTCATTAAATTTTGATTGCTTTATTGATTTCATTTTGGTTCGCTCCAGAATCTATTCCTAGCACTTTAAATGCTCCATCTCTGAACATGTTACTACTACCAGACTAGTATGATTTTGTCTTGTAAATTTATTCAACAACCCTATTCTAACTATATAATGAAAAATTATCTACAAAGTGTTTATGAAGATGGTATGAAAATCCAACTATCTAAAGTCAACAAATATTTATTAGTTTTACTGATTACTGTCTCAGCATTTCTCATATCTGGGCAAGTATCCAGTTCAAGCAATATCGAGAATGATTTTCAAGATTTACAAGAAAAATTACCATTATTGAAAGATCAGGATTTGTTATTTTTAGATCCAGCTTCAGCTTTAAATTATGGTGATAGGGCAGGTAAAAAAGTGTTAATGGTTATAGTTCACCATACTGAAACATCAACACTAAAAGGTACAAAAGATACGCTGAATGCTAGAGGATTGTCAGTTCATTTTATTGTCGATAGGGATGGCAGCATCACCTTAATGGTTCCATTAGAGAAAGAAGCATGGCATGCTGGTATTAGTTATGCAAGAGTTAAGGTAGATAGTAAGCTTGAAGAGTTACGGAAGCTTAACAACTATTCTGTAGGTATTGAAATTGTAAACACAGGACTTGAGCCTTTTCCGGAAGAGCAAATGAGATCTGTTAAAGAGCTGATTTTATACCTTATGGAGCGTTTTAAAATTAAAAGGGATATGATATTTAGTCATTCTGAAATAGGAACTATAGTGTATGATCCAGAGCTTGGCTATACAATGCGTAAACCAGATCCACACAAATTGTTTGATTGGGAGTTATTAGAGAAAAATGAAATTGGATTGCACATAAGTGACAGAATAAACCCTAAAGATGCTAAACACAAAATGGGCAAAACATTGTATAAAGCAGGTGATAGAAATGAAGGTATTTTGAAATTAAAACAAAGGCTGAACAGATTTTTCTATAAGATAGAACCTTGGAATGATAAGAAAGGTAATGTAATTTTTCCTGATAATAATGCTGATTACTCAGATGAGTTTGATGAGAATTTTGTATGGGTTATTTATCAGTTTTCAATACATAATTTACCAAGAGAAATTAGAAAAGATCTACCTCTTAAACTAGAACAAGCAGATATATTTCCTGAATTCTTTAGTGAATATAGTCATGGCATTTCTTCTAGTTATCTAACCTTTAGTGAAAAAATTAAATCGACTCTACAACCATGTTTAAGCAAAGTAGATTATGAGAATTTATTATCTTCTCTTGCACAATATGAGAATAACATTTCTCCTGATGCATCTACCACTTTAATGTACAAAATTAAGTTATACTATGATTCTTATTTAAGATATCGCATATGGTCTTCACTCTATAAACCATTTAAGCTTAATGTATTGGAAGAGTTAGAGATTTTAAAGAGTGGAGTGTTATCTTTAAAATCACTAGATAGCTCTAAAGCTGCAGAAGTTTCCAGTTTAATTGATAGCTTTAAAGTAGATATTTCTTTAGAATTTCAGGGTTTTGAAAAACAGTGGTTTCAGGAGTTTAAGAATGCTTGGAGACAAGAATTTATACCTTCCCTGGAAGAACAGATAACATGGACTGCACTACATGAAGCAATATTGGAGTATTTAGAAAAAGCAAAGGAAGAAATTCGTTAAACGAAAACTTTTTTAAGATCACTTTTTTAACAATTTATCACGTGCCGCATTTAGCTTTTGCGCAAAATATTCCGAGCCTCCCTTATCTGGGTGAACTAATTTCATTAAATTTTGATATGCTTTATTGATTTCATTTTGACTTGCCTCAGGATTCAGCCCCAGTATCTTTAATGCTTCATCCTTGGACATGTTATCACCAGTGTAATTTTCAGTATAACTTCTACTGCTACTAAATTCGTTCAAAAACTTACTCAATATAGAGTTCATCATGAAACTCATATTATTTTTTTTTGTCAGGAAAAGAAAAAATATAACAACGCTAGGCAAGACAAATGTAACTACTATGAATATCAAAAAAAGGAAAAAGATGAATGACATGTATATTTTTTTATCATTTTATGATTAAATAGTAACAATTATAATCGTCATGGTAAATAACATGTTCATTCAGATTGAAGAAACACCTAATCCAAACACACTGAAATTTCTCCCTGGATTTGCAATTCTAAACGAAGGAGAAACGGCTGATTTTTCAAATGCAAATGAGATAAAAAATTCTAAACTAGCAGCAAATCTTTTTCAAATAGAACATGTGGTAAGAGTGTTTTTTGGTCATGATTTTATTTCAGTAACAAAATTGGGTGAAATTAATTGGGATACATTAAAAGTAGAAATTTTAACTACAATCATGGATCACTTTACTTCAGGTGGAAAAGCGCTAAATAAAGAAGGAGTGAATGATAATAACATACCAAATGAGGAATTTTTTGATGAAAGTGATATAGAAATTGTAAATAGAATAAAAGAATTGATGGAAAGTTATATCAAACCTGCAGTTGCTCAAGATGGTGGCGATATCAAATTTCGTGGCTATAAAGATGGAATAGTTTATGTTGAATTACAAGGAGCTTGCTCTGGATGCCCAAGTGCTGCAATTACTTTAAAGCAAGGAGTGCAGAATATGCTGAGCTACCACATACCAGAGGTTGCAGGTATAGAGACCACACTATGACTAATCAAACAGTTAGAGGAACGAAAGACCTTCTATTTGATGAGTGGTATAAGTTTAAATACATTCAGCAAACAGCAAATAGAATCTCAAGTCTATACGGCTTTTTGCCCGCCCAAACTCCAATATTTGAGTACACGGAGGTTTTTACAAAAACTTTAGGTGATAGCTCAGATATCATCACTAAAGAGATGTATAGCTTCAATGATAAAGGGGGAAAGAGCATAACTTTACGTCCTGAGTTCACTGCAGCGATTGTCAGGCTATTAATTGAAAAAAAACTGCAAACGCCGATAAAATTATTTTCAACAGGGCCTGCATTTCGCTATGAAAGACCGCAAAAGGGAAGACAAAGGCAATTTCATCAGATAAATTTTGAGGTTTTTGGCATAGAAGATCCAAAAGCCGATGTTGAATTGATATCACTCGCTCAGCACTTACTAACTGAATTTGGCATCAATAAAAATGTAAAGCTGGAAACCAACTCTTTAGGTGATGGTGAGACAATAACTAAGTATAGAGAAGCTTTGATCTTATACTTTACAAAGTATCAAAATGATCTATCAGAAGATAGCAAAAATAGGTTGATCAAAAATCCACTCAGAATACTAGATTCTAAGGATGAGAAAGATAGATTAATAATCTCTGATGCGCCTAAAATCAGCAATTATTATACGAAAGAGTCCTCAGATTTCTTTGAACAAATACTAAATGGATTAACAATTCTTGATATACCTTATACCGTAAACAATAAACTAGTTCGAGGTTTGGATTATTATTGCCACACAGTGTTTGAGTTTGTTACAGAGGATTTAGGTGCACAAGGGGCAGTTTTTGCCGGTGGAAGATACGATAATTTAGTATCTTCAGTAGGTGGAAAACACACTCCAGCAATAGGATTTGCAGGGGGTATTGAGCGCATAATGGAGTTAATCAATTATTCTCCGAAAGAAGAGCGACCTATTTACCTAATTCCAATCGGTAGAGAGGCTGAAAAACATGCTTTAACACTTGCAAATGAATTGCGCAGAAATAGTTTATATGTAAGTTACGAACACAGTGGAACAGTTAAAAATCGCATGAAGAAAGCAAGTCAAGCAAATGCTAAAATTGTATTGATCTTTGGGAATGATGAGTTAAACAACAATACTGTTAAAGTAAAAAATATGGATACAGGTGAAGAAAAAATAATTGCTCGCGATAACACAATAGAAAACATCTAATTAGGAGCAATGCAAATGTTTTTCTCAGTCAGCTATAGAAGAAAATTCGTCTGCACAAGAATTTTTCATAGCATTCAATGTATCATAATCTGTAAAATCTAATTTTACTGGTGTGATAGTAATAAATCCTTCTTTTATTTTATTTATACTACCACTGCCTGAGTGCTCTCGAGACCAATTTAAGCTAAAAGAGCCATTCGAATTTTCAGTAAAAATTAAATCCCCATCAATGTTATATTCACCTTGTTCAGCAAATTCTACTCCTTTTACTTTTTCCGTAGCAGGAAAATTTACACTCATCACTATGTTTTTAGGCCAACCAACCTTAACTAGCTTGGCAATAACCTTTGGTGCAAAAACCTTTGTATTGTGCCAGTCTATTTTATCATGATAAACTTGGCTCAGTGCAATAGAAGGTATAGACCTTGCAGCACCTTCCATTACAGCACCAATTGTTCCTGAATAACAAATATCGTCCCCAACATTTGATCCAATATTTACTCCGGACAATATTAAGTCTGGTTTTTTATTCATAACTTTATTTAGCGCAATAATGACACAATCTGCAGGAGTACCAGACACACTAAATTCCCTTTCACTATGTTGGTTTATTCCAATAGATTGTTTCACTGGATAATCAAGAGATCTTGCAGCCCCGCTTCTATCAGTATCTGGTGCCACTATCCATATTTCTGACGCAAAATTCCGTGCAATCTCTTTGAGTAATTTTATTCCTTCACTTCCAAAACCATCATCGTTTGTTATTAATATTATCATATACAATACTCAGCTATACAGCTCCAAATTATGTAAACCACTGGCTGTAAATAAACTCATGAGGCTTTAAGTTTCTTTGCATAACTACGAACTGTAACAAAGAACCTGCTGTAAATCAATAGATTTCTTGCACAGGCAATAACTGTCATTACAATAGAAACGAAAAAACTTGCTTGACAAACTCCGCCAGCTCCCTTATTATAGTGTTAAGGGTATTTATGACTCAAAACTTGTTTTTGACCTGCAGGCTCAATGACAAAATTCAGTAAAAACTCAGGGTATTTTTTGGTGGATTACATAAAATTATAGCGGCTGCATGTCTTTTAAAATTTTTCTACATTCAGCCAAATCGCGCTTATTTTAAGCGTTAGCACATTATTACAGCGCCACTTACAGTAATAGAGAGTCAAAACTCGCACTACGGGGCTTCTTTTGCCTTTTTTTTCATTTGGTAAATTTCTTAATGTTTGTAGCTAAACGACAACCGTCATCCCGCTGCTTGTTAGCGGGATCTAGAGATACCGCGAATGAATCGCGGTATGACGTAGGACTGCTGTCATTCCAGTGCTTGGCACTGGAATCCAGCCTTTCTGCAATCTCATCGAAAATGTTGTAACCACTTTCTGTGCTAGTTTGCTTGCCCACAAGCAAACTTTCCTGGATCCCAGTGTCTGGGCACTGGAATGACACCGAAGGGGCTACTGCTGTCTTGGATGGAAACCAGTGTCAGCTACTTTCATGACACCCTGACCTCGTCATCCCGCTACTTGTTAGCGGGATCTAGAGATACCGCGAATGAATCGCGGTATGACGGTTCGCGGTGGCATGACGTAGGACTGCTGTCATTCCAGTCTGGAATCCAAAAAAAAGGATGACACCTCTGGGCGCTGGGATGACAGGAGAAGGAGGCTACTTTCATGACACCATTCTTTTTTCTGGATCCAAGTAGTCAAGCTACTCGGATGACACCCCACTGGTGGCCCACACTACAATGTTCGTACAGTTATGAAATGAATCGCGGTATGACGTGTTGCTTGGGTCAGCTATAGTATTTCTTAAAATTAATAATAAATTTCTTGGCTAGCAAGAAGCTGTAAATTTTTTTGCGAGACCTAAGCCGCTTTTGATATAGCTAAAGGTTTACTGATGATTTGTCTCATTCCACTACCTGCTGACTTACTTTCTGCTTAGCATATCCATCAAATCAGATTCTTTGAGTTTACTATGGTCAACTTTACTGAACTTATTTACCATAGAGCTCATTTGATTATACTGCTTAATTAGAAGATTAATGTCAGTTACAGTTGTTCCGGACCCCTTAGAAATTCTAAGTCTTCTTTTGCCATTTAAAATATCTGGATTTTGCCTTTCTTTTTCAGTCATTGAGTTTATGATGGCTATATATTTTTTCACTTTATTGTCATCTGGCACACTGCTACTTAGCTTTTTTGTAAATGAACTAGGAATGAATTTCATTATGTTGCTAATGCCATCCATTTTACTCAGAGTTTTTAACATTCCCACTAGGTCGTTTAGGTCGAATTTACCTTTTTTCACTTTCTTTTGTAACTTATCAATTTCTTCCTGACCAACAATCTCAGCAGCTTTTTCAACCAATGAGACAACATCACCCATGCTAAGTATTCTTTTTGCAATTCTATCTGGATAAAAATCATCGAGGTCACTTAATTTTTCACCACAAGCAATAAATTTAATTGGACAATCGGCGATCATTTTCATAGAAAGAGCAGCACCACCACGTGCATCACCATCAACACGGGTAAGAATAATGCCGGTTACACCTATTACCTCATTGAATGATTTGGCAATGTTGACCGCATCCTGGCCTATCATTGCGTCGGCTACTAAAATAACTTCTGCAGGTGAAGCTATTTCCTTTACGGCTTTCAACTCATTCATCATATTATTGTCAATATGAAGCCTGCCTGCGGTATCTAGTATTAATACATCACAATTATCGTTCTTTGCTGTTGCTAGTGCCCTTTTTGTAATTGTAATGGGCTTCTCGTCTATTACTACAGGTAAAGTTTGCACATCTATTTGTTTACCTAGCACTTCAAGTTGTTTTTGGGCAGCCGGCCTATAAATGTCTAAAGAGGCAAGCATCACTTTTTTCTTTTGCTTTTTTAGCTTTAAAGCAAGCTTTCCTGAGGTGGTTGTTTTACCTGCACCTTGTAAGCCCACCATCATAATCACAGCAGGGGGTTTAACTGCTAGATTTAAGTCACTTTTCTCTGATCCGAGAACTGCAACTAAATTATCCTGCACAATTTTAATTATCATTTGTGCTGGAGAAACACTTTTTATGACTTTTTCCCCAATCACTTTATCTTTAATGTCATTGATGAATTTTTTTGCAACTTCAAGTGAAACGTCAGCTTCAATTAAGGCTATGCGTATTTCACGCATGGCAAGATTAAAATCATCTTCAGAAATGATCGACTTTCCTCTTAGTTTACTAAATACAGAATTTAAACTTTCGGTTAACGACTTAAACATAATAGCATTAGTAGAATACTCATTAAAAAGAGAGAAGAAGCTGAAACAAAACTCACTGAGTTATAACCCAGCACTTCCTTAAGTTTAGTAATATTATCAAAGTATAAACTAGTAAGTGAATTAGTCAAGTTTTGCAGTACGTTGGCAGACATTTCTCTCACTTTAAAGACCAATTGATTGAACAGCAAGATAATATAGGGTATGAAAGCTCTAAAAATCCAATCAACATCCATTTTAAAATTTATTCTCGGGTAAAATAACTTGCGTAAAAGAATGAACAATAAAGTGGTACATAATAACAAATTAAATTGCGACAAAATATTTTTTGTGTTGTACACAAAATCGAAAATCGAAGGTTTATTGTAAATAGGTAAGTAAGGGTTGCCAGCAATTACGCATATAAATGCTAAAATAATCATAGTCATTTTGCCTCCCCTCTCTGCTAAAGGTTTTGACTTACTTTTTGCAATAAATATGTAGTAAAGAAACTTGAGCCCCACGCTTAAATAAAGCAGTAAATTTAGAATCTTGTATAAGTTTTTATACACTTCTAAATTAGCACCACTTGCTTCAATCTCGGCTGTAATGTATGATTTGCTAATAAATCCAGCGGTTCCAGGAAATGCAGCCATTGTAAGTATTGCGATTATAGCACACATGCCTTCCACTGACATCAGTTTGCCTACTCCATTAAAACTAATTGTTTTTGTTCGTGAAATAATCGAATTGCTGACTACAAACAATAATGATTGATAAACAAGAGAGAAGATTATATGCAGTATCAAAATTGGTATTGCCTTTTCCGAAGGGCTGAGTAAACCTCCTGCAATAATCAGCAAGCCCATTTGTCCTACAACGTTATAGCATAAAAATCTACGAATATTTTGCTCGAGAGAAGCAAATATAATGCTGTAAATTGCAGTGATGGTGCCTACAAGCGCTAATATTTCAGTACAATCTTGCCATAGGTTATAAGTGTGTAAAAGCATCACTAAAAAAGAGACTTTAGTGGTAAATAAAGAGAGATATGTGGTGCCATGTAGCGATGCAGAAGGATATGCATCAACAACCCAAAATGAAAAAGGAAAACAAGCGCAGTTTATCAATAAACCCAAAATTATCAGGTTAGTGCTTTGAAGTGCCAATCCTGCTATTAATATAACTCCAACGAAAAAGTGTACACAAGCGTACCTTATTGCAGGTCCACTATCTCTACAGCTAGCTGCGATAATAAAAAATGCACTGATGGTCATTAATTCACAGAATATTATAACCAATATCATATGTTCAGATAAAACTGCATAAAGTGAACTAATAGTGTAAGCAGCAAAAGATAGCATCTCTGAAAAAGTCAAATTTTGTGCTGGTAGAACAGCTAAAAATGCAACTGATAAAAAAGATATTAGTATGGTACGAAAAGATAAATCAAAATCTAGAATTGGGAGAGACCAATTTACTGCAATGCTCAAATTTTCAGGTAATTTTAGGACTATAACTATTAATACAGTCAGTAGAAGTAACAGTGACGATTTATAAAGTTGCACAATAATTAAAACCAATATGGTTTATGCTATCTCAATATATGAATAAAATCAATTTGCATATTAACCACTAATTAAACTAATTATCATATAATTATATCAGAGTTTAGAGGGTTATAGAGAAACCGGTCAGATTAGGTTTTTAATCTAATCTGACCGATAGCTTTAATAGTGAGGTAAGCTTTAATATAGCACTCCTAATTCATAACGCTACACTCGTGCATAATTTATTTTTAATTTGTGCACGAGCGTTAGTAAATTATTTACTTTTTGAAATAAAATTTGACATCACTTTAATATTGAGACTTAGTAAACCTCAGTAGGTCTGCCAGTTGGGCCCATAAGAATTATTTGCTCGCCTTCTCTTAAGTGTCTGCATAAATTAGTGGAGCCGCCGATTTCCAGCACAATAGTGGAAATAATTCCTTTTTTTTTGTCTACTTCAGTGCCGGTTACGGCTATACCTTCCATAGCAAGGTTTGTATTATTGGCTTTTCTGCCATTGGTTTCAAAATTTTGCAATCTAAAGAATTGCCCAGGCTTAAAATTCTTTGCCGCAAGTGGTGCTTTGATCACTATTTCCACAACTTTGTCTGTTAAATATTGAACTTTTATAACCTTTGCAGTGAATTGCTCTTTGATTCTATTAAATAATTCTTTATTAGCCAGGTCTTCAACACTTGGCCACGCATTTTTTTTCTGGCCCACAACATCACACACTGGAATGACAGAAACGAAGCTATTAACTCTATTCAAAAGCTGGGAAATAATAGGGTAGCCGTTCTTAGCACTTGCCATAGCTTTCACAACGCTGCCGCTATACGAAGGATGAAGATCACCAAAAAAGCTGATTGTTTTATTGCCTTGCTTATACACTAATATTCTATCTTTATTTTGCATTTTTGGAGAAAATATTGGATCTATTTCTTTTCCCAATGAATTCAATTGAGTAAAATACCCATTACTTAATTTAAAATGCTTTTTATCTTCTGTTGCAATAACTGTATTTGGCTCAGTACCTGCTGCTATAAAAATAGAACGTGCTTTTATACGTTTGATTTCGCCGGATTTTGTGTCTATCAGTTTTATTAATTCAGCATGGTTATATTTATCCGTCACAACTTCAACTGGCTCTAAGTTTTCAATAAAGTAAATCCCTTCTGATAATGCGTTTTGCACCTCTTCGCTATTTAATCGATAACTTGGTGAATCTTTTAGCTCTTTTCTATATATAACTTTCACTCCCCCGAGGCTCTGCATTAACTCTAATATTTTTATTTCTCTATTCTCTTTTTTTGCTAACTTTTGCTTTTCTCGGATCAATTGTGCGTGCGATATAAACTCATTCGCAATTTCGCGCTCTTCTTCTGTCCAATCTTTTTCAACACAGTCCTTTCCATACTTATCAACTAATATCTCATAACGAAGAAGAAATTTTTCTACTTGAATTGGATAATACGCTAAAGCTTCAGTGGCAGTGTCAATCGCAGTAAGCCCCGCACCTATGACAACTATCGGCATACGAACTTGCAGATTTGCTATAGAATCGAATTTAAGAGCGCCAGTCAGTTGTAACGACATCAGAAAATCAGATGCCATGCGTACTCCACGAGCTAGTATGTTTTTTATTTTGATCATTCGTGGCTTACCAGAGCCAAGTGCTAGGGCGATGTGATCAAAACCCAAGTTGAACGCGTCATCAGCATTAATCGTGCCACCAAAACGAATGCCTCCATAAAGTACGAAATTCTCACGTCTTTCCAGCAGTAATCTAATAATCTTTAAGTAATTCTTATCCCACCGAGAAGTAATACCATATTCTGCCACCCCACCAAACCCTCCTGCCATGCGTTCACTCAATTTTTCGTGTTTGAAATCTTTAATTAGCTGGAAATTATCGATCAAAGGCTCAATTTTTAGTCCATCAATGGCAATAACGTTATGCCCATCATTCAACAAATGATGAGCTAAATTAAAACCAGCAGGACCAAGGCCTACAACTAGAACGTTTTTTCCAGTGTTTCCTCTTGGCAATGAACGCTGAAAATTTAAAGGATTCCAACGGCTGAGCAGAGAATATATTTCAAATCCGTACGGTAAACTGAGCACATCATCCAGAATCCTTGTTTCAATTGCTGGCACATTTACGGGTTCTTGTTTTTGATATATGCACGAATTCATGCAGTCATTGCATATTCTGTGCCCAGTGGCTGCGCATAATGGGTTATCTATCATCACAATTGCAAGACTTGCTATGCTGTACCCTTCGCTTTTCACCAGATTCATTTCTGATATTTTCTGCTCTAGTGGGCAGCCGTGCAGTTCAACTTTTAGTGGAGATTGTTTAAAAGTATTGTCGTTATTAATTAGCCCCTTTGAGCAGCTGTCCTTACTTTGCTTATGACAAAATATGCAGTAGTGAGCATTATCTAGTGCTTTATTCAAACTCACCTTTTTGTTTGTTAGATCAAAACCGTATCGTCTTTTTACTTCATTTGAATACAGCACTTCAACTTTGTCCACTTCTTTTTTAGAAAATGGTATGAGGTTTTCGTGGTCGATTTTTTTATGAATACTGAATAATATACTCTGTTTATTTTTTACTCTCCACACTGCATATTGTGCTGCAAGTTCTATTTCTTCTTTGTGATTTTCTTTATCTTCAAACCAATGCATCACCTGCTCAGCAAAATTTTTTTCTGTTGTTGGCAAAGTGAGAAAATGACTTAGTTTGTTAGTAATATCTATATTCGCCACATTAGTGTATTTCTTCAATGCATAGCGTTGGACAAATAACCTTTTGCATTTATATATTACAGCAAAGTCGTTGTGCTTTTTCTTTAGCTCCTCTATTTCTTTTTCAACATTGAAAAGTTTTGCAATAAATTCATCAAGTAAATATGAGAGGTCTACTATTAACTGACTATCTGTCATCCAAGTAGCTGACCGTCCTTCTTGTTTTCTAGATCCCAGTGTCAAGCACTGGGATGACGGGGGGTGACACTGGGATGATGGGAGGTGACACTGGGATGACATCGAAGAAGAAGCTGCTTTTTCTCTTGCTTCAATTAATGAACAAAACAAGCTCTCATCACATGATTTGATATAATTCAAAAATGTCTCATCTAATTTTATTAATCCATTGCGAGTATATAGATTCGAAAATGAGATTTTGAAATTCAGCTTCATTGCTATACTATACAGTGTACATGCTGTTTCTTACAGATGAAGATTTTATTTATTTTGCAATACTGCTGAGATTGTTGCTTCTGCAACTTTTTCTTCGCTAACAGATGCAATACACCTAAATTTGTGTACACCTAAACACACACTTTGAATGTTAGCTTGAAGAATCAATGTGTCCCCTGGAGTAACTGGCTTTCTGAATTTTGCATTTTCAATGGATCTCAAGTAAACAACTTTATTTTCTATTGTTTCTTTACCTAGAACACATATAGCAGATGCCTGAGCTAGAGATTCAATTATCAAGACTCCTGGCATTATCGGATGACCAGGGAAGTGGCCAATAAAAAATGGCTCATTGAAAGTCACATTTTTGATTGCTTTTATACTTTTACCAGGATCACACTCTATAACTCTATCTACTAAGAGAAACGGATAAGAATGTGGTAATATTTTTATAATATCACTGATATTAAATTGCATAAGCCTACTCAATGCCTTTCAAAGCAAATTCAGGTATTTTCTTGTTTATATTGTTTAATACCACATCTGATAAATCAACTTCATCCATGGAGTATAAAACTTGGTTCTTTTTTGAAATAAATAGTACCAAATCTATGTTGTTTTTTTCTGCCGTTTTTTTAGCGACTTCTTTTATCTTGTTAAAAACACTCTCTACTGCGTCTCTATAGCTTTCTTCTAAATGTAACATTTTTTTAGCGTAATTATCTCTAGTATTTACAGTGTGCTTATTAAACTGTTCTGTCTTTTCTTTTTTTGCTTCTTCTGACAAAAGTTCAAATTCTTCTTTTGATGGCTTAAGTTTTTCTAACTCACTTTCAAATTCTTGTTGTAATCTAGAATTCTGCTCCTTTATTTGTTGTTGTATGTTTTGCAGAGCAAGAGATTCATTGATAACTTTATCACTATCAATAATGGCAGCCTTTGTGTTCTGAGGTTGATATCCTACAAACTTATACCCCACAAATAAGGAAATAATTAAGGCAATAACTGATATAAATAACTGTATATATTTCATTCAAATCCCCGCTTCAATAGAAAATTTAACATTTGGTGATGGTATTATATCATAAGATTCCTTTACTAAAGGAAACCCGAAATCCAATCTAAGTCTACCAAAAGGAGAAAGCATTGAAAAGCCAAAACCTGGTGACACTCTCACAAGCTTGCTATCATAGTATTTCCCTTCATACTTCTTATTTTTATCATCTAAGCCAAAAAGTGTCGCATAGTCAACAAATAGTGAGCCTTTGATACCAGCATAGTCATATAGTTTTGGTAGAGGAAAATCCACTTGCTGTGTTAGATTAAAATAAGTTTTGCCTCCTAATGAGCTTTTATTTTTGTCTTCTGCTCTTGGTCCAATACCGGAAAGGTCAAACCCTCTAATCTCATTACCCCCTTTAAAAAAGTGCTGGCCAATGTTTAGATTTTCATCAGTATAAGAAAAAATATGACCTGCCGCCATCTTAAAGCGTAGAGTTATATCATCGTCAATTTTGCTTAATATAGGGTGCGTATAAAAAGATAAGAATTCAGATTTTAGGAAATTCACGTTTCCTCCCAATCCTGAAATATCCTGACTTAAGCGCAGTAAATACCCTTCTTTTGGAGTATAGAGGTTATCCAGTTTATTATGTGCCAACGTGTATCCCACTGATGAAATCTGATGTTCACCTTTTCGGTCCAGTATTATTTCAGAGATATCGGTGTCTTGTCCACCCTTATTATCCATGTGTATATGATTATACTTATAAGAATAGCGAAGGGAATTAGTTAAGTTCTCTGTGACTTTATATGATAACTTTGTAAAAAATCCCATATCGCAACTATCAAAAGCAGTGTTTGGCTTATCTTGTTTTTCGTAAAATACGTCTACACCTAGTGACGTATCAGAATCATTAAAATTATTTTCAACAAACTCTAAATCAGTAGAAAATACGTATTGACTTTTTTCAAGAGCAAAAGAGAGCTCTTTTCCAGTACCAAATAAATTACGGTCTTTGAGGTCAATTTTAATCAATGCTCCACCAGGAAGAGACACACCGCCTCCCAAATACAACGAAGTAGTGTTTTTTTCTTTAACATTTAAGTCAAGATTTACTGTATTGTCATTAACTGCGTAACTATTTACTTTCACTGTTTCAAAAAAATCACTACTCATTAGTTTTTTACGTGACTTTTGAATCTCAGATATATTGTACGCATCACCTTCTGCTACACTTAGCTTACTTCTGATCACTTTATCTAAAGTGCGATCGTTACCATCAATTGTAATTTGATTTATATAAATCTTTTTACCCGGCAGCACTCTGTAGGTTACATCTACAACGTTGTCACGTTGTGCATACTCTGGATTAACTTTTGCAAATATATATCCTTTTTCATTTAAATATTTGTTTATTTTTTCTACTGTATTATTAATTTTAACTCTATTAAATATCTTATCGTTTTCCTCTGTTATAAAATCCAATATTTCTTCTTTTAGGCTCAAATCCTGAATTTCAGTTTCAATATTAACCTCATTATTTCCAAACAAATACTGCTGTCCTTCGTCAATCAAAAAAGTTAACTCTGTTTGATTGTTATTATCAACCTCAACAATTGGTTGAATATTATTTTGAATATATCCCTTAGACGAATAAAAACGATCGAGCAATTCTGTGTTAATCAATAGATATTGCGGTGAATAATGATTTTCGCCTTTAAAAATGGCTCTAAATAACTTACTAAATATGTCATTACTATGTCTTTTAATAACTTGCTCTAGCTCATTTTCAGAAAAGTTTTTATTGCCTATAAATCTTATATCCTTAATTTTAGAGGTTTTGCCTTCTTTTATTTTGAAAATTAGATTGACCCTATTACTATCGAGCTTCTCCAACTCATATTCAATTTTAACGCCAACCTTACCGTTATTTCTATAAGTAGTGATTAAATTCATTAAATCGTTTTGCAATTTTGTTTCAGTGAAAATAGTTAGCGATTTTGACTGAATCACGTTATTTAGTAACTCTTTGCTATTAAATAACTTATTACCCTTTAATATTATCTTGTTAATTAGTGGATTTTCTTGAATTTTTATTACCAAATTTTTTTTATCATCTATGTAAGCATTAACACTAGCAAATAACTTTGTTTTATATAGATCTTTTATAATTGAGTCTATATCATCGTCGTTTATATAATCACCAGATTTTAGTTTTATATAGAACCCTATTGTCTGGTTGCTTACCCTCTCATTACCAATACATTTGACATCTTTCACCTGCACTTTTTCCGCAGTTCCTAAAGCAACAAGCAGGGCAGGAAAAGAAATAAAAACCACTACCAGTATATAAAATAGCTTTTTCATATTTTATTTCAAAAAAGATCCCTAATATCATTTGACATTCCAGTTGCCATAAGCAAAAACAACACTAAAGCACCAAAAATAGCTGCATATTTTTGACATTTCAAGCTTAAATCCCTACGTATAACCGCTTCTATGATATAATGAAATAAATGCCCACCATCTAGCAGTGGTATTGGCAGCAAGTTAATTGCAGCTAAATTAGCTGAAATGATTGCCATAAAATATAGAACCATAATAAATCCCTTTTTAGCTGATTGTCCTGAATATTTTGCAATTTTTATTGGTCCACCTATTTCATTGATACTCCTTTTACCAACAATAATGTGAAAGAGAGCTTTGATCGTTAAGCACATAGTGTGGTAAGTTTCACTTACTGATAAGCTCACAGCCCCAAGAAAAGACGACTGCTTTAATGTATTGACTGAAATAATCCCTATAGTTTCTCTTTCTATTGTGTTGCCAAAAACGTCTTTGTCCTTGATTATTAATGGAGTTAAACTGGTCCTGTGCTTCTCATTATTTCTGCTATACTCAATCTCCATTCTTGTTTTAGGATTCGACATTATCACACGTGAAATATCTTCAAAGTATTTTATTTTATGCTCATTGATTTGTGTAATAGTGTCACCTGGCAACAAACCAGCTTGCTTAGCTACACTACCTTCGATTACATTTTCAATCACCGGTGGAGTGCGATAATAACCTGCTATGCTAAAGAATATTGTAAAAGCTATAACAGCAAATACCATGTTTGCAAAAGGCCCTGCAAAAACTACTGCTGCTTTTTTATGACGCGGTTTTGTGTGAAATGAATACAATTTTTCTTCTTCCGTTAATTCTTGTTGATCAGCTGGGACACTCGCTGCATTAGTATCTCCTAGCATTTTAACATAACCACCCAATGGAACAGCGCTTAATTTCCATCTAGTTCCAGACTTATCGTTAAAACCAAAAATTTCAGGACCAAAACCTATGGAAAAAGATTCAACTTTAACTTTGCATGCTTTGGCAACAACATAATGCCCATATTCATGCACGAATACTATGACAGAAATTATTAAAGAAAATGATAAAAAATAATATATTCCATCGCTAAATTGATGGATAAGATTAGAAATTAATTCCACCTGTATATTTAGATCTTAACAAAATGTTAAGTATATTAAAATGCGCCTCGCTTGACAAGTATTTAGTTTAACTTTTAAATTAAAAAAAGTTTAATTGTAATGACAGATACCTCACTACTCAGAAGAAAATTAATATATAGAAGCTGGCATAGGGGTTGCAAAGAAACCGATATACTTTTAGGGCATTTCGCATTGAAATATCTTGATAAATTTTCCTTAAGCGAACTAATCGAATACGAAAAAATAGTTGATCTTGATGATTACGAATTATATTGTTACATAACTCGTAAGACAAACCTCCCTCCTGGCTTGAATAGTCAGATAGTCAATTTAATTGCTTGCTTTATTGAAGCTAATCCTTTATGCACTCAAGATTAGTGATAATCTTATTTACCTTATCTAGTACCTCAGTATATTCTATTCTTTTCTCGTTTCTATACTTTTCGCGCTCTTGATTTACTTCATCTAATCGCTTTGTTAATTCTAAAATTTTATCCTCAAGAATTAGTGCTGCAAGTAAGAAATTTAATGCATCCGAACCCTTACCTCCAGTTTTTTGAGATACAGAACTAACTAACTTGTCAAAACTATTAGCAAGGCGTAATAAATGATTCCCCTTCCCACTTTCGCAAGATATTTTATATGTGTTATTACGTATAACTATTTCTACTACTTGCATATGGTGCTAAAAATTTCTATCGTACAGTATAAACTCAAACCCCTACTTTCATCTTATTTATGGTATAAATTTTTATTCATTTATCAAATCAGATAATTTTTTACTGCTACGAAAATATGTTTTAAAGTATTGATTCTTTGTAAACTTCTGTAACATTAAATGGCTTGTTTCTTTCAAGTTATAACTTCTAACTGAAAAAGAACCAAACCCCCTAATTTCAACTCTATTATGATGTTTCAATGTGCTTGAAAGTATCCCAAAAAATCTATCAACTATAGCTGCTATAACAATCTTATCTAAAAAAGGATGTCTTTTTGCTACCCTCGCTATTATATCAGACTTTGTTGCCATTTATATGAAGCCAAAATAAGTAAACCTTATCACTTAGCAGATAATGCTATGTTATATTCTTCAACACCCAATACTTCAACTTCTATTTTTTCTGATATAGAGAATTTTTTATTCTCTGGTAAATGCTCTTGATCTATTAGAAGGGTTACATCGTTCTCAACTTCAACGACTAGTCCATTATCTTCTCTCTTACCTACAATAACCTGTATTTTATCACCTACCTTAACTTTCTTTATCAGTTCTTCAAGAGGATCATACTCTATTTGTTTTATTCCAAGATAAGTTCTTGCCCGATTCACGTTAGCCCTTATTACTTTTGCTTCTATTTTATCACCTACATTATACTTCTTTATCTCATCTGAACCATTTTTAGACCAACTAAAATCTTTCACATATATTGTCCCTTCTACGTTCTCATCTATTTCAGAATCACCGAAAGCAACAGATACATATGAGCCGGTATTATTCTTCACTTCACCAGAAACAATAGAACCAGGAGGATATTTATTGATAAATACTTGCCAAGGGTTGTCTACACACCTTTTCATGCTTAAACTCATCCTACTCTTAGCAATGTCAATACTGAGAATTTTTACATATACTTCTTGTCCCATTGTTACGAGACTACTAACTGGTAAATTACTCTTAACCCAAGTTATTTCTGACGAGTGCACTAAACCTTCAATTCCAGGTCTAAGCTCAACAAATAATCCATAATCTTCTATGCTTGTTACATAACCCTTATTCACACTATCAACTGGATATTTTGACTCTGCATCTTGCCAAGGGCTATCTTCTAGCTGCTTCACACCCAAGGAAATTTTAGCATTTTCCTTATCTATTTTTATAATTTTAACTTTTATAGTCTGACCACAAGTAAAAACTGCAGACGGATGACTTACCCTACTCCAAGAGATATCTGTAATATGTAACAATCCATCTATAACTCCCACTACATCTGATTCATGAATACCGACAAATACACCGTAATGAGTGATACTTTTTATTTTCCCTTCTATTATATCGCCTTCATTTAAAGATTCTAAAAATTTAATTTTTTCACCAGCGTGCAATTTTTCTAACACCAGCTTTCTTGATACTACAATATTGCCCTGCTTCTTATCCATTTTAAGCACGATGAACTTTTGTTCAGTTTCAATAAGGTGCTTCGCATCTTTTACTTGCTTCAAATCCACATGACTCAGCGGTAAAAAAGCGCTTATTCCGTCACCAAGATCAACAATAAAGCCACATTTAATTGAGCGTTTAATAACTCCGCTTACTTCAGCCCTTGTAACTGTATCTTCTTCCAACTTATTCCATTTTTCGTCCCTAATTGCTTTTTCACGACTAAGAACAACATTACCATGATAATCTTCAATTCTTTCCACATAAACTCTGATTTTCGAGCCAATAATGACCTCATCATTACAACCGAGTTCCTTGATCAGAATTCTCCCGTCAGATTTTAAACCAATATCAACCACAACGTCGTTAGGGTTTATTCTTGTAATTACACCTTCTACCACATCTCCTTCTTTAATTTTGTTAACAAAAGAATCTTCAAACAAGGTATTATCTTGATCCTCAAATTGGCCTTGACATATCTCTTCTATAAATTTGTTTGATGATAGCTTTCTGATAGTAACCGGTAGATTTACGACTGGATTATTATTATTCATACCTTTAACTTAAACTTTATTAGAACTCATATATTATATAATATTAACAATTATTGACAAGTAATTTTTCATTAACTCATTTCGAGAATTGTTTAAGCTATATAAAATATAGTGAGAAAATTATATATGTATCAAGAATATGCTATTTAAGAATAGCAAGTGGATTAGATCGTTCTCCAGAAGGTCCAGGCTAAAACCTGATGTTGATGAAATATTGGAAAAATATTCTATTCAAAACAGCAAGGAATCTATAGAGAAAATTGTAAATTCACAAAAAAGAATATGGGTAGAAATAGGCTTTGGCAACGGTGAAAATATGCTTTACCAGGTGCTCAATGAACCTGATCTATTATTTATAGGATGTGAGCCCTACTTAAAGGGGGTTTCTCGCTTGCTGACAAACATAGAAATACAGAACATAAAAAATATTTTAATGTGGACAGAAGATGCAAGAGAATTGATTGCAAATTTTCCTGATAACAGTGTTGAAAGATTCTTTATTCTCTTTCCAGATCCATGGCCAAAAAGAAGTCACAATAAAAGACGATTAATTAATACGGAATTTTTAAATTTATTAGCAAAAAAAATACTTATAACAGGGGAAATATTCATTGCAACCGATCATCAGGACTATGCAGAGTGGATAGCATCACATATAAAGCAGTGTAACTCTTTAATCTATAGGGAAGACGATTTCACAAGTTATACTCTTACAAAATACCACAGAAGAGCGCTCAAAGATCAGCGTAAAGTGAGGTTCTTTAAAGTAAGTGTTATTAATAATTTGCAGACTATGGATCAATAGAGTTTTTGCATATCTCTTTTACGTTAACTATAGATTAAAAATAATAAAAAAAGAGGGAGAAATAGAGTAAATTCCTTTAACTACTTCTCCTTATGAAGGAATAGACTTCTTGCATAACCCAAACTAAGTAGAAAAAAGGTATCATCCAAGTAGCCCCTTTCTCGTCATGCCGCTGCGAATCGTCATACCGCCGCGGCGCTAACACGTAGCGGGATGATGAGGCTTATCGTCATGCCACCGCGAACCGTCATACCGTCACGGTATCTCTTAGCCGCTAACAAGTAGCGGGATGACGGTTGTCAGGTTAGCTGTTATCCCAGTTTTTGACACTGGGATGACAACGAAGGGCTACTTGGATGACAGGGAAGGATGCTGAAATGAAGGTTTTTCAAATTGTCGATAAACCTAAATCTATAATAACTATTTGCCTTTTTTCTAGGTTATGCAAGAAGTCTACTGAATAACAGGATTTTTCAATCCTGTTCCACAGCAAATTTTAGTGCCATGTGAGTAGTTACAGTGCTGTTAACAATCAAAATAACAAAAACTAAGATGGTGATTAGTAGTGTATAAATATTCAAGGATAAATTTTCAAATTGAGTTAGCATTTTAAAATACACAAAGGTTGGCATTATCATTGGCAAAACAAGAATTTGCGATACTCCTGATGCTAAGTTGTTTTGACCAATCATCAATGCATTTCCAGTAGCTGAAATATTAGTGATTATCAGCGTATTAAATAATAAAGACACTCCAACTGCTATTGAGTGTTCAATACTATTGCCTAGAATTGCAAAGCTGAATATGGAAGAAATTACTGAAATCGGTAACCCAAATAATAACCAGTGAGCGAAAATTTTATAAGCAACTATAAGCCTAGAAGAGAGTGGCTGTACAAAGATTTGCTCTAATATTCCATCATGATAATCAGATGTAAACAAATTATTTGTAGAAATCTGCAAAACAAATGTAGCACATATCCATGTTAATGTTAACATAACTTCTTGTTTATTGTTGTTTTTAAGTGTAAATGAAGATAAACTTAACATTATGATAAAAATACATACTATATAGGTAAAGTTCTTATCATCTATTACTAATTTTTTTACTGAGTCGATCATACTAGGCTTTTAAATGTTTATTATAAATTATAGTGTTTACTTTGAGGTAGTATAATTTTTTGTTCATAAATTATATAGGTTTTATTATTTTTTTGATAATGCAATTATGGAAAAGTTACCAAAAATAAAGTCACCAGAAGATTACACTCCTTCAGAAGATGAAGAATATATGAGCGTAAAACAACTGGAATACTTCAGCTTAAAGTTACAATCAATACTCGCTGAGTTAGAGAAACAAGAACTAGAAGATAATAGTATTGATACATACTATTCTGATGAAGATAGTGGAAACGAGGAATTAATCAAGCGTCGAAAAGATAGAAAAGAAAAAATTAAGGAGGCGTTAGAAAAAATAAAATTAGGCACTTATGGTTACTGCGATGGAACAGGAGAAGAAATAGGAGTCGAAAGACTTAAAGCTAATCCGCTTGCTATATATTGTATTGAAGAGCAAGAGAGAGTAGAAAAAGAAAAGAACGTGTACAACATTAACGATTAATTTACACATAAGTGGTGAGCCCATTGGACTTCAAGAGGAGCAAGAGGCGCTGAAGTATGTTATGCTATAAAGAAAGTGGAAAATTGGACATTCTCAACTTGACTCCTGCAGATTAAAATTAAGTTGTATCCGTTCAGGCAATGGCGTCAACTTAAGGAAAAATATCAGCGATAGTGTATAAAATTTCTCTCTAAATTTTTTATCATTAAATTATCCAAAGAGTGCAAGGGACAGCACTTTTGTTTCTGTTTTATTTCAACAAAGAAGTCTAAAATGTGTCCTTTTTAGGTGAAATATGCAAAAAGGAAAAAACCTTATTCTACAAATTAAAAATATAATATACTCGAAAACTTTTCAGAAAATCCATTGTGTTGAGTTTTACACGAACAAGAAAACTTCCTTTTTCGACAGTATTTTCTATGATTTTAAAGTTAGTTAAAAAAAGTTTGGGAATAGAATGTGAACTTATGGAGCCATTGACATGTACCCTCAAAGCAAGCTTTTTCTAAAGCAAGGTATAAGATTTGCCATACAGGCTTTCAAGAATTTAAGCATCCAAACAGCCTATCAGGATGAACCTGAGTTGGAGAGGCTATAGACTTATTGCAGCAGATGGTTCTGGTATGAGATTACCCAGCTCTGGGGAAATTGTATCCGAGTTTGAACCAAATGGAACAACAGGCACCATTGGCAATTTGTTTGTTGATTTGTGTACTTCGCTAATTTGTAGTGCTCGTCTTGCAGCTTGGAATATAGGTGAACAAACGTTGGCGGCAGAGCAATTACCCGAAGTTATCACTCAAATGCGTTTATTAAATCAAGAGAAATTATTATTTATCTATGATCGTCTTCAGTAAAATTCATTCAGCAGCATTATGATTTGGAAGTAGATTTTATTTTTCGCTTGCAAAAAAGAAATTATAGTAAGCTATGGGAACGCTGGCGAATTAGATTTTGATTTTATATTAGAAAATGAAAAGCTAAAAAATAAAATGAAAGGACAGAAAGTAAGAGTTATAGTGCTGACATTAGCCAACTGAGAAACAGAGTTTGACCGAGACTTTGGAGCAAAGCTTATGTGTTAAGGTGGCACATAGAGGAGTGCTATAAACGACTCAAAGTAGGAGCAGAGTTAGAGAATTTTTCTGGAGAGGCTGTATTACAAGAATTTTGGGCAAACTTGGTCATGTGCAATATATTATCGCTTCATATGTGTGATGCACAAGGGCCTTGGAACCCAGATCAAATTACTGAGTATCGTTTAAATTTTTCAGTTTTATTTGGTGTAATGAGGCAGAAACTCTATCAGGTACTTATTGCGCCAAAAAACTTTCAAGCCCTTTTTAAGTATACGCGCTAAAGTTAAAATCCGACCGGGACAGCCGCAATAAAGTAGATAAGCCTAAACGCCATCATGTCTTTAGGAGAGTTTGCTAATGAAAGTTCTTAAGTTGACGCCATTGGCTGAACGGATACGATTTATTTAAGTGCATGAGCTGGTCCTTTTCGGATTTTAGCGCTGTGTACATAACTGCACGAACGTCTAGTTTAGGGGTAAGAAAAATTAGGGCCCGCAAATTAATCCAAACACATAAGTGTAGTGTTACCACCAAATGCTGTAGTGTTAACACTTACAACTTTTTCTGTAGAAAAACGCTGTAAATAATGAGGACCACCAGCTTTTGGCCCAGTGCCAGATAGTCCTCTACCACCAAATGGTTGTATCCCAACTGCTGCACCTATCTGGTTACGGTTGATGTAGACATTTCCAACTGATATTTTTTTACTTATAGTGTCAATTTGACTTTGTATACGACTCTGCAAAGAAAACGTAAGCCCATATCCAGTACTATTTATATCACTTATAACTTCATTTAATTGTGACTTGTTAAAACGTATGATATGTAAAATAGGACCAAATACTTCTTGCTTTAATTGCGAAATTTTTTGTATCTCATAAATATATGGAGGAAAGAAATAACCATTATGAGAATTTGTATCCATGGGTACTTTAAATAACAGATTTGAATCTTTATCCTCTGACATTTTTTGCGTATGTTGAGTGAGCATATCGATAGATGCTTTATCAATTATTGGACCAATATCAGTACTAAGTTGTATTGGGTCACCAATCTTGAGTTCTTGCGCTGCACCGCATATCATTTTTATCTGCTTCTCTGCTATGTCCTCTTGAATAAACAGCACTCTAAGCGCAGAACAGCGTTGACCAGCGCTGCGAAACGCAGAAAGCAAAACATCCGTAGTCACTTGCTCTAAGAGAGCAGAGCTATCAACAATCATAGCATTTAATCCGCCAGTTTCAGCAATAAATGGCACAATAGGACCATCCCTATTTGCAAGCATTCTATTAATTATTTGAGCGGTTTGTGTTGAACCAGTAAAAGCTACACCGGAAATTCTATTGTCTGGAACTAATATTTTGCCTAAATATCCACCATCCCCAGGAATGAGGTGCAACACATTTTTTGATATCCCAGCTTCATGTAGTATCTTAACAGCTTCATAGGCAATAATCGGCGTTTGCTCTGCCGGTTTTGCCAGCACTGCATTACCTGCTACAAGTGCAGCTGAAACCTGCCCAATGAAGATAGCGAGCGGAAAATTCCACGGTGATATGCATAAGAAAACTCCTCTGCCTTCAAAAAAGATGAAGTTATCTTCACCTGTTGGCCCTGGCAATTTTCTCCAGTCGCTCAGTTCATTTTTTGCTATCGTTGCGTAGTAACGTAAGAAATCCACTGCCTCTCTTACTTCCGCTATTGCATCAGATAAAATTTTTCCTGCTTCTACGATCAGAATGTAAATCAACTCTTTCATCCTTTCTTCAAGCAAATCTGCAGCTTTTTCAAGGCATTTAGCGCGCTCTACTGCTGAAACATTCTGCCATTCAGTAAAAGCATTATGTGCTATTTCAAGAGCGTTTAAAGCTTGAACACTTGTTGTATTTGACACTTCTCCAATTACATTTTCTAAATGTGCAGGATTCACTACTTCGATAAATTCAGCACTATCAAATAGTGCTTTTCCATCAATTATTGGTCCAACTTGCCACTTTTTTTCACTAAAACCCTTTATATCATCTGCAAATTGTGAGACTATCACAGAATCACTAATATCCATTCCCAAAGAATTTTTTCTTTCTGGTCCCAAAATATCTTGTGGTAATGGAATGCCTGGATGAGGCTCATAATTAAAATTTATAGCTTTTTCCAGTGGATCTGAAATTAACTCATCGATTTTAACGTTAGGATCACTTATTTGATTAACAAACGAACTATTAGCTCCATTTTCAAGAAGACGTCTTATAAGATAAGGCAACAAGTCACTATGTTCCCCAACGGGTGCGTAGACACGACAGCTAACATTTGTTGCAAGCTCTGACATTGCATAATCATATAAGTCTTTTGCCATTCCATGTAAGCGTTGAAATTCAAATCCAGGGTGGTTTTTATCAGCAAGTTCCATGATAGAAGCAAAAGTATAGACGTTATGAGTTCCAAAGCATGGGTAAAAGCTGTTTGGTTTACTCAAAAGTTTCTGTGCGCACACGAGGTAAGATACGTCAGTATAGCTTTTTCTTGTAAATACTGAGTAATCATTTAATCCCAATTCTTGCGTACGCTTGATTTCTGAATCCCAATATGCACCTTTTACAAGCCTCAACATAATTTTGTGCTTTGATCGGATAGCAACATCTTCAACAAAGTCAAGAACAGATAAAGCGCTCTTTTGATATGCTTGCACAGCCAAGCCAAGCCCTTCCCACTCAGAAAGTGATTCATCAAGCCGTAATTGTTCAAACAAGATTAAGGAAATTTCAAGCCTTTCTGATTCTTCTGCATCTATGCATAATGAAATGTTGTATTTTTTTGCCTCGCGGCAGAGCTCTAAAACCTTAGTGAATATCTCACCAGCAATTCGGTCAAATTGGCTGAATTCATAACATGGGTGTAAAGCAGAAAGTTTGATTGAAATTCCATGGGATTTAAAACAATCATTTATTTCAGTGGATTCACCTATAGCTTTTATTGAATGCATATATGAATTAAAATACTCTTCTGCATCCTCAGCTGTGTGAGCAGCTTCACCAAGCATATCAAAAGAGTATAAAAACTTACTATTGTCATCTAGTTTTGCGTACCTTAAAGCTTCTTCTATGGTTTCTCCAACAACAAAATGATTACCAAGCATAGACATTGCTTGTTTTACTGCTTTGCGAATGATCGGTTCTCCTAAATTCTTAAGTAACTTAGAAATTGCGTAATAGAACTTCGAATCGCCTTCATTGTCTCTCAATATACTGCTACCTATCATTAAACTCCACGTGGAAGCATTGACGAACAATGAAGAAGAATATCCTAAATATTTACTCCATTCTTGATTGGCAATTTTATCTTTGATTAGCTCGTCTATTGTATAATCATCTGGTATTCTAAGTAGCGATTCAGCAAGGCACATCAATGCTATTCCTTCATCATTGGAAAGCAAGTATTGCTGCATAAAGGAATCTACAATACTTAATTTATTGTGTTTGATTTTTTCAATAACTTGTTTTGCAATATTATAAATTCTATTTTTTGAATCAGCCGAAAGCTCTGCTTTTTCTACAAGATAACGTATATAACTCTTTTCATCAGTACGATAAAATCCTTGTAAACGTTTTCTCAATTCGTTAGGTTCTTGTATAGAGCTTATCATATATAATTATCTCCAAAAAATACTCCGACACCATATGTATGGTGAAATTATATCATAACTTTGCGCAGAGCAAATTGCTATTTACAAAGGATCAGGGCTGGCTAAAAGAAGTCCATGCAATAACTTCACTAAATCAAAAAGATTGTGCAAGTATGTAGCTCAACACTCCACCACACATCAAGTATTTAGTCTCAGTTGCGGTTTGTACACAGCATTTGAGTTGAATTGATTGCTTTGAATTATCCTTTCTTTTGATGATGCATTCTAGATTTCCACCTGGCACTATTTCACCTTTTATGCTTATTACCTCGCTACCATCAAATATCTTTCTGGTTATTCCATTTTGGAATATAAGTGGAAGAACACCCATGCCGACCAAGTTGGACCTATGTATACGCTCAAAGCTTTCTGCAATGACAACTTTAACCCCCAACAATAAAGTACCCTTTGCTGCCCAATCCCTACTTGAACCTGTGCCATACTCCTTTCCTGCCACAATGATGAGAGCTTCCTTGTAGCGCATTGCTGCATCAAAAATCGACATAGTTTCTTGAGAAGGAATATATTTTGTATAGCCGCCTTCGATGCTTACCATTTCATTTTTTATTCTAATGTTAGCAAAAGTCCCACGCATCATTACATTGTGGTTACCACGACGAGACCCATACGAATTAAAGTCCTGTGGCTCAATTCCAAGATTTTTTAAATATATACCTGCAGGACTACTTGAGGCAATATTTCCAGCAGGGGAAATGTGGTCAGTGGTTACGCTATCGCCAAACATTGCCAATATTTGTGCACCTTTTATATCGATTTTATTATTTTTAGGTGATAAATTATCAAAATAGGGCGGATTTTGTATGTAAGTGCTATTTGCATCCCAATTATAGATTTCACTTTTTTCACACTTTATCTTTCGCCAATGTTCATCACCAGAAAAAACATCCTTATACTTTTGTATGAACATCTCACGTGTTACCACACTTTTAACACAATCTTCGATTTCATTGTTTGTTGGCCATATATCTTTGAGATAGACATCATTTCCATTCTTATCTTTGCATATTGAATCTTTTGTCAGATCAATTTGCACAGTACCAGCAAGTGCATATGCAACAACAAGTGGCGGAGATGCCAAGTAATTAGCTTTGACTAACGGATGAATTCTTCCTTCAAAGTTACGATTACCAGATAAAACTGCAGCAACGGTTAAGTTTTTGTTTTTAATGCCATCTTCTATATCTTTATTAAGTGGACCAGAATTCCCAATGCAAGTTGTGCAACCATATCCAACTAAATTAAAGCCCAGAGCATTTAGATCTACCTGCAATCCAGACTTTTCTAAATATTCTGTTACAACTTGTGACCCTGGAGCAAGAGAAGTTTTAACCCAAGGCTTTGATTTTAATCCAAGTTTAATTGCATTACGAGCTACAAGACCTGCAGCAATCATCACACTTGGATTTGAGGTATTAGTGCAGCTTGTTATTGCTGCAATAACTACACTTCCATCTTGGAGTTTATCGTTTTCCTTTGACTCATTAACTGAAAATGATTTAGAAAAAGACTCTGCCACTTGTGAAAGAAAAACTTTATCTTGTGGTCTTTTGGGACCAGCCATTACTGGCTTCACGCTTGATAAATCAAGTTCTAGTGTGTCAAAAAATGCTAACTCATTATTGCTACGCCACAGTCCTTGCTCTTTCGCATAAGCCTCAACTAGCTTAATCAGCTTTTCTGGCCTTCCGGTTAAGCTTAAATAATCTAGCGTTTTTTGATCAATTGGAAAAAATCCACAAGTTGCGCCATACTCCGGGGCCATGTTTGCTATAGTGGCTCTATCTGCCAAAGATAAATAATCTAAACCATCACCATAAAATTCTACAAACTTACCAACAACGCCTTTTGTTCTTAGGATATTGGTAACCGTCAGCACTAAATCGGTCGCAGTTACTCCTTCCGACAATCTGCCAATTAATTTAAATCCAACTACTTCTGGAATCACCATACTAATTGGTTGACCAAGCATCACAGACTCAGCTTCTATGCCTCCAACACCCCAACCAAGGACTGATAACCCGTTAATCATTGTAGTATGGCTGTCAGTACCAACTAAAGTATCAGGATATATGACTCCATCATTATTACACACAACTTGCGCTAAATATTCAAGATTCACTTGGTGGCAAATCCCTGTGCCAGGCGGCACTACTCTAAAATTTGTGAAGGACGATTCTCCCCACTTTAAAAATTGATATCTCTCCAAATTTCTTTTTACTTCTAACTCAACATTCTTACTGAATGCGGAAACACTTCCATAACTATCTACTTGAACAGAATGGTCAATCACAAGATCAACCGGTACAGAAGGATTTATGTTGCTCGGGCTTCCTCCATTTTTCTTGACATAACTCCGCATTGAAGCTAAATCAACAACAGCAGGAACCCCTGTAAAATCTTGCATCAACACCCTTGCTGGTTTATAGCTAATTTCGTGATTAGTGTGTTTATTAACGCAGTCTGCTAGTACTCTTATGTCATCCAGCTTTACGTTTACTCCATCTTCATTACGCAATAAATTTTCAAGCAGCACCTTAAGTGAGCAGGGCAATTTAGTTACATCTGTCCCTAAAAATTCACTAGCACTACTTAGGCTAAAATAGTTGTATGACTTCCCGTCAATGTTTAAAGTCGTTTTTGCGTTTAAAGAATTGTTCATCCTATCACACTATATTAGTTAAAATTGGAATTACTACCGTTACTTTTTTGTTGTTGACCTTGCTGCTCATACATAGTTTCAAAATCTATAGGATCTAGCATCAGTGGGGGAAATCCACCACTACTTGTAACTCTTGCAATTATTTCTCTTGCAAAAGGGAAAAGAAAAGTAGGTCCGCCAATAAACAAAGCTTGTCTTACCTCTTCCTCACTCAACTCTTTTAAATTTTCTATTGAAAAAATGCCACAATATTTCGTCTCACAAATGAAAGCTACACCATCTTTTATGCCTTCATCTTTTACCGTTGCTTTGACTTCTATATGCAAAGTAATTTCATGAAAAGATTTTTCTTCATTCACTTCTTCTTTGTTTTTCGTCCCTTCTAATTTTGCTGAATTGATATTAACCATTACATTAATATCTGGAGCTTTACTAGAAGAAAGGAATGGCGAATTCGGATTCTCAAATGATAGATCTTTAACATATTGACCGTGAATTCTCATTTTTTGTTGTGGCATTTCTTACGTCTCCTTTAATTAAGTTGAGATATTTAATACTTTCTTATATAATATATTCATTTACAAACGAATAGCAAACCTGATTATAAGTTGATATGAAAAACATATTTTCATTAATAATTAATAATGTTCGGATACTTTATATGCCAAGGAGTTGAGTTACTATGATAGAGCTTGTAATATATGCTTTATTAGCGGCGTTCATTTTTTCACGTTTGTATAATTCTTTAGGAAGGTCAGCCAACCTCAACCTAAAAAAGCTAACTAATGTATTGGATGTAAGCCGAAGTAGAGAAGATGTAGTAGAAAACATTGAGGGTTACATTGATAGCAATGATGAAAATTCAATAAAATTTACTTATAAACAAATATTAAAAAAAAACAAAGATTTTTCTATTTCCCACTTTATAGAAGGTTCAAGCATAGCTTTTGAATTAATAATAAAATGTTTCAATCAAGGAAATTTGTCTCAGTTAAAACCACTTCTCGATAAAGACTTATATGATAATTTTGCAGAGAAGATTAAACATCGTAAAGAGGTGCACGAGTCTATAATTGTTTCTATTGTTTCACAAAAGATTTTAGAAATAAAGCTAGTAAAAAACGCAGTGTTTATTGCAGTATATTTCCTTTCAGAGCAAATTAACTTCGTTAAGAATAATAAAGGGGATATCATATCAGGTAGTACATCCACCATTAATAAAGTTGAGGATGTATGGCAATTCAAAAAAAATGTTAATTCATCAGACCCAAGCTGGTTGCTTGTTTCTATTCACTATAAAAAGACAAGTAACGATAAGACAAATGACAAGTAAGATGAGTTTTTGAAATGGAAAGCAAGCTACGCGAAATAGTACTTGACACTGAAACGACAGGTCTTGACACTGAATCTGGTCATCGAATTATTGAAATAGGGTGTGTGGAATTAATTAACCGCATTCCAACAGGTAAAGTATTCCATCGGTACCTTAACCCAGAAAGAGATATACCTTATCACTCGTTTAAGATTCACGGTATTAGTGAAGAATTTTTAGAAGATAAACCATTATTTTCAAATGTTGCACTTGAATTTCTTGACTTTATATCTAATGATATTTTGGTAATTCACAACGCTGAATTCGATGTTAAGTTCCTTAACATGGAGCTAAGCAAGCTGAATGCTGGGTTAATTTCCTCAGATAGAGTGCTAGATACATTACCTCTTGCGAGGAAAAAATTCGCAGGATCACCTGCTTCTTTGAATGCATTATGTAAGCGTTTTGATATATCGCTAGAGAATAGAGAATTGCACGGAGCACTAGTTGATGCTCAATTGCTTGCAAAGGTATATGTTGAACTTACAGGAGGGTTACAAACCTTTCTGTTTGATAATCAATGCAATCAGGACAGTAACTCTACATTCGTTCAGCATAAAGTGCGTAATCTAACTCCCAGAGAACATTCACCAAATAGTGAAGAAATTGATGAACATAAGAAACTGTTAGACAAAATTAACAATACACTTTGGAATAAATATATTGAATAGGTCAACTAATAAAGATACAATTTAATTTTACTGAGAGCACCCTAATGGTAAGGTTTATAAGATTGTTATCTAATGTGCTAGCAGCATTAGCAGTTGTTTTTAGGTTATTGTTATTTCACTAAAAAAGGCATATTTGCCCCAGCAGCGATTCACAACGCAGAAGTTAAGATAGGCGGAGATTTTTCTTTAATTAATCAGGACGGACAGATCCTGCGCAGTAGTGATTTTAAAGATAAATACATGATGATTTTCTTTGGGTTTTCCTCATGCAAAAGAATTTGCCCTATGAACCTTGGGATAATTTCAGAAACACTTGCAAGGTTAGATGAGAAAACTAACAACAAGCTACAAACATTTTTTATCACAGTTGATCCTGAGCGCGATAGCACGGAAAGACTTAAAGAATTTCAGCAGCAATTTGACCACAGAATACAAATGTTAACTGGTGAAAGAGAAAAAATAGACGAAGTAATTGCAAAGTATAAAGTATATGCTAGCAAAGTTGGTGGAGAAGAAGAAATCAACCATTCTTCAATAATGTACCTTATTGGCCCTGGAGGAAAATATGTTACACACTTTGCAGCTGATTTAAATTCAGACGAAAGTCAATCTGATAAGATTTTGGCTGAGATCAGAAAATACGTAAACTGAATTATAGATTTTTCTGTTAATTAGTCGAACACGCAACTGCATGAGCGTTATAATTTAATCTCCATCGGGAAGACACATTGGAATGACACTATTTGCTGTTTTCAAAAATAAACATTCGTAAAATTGTGCTTTTAATATGGGTTATCAGTTTAAAAATGTTGCTAATCAGCATATATGAATGTAATATTAATTAACATTCATAAATGAAGCAATACCATGGAAAATAGTTATAATGCCGATGCAATAAAAATCTTAAGGGGTCTTGATGCTGTAAGGAAACGTCCAGGTATGTACATTGGTGACACTGACGATGGATCTGGCTTGCATCACATGGTATATGAGGTTGTTGACAACGCAATAGATGAATCTTTAGCTGGATATTGTGATAAAATTGAAGTTAGCATAAATAAAGATGGTTCAGTATCAGTAACCGACAATGGTCGTGGCATTCCAACTGACATTCATGAAGAAGAAGGAATATCAGCAGCAGAGGTAATAATGACTCAACTCCATGCTGGTGGTAAATTTGACAGTAATACCTATAAAGTTTCTGGGGGATTACATGGTGTTGGAATCTCAGTTGTGAATGCATTATCAAGCTGGTTGGAATTAACTATTTGGCGCAATAAGAAAGAACACTTTATGCGTTTTGAAGATGGTGAGTCTATTGAACCTTTAAAGGTAGTCAACGAAAATACAAACAAAAGAGGAACTAAAGTCACGTTCATGCCATCAACAGAGACTTTTAATGGCATTAATTTCAGTTACTCAACGCTTGAAAGTCGTATAAGAGAATTAGCATTTTTAAATTCAAATATCGACATTACTTTACGTGATCTGCGCAATGAACCATATACAGAATCTCATTTCAATCAGAGCAATCAATCTAAAGACAATTTTGGTACAGCAAATTTTGTGCAGTATTTAGATAAGAATAAGACACATGTAACTAAAATTGCCAGTATGAAAGGAGATGCAGACGATCTTGGCATCAGCTTGGAAATATCGATGGAATGGAATGATTCCTACTATGAGAATATGTTGTGTTTCACTAATAATATACGGCAACGAGATGGTGGTACGCATTTGGCAGGATTTAGATCTGCACTAACTAGATGTATCAATACCTATGCAACTAATGAAGGGTTTTTAAAGAAAGCAAAAGTAAATTTAACTGGAGAGGACGTTAGAGAAGGTTTAACTTGTGTTTTATCTCTTAAGATGCCTGATCCTAAGTTTTCTTCACAAACAAAAGATAAACTAGTTAGTTCTGAAGCACGTGCAGTTGTAGAAAGTATAGTTTCTGATAAATTGAGCACAATCCTTGAAACTGATCCCAAATTGGCAGCAAGCATAGTAGAAAGAGCAATCAGGTCAGCAAAAGGAAGAGAAGCTGCAAGAAAAGCGCGCGAGCTAGTTAAAAGCAAAAACAATATTGATATTGCAACTCTGCCAGGAAAGCTTGCTGATTGTCAGGAAAAAGCTCCTGAGTTATCGGAATTATTTATAGTAGAGGGTAATTCAGCAGGTGGTACTGCAAAGCAGGGGCGTAATCGTAAAACACAAGCAGTGCTTGCCTTAAGAGGAAAAATTCTAAACGTAGAACGTGTAAGTTTAGATCGTATTTTTTCATCTGCAGAAATAGGCTCTTTAATCACTGCAATTGGTGCTGGAATAGGGAGTGAACACTTCGATATTGAAAAAGCTAGATATCATAAAATTATCATCATGACAGATGCAGATGTTGATGGTTCACATATAAGAACTTTGATTCTAACTTTCTTTTTTAGACATATGCGTGAAGTTATTGAAAAAGGTTACTTATACATAGCACAGCCACCCCTCTATAAAGTTACAAAGAATGCCAAAGACACTTATATTAAAGATGACGAAACTTTTGAAGAGTATATAATAAACTCAGCAGTTAAAAGATTAACACTAAGTGGTACAGCTACAGAATTTAACGACTTGCGCCTTATTTTGAATAAATGCGTTAGCATTTCTAATATTAGCAAAAATTATGATAGAGAAATACCACAAAATCTCCTAGAGTCATTGCTAATTTTAAGCAAAAAGAATGCTCTATCATCAGCTGATGAGATATTAAAGTATTTAAAATTAATGTACAGCGAATACACTTGGGAAGTAGAAATAAAAGATGAAGAAAAAGAAATTCACATCTCTAAATTGTTTCAAGGATTGGCAGACAAATATATATTTGCACTTAGTATGCTTGAAGGCAAAGATATGCAAAGCATATTAAGTTTGCTTGATGGTATAAGTAATTTATTTAATGGTGATTCATTTTTAAAGTCACAAGAAACTGAAATAAGAATCACTTCTCCAAGTACGCTTGCAAAAATAATAATGGACTATGGTAAAAAGGGTTTAACTCTGCAGAGATTTAAAGGTCTTGGTGAAATGAATGCTGATCAGCTATGGGATACTACGTTAAATCCTGAGGCTAGAACTTTACTGAAGGTTGAAATAAAAGATTGTGAAGAAGCTGATTCCATATTTTCAATACTAATGGGTGATATAGTTGAACCACGCCGTGATTTTATTAATAGCAATGCACTCAACGTGCATGATGTTGATATTTGAACTTTTAGCAAAATGTACGAACGTTACGGGTTTAAGCAAAGACTGTGTCATTCAAGTAGCTGACACTGGTTCCTTTATAACGGTGTCATTCCAGTGCTTGACACTGGAATCCAGGTTGCTCACAAGCAAACTAGCATAGAAAGTGGTTACAACGTTTTCGATGAGATTGCAGAAAGGCTGGATTCCAGTGTCAAGCACTGGAATGAAAGCAGTCCTACGTCATGCCGCGATTCATTCGCGGTATCTCTAGATCCCGCTAACAAGCAGCGGGATGACGGTTGTCAGGGTGTCTCCCACTACCTTCTCCTGTCATCCCAGTGCCTCCCTCCCCTGTCATCCAAGTAGCTTGACACTTGTATCTTTATGATGTGAGGCATTAGAGCTAAAATACCTCACAGGGAGGGTGAAGCTGATGCGACGCTAATGCCATTAAGGCCGAATCCCAGATTTTGCTTCCCTCCCATAGAGTTATAGCTCTTCTCATAATAATCCAAATAAGGTAAGAATGGATTTATGGTAGAGGGGTTTGTATGCCAGCAGCGTATAGTTACGACTTAAGGAAAAAAGCAATGGAAGCATTGGATGAAGGAGAAAGTAGAGCAACTGTTGCCAAGAGATTTAAAATTGGAAAAACGACTTTATATGAGTGGCAGAAAAGGCGTGAGGAAACGGGAGATTTTCAGTCAAAAAAGCCTGGAAGCGTAGCATAAAATTACCGACTGGAATGTCTTCACCGAATTTGCAAAAAACCATGGTGGCAAGACTCAGTCAGAGATGGCCAAACTCTGGAGTCGACAAATGATTCACCGCGCACTTAAAAATATTGGATTTACAAGAAAAAAAGACCTACGGATATAAAGAAAGAAATGAAGAAAAGCGAGCTCAATTTGCAAGGGTTATAGCGACAAAACATCGTGATAATCTTGTATATATTGACCTTACCCAGAAAAAGTGGAGAGAAAGTTTGGAATGTTTTTTACAAAAAGAATGATGCATCAAATTGTTCTGGAATGCAATAGTTAATAGTGACGTTGTTTGTTATAAAAAATTTCTATGTATTCAAATATTGCAGTTCTAGTTTGTTGAGCAGAGTGTTGTGAAGTATCAATAAGTATTTCTCTTTTCAATGAGCTAAAGAAGCTTTCCACAACAGAATTGTTGTAACAACAACCTTTATGACTCATCTATATTCTTTACAGCTAAGAGATATTGATAACCTTGCGAAGTATATTGTGAACCTTTATCACTATGTAATAGTAGATTTTTGGCAGGTTTACGCTTGTTAACGTCCATTAATAAAGAGTCCATAACCAATTTATTGAACTGCTCATTAACTACCATGCGTAAATATAGATCGATTATTGTTGCCAAATATAGCCATCCTTCTTTGGTTTTTATATAAGTAATCCCATACTTTATTTGGTTGATCGACAATAAAGTTTTGGTCTAATATATTGGGAGCTACTGTCCGTTTGTTGTTTCTTAATTTTAAATTTTCTTCTCAATATAGCCTGAATACCATTTTTCTGCATAATACTTTGCACTGTTTTTAAGTTGCAACTTTTACCCAAAGCCTTTAATTCAGAATGAATTTTAGGAGCTCCATATCTACATTTAGAAGCTTGATATATTTTTTGAATATCTGCTAATGACTCTTTATTTGCTGATTCTCTACTGCTTATTTTCCTTGTAGTCCACTTATAGTAGCCACTAGCAGAAAACCCTACATAATTCCTGCACTTTATAGTGTTTACTATGCTCTTTTATGAAAAAATATTTTACTCTTTTTGACTGGCCAGGGCTTTTTTTAAAATGTCTCTTTCTCTTGTTACTTTTGCTAACTCTTTCTGTAAATCAAATCTCTCTTTGTCATAAGGTGCTACATCTGGAAATGCATTTGCCGCTGACTTTTTTTCGTTATATTTCTTCATCCATTTTCCTAATACACTATCCCTTATTCCTAGATCTCTTGCTACTTTTGCAACTGGTTGACCTACCTTTCTTTGTTCATTTGTCAGCTTAACAGCTTCCAATTTGAATTCTGCCTTATATTCTCTTGCCATTTCTAATCCTCCAAAATTTTATTTTACCCGAAAAAACTCCTTTCTTTCTCTCCACTTTTTCTGGGTAAGGTCAGTTTACTGGCCTCTCCATGAGTGAGATTGAAAAATTAAGTGGAAATCTGTGAACGGTTACCTTGGATGACAGAAAAGAGTGTTGGAAGGAGGCAATATTAAAAACTTAATTTCAGTCCAGCCAAGAACACATAACCAGAGTTGTTATTTTCTATTTTAGGCTCTTTTGTACTAAACTTTACAATATCGAAATAGTATGAAGTACCTAAAAAAAGAGAATTTTCAAGACTTAAAGCATATGATGTTAACTCGTTTGTACCTTCGCCTGCAATATCCCTACCACTACTAAAATATGTTAAGCTCGATTTGTAAGAATCAGAACGGTAAGCGATACCTGCATTCATATAATACGTATTATTTGTTTCAGGATTACGCTTCTCACCAGATTTACCACCATTACCATACGAAAAAATGCAATCAAGATCGAACAATTTTAGCTTCAAACCAAAATTCCAGTGTAGTAATTGATTGCGGCATTCATAATTTTTAGAAGTCCCATCTGAGCAATCAGTTAAATTTTCTCTTGCAAATTTACCAGTTAAGGCAGTAGTAAAACCTATATCATCTGACAAGCTGTTTTTATAGGAAAGGCCAGCAGCAATTAAATTGCTGTACTGTAAGTTATTTTTTCCTGGAACATAACTGAATCCGAGTTGAAAGTTATAGATTTCAGGGGAGATGTAGTTAATTGATGATTGTTTTAACCCTAGTTCGAGTTCATTATAATCGCTATAAATATTGGGCTTGACCCAGAACACCTTGTCTTGATCATATCCAGGGTCACCATCTTTTTTATGATCACCGCGCAAATTTGCATAGTTTGTCCAATGACCATTTACTCCTCCAGCAGCTGCATAAATTTTTGAAGTGTTAATTAACATGCTCTGACCAACTAAACTTCTTTTACCATATTCAATTGATCCAAGTTCCTGGTTTTTTATGATAAAATACCATTCCTCCATGTCTAACTTTTCTATGTCTAACGCTTTTAGGTTTGCAATACCAGAAACCCCTGCCTTAACATTAACCCCCATTTGAGTATTTGGATAAACTTGCTGTAAATAAAGAAAGCGCAAGTATGAATAACTTGAAGTTTTATCCTTAGGCTTAGCATTGAAAGAATCTCTGTTGAAGGCGTAGCCGAATCTCAAATCTATTTTTCCGTCTAGTTCTGCATAAAATATTTCCTTATCCAAAATTGTTTTAGAGCTAGCACTATTCTGCAAAAACAATGATGAAAGCAGTGCTACCAGGTAGTACTTTAACTTCATAAATAACCTTAAATCTTTATAAAAATTTAAGTTTAAACTCAATATAAATAAAAAACAACTTTTCAGAAGGCACCGCTGGTAGATTTTGCTGCCTGTTTTTGAGCTATATTCCCATAAATTATTGATACACTTGGTAATTTTTGCATTAATAACTGCTTATTAATGGCAGAATGTATACGATTAATTATTTTAGATGTACTTTTTACATCGCAGTTAATCAAAACAAAAAGCACTTTATTCTCATCAATATACCCTAGAAAATCATCACTACGGCAATTTTTATAAAAATGTTCTATGACAACTTTCAGTGCATCATTTGTCTCGCTACAGCTACTATTTAAGCCAATTATTCCTATAGCTGCATTAATTTGATGTTGAAAGGCGAAATTCAATATAAGGTATAACTCTAAAATAGTGGACTCATTGCCCGGTATATCGAATAAGTCATGGTTTTTATATTTCTTACCCATTAGATATTCATCTCTAAAGATTCCTAATTTATGGGACAAACTGATATCACGTATTAACAGCTCATAATTTATTTTATTACTGGCAAATTGTGCAGTGCGGAAAACTTTTACTTTTGTCCTGATATCTTCTCCTTTAGCATCAGTTAAGGAAAAATCTATCACTTTAGGTAATATATCAAGTAAATCGTGCCCATTTTCGGTATACTCTAAATAATTCTTCATGTCGTCAGCTGCTCTTGCACTTAAAATATTGATTAACGGCTTATTAAGTAAATTCCCTTCCTCGTATTTTAACAAATTCCTTGCGGCTTGATTGAGCCCTAAAATTAACACGTTTTTTTCTTATTATCCTGACAAACAGATACCACAGCATCAT
The DNA here is from genome assembly GCF_017869155.1 of Wolbachia endosymbiont of Ceratosolen solmsi. NCBI lineage: Bacteria > Pseudomonadati > Pseudomonadota > Alphaproteobacteria > Rickettsiales > Anaplasmataceae > Wolbachia > Wolbachia endosymbiont of Ceratosolen solmsi. Next base: position 1,174,896 of record NZ_CP054598.1, read on the forward strand.
CTTTTCTTCTTGCAGTTATGAAATCATCCATACTTTCATTCTATACAGCGTATTTATAAGTATAATAAGATTATATTAAGATTTACTTACTTATTGATATGCTTAATTAGGTATAGACAAAATGTCATACGGGATGGCTTTGTTGTAGAAGAATCAAGATTACTGTTTATAGACTTCAAGTTACTGCAAAAAATATTTTAAAACATAGTGATATCTTGACTTTACCTAGTTAATATTCCAAATTATAAAAAACAGATAGTTCTATGACGACAAGTCTATTACAAGGCAAAAAGGGATTAATAACCGGAATAATAAATAAGAGATCGATAGCATGCGGTATAGCAAAAGCTCTCTCAGAGCACGGGGCAGAACTTGCAATCACCTACCAGAACGAAATAATAAAAGAAAAATTATTACCAATAGCAGATGAATTAAATGTGGAGCTAATATTACACTGTGACGTTTCAAATGAAAAAATCGTAGATAACGCTTTTGAAATAATAGAGAAAAAATGGGGTACTCTTGACTTTTTGGTGCATGCAATAGCATTCTCCGATAAAAATGAGTTAGATGGTAAATATGTCAATACTTCACTGAATAACTTCCTCAATGCAATGCATATATCGTGCTATTCTTTCACTGCTTTAGCACAAAGAGCTGAAAAAATGATGTCAGGTGGTGGTAGTTTGCTTACTTTATCTTATTATGGCGCTGAAAAAGTTATGCCAAATTATAACGTTATGGGTTTATGTAAAGCAGCACTTGAAGCAAGTGTAAAATATATAGCATGTGATCTCGGGCCACAAAATATCAGAGTAAATGCAATTTCCGCTGGTCCAATCAGAACTTTAGCATCTTCTGGAATAAGCGATTTTCACTTCATATCAGAATGGAATAGAAATAATTCTCCGCTCAGACGCAATGTTACAATAGAGGATGTTGGCAAGGCAGCGCTATACTTATTAAGCGATTTAAGTAGTGGCACTACTGGAGAAATTTTGCACGTTGATTCAGGATATAACGTTGTGGGAATGAAGGTAGTTGACTAACAAAGCACTAGTTCCTTCGGGTTCATACACAACTCTATCAGGAGTTTTGTGACTGTGATTGCAGAAAACATCGAACATAAAATTCCTATTGATAAAGTGACAGAAAAGCCTCTAATTGCTCCACTGCCAATAATGAACATTATTCCTGCAGCAATTAATGTAGTGATATTTGAATCCAGTATTGTCTTTATAGCGTTTTTAAACCCTTCTTCAATAGCACGTTCCACTCTCTTGCCAGATTTTATTTCCTCACGAATTCGCTCAAATATTAAAACATTTGCATCCACCGCCATACCGACAGTGAGTGCAATACCGGCAATTCCAGGTAAAGTTAGAGTTGCTTCAAGCAGAGTGAGAATTGATAATATAAGAATTACATTAGAAAAAAGCGCAACAGAGGCCAATACACCTAATTTACCGTAAGTGATGATTATAAATAAAGCCACGGCTATAATAGAGATTGTTGCTGCCATTTCCCCTGCCTTTATTGATTCTTCTCCAAGACTTGGGCCAATGTTTTTTTCTTCAATTATTTTAAGTGGTGCTGGCAGTGCTCCAGATTTTAAAAGTATTGCAAGTTCGCTTGCTTGTTTTTCAGTAAAATTACCGCTAATTTCTCCCTCTCCATTTAAAATTGGCTCACGTATTGTAGGTACTGTTAAGACTGTGTTATCCAGAACAATTGCAAAAGGTTTTCCCACATTTTCTTTAGTGATTTTTGCGAATCTTTTACTCGCTATGCTGTCAAATTTAAAATGCACTGTTGGTTTACCTAAGTGACCAAATCTAACTGATGCGTTAACCAGCGAATCACCACCTATTTCAGTTTTGCGGAATATTGGATAAGAATTACCTAAAGAATCCTTGAGCATGACAGTGGTTTCATGGTCTATATCCTGCACCTTGGCTATGTTAGTGTTTGCCAAATGAAAAGCTAGCTTAGCAGTTTTGCCAAGCAGAGATTTTATCTGCTTGGTATCTTCTACTCCAGGCACCTGCACTAATATTTTATTCTGCCCTTGTTTTTGAACGCTGACTTCCTTTGTGCCAAGTTTGTCCAAACGGCGCTGGACATTGTTTATTGATTCTGCAGCTACTTCACTGATCAAAGAATTTTTATAATGGGGTTTATACGAAATGAGAATCGAAGAATCTTTTCTATTTAGCTCTAAATTTGGATTTATCGCATTAATCAACACAGATGCTTTTTTATAATCATCAATATTATTTAAAGTTATAACGCTATTTTGTACGTTAGATTCAATATTTTTTGTTAGCAATGTCTCTTTTATTTCGTTAGCTAGCATGCTTAGCTTTTCCTTAAAATAGAAGTCTAAGTCTATGTTTAAAAGCAAAGATGCCCCTCCTTTCAGGTCAAGGCCTAAGTTTATTCTTTTTTTCGAAATAAAAAGCTTATTATCAAAGAAATTTGGCAGTGTTATGTATAAAGCAAATAAACAGATGCATAATACTGAAAAAGATTTGACTATAAGTCTGTTATACATAAGTTGTATGTTTAAAATTGTAATAATTGATTGTAAGTTAAAAATAGATTTTTGTAAAATTCTCTATTTGACCTTACCCAGAAAAAGTAGAGAGAAAGTTAAGACGTTTTTATCATGAGAATAAATTGTGCAGGAATGCAATAGTTAATAGTAGAATGTCTACGTTATTTGTTACAAAAGATTTCTATGTATTCAAATATGGCAGTTCTGGTTTGTTGAGCGAGAAGTATCAATAAGCAGCTCCCTTTTAAGTGAACTTTTCTGCAACAGAGTTATCGTAACAACAGCCCTTATGGCTCATGCTGGAAATGATGTTTTTTGTATTCAATAGAAATTGGTAATTTTGAGAGGTATACTGTGACCCTTGATCGCTATGTAACAGCAGATTTTTATCGGGTTTGCGTTTATCAACGGCCATCAATAAAGAATCTATAACTAATTATCATGTTACTCATTAACCACCATGCGTGAATATAGGTCAATTATTGCCGCCAACAACCTTCTTTAGTTTTTATGTAGGTAATCCCAAACTTTATTTGGCTGATCAGTAGTAAAATTTTGATCCAATGTGTTCGGAGCCACAACTCGGTTGCTTATTTGCTGTTTTTTATTTTTGAACCTTCGTCTAAGCTTGGTTTTAATGCCATTTTCTTGCATAACACTTTGTACTGTTTTAATTTTTGCCTAAAGCTTTTAATTCAGCGTGAATTTTAGGGGCTCCATATCTGCATTTAGAATGCTTGATGTATTTTTTGAATATCTGCTAGAAGCCCTTCTTTTGCTAATTCTTTACTGCTTTTTTCCTTAGCAACCAATACCACCAGTACAAAACCCTACATAGTTCCTGTGTTTTATAGCAATTTCTATATAAAAGAATACTTTACTCTTTTTCTTTGCCCAGGGCTTTTTTTAAGATGTCTCTTTCTCTTATTAGCTCTTTTTTTAGATCAAATCTTTCTTTGTCATAAGGAGCCTTTGCCTGGAAATGCGTATGCTCCAGACATTTTTCCATCATATTTTCTTACTTAACATACTGCCATCTATACCTAGATCTTTTGCTATTTTTGTACTTGCTTGACCTGTTTCTTTAACCAGCTTAACAGCTTCTAATTTGAATTCTGCTGTATATTCTCTTCTATTTGTCATATTTTGAAAAAACGTTTTATTTTACTCCAAAAACGTCTTAACTTTCTCTCTACTTTTTCTGGACTACTCCGAATCGGTTGACAAATTGGACGTTTGATAAGCATAATTTGGAGCTTCTTGTGTAATGACTATATCATGAGCGTGACTCTCTCTTAATCCTGATGCAGTAATAGTAACAAATTTACAATTTTTTTTCATCTCTTCTATATTCCTATTACCAGTATACCCCATTGCAGCTTGCAATCCGCCAATCAATTGATGGATTACTCCTGAAGCTGGACCTTTGAATGGAACTCTTCCTTCCACTCCTTGTGGAACTAATTTGAGTTTTGAATCTTTATCTTGAAAATAACGGCTAGCTGAACCTCGTTTCATTGCACTAATAGATCCCATTCCTCGATAGCCTTTATATGCTCTGCCCTTATACATAATAATCTCACCTGGGCTTTCGTCAGTGCCAGCAAAAATCGAACCAATCATCACAGAGTCAGCACCAGCTGCAATAGCTTTTGCAACATCTCCTGAGTATTTTACCCCACCATCAGCAATTAGTCTGACGTTTCTTGCTCTACACGCCTCTGCAACATTCTTGATTGCAGAGAATTGTGGCACACCAACACCTGTAACTATTCTGGTTGTACAGATTGATCCTGGTCCTATTCCAACCTTCACTGCATCAACACCCGCATCAATCAACGCTTCAGCAGCCTCCTTTATTGCAATGTTTCCGCCAATTAATTGCGTATTAGGATACATCTTTTTTATTTCCCTAATGGTATTGATAATGTTTTCGGAATGACCGTGAGCAGTATCCACAACAACTACATCAACTTCTTCTCCGATCAAAGCTTCACATCTGTCTATACCATCTTTTTTACCAGTGCCAATTGCAGCGGCAACTCTGAGACGCCCTTTACTGTCTTTACATGAATTTGGGTATCTATTGTATTTTTCAATGTCTTTAACCGTAATTAAACCTATACAACAAGAATTTTCATCTACGACCAAAAGCTTTTCTATTCTATTTTCATGCAACAATTTCATTGCTGAGGCACTATTCACTCCCTGCTCCCGCACTGTCACTAACTTATCTTTTGTCATCACTTCGGAAACTTTTACATTCATGTTCTGGTCTTCAATAAATCTCACATCTCGGTTAGTTAAAATTCCAACTAACTTGCGTTGATCGACTACAGGAATGCCAGAATAATTGTGCTCTCTCATTAATGAAATTGCTTCCGCAACTGTTTTATCCGGTGAAATCGTAATTGGGTTATACACGATCCAACTTTCATATTTTTTCACCCTTCTTACTTCTAAAACTTGTTCATCTATTGATAAATTCTTATGTATGCAACCTATCCCTCCATGTTGGGCAATAGCTATTGCAAAGCCCGATTCAGTAACAGTATCCATTGCAGAGGATATGAGAGGGATATTTAGTTCTATACTATTTGTTAAATAAGTTTTTGTATCTGCATCGCAAGGCAATATATTAGAATAGGCTGGCAAAAGAAGTATATCGTCAAACGAATAACAAGCTTCCATTTTTTTCATAGGCTTTATTTAAAGCTTATACGCCAATTAATTAAATTGCAATAGGCAAAATTAGCTAGGAGCCTTTAATTGTATAGCTCTAACTGTTTTTAGGAGATAGAAAAGCTATATAGTTGCTAATACATTTTATTGCAAAATAAGCATTCTACATTATTTGCCAGCAAACAAAACTGCTCAATAGTTAAGTTTTCTGGACGCTGGTTTCCGCTCAATTTAGCGTTTTCAAGGACAGTTTCAGCGTGGTTCGTTATATTTTGCAAGCTATTTCTCAGCATCTTTCTTCTTTGAGAAAAAACAGCACGTGTTAATCTTGTTAAGGTTTCCAAATTTACTGCAAATTTTGGGATAGGCAAAGGATTTACTGTAATTACTGAAGAATGTATTTTTGGTCTTGGAAAAAACTCTTTAGGTTCAATATCAAATTCCTTTTTTATATCACATAGTAACTGGCTTAGCACTGATAAGGAACCATAATCTTTAGAATTGGGTCTTGCCGTAATGCGATCTGCTACCTCTTTTTGAAACATTAATGTCAAGTTCGTAAAAAATTTTATATTATTTAACCACTTTAAAAATAACACTACCGAGATATTGTAAGGCAAGTTAGCAATAACTTTAACTGGACGTTCTATCAGCTCTTCTTCTATAACGTGCAGTGCATCTGCTTCTATAATTTTATACTTTCCTTGATGCTCATTTAGCAGTTGATCATGGTGTTTTACTAAATCTCTATCTTTTTCTATAGAAAGTAGAGACTTTGGATTATGCACCAATATTTCTCTTGTTAATGCACCATATCCAGGACCAATTTCAATGACATTAAAATTCTCCAGACTACCAGCTAAAGCGACTATTTTTTTTGTTATCTCACTCGATAAAATAAAATTTTGCCCTAGACTCTTTTTTGGCTTCAGTAAAAATTTTTTCATATTATTTTCATTATACAGTATTTTAAAAATTAGTTGACTAAAATTCATTGATAATTGTATATTATTAATGTGTTTAACGCCGGCTTAGCTCAATTGGTAGAGCAACTGACTTGTAATCAGTAGGTTGTCAGTTCAAGTCCGACAGCCGGCACTCTCACTCATATAAGTAAAGTTGATGTCCTTTTTAATAGTAGCAAATTGGAAAATGAATGGAATGCGTTCTTCATTTGTTGACTTTATAGGCAAACTTAACAACAAGAGCAACGAAATTACCTCTAAGCTAGTGATTTGCCCTCCTTTTACATCATTTCCAAGCAGTATAGAGTTGAACAATAATATTAATATAGGAGCACAGAATTGCCATCATAAAAAGTTCGGTTCTTACACAGGTGAAATTAGTGCAGAAATGTTAAAAGAACTAGGGTGTACTTACGTAATACTTGGGCATTCTGAAAGGGCTAATGAAAAAGATAGTGAAATAAAACTTAAGTCGGAAATAGCAATAGAATCAGGCTTACACCCAATTATCTGTGTAGGTGAAAATTCAGAAGATTATAAGAATGAAAAAACAAAAGAAGTAATAGAATATCAATGTAAAAACCGCTTGCCAACACACGGTGAATATACCGTAGCATATGAGCCAATATGGGCAATAGGCACAGGTCATGTGCCAAATAATGATGCAATTGCTAAGGTGATAGAGGTAATAAAATTGTGTACTAGTAAAAAACACATTATATATGGTGGTTCAGTCAGTTCAGAAAATATAGAAAATTTGCTCAGTATCTCAAATTTATCAGGAGTTTTAATTGGCAGTGCAAGCTTAGATTTCGATCACTTTTATAAAATTATACAACAAGTTGAAAAAAAGTTTTCTCTTATCAATTCTAAAATCAGCAACTAAGAATCCTATAACAAATGACATCATTTCAGTGTCAAGCATATATAGCTAACCCAAGAAAGGTTTCCCTACGTCATACCGCGATTCATTCGCGGTATCTCTAGATCCCGCTAACACGTAGCGGGATGACGAATTTGTTGTTTTTCAAATTGTAGGTAAACCTAAGCCACTTTAGCTATATCTGTACGAACATCTAGTAAAACGACCTAGCTATAGCTAAAGTAATCTAGAAAATTAACGATATTTTATTCCCCGGGGAACGCTCTATTCTGTTTTCCAACTCTAGTTCCAAAAGAGCCATTAGAGCTATGTTGGTAGAAAGTCCGCTTGCTAATATAAGTTCATCTATATCAACAGGTACAGAGTTAATATGATCAACTATAACAGATTTTGCCTGTTGTAATTTTTCTTGTTTTTGGTTAACAGCATAGTGCTCAACATCAAATAGTTTTTTTTGCTGCGGAGGTAGACTAAACCTAATACTCTCTATTATGTCATCAGCGGATTCGATAAGCTTAGCACCGTTTTTAATTAAATAATTACTACCACTACAGCGTGAATCTAAAGGGAAACCAGAAACTGCAAACACCTCTCTCCCTTGATTTAAAGCAAAATCTGCTGTTATTAGAGAGCCAGAACGTTTCGATGCTTCAATCACTGCAACACCTAGCGATAGGCCAGATATAATTCGATTCCTCTGAGGAAAATACTGAGGCTTTGGTTTAGTAGCAAATGGAAGCTCAGTAATTACTAACCCACCGTTCCCAGTGATTTTTTTGTATAGATCAAAATTCTCTTTTGGATACACCACATCAATTCCGCTTGCTGTAACAGCAATAGTGGGATGATTTTTGTATATTACACTGTTTGCTGCAGTATCGATTCCTTTTGCAAGTCCAGAAACGATAACAAAACCAGCTTCGCTTAAATCAAGTGCCAACTTATTGGCAAAATTTCTTCCATTCATTGAAGAGTTACGCCCACCGATTATTGCAATTATCTCACGGCTTAATAATGATATATCACCAAGCGCAGTTATTACAGGAGGACAACTAGAGATATTTCTTAAAAGATCAGGGTAATCTGGGTCACATGCGGGTATAATTTTAGCTCCAATTCTTTCTGCATTATTGATTTCTTCTCGTGCATCTTGAATGCCATACACCTTATTATTAGCCACCCTATTGAGATATTTTAGCACCTCATCTAGCGATCCATGTGTTCTTAGTATACTAAAAAACTTTGTTGGTCCTATAGTTCTAGCCAAGCTTAACCATACTTCTAATTCTTTGTTGTTCAATTTATTTATCTTCATAAAAGGCTTGAATTTCTTATCAATTTAGTGTACCCAAGATAATGCAAATATACAGTGTTTTATGACGCATTTTGTTACAGATAAATGCATAAAATGTAAATATACGGACTGTGTGGAAGTATGTCCCGTTGACTGCTTCTATGAAGGTAAAAACATGCTCGTGATTAACCCAGATGAATGTATTGATTGCGGAGTGTGCATACCTGAGTGTCCAGTAGATGCAATTGTAACTGATGATTCCATAAAAGATATTTTAGAACTAGATGAAGAGTTACTGAACAGTGAACAAAAAATCTTCAAATCATTTTACAACATAAACGTAGAATACTCACAAAAATGGCCAAATATCACAGCTAAGAAGCAACCTCTCTATACAGCAGAAGAGTATAAGGAAAAAAAGGATAAAACAACTTATTTTGAGGAAAATTTAGAATAATACTGCTGAAGGAAAAGAAACTTTTTGTATTTCAGGGTTATTGTTTTTGGTTGCTGAAAATAGTTGCGTTATCTAAGTTGTTATGCTGATAAATTAGTATCGATTAATTTAAGGATTAAGGAAAAAGGCTTATTGACTTTTGAAATATTTGATTATAAAACTAGCTGTTAGCATTAAATCTTGGGGGTAAGTTATGAGTATAAATAAAAGAGAAACCATTAAAAAGATTGAAGGGTTACTTTTTCAAGCGAACGGTAATCTTGAAAAAACATGTGATCTATTATCAACAGTAAAGTTAACCGAAGATGATATTAAAATATTGCTGGAAGAGATGATAAAAGAGTATTATAGCTTGTTTAAAAAGATTTCTTGGAGTTGTGGAATTACTGCAGGCGGTGCACAAGATGCCAACGCAAGCAGCTTCAACGAAGCTTATAAGTTAGGTTCAAAAGAGTTAGCATTGGCAATAATGTCAGATTTTAAGAAGTCTTATGATCAAGAATTATTCAAGAAATATAAAAAGGAAGAAATGTCTTATCCTGAAGGAGAAGGAGTACAATTTATTAGAGAATTAAGAGTTCTAAGTAGAATACTTACTATATCTTTAATAAGGAAACTTGATGAAGTTTACAAGTTTACTCCAGAAGAAATTGAGCGTTTGAAGGAATATATATTAGTTAGCAACTATGATACAAGCAAAAGTCTTTCTGATATAGACAAATATATGCATGCACTATCTGCCTTAATTAGAAACCCCTCACTTGATACAAAAAAGATATTTGAGCTAAATAATCGAATGATAATACACACTACAGCCTTAATTGATTTAGTAACTAGTGGAGTAGTGAAAAAAGAAGAAGTAAAAGAACAATCTGCTGAGGATTTAGAAAAGCTTGTCTGTGAACAGTATAAAGGTGCAGCAAACACGCCAGTACCGTTGCCGAGCACGCTATTTGAAGTGGATAAAAAAGTGCTTAAAGGAAAGTAAGAAGGTCTTATAGTTAGCCAAAGTAGGTATTTAATAAGCTTAATGTAACCATTATATATGCTATATAGTAAAATATAGAATGCTTATGGTTCCAACTATAGCAATTTTAAGTGGTGGGTTTTCTTGTGAGAGAGAAATATCGCTTATGAGCGGAAAAGCAGTAAAGAAGGCGCTCGATAGCCTTTCATATAATGCAATAGAAATAGATGTTGACAGTAACATTGCTGAAAAGCTTAGAAAAATTAATTCGGGCCTTGCTTTTATCGCTCTGCATGGACCTTATGGTGAAGATGGCTGCATTCAAGGTTTATTGGAGATTTTAGGTATAAAATATACACACTCAGGAGTTATGGCTTCTGCTGTTGCTATGAATAAAGTGATGTCAAAGCATATATTTCGGTCCCTTAGTATCGACACTCCAAAAGGTTATGTAATTAGCCGAGAAGATCTACTAAAAAATAATATTAAAATCGATTATCCGTACGTCTTAAAACCAATTAATGAAGGTTCAAGTATTGGAGTGTACATAATTTTCTCGCACGAGGATTACTTAGAACTGAAAGATAATAGTTCTACTATAATGGAAAAGATGATCGTAGAAGAATACATACCGGGCATAGAGTTACATACTGCTGTATTGCTGGATGAAGCAATTGGCACTATAGAAGTACGACCAAAAAATAAATTCTATGATTATGAAGCAAAGTATACAGATGGATTTGCAGAACATATATTTCCCGCTGAAATTCCTAACAATATATATAAAATGACCTTGGAACACGCACTGAAAGTTCATCAATTTTTAGGATGCAAAACTATTTCCCGCTCAGATTTCCGTTATAATCCCAAAAATAACACTTTAAAAATGCTTGAGATTAATACACATCCTGGGTTTACTGAGTTATCGTTAGTGCCAGAAATTGCAAAATTGGCAAAAGGAATCAATTTTAATGAATTAGTTAAAATTATTATTGAAGATAGTTTGCAGCACAAAAATATTAGGGATTTAAGTCATGTTGAGCAGTATTACTAGAAGCCAAAGGAGTTTTTTGCGTAAGTGTGCCTTGGTTATTATCACAGCACTTTTTCTTACGCTAATACTTTACAGCTCACTTGATAAAATAATAAATCGATTTAATTACTACTTTACTTGGTATAATGACTGCCTATCTAGTTTATTACTCAGTAGTGGATTTTCAATCGACGAAGTAGTCGTGAGCGGCAATAAATTTACAAACAAAAAGGATATTCTAAGTTTGACAGATAGAACGCAACCTATCCTGTATATATCACTTTCAAAACTTGCCGGTAACATACAATCCGTAAGCAGGTGGATAAAACACGTAAGATTTCACAGAATTTTGCCCAATACTCTACACATTAATATAGATGAGCATAAACCGTTTGCTCTCTGGAAAGATAATAACAAAACCTCGGTAATTGATTTTGAAGGTAAAGTGATCGTAGATGACTATCTAGTAGATGATCTTGTTGTAATTAAAGGACAAAACTCGTTATCAAACCTAGAATTTGTTAGAGATGTGTTGGAGAGTAAAACTCAATTAAGAGACCACATTTCTTCTTTTGCTTATATAGGGAATAGAAGATGGAATATCATACTTGATAACGATTCCACAGTAAAACTGCCTGAAGATAACCCTTATAGTGCATGGGACTATTTAAACCACTTACACAATACAACTGATTTTACTTTCAGCGATTGGAGTATTATTGATATGCGTATTACTGATAAAATTTTTGTGAAGAGGTGATCTGCTGTCATCCAAGTATCCCCTTTTCCTGTCATCCCAGTGCCCAGACACTGGAATCCCGCCGCGAACCGTCATACCGCGATTCATTCGCGGTATCTCAGCCGCTAACAAGAGATCCCGCTAACAAGCAGCGGGATGACGATTGTCGTTTAGCCATAAATATTAAGAAATTTACTAAACAGAAAAAAAGGCAAAAGAAACCCTAGGGTAGCTAGTTATTCACTATCCATTTTTTAAGTTGGCGTTTTTTTATGTTTTAAATGCTTTATAAGCGCATTTTAGCTTATATTAGGTAAAAACCTAGAATTTTATAAAGACACAAGGTGCACATAGTGCAAAAAATTAAACATGAGACGCCAGATACGTGAGTTTTTTGTCATTTAATCTGTACAGAGAAGATAAATAAATAGCTTCAGTTTCATGATAAGGGGGCTGGCGAGGTTTGTCAAGGAATTTTTATGCAAGAGATCTATTGAAATGCCCCTGTAAAATTATACTATTAATTAGTACACTATAAATTTAAAATTATAGATATGTTAAGCAGATTGGTAATTTTGCTATTAGTTTTTATACTTCCTTTTTCTTCATACTCATACCAGTTTAGAACCAAAGCAAAGCAAGCAGTAGTCTTAGATTTAGCTTCAGACTCATTCATTTTTGACCATAATTCTGATGAAAAAATGGCCCCATCTTCAATGAGCAAGCTAATGACTTTATATATAGCCTTCGATTATCTAAAAGCTGGAATAATACACATGGAGGATAAATTTCGAGTAAGTAGAAAAGCGTGGGAAAGGAGAGGCTCTTCCATGTTTTTGAAAGAAGGTCAATCCGTTACGGTGAGGGAATTACTTGAAGGAATTACAATAGTCTCAGGCAATGATGCCTGCATAACACTAGCCGAGGGCATTGCAGGATCAGAAGAGAATTTTGTGGCTGAAATGAATGAAGTTGCACAAAATTTGAATCTGAATGACAGTCATTTTGTCAACTCAAGCGGGTGGCCAGATGAAGATCATTTTATGAACGCAAAAGACTTGGTAATGCTGGCAAAAAGGATTTTCACCGATTTTCCTGAATATTATGATTTATTTTCCGAACAATATTTGACATATAATGAAATTGTACAAAAGAATAAAAATCTTCTACTTTTTCACGATATTGGGGTTGATGGCTTAAAAACCGGTTATACAAATGCTGGTGGTTACGGCATTGTAGCATCTGCAAAACGAAATGATAGGAGAATTTTTGCTGTCGTAAATGGTTTAAACACTGAGAAAGAGCGAATAGAAGAAGCAAAAAGATTGATACAATACTCCTTAAATCATTTTAACACTAAGAAAATATTCGTTAAAGACAGCGTAGTTGAGGAAGTAAATGTTCTCTATGGAAAAGATAGAAAAGTGCCTATTACAGTTGCAAACAATGTTACCATAACTTACAACCGCAAATTGCATGACCAAATTAAGGTGCGTATTGAATATAAAGATATGATACCTGCACCCATTAAAAAAGGTCAAGAAGTGGGCAAAGTTTTTGTAGAAATACCAGGTATTGAGCAACAAACTACACCACTTTATGCAGCAAATGACGTGCAGGAATTGAATTTCGTAGAAAAGTTTTTTAGGATGTTGTTTTAAGTTTGATATTAAAGCAATTCCGAAAGAGAGATCTATTGCACTTTAGTGTAGTTTTAACTAACAATTTCTGTTACAATACAAGATTGAAATGTTACGAAAATGTGCTGGTTGTATTTGTTGCTGTCTAGTATCCTAGAGATACTGTGGGCTGTAACGCTAAAGTTTAGTAACAGTTTTACTAAAGTTGTGCCTTCGATTGCAACATTGGTAATTATGATCATTAGCATTTACTTTTTATCTCTTGCAGCATGCTTTCTACCTATTAGGGTATGCTATGCAGTTTCCTCTGGAATATGCACAATTGGAATAACTATAATTGGTGCAACCACTTTCACAGAGAATATTAATTTATCTCAAGTTTTATGTATCGTTTTAATTGTAATAGGAAGCATAGGGCTGAAGCTCTCTATTTAAACCTAAAAATTTATGCATGAATTGGATATATTTACTCTTATCGTCACTAATTGAAGTGTTCTGGGTCATAACACTTAAGCATAGTTATGGATTTACTCATCTCGTACCATCAATAATTAGCATACTCTCCATGGCTCTTAGTACATATTTACTTTCGCTCGCTACACGTTCTATACCTATCGGAGTATGCTATGCAATTTGGACTGGAGTGGGCGCTATAGGAGCTTCGATACTTGGAGTTTACCTATTTGATGAACCAGTTAATTTATTCGAAGTAATATGCTTTATTTTAGTTACATTCGGGATTATAGGATTAAAATTGTTTGATACTGCAAAACAAACTGTTGATAAAATGGAATAAAAGATCCCACTGGGATGAAAGAAGCAGATACTCCATATTGTCATGCAAATTGGAATCCAGACTTTTTTCTATATAGCATGGTGAAGACGGGAAACCGTAACCGTTCACACAATGGCGTCAACTTAAGGAAAAATATCAGCGATAGTGTATAAAATTTCTCTCTAAATTTTTTATCATTAAATTATCCAAAGAGTGCAAGGGACAGCACTTTTGTTTCTGTTTTATTTCAACAAAGAAGTCTAAAATGTGTCCTTTTTAGGTGAAATATGCAAAAAGGAAAAAACCTTATTCTACAAATTAAAAATATAATATACTCGAAAACTTTTCAGAAAATCCATTGTGTTGAGTTTTACACGAACAAGAAAACTTCCTTTTTCGACAGTATTTTCTATGATTTTAAAGTTAGTTAAAAAAAGTTTGGGAATAGAATGTGAACTTATGGAGCCATTGACATGTACCCTCAAAGCAAGCTTTTTCTAAAGCAAGGTATAAGATTTGCCATACAGGCTTTCAAGAATTTAAGCATCCAAACAGCCTATCAGGATGAACCTGAGTTGGAGAGGCTATAGACTTATTGCAGCAGATGGTTCTGGTATGAGATTACCCAGCTCTGGGGAAATTGTATCCGAGTTTGAACCAAATGGAACAACAGGCACCATTGGCAATTTGTTTGTTGATTTGTGTACTTCGCTAATTTGTAGTGCTCGTCTTGCAGCTTGGAATATAGGTGAACAAACGTTGGCGGCAGAGCAATTACCCGAAGTTATCACTCAAATGCGTTTATTAAATCAAGAGAAATTATTATTTATCTATGATCGTCTTCAGTAAAATTCATTCAGCAGCATTATGATTTGGAAGTAGATTTTATTTTTCGCTTGCAAAAAAGAAATTATAGTAAGCTATGGGAACGCTGGCGAATTAGATTTTGATTTTATATTAGAAAATGAAAAGCTAAAAAATAAAATGAAAGGACAGAAAGTAAGAGTTATAGTGCTGACATTAGCCAACTGAGAAACAGAGTTTGACCGAGACTTTGGAGCAAAGCTTATGTGTTAAGGTGGCACATAGAGGAGTGCTATAAACGACTCAAAGTAGGAGCAGAGTTAGAGAATTTTTCTGGAGAGGCTGTATTACAAGAATTTTGGGCAAACTTGGTCATGTGCAATATATTATCGCTTCATATGTGTGATGCACAAGGGCCTTGGAACCCAGATCAAATTACTGAGTATCGTTTAAATTTTTCAGTTTTATTTGGTGTAATGAGGCAGAAACTCTATCAGGTACTTATTGCGCCAAAAAACTTTCAAGCCCTTTTTAAGTATACGCGCTAAAGTTAAAATCCGACCGGGACAGCCGCAATAAAGTAGATAAGCCTAAACGCCATCATGTCTTTAGGAGAGTTTGCTAATGAAAGTTCTTAAGTTGACGCCATTGGCTGAACGGATACGGAATGACACCATCCTTTTTTCTGGATTCCAGACTGGAATGACACCTCTGGACACTTCCGTCGTAAAGGAACCAGTGTCAGCTACTCGGATGACACCTTTTTTCTACTTAGTTTGGGTTATGCAAGAAGTCTAATGAAGTGAAAATAAATTTATTTACCAAAATAGAGTTGCCTTGGTCTACAGATCTTAGTTTCTTTATCATTTATCATTTCATACCACTGAGTAACCCAACCAGTGGTTCTTGCAAGTGCAAAAATAGGCGTGAACATATTTGAGGGGATATCAATAGCATTCATTATTATACCTGAGTAAAAATCAACATTTGGATATAACTTACGCACGATAAAATATTCATCCTTTAAAGCTATTTCTTCAAGTTTTTTTGCAATTTTAAGCAGTTCATTATTTTGTTCTAGTTTACTTAGAACCTCATGGCAAGCGCCTTTCAATATACGCGCGCGCGGATCATAATTTTTATAAACACGATGTCCAAATCCCATCAATTTAAATGGATCTTTATCATCTTTAGCTTTTTCGATGAATTTATCTATATCTCCACTTTGCTCTATCTCTTTTAGCATATTTATAACTGCCTCATTAGCTCCACCATGTGCTGGTCCCCAAAGTGTAGCAACTCCTGCAGAGAGGCTTGCAAACAGATTAGAACCAGCCGATCCCACCAATCTGACAGCCGCCGTAGAAGCATTCTGTTCATGATCAGCATGGAGAGTAAATATTTTATCCAGAGCTTTTGCAAAAAGGGCGCTTTTATCATTATCAACAGCATCGCCAAATATCATCTTTAAGAAATTTTCACTGTAACTTAATTCATTGTTAGCATTTATGAATTCCTGATTGTTGATATGCCTATAAATCATTGCAATAATTGTGGAAACTTGCGCTATTGCAGAAA
This sequence comes from Wolbachia endosymbiont of Ceratosolen solmsi, assembly GCF_017869155.1. Classification (NCBI taxonomy): domain Bacteria; kingdom Pseudomonadati; phylum Pseudomonadota; class Alphaproteobacteria; order Rickettsiales; family Anaplasmataceae; genus Wolbachia; species Wolbachia endosymbiont of Ceratosolen solmsi. The sequence goes on from NZ_CP054598.1 coordinate 1,191,270, forward strand.
TTCCAAAATCTAGGTCTTCACCATTGACATTGTTGCCATGCTTTTCATGATAAGATGCTGACAAACTTGCAAAACATGCAACTAAGATTGACATAGGGTGAGCAGTTTTTGGAAATGCTTTAATTACATTTGTAACTTGCTCTGATACTTTGGATGATTCTTGTATTTTGAGAAGAAATTTTTTGTGTTGCTCTGAACTGGGTAATTCACCATAGAGCAATAAATAAATCACAGCAGTAAAATTATTATTCTCTGCCAAATCAGCTATATTATGTCCCCTATATTTAAGAACTCCTTCATCTCCATCAATGAATGTAATTGTAGAAGAGCATGAAGCTGTAGAAACAAACCCTGGATCGTAAGTGAATAATCCTGTCATCTTATATAAATCCTTGATATTTAACACATCAGGACCTGTTGTTCCGCTTAATACAGGTAGCTCGATTTTTAATCCATTACTTAGTTCTAATAGCACTTTTTTATCCATCACTTAAGCTACTTAAATTTTATACAGAATATACAAACTGAGGAGTATATATTAATACAGTTAACTTTACATTAACCGTATTAAGCGGTCATCAATGCTTTTACTTTTGCATTTAAGCGACTTATTTTACGCGCAGCAGTATTCCTATGAATAACACCTTTATTCACACACTTGTGTAAATTAGATTCAGCATTCCGAAATGCCAGAACAACATTTTCTTTGTCGCCAGACTTGATTATATCAACCAATTTTCTAATAGAGGTGCGAGTTTTACTTTTCCGCATCTTATTTATTAAAGTGCGCTTTGCTATTACCTTTATCATTTTTTTAGCACTCTTATGATTTGCCATATATTAATACCTAAAATACTGTACTTTTCTTTTAATTATAAAGTTTTTTTGTTAATTTGCAATATCAGTTTTTCCTATGGTTAATCTACTGCTTCTCTCTTCAATAATTTTTTCTAAACTTTGCAAGAATTCATTTTTGTTTAACCCAGGATATATTGGGGGCAATATTTCTATTACTGCCTTTCCGGGATTCTTTCTCAGAGAAAGTATGCTTTTTGGCCAAAACAAACCAGTGTTTAAAGCAACCGGTAACACAGGAACAGATAATACGCTATATAAAGCAGCAATACCTGGTTGATATTTTATATTTTGGTTTATAGTTGTTCTTGTACCTTCAGGAAATATTATTATGATTCTATTTTCTTTTATACGCATTTTTGCTAGTTTGATTATATGGCGTATAGAACTGATACCATCTGAACGGTTAATAAAAATCATTTTCAGCGCTATAAGATGCAAACCAATGAATGGAATCCATTTCAATTCACGTTTTAAAATAAAAACCGCTTTTCTAAATAGTAGTATAAAAATAAATGTTTCAAATGGAGATTGGTGTTTAGATGCAATGATAAAAGGTTGCTTAGGGATGTTTTCCATTCCCCTCACTTCATATTTAATGCCACATAATAAACGCAGCATGAATAATACAACTCTCAACGAACAGACGAGGAAAATGGTTATTACACACTCAGAAAAGAAAATTACAGGGAGAGTAATGAAAGTATAGAATACCTCCCATAATATAAGAAAGAAATTAAACAATAAACTTGAAATCACAAACTCACATAAATTTATTTAAATTTAACTTTATTACAAATTAAAAACAATAAATTTAATTATTGATCATCTGAGTAATAGGATGCGAATCAGCTAATTTGTCCTTTAACTTTTCGTTAGCAATATGAGTATATATTTGTGTTGTAGAAAGGTTAGTATGGCCAAGAACTTTCTGTATCAACACAATATTTGCTCCGCTATTTAGTAGATGGGTAGCAAAAGAATGCCTAATCACGTGTGGAGAGATCTTATTTTCATCAATATTGCATTTTCTTGCCAACTCCTTCATTAATTGACCGAGCCTCTGCCTTGTAATTGGTTTATTAGGTTTATCACCTGGGAATAGCCAATCGGATTCCTTTTCTTTAGAGATCAGATTATCACGAACTGATAAATAATTTCTAAGGCTCTGCAATGCTTGTTCATTAAAAAGAATTTGCCTCTCTCTACCACTTTTTCCTTTTATTATTATATAGCATTCTTTGTTATTACTGTTTATTAAATGTGACACTTCACATAATTTCATACTAATTAGTTCAGAAACACGCATTCCAGAAGAGTAAAGGATATCTAAAATCGCACATAGCCTTTTACTGCTTATCTCTTTATTCGATTCGCTTGCTGATTTTCTCACTGTGTCCATTAGCAAAAATATTTCTTCGACACTTAAATACTTAGGCAAAGGACGAGAAACTTTTGGATTCTTTAATTCAGCATCATTAGCCGGCGCTGGATTAAAATCTATTATTCCGTCATTAAATAGACACTTGTAAAAATTTTTCATAGCGGATATTTTTCTTGATATAGAGCTACTTTTATATTTTTTTTGTGTACATAAAGATTTCACATAATCTTTAATATTGGTTTTGTTTACACCAACCAAGGTAGTGCCGCTTTCCAATAAAAATTCTTCAAACTGGTGTAAATCCGAACGATAACTTTCCAGAGTATTTTGTGCAGCGAACCTCTCTGAAGCTAAAGCATCTATGTAATATGTTATGTAAAGATTTTCTTTTTTATTTTGCGACTGTTTATTTTTCATTATCAGTTCCTATATTTATTTCTTTGGCTATAATTTGATTAGAAGTGTTCCCTGTGTTTCTTATGAGAAAATATGAGACAAATAAAGCATTTATCAATAGAGTGAACATCACAAACTTTTGCTTTAACCTTTTTCTTAAATTTAATCTTACTCTTATCATAGTTAAATTATAACGTTAAATCTATAAAAACACCTTATAAAGTGAGCTCTACTATAAATATAGAATACTTCTTAGCTGTATCTATCTATATTTATTATAACATAACATTGATTATAATTCTAACATGGACAGATAGAGATTCCAATTACGTTAGTGTTATGGGTGTTAATAAATTTTTAATATACACCTTTACAAAAGAAGAAATCAAATGGCATCTTTTTTTAATAAAGTGCTAATAAAAGGAACGGTCACATTTGACCCTATAGATTCATTATCTATCTTTTCTATAATTTTATCAATGCTATAGAAAGAACGTTCTATTCTTGCTAAAATATAATTAATCACTTTTAAATCAATTTTTAACTGTTTATCTGAAAATCGTTTTATTAGCATAATTCTTAATAATTCCTCGCTTGCAGGCAAAATTTTTACGCTGATAGTTGATAATATTCGAGAACTTAAATCTCTTAGTTTGAAGTTAAGCTTTTTTGGTGAAATTGAAGAAGTGATTAGCAGCCTCTTGTCGTTTTCTTTCATGTAATTGTAACAATGTAATAACATTGCTTCATCTTTAATGTTTTGTACGTCTTCTAAAATAAAAGCATCGCTATACCTAATCTCGCTTACGAAGTTATTCACATTGATAAAGATTGCATCGTTTATTGATTGCCAAATATGAGCAAGATGAGTTTTACCGGAGCTTTTAGGTCCAAAAAGAATCAGACATTTCCAAGATAAATCATTAACTACCGAATTATATACGTGCTTATTTTCATCTAAGATGATGTAATTTTGCCGGCTATAATCAGCTTGATTGTTGTTAAATAAATTTAATTGCACGTTGAACCTCTTACGTAACCTCTTTCTGGTAGTAATTTTTGCGCAGAAATTTACTTACGCTCCTCAAATGTGTCAGGTATTCTGGGCTCATTTCTCCTCTTACCATAAATTGATTATGCAAAAGGTCTGTTAGCCGTTTTTATAAAGCTCACTTTTAAAATATTTATTGATTGCATATTCTACTGATACATTGAACATTGCTATTATTGGAATAAAAAGTAATATACCTGTAAATCCAAAATATGAAGCGCATATAGTAATTCCCAGAATAATTACAGTTGGATGTATATGAACTTTTTTTCCTATTAATAAAGGAACTAATATATTTGAATCTATTAATTGTCCAACACCAAATAATAGCAAAACGGCAGCACTTTCAAACCATCCACTAAATTGAGTGATAGCGCTCAAAAACCCAATAATGGTATATAATAATGGCCCTACGTAAGGTATGAACGTTAACATTCCTGATAAAATTCCAATAACAATAGAGTGTTCCAATCCGATTATGCTCAGGCTCACAGAGTAAAAGACCATCATGACAATACATACATTTACCTGCCCCTTTAGATAATTAGATATAATGAAATCCACTTTGGAAAAATAATCTGCAATTTTTCCTCTGTAAGGAATAGGGATTAATTTATTAGCTTTTTCTATAATTAAAGGCCAATCACGTAATATGTAGAAAAACACTACAGGAGTAATCACCATTAATGATACCGTGTTAAAGCTTGAACTTAACACTTGGATTATAAAGTTACTAGCAATATCAAGAGCATTCATGAAATAAGATACATAGTTGCTGTAATTTTCTGCTAGATTTTTAGATAAGTGATCAAATAAGCTATCCTCGATTTTTATATTAAGAAATTCTAATACAGAGGGGATTACTTTAAGCTTTAATGAAGGCACTTTACTCACTAAGAAATTTAATATTGAAGTAATTTGAACATATATAATAGGTAAAACAAATGTTATGACTAGTATAAAAGCTATTAATAAAATAAGTATTATAAAAATTACAGAACATGAACGCGGTATTCTATACTTTTCAAACTTAACTACTAGCGGATTAAACAAATATGCAATAATAATAGATATTAAACATGGAAAAATCATAGGACGCATCAGGAATAACATCCCTATTATAAAAAGCAGTATGAAACAAATAGTTATATGACGTTTTTGCATGTGTTTAGCATAGCTAATTTACTGAAAAATATGCAATTTATTTTTCCTATGTTGAAAGTATTTTACGATTTGTAATACTATCGTTTTTTACTAAAATTTAGTTGTTTAATCCGCAGGCAAAGATAGATTTTGAGCTCTCTAAATATCTCTTTTGCTATTATAATTATGCTAGTTAATAGGGGAAGTAACTTTTATATGATGTCAGAAATTTTATTTTTCGGAAAGAATCTTGGATAGAGAGGAAAGCTTCTACAAAAAGAAATATGTGCGCTAAGAAATACAAAATAGCAGCATTAATAGTTGCAGCGGGAGTAGGCAGTAGATGCAATTCTACGATTCCTAAGCAATATATAAAACTGGCAGGTAAATCTGTTTTATTTCATACAATTAAAAGATTTCTGGCTAACCAATATATAGATTACATAAGAATAGCAATTAATAGAGACCATGAAAGTTTCTATGAGAAAGCTATATCACTAATTACAGACACTAAATTACTAAGCCCTGTATACGGAGGAGAAAACAGGCAAAGTTCAGTTAAACTAGGGCTTGAAAGCTTACAAAAAGTTAACCCAGATTTTGTAGTTATACACGATGCTTGTAGGCCTTTTGTGTCAGATGTTCTGATAGATAACTTGGTTGAATCTATGATTAATGATCAATATACAGGAGTAGTTCCAGCAATAGAAGTTGAAGACACTATGTCATTGGTGAGTAATAGTTTTATTGAATCTACGATTTCAAGAGGAAAGCTCAGAGCCATACAAACCCCTCAAATTTTTAATTTCAAAGAATTATTATCATGCCATCAATCAGTCAAAGAATTTACTGACGATTCATCACTAATGGTAGAGCACAAAAAACATGTTGCGATTATTAAAGGTGAGAAAAGCAATTTTAAGTTAACCACAAAAGAGGATATCAATATGGCAAAGCTTCTTTTTGAAGAGCCAAAATTTCGTGTCGGAGCCGGTTATGATATACATAAGTTCATTAAAGTTCAAAACGGTGCTGAAAGCTTTATAAAAATTTGCGGTGTGAAAATTGAACACAACATGGCAATAGAAGCGCACTCTGATGGTGATGTTGCAATACATGCAATCGTTGATGCAATACTCGGAGCACTGGGATATGGCGACATAGGAGAGCACTTTCCTCCTAGTTCCTCTGAATGGAAAGATTGCAATTCATCTCACTTCCTTGACTTTGCTGCTAAAAAAGCAAAAGAAAAAGGGTACAGCGTATCTAATTTAGATATTACTATAGTTTGTGAAGAGCCTAAAATATCGCCTTACAAAGTAGAAATGAAGAAATTCATATCAAAAGCATTAGAAATTGATGATGAATTTGTAAATATCAAAGCAACCACTGCAGAAAAATTAGGTTCTCTTGGAAGAAATGAAGGAATAGCTGTACATGCTTCTGTGTTATTGCATACAAACTTTTATTGGAGATAGAAACGAAAAACTTCCTTGACAAACTCCGCCAGCCCCTTATCATGAAACTGAAGCTATTTATTTATCTTCTCTGTACAGATTAAATGACAAAAAACTCACGTATCTGGCGTCTCATGTTTAATTTTTTGCACTATGTGCACCTTATGTCTTTATCAAATTTCTGGGTTTTGACCTACACAAGCTGAAATACGCTTATAAAGCATTTAAAACATTAAAAAACGCCAACTTAAAAAATGGATAGTGAATAATTAGCTACCCTAGGGTTTCTTTTGCCTTTTTTCTGTTTAGTAAATTTATTAACGTTTATAATTTAGATTAGTTGCGGCTTAAAAGCAACTGAATCGCGGTTATTAAACGTTTAGAATAAAAAAACGCCATACTTGAAAGTATAATGTAAGTAATTAGCCAACCACGGGGCTTTTTTGCCTTTTTTTTTCGTTTGGTAAATTTTTTAATGTTTGTGGCTAAACGACAACCGTCATCCCGCTGCGGCATGACGTAGGACTGCTGTCATTCAAGTAGCTGACGCTGGAATCCAGCCTTGCTGTAATCTCATCAAGAACGTTGTGTTTTAACATAAGATCAGCCACTTTTATGCTTACCAACTTAATAAAATTCCTGGATCCAAGTAGTCAGGCTACTCGGATGACACCTTCATAAAGTGAAATGAGATCCCGCTAACAAGCAGCGGAATGACGGGAAAAGAGGTGCTAGAATGACACCGTTTACTATGTAACATCTCATCATATCACAATGTTCGTACAGTTGTGGCGGTATAACGTAGAAAAACTGTTAACTTAAATCTATATTGACATGTCCCATTTTACGCTTATCTCTAACCTCTTTTTTCCCGTATATGGTTAAACTAGCTTTTTCGTTGCTCAAATACTTATGAGAATCATATATATCATTACCTATTATATTTTTCGTCATACAAGGAAAGCGTAATACTACTTCCTGCATAGGTAGCCCGCATATTATCCTAACCAGCTGTTCAAATTGACTAACGTTACATGCATCCAAGCTCCAGTGGCAAGAATTGTGAGGTCTGGGAGCTAGTTCATTAACTAACAATTCGTTATCTTTAGTAACAAAAAATTCAATAGCCAGAATTCCTATTACATCAAGCGCATTTGATATTTTCTTTGCAGCTCGTTGTACCTCTTGAGTTAATTTGCTATCTATTTTAGCTGGCACTGTTGAAGTATCAAGTATTCCATCAACGTGGTAATTTTTTGCTATAGGAAAAAAAGCTACTTTACCGTTTTTATCTCTTGCAACGACTATTGAAACCTCTTTCAGTAAATCAACACTTGCTTCAAGAATGTACTCTGTATTCCAATCAAAGGAAGCAAATTGCTTCACTTCAGAATCATTCTCAAGCACATATTGCCCTTTTCCATCATAACCCATTTCTGTTGTTTTCAGCCTTGTTGGATAGCCAAAAGCTCTACTGCTTTCCAGTAGCTCATTATAATTTTGTATACTTTTGTATTCAGCAGTTTTTATACTCAAGCTTCTAATGAAATCTTTCTCTCTAAGCCTATTTTGCGCAATGTGTAACGCTTTTTTACCCGGATAAAAATTTACATCGATATTAATTGCACTACATGGAATATTTTCAGACTCAATAGTGACCAAATCCACACTCTGTGCAAAAGATTCAAGCGCTTTCTTATCAGAGAAATCTGCTATTGTGAAATCATCAGCAACAGAGCAAGCCGGATCGTCTTTAGCACTGGCAAAAACATGTGTTTTTTGTCCAAGTTTTGTTGCAGCGATAGCAGTCATTTTACCTAATTGTCCACCACCTATTATTCCTATTACTTTTTTGCTAAGCGCATCTGGTTCATTCATACTATAAATTGATATTTCCTAATTAGAGTATACTTGAAAAATCTATGAAAAAAGTATATAATTAGGATACTATCTTTTTATCATGAATATTCTATAATGATTCTAGAATACACACTAACTACCAACTTTGTTGAAGTTACAGTTTTACCAATTTATATTGAAGAGCAATCCATTCCTTATGAAAATTGCTATGTATGGATGTATAACGTTAAGATAAAAAACAAAAGCCAATCAACTATTCAATTGTTAAGTCGTCATTGGCAAATAATAGATTATAAGGGAAAAGTAAATGAAATTGCCGGAGTTGGTGTTATCGGAGAACAACCTGTGATAAAATCTGGAGAGGTATTCAAATACACAAGTGGAACATACTTAAATGCACCGTCAGGAATAATGCAGGGTAAGTATGAATTTCTGAATGAAGAAAGCATAAAAATTTTTGAGGTTATGATACCACCCTTTTCTTTGGATAGTCCATACGTCAAAACTAGACCCCATTAACTATCAAAATAGTTTATTTGTAACCAGATTGCATTCTGTGATTTTTAGCAAAGCACGATACACAATCGTCATCCCGCTACTTGTTAGCGGGATCTATGCTAAGATACCGCGAATGAATCGCGGTATGACGGTTCGTGGCGGTTATGACGTGTTAGCTATAGCTATCTTCAAAAATATGGTTGAATAATTGTTAATAATAGTGTATAATTATTAATATTTTTAAGCACTTTGGCTATGGCTCTTTCAAAATTTCTCGATCCTCGCAATGATTTGTGTTTCAAAAAAATCTTTGGAACGGAAAAAAATAAGAATATCCTGACCCACTTTTTGAACGATATTTTAGGGTTTACTGAGATAAATGCAATACAAGAAGTTGAGTTTCTTAGCACTATTATGGATCCCGAAGTTGCCTCTGATAAACAAAGTATTGTTGATGTTCTCTGCAAGGATTCTCACGGAAATAGATATATAGCAGAAATGCAGCTCGCTAGAGACAAGGGCTTTGAAAAGCGCGCACAACTCTATGCTGCTAAAGCCTACTCAAGACAATTAGATAAATCTGGCAACTACATTGATTTAAAGAAAGTCTTCTTTATTGCTATATCAAATTGTAACTTACTTCCTGAAGAAGTTGATTATATTTCTACTCACAATATACGTGATATAAAAACTAACGGCCATTACTTAAAAGATTTTCAGTTTGTCTTTATTGAGTTGCCTAAATTCGCAAAAAATAAAGTAGAGCAGTTAGAAAGTATAGTAGAAAGGTGGTGTTTCTTTTTTAAATACGCAGAAGAAACAACAGAAGAGGACTTAAAAGAGATAGCAGAAAAAGCGCCAATAATAAAGCTAGCATATGATGAATTAGACAAGTTTCGTTGGAACGAAAAAGATTTAGTAGCCTATGAAGAAAGGATAATGGATCTACGCAAAGAAGAAGCTATTCTTGAATACAGACTTGATCTTGCTGAAGAGAAAGGTATACAAAAAGGTATAGAGAAAGGGAAAATTGAAGGGAAAATTGAAGTCGCAAAAGCAATGCTGGCTAATAATGTTGATGTCAACACTATTGTTAAGTTTACTGGCCTTTCTATTAGTGAGATTGAAGAATTAAGTGGAAATCTGTGAACAGTTACGTTTATTTTTTATCCTTATCATCAAGTGTAAATAAGGTTATTGTAGAGATTAAGCCTATTATAACTATTATTAACGAAAATGGGGCAGCTTCTCTATAGCGCTCATCGCTTACAAGTTCATATATTCTAGTTGATATAGTTTCAAAATTAAATGGTCTTATAATGAGTGTTGCTGTGAGCTCTTTGATAGTATCCATAAATACGAGCAAAAATCCCGATAATATACTCTTCTTGATGAGAGGGATATGAACATTCAAACATGTGGAAATAGGTCCGTGACCCATGGTATATGCAGTCCACTCAATTTCATTTGGTGTTTTTTTGAGCCCTGACTCTACCGCCTTGAAAGATATAGCAAAAAAACGGAATAAATATGAGTAAACTAATGCGCCAATAGTTCCTACTAAGCTAATTTCCACAACATATTGAGTAATGAAAGAGGATATTCTGCTTAAAAATATTATTATACTAATTGCGATAATTGCATTTGGAATTGCGTAGCCTAAAGAAATGAGACGCGCTATATTGTTGATTACCTTATTTTTACGCGCCGTATATCCAATCATTATTGCAATGCTAATTGAGATTAATGCGGTGATAAATGATAAACTAATGCTATTTGCTATTATGTTATAGAATCTTGCTTCGTATATGAAAAACCCCTTCTCTATGCTCCAATATATGAGCGGAATCATTGGCAAAATAAAACCTATTAATATCGGCAATACACACATAAGATAAGCAAAGATCAACGGTATAGCGCCACTTATACTCCGTTTATTGTGATAATCTGAATTGGTATTGATTGAAGAGTAAGATATTCCTTTTTTTTGTAGTTTTTTTTCGATAGCTATTAGTATCACAACGAAAATTAATTCTGCAACTGCTAAAACAGTAGTTGAATATTTGTCATGCAGTAAAAACCAGGTGCGATATATTCCCGTCGTAAAAGTATCGATAGCAAGAAACTGTGGTGTGCCGAAATCTGTAATTACTTCCATTAGTACCAAAGACAACCCAGCTATAATCGATGGGCGTATGGAGGGTATGATGACAGAAAACAGGCTCTTCAATGAGGAGAACCCAAGTGTTGATGCAATAGTGACTGAGTTACTAACATTCTTTAGACTTGAGCGGACTAACATATAAACGTATGGATATAAACTAAATCCCATTACTAATATTCCACCACCTAGGGATTTTATTTCAGGAAACCAATAGTCACCTTTGCTCCACTCTAAAATGTCTCTTAATGAGCTCTGCACTGGACCTGAAAATTCTAGTGTATTTACATAGACGAACGCTACTATATATCCAGGAATCGATATCGGAAAGAACAAAGCAATCTCAAAAATTTTACTTCCAGGAAATGAAAAAAATGTGGTGAGCCACGCTGGAATTACTCCAAATATGAAAGATATTCCCCCCACTCCTATCATCAAAATTAACGTACTCAGTATATATTCAGGGAAAAGTGTGCTGATTACCCATCCGGAATTTGCTGTATCTGTAAATAGAATTGATATTAATGATAATATTGGACAGACGAATAATATACTTACTAGAAATAAGAATATATTTTTAAATACTCTTAAAAACATTAATTTGAATCTATATTTTATATTAAAATGTTATATGTAAAAACTGAAGATATCCAGTAATTAACAGCCGTACTATTGAATATCTTTATAATTTTGTATATCATGTTTTTAGTTGATAAGTGAATAATCATGAGCTTCGTCATTGCAACTTTCTATCATTTTGTAGAACTTTCTAATTATTATGACATGAAAGACGAAATAAAAGCTACATGCAACAACGTTGAGTTAAAGGGCACTATACTCCTTGCAGAAGAGGGTGTTAATGCAACAATATCTGGTGAAAGAAACGCAATTGATAAAATATTCGATTTTCTACGTTCTGATTATAGGCTAAGGGACCTTACATGGAAAGAGAGTGCAGCAGAATATCAACCATTTAGCAAGATGAAGGTAAAATTAAAAAGAGAGATTGTGAATCTTGGTGTAAGCAATCTTGATATTTCCCTGAAGGGTAAATATGTTGATCCAGAGCATTGGGATGATTTTACTTCTCAACCTGACGTTTTAGTAATAGATACACGAAACGAGTATGAAGTGAAATTAGGCAAGTTTAAGAATGCAATTAATCCACACACACAATGTTTCCGTGAGTTTCCTCAGTGGACAGAGTCATTTTCTGAGAGTAAAGACCTGAAAGTAGCTATGTACTGCACTGGTGGAATTAGATGCGAAAAATCAACAGCGTACATGAAAAATCTTGGATTTAACGATGTGTACCACCTGAAAGGCGGCATTCTTTCTTACCTCGAAAAAACTCATAATAAAAATGATAATTGGGAAGGTGAGTGTTTTGTTTTTGATGATAGAATTGCTGTTGATAACTCACTTACTCCAAGCAACACAATAAAATGCATACTCTGCTCAAATCAAGTTTCAACTGATAAACTGAAATCAGTTCCACGTGGCCAGGTGGTTTGTTTCAACTGTAAACTTTAGCATTAGAAAAAAGCTCCTGTACTAGAATTTAACACGGATCTTCAACAACTCCTTCGTGGTTGCATATTGTTTAATTCAGTGCTTTCAAGATATGTACTCACAGCATAACCCACCCCAGCTCCGAGTAACGCGCCAACCACAGCAGATGCAATAAACGCTGCAACAGAAACACCAACAGGAGTTAAAGTAGCAGCCCCTAAACAATATGCTGCAACTAGACCAATAACTAAACCAACTGTTGCTCCACAAATATAGTATTTGCTACTGCTTTTAAGTTTTTCTTGCGAGTTTGATACCTCATCCTGCAATTTTACGTTTGCACCTTTACCGCTAATCTTGTAACCAATTATATTAAGTGAAGGAAGATTTGTAAGTTTGGTTAATTCTTTTGCAACTCCAACACTAATCTTGCACTTACCTAAATGAAGTGAAGTAAGATTTATAAGCTCAGCTAATTCTTTTACAATTTCAACACTAATCTTGCACTCAGTTAAATCAAGTCTTGTGATATTTGGTATGCCTACTAACTTACTTACATCCGTGTAATCTAACCTACATAAAGCTGGAGTGTCGCCCTGTGTGTAAAATATCATTTATCCCACCGCATTATTAGAGTATATTTTAACTTTACCTAATATTTCAATAAAAGTCTACTTCTTATTCTTAATCAACTCTAAAGCCTTCTCCAGATCTATACTTTCAATATCTGCACTCTTGCCCAAAGCAACGTTTGTTTTACCGCATTTTATATAGAATCCGTACCTACCGTTGCAGATAAAAACTTCTTTTCCCTTTTCATTAACCCCGAGAGATTTTAACTCTTTGCATGGACTGTTTGCAATAATTTGTACAACTTCGCTCAATTCTCTATTCAGCACCTCTTTGGAGCTTTTCTTAAGAGAAAAGTATCTACCATCATAGAAAATATAGTACCCAAATCGCCCAAGGCCTATTTTTACTTCCTTTCCGGTTTCAGGGTGTTCTCCGATTACTTTTGGCAAGGAAAGTAACTGAGTAGCGGTGCTCAGATCAATCTCATTAACATTTATATCTTTTGGTATGGAAACCGTTTTTTTCTTTTTTAACTCGTTATTAAACTCCAGATAAAGTCCAAAAGGACCCTTTTTGATCATCACTTCTTGGTTTGTTATATCATCTATACCTAAACTTTTTGGATATTCTGAATTGTCGTTACTGCCCGTAATTTCTTTTGTATGGTTGCATTCAGGATAATTAGAACATCCAAGGAACACCCCGGCTTTTCCAAAGTTCAATTTCAATATGCCATCAGAGCAAGCAGGGCATTTTGTATTCACCTCTTTTTTTCCTTCTTCTGAACAAAACCAATCGATTACCAAATCGTGAATGCCGCTGAAAACTTCATCATGCGTCATTTGCTTGACAGAGTTTACATGACCAAAAAATGGCACCCAAAAGTGGCCTAATTCTTTTTTCCAATCTGCATGTCCATTTGAAATTAAATCAAGCTTCTCTTCCATTTGTGCTGTGAAATCATACTCTACACAACGCTGAAAAAAAGTTTCTAAAAATATAGTAACGATTTTACCGCGGCTGCTTGGAATAAACCTTTTGCTATCCAATGAAACGTACTCACGATCTTGTAATACCGAAATAATTGTTGCATAAGTTGATGGTCGACCTATACCGATTTCTTCCATTTTTTTTACGATACTTGCTTCACTATAACGAGGTGGCGGTTGAGTGAAATGTTGTTTTGGCTCAACTGAAATCAGCTTACACGCTTCCCCTTCCTTCATGGCAGGTAGCAGGCCTTCATTTTCGGCTTCTATGTTATCTTGGTAGACTCTATAAAAACCATCAAAGAATATACTTGATCCACTTGCTCGCAGAATTACTTTCTGGTCAGTAGAACTAATTTCGACTACCACTTGATCAAGAATCGCCGACTCCATTTGACTTGCAATGGTCCTTTTCCAGATTAAATCATACAATTTAAATTGCTCTGGCGTTAAGTAATCCTTAATACTACCCGGCGTTCTATTGATATCAGTTGGACGAATTGCTTCATGTGCTTCTTGAGCATTTTTGACCTTTTTTACATATTTACGAGGAGACTGCGGTAAATATTTATCACCATATAATGACTTAATTGACCCTCTAATTGAGTTTATAGCCTCATCTGCAATATGAAACCCATCTGTACGCATGTAAGTTATCAACCCTACAGTTTCACCACCAATATCGATACCTTCATATAAATTTTGCGCTATGCGCATAACACTTTTCACATTAAAATACAGTTTATTCACCGCATCTTGCTGAAGACTTGAAGTAATAAACGGAGGAAGCGGGTTTCTCTTAACTTGCTTGCGTTCTACTGTGCTTACAGCATATTGCCTTGATTCAATCTCCCTGACTAAGTTCTTTGCTTCTTCTTCATTCTTAATATCAAATTTTTCTAGCTTTTTATTGTCATAGTGGCTTAGCATAGCAAAAAAAGCCTCATCTTTGCTATTTTGCATTTCTGCTTTTATGCTCCAATACTCCTGTGTTATAAATTTACTAATTTCATCTTCTCGTTCGCATATAATCTTTAATACAACAGACTGCACTCGCCCTGCAGACTTGCTTCCCGACAATTTTGTCCACAGCAGTGGTGACAAACTAAATCCAACTAGATAATCCAAAGCTCTACGTGCTTGTTGTGCACGCACTAAATCCATATTAATTTCACGTGGATTTTTTATTGCTTCTTGTACTGCTCTTTTTGTTATCTCATTAAAGACTACTCTATAAATGTTGTTTTCATTACTGATTGCTTTCTTTTCTTTTAATGTCTCTATCACATGCCAAGCCATTGCTTCCCCTTCTCTGTCTGGGTCTGTTGCAAGATATATATCTGATGTTTTGCTTGCGGCTTTTACTAGCTCTTTTATATACTTTTCTGCTTTTTCAATGGTTTCATACTTTATAGCAAAATCATTATCCGGATCGACAGAACCGTTTTTTGCTGGAAGATCCCTCACATGTCCAAAGGATGCAGCTACTTTGAACTCTTTACTCAAATATTTACCTATTGTCTTTGCTTTCGCAGGTGATTCAACTATTAATAATGCCATATTGTTAATTATTTTAGTACTTAAAGATAATATGTTGAGAAATATACAATGAAAAGTAAAAAAATATTTTAATGGTTCTTGTGAATTTTACAAAGTAGACGGTGTCATGAAAGTAGCTGACACTGGAATGACAGCAGTCCTACGTCATACCGCGATTCA